>NZ_JBLWVT010000010.1:0-164577 GCF_048268305.1 Pseudodonghicola sp.
GCAGCTCCGCTACCTTCCGTTCCGTCCGCCTCCGTGGCGCCCCGTAGCGCCTCAGCGCCGCCGGTGAAGGGGCTTTTACGTATAACACCAAATACCCGCAAGTGGATTTTTGAAGTTTTTGCGTTTTTTTTCACAGAACCGCGAAAAACCCCTATTTTTATGGCATTCCTTGCGGCTCTCCTCAGAGGACGCCCGGCGCCAGCCTCGCCCTTTGGCCCCCTCCCCCGCCCGCCGGCCCGGTGAATCGGCGCAGATCCCCCCGAGTCACCGCCTCCTCCCCGGCAAAATACTCCGATCGAAGCGCTGACTCGGGCGATTTTTTCCTCAGAGGTCCTCCACCAGCAGCGGTCGCGACTCGTGGAGCGGCCGGTCCGCCCCCTCAGCAGTAGAAAATCCCGCCCGATCCAGAATCTCCCGCAGGGCGTCACTGCGCGCCACGAAATGCCCCAGCCCGACCTCGACCATCTCGGCGCGCTCGGGCGCCTGCCCTGCCGGCAGCAGGAGCGAGGGCCGCGCAAGGCTCTCCCCTCCCCCCCGGTGTCCCCCGCGCCGCGACGGGTCCGGCACCGGCACCGCCGCCAGCAGCCGTCGGGTATAGGGGTGGCGCGGGTCGTGCAGCACCGCCTCGGTCGGGCCGGTCTCGACGATCTGGCCGGCCCACATCACCGCCACCCTATGGCTCACCCGCTCCACCACCGCGATGTCGTGCGAGATGAAGAGGAAAGACACTCCCTCCTCCACCTGCAGCCGCGCCATCAGATCGGTCACCTGCCGCGCCACCGAAACATCGAGCGCCGAGACCGCCTCATCCGCCACGATCAGCGCCGGCCGCACCGACAATGCCCGCGCGATGCAGAGCCTTTGCCGCTGACCGCCGGAGAACTGATGCGGGAAGCGCTCTGCCGCCTCGGGCTCCAGCCCGACCTTGCGCAACAGCTCCTCCGCCAGCGCCTGGCGATCTGCCTTGCGCAGCGGCGACTGGATATCGGCCGGTTCGGTGATCAGCTCGCGCACCGGCATGCGCGGATTGAGGCTGGCGAAGGGATCCTGGAACACCATCTGAGCCTCGGCTCTGAGCGGTCGCAACTCGGCGGCCTCCAACCGGGTGATCTCGCGCCCCTGCAGGCTGACCCGCCCGCCAGCGGGTTCGATCAGCCGCAGCACCGCGCGGGCGAGCGTGGACTTGCCGCAGCCGGATTCGCCCACCAGCCCCAGTGTCTCCCCCCGCCCCAAGGCAAGGGAGACGCCATTGACCGCGTGGTAATCCAGGTGCCCCTGCCGCCCCAGCCCGCGCTTGACCGGAAAGCGGACCGAGAGGTTTTCGACCTCCAGCACCGGATCGCCCACCGTCATCGGCGGCTTTGGCGCGCCGGAGCCGAGCTTGGGCGTCGCCGCCATCAATCCCTGGGTATAGGGCGCCACCGGGCGCAGGAAGACATCGGCGACCGGGCCTTCCTCGACCTTGTCGCCACGGCAGAGCACCACCACCCGATCGGCGATCTGCGCCACCACCCCCATGTCATGGGTGATGAACAGAACGGCCATGCCGATCTCCTGCTGCAGGTCGCGGATCAGGGCGAGGATCTCGGCCTGGGTGGTGACGTCGAGCGCGGTGGTCGGCTCGTCGGCGATCAGCACATCGGGGCGGCAGGCCAGCGCCATGGCGATCATCACCCGCTGGCGCAGCCCGCCCGAGAGTTCATGCGGGAACTGATCCAGCCGGCGTTCGGGATCGGGGATCTTCACCCGGTCGAAGGCGGCGCAGGCGGCGATGCGGGCCTGTTCCCGGCTCAGCCCCTGGTGCAGGCGCAGCACCTCGGCCACCTGTTCGCCCAGCGGCATCACCGGGTTCAGTGCCGTCATCGGCTCCTGAAAGATCATCGACACCCGGTTGCCGCGCACCGCCTGCATCTGCCGGTCGCTCAGCGCCGCCAGATCGAGGCTCGGCGTGCCATGCAGCCGTACCGATCCGCCGGCGATCCGGCCGCCCTCGCGTTCGATCAGCCTGAGGATCGCCAGGGCGGTGGCGGATTTGCCCGAGCCGGATTCACCCACCAGCGCCACCGTCTCCCCCCTTGCGATGTCGAAGGAGAGATCGCGCACCGCGCTGAAGCTGCCGAAGGCCAGGCTCAGCCCCTCGACGGACAGAAGGGGGGAACGGGCCATGGCTCAGCTCTCCGGCGCGGCGTGACGGGCACGCAGTTCGGGATGGGCGCGGAACTCGGGCAAGGGCGGCGTCCAGCGGCGCAGACCCGGGGTCAGCTCGGCGCGGAAGGGGTCGAGCCCGTCGACCGTCCAGCGCACCGTCTCGCCCAGCTCGATCACCCCCATGGCGCCGGCGGGGGTGCCTTCGGTGGTGAAGCTTTCGGTCAGCGACTGCTGGGTCAGATGCGGGATGCCATCCACCGTGGTGACGGTGTTCCAATGCACATGGCCGGAGAGGCAGACCACCGGCACCCG
This sequence comes from Pseudodonghicola sp., assembly GCF_048268305.1. Lineage (NCBI taxonomy): Bacteria > Pseudomonadati > Pseudomonadota > Alphaproteobacteria > Rhodobacterales > Paracoccaceae > Pseudodonghicola > Pseudodonghicola sp. The sequence goes on from NZ_JBLWVT010000010.1 coordinate 2,461, forward strand.
CGCCTGGGCCAGCGCGGCACGGGCACGCTCGGCCATCGGATAGGTCGAAAGCCCGGGGTTGTTCTGGAAGTAATAGTTCCCAGTCTGCGAATGACCCGACAGCGGCACGTGGCTGACGATCAGCAGCGGCCGGTCGGCGGCCTGCACGGTGCGCGACAGCCACAAAAGGTCCGCCTCGCGCAGGATGAAACCCGAATGATCGGAGCTGCGGTAAATCCGGCTGTCGGCACGCCAGAGCACGATGCGCCAGCCACCGACGTCATGGGTCTCATGCCCCAGCGACTGACCGAGGATTTCCTCGTTCTGCGCCACGCTCAGGTGATCGCGGTCGTGATTGCCGTTCAAGTGCCAGATCGGCGTGCCGACGGCGCGGAAGGCTTCGGCCACCTCGGCCTCGAGCCGCAGGTCGGTGTCGTGATCGACGTCGGAAATCCGGTCGCCGAGGTCCAGCACATGCGTGACATCGGCGTCGCGGACATAGCGGGCGAATTCCTCCATCAGCCCCATGGCGGCATCGCCGCGTTTGGTCGAGGAAGGCGCGCCGTGATGGATATCGGCAACGATGGCAAGACGGAGGGTCATGTCGGAAGGTCTTTCGTATATGGGAGGGAGGGGTCCATCGCATCCCGGCGACGAACCCCGGTCAGATCAGTTCGAGGCGAGCGAGATCGCGCCGGCGCGGAAGTCGAGCACATAGGGGATATGCCCCGGCTTCGGCGCCCAGGTGACGGATTTGTTCATCGCCCAGCTTTCATAGGGGCGATAGAGCACCAGGAAAGGCGGGTCCTGCTTGATACGCTCCTGCAGCTCGGCATAGGCGGCCTTGCGGGCCTCGACGTCCTTGGAATAGCGGAAGCGTTCCCAAACCTTGGCATAGGCCTCGTCGGTGTTGAACCGGCCCTCGCCCTCGGACGGGCCATGCGGCGCCCACATCACCCCGAAGGAGCCGAAGGGGTCGGCGAAATACATCGGATTCGACCAGTTGCGCGCCATCATCTCGGGCGAGCCGCCGGACCATTTCTCGACGATGTTCACCTTGCCGTTGATGCCGACCTCTTTCCACATCTCGGTGATCGCCTGCGCCGCCAGCATCCCGTTGGTGTAATAGGTCGGGTGGGTGTCATAGGTGATCTCGAAACCGTCATAGCCGGCTTCCTTCAGCAGCGCCTTGGCCTTCTCGGGGTTGTATTCGAAGGTCTTCAGCTCGGGCATGTAGAGATCGCCGAACTCCTTGTAGGTATGAGAATCCGGCACCACCGCCTTGCCGAACCACAGCGCCTCGTTCAGCATGTCGCGGTCGATCGCCAGGCTCATCGCCTGACGGATGCGCGGGTCCTTCAGCTTGGGATGGTTCACGTTCATGATCATGACGTGGAACAGCGGCGTGGCGCTGCCCACCGCGGTCAGCTTGGGGTCGTTTTCGATCAGACCAAGCTGATCAGGCGCGATATTGGTGATGATATCGGCCTCTCCGGTCTTCAGTGCCGTCACGCGCGAGGCGGTCTCGGGGATCTGCTGGACCGTCACCTTGGCGAGCGGCGCCTTGTCGCCCCAGAAGCCGTCGAACCGCTCCCAGACCAGCCGTTCGCCCGGCACGAATTCGGTGACGCGATAGGGGCCGGTGCCGATCGGGGCGAGCGAGAAGGCCTCGAAATCGTCATCCTCGGCGACCTTGGGATCGCCGGTCAGCCCTTTGGTGTAATCCTCGGGGATGATCATGACCTGCTGCAGGTTCAGCAGCGTCTCCCACAGCGGCTCCTCGCGCTTGACGGTGATCCGCACGGTCAGGTCATCGACCTTCTCGGCCTTCTCGAAGTTGTCCAGCCGGTCGCGCGAGCGCACCACATAGGGCGGGAAGGTCGCCTGATACATCCGGTTCAGCGAAAAGACGACATCGTCAGCCGTCATCGGTTCGCCGTTCTGGAACAGAACGCCTTCGCGCAGCTTCAGCTCCATCACGGTCGGTTCCACCAGATGCCATTCGGTGGCCAGCGCCGGCTGCCATTCGGCGTCGAGCCTGTCGTGGTTCTTGTCGATCAGCGTGTCGAAGATGTTGTAGTAGAATTGCGACCCGACGTTGGAATGATCGCGGCCTGGGTCGAGATAGCTCGACACATTGGCGGCGCCGACGGTCAGCTCTTGCGCAGCCAGACCGGTGGCAAGGCCGGCGGCCAGGGCGGTGGAAAGCAGCAGTCTCAGCATGGGTGTCTCCGTGGTGCTGAAGGAGGGGGAACGGGCCTTTGGCGGCCTTCTGAGGGTTGAATTCCGGGGGGTCACCGCGCGCGCAGCCGCACATCGGCGCCGTCGCGCAGCCAGTCGCCGAGGATCTGGACGGCGAAGGTGATCAGCAGGATCATCGCGGCGGGGGCGATCACGATCCAAGGGGCGGTCGGCATGAAGTCGCGGCCGATCCCCACCATCGAGCCCAGTGTCGCCGTCGGCGGCTGCACGCCCAGCCCCAGGAAGGACAGCGTGCTTTCCAGCAGGACGATGTTCGACAGCGACAGGGTGAACTGCACCACGATGGGCGAGACGATATTGGGCAGCAGATGGTGCCGGGCGATCCTGAACGGGCCGGCACCGGCGGCGCGGGCGGCCTCGATAAAGGGCATGGTCATCATCCGCTTGACCTCGCCGCGGACGATGCGAGCGTATTGCTCCCAGCCGTAAAGACCCAGAACCAGCACGATGACCTCGATCGAGCTGCCGAGGATCGCCAGCAGGAACAGCGCGATCAGCGTGAAGGGCAGCGCGATCTGGGTATCGACGGCGGCCATGATCGCGGCTTCGGTGCGGCCGCCGGCGATCCCGGCGATCACCCCCAGCGCGCCGCCCAGGATCAGCCCCAGCGTGGCGCCCAGGCTTGCCAGCATCAGGGTCAGGCGCAGACCGTAGAGGCTGCGCGACAGCACGTCGCGGCCAAGCTCGTCGGTGCCGAGCAGATAACCCGCCTTGGCCCGTGCGAACCCCAAGGGCGGGCGCAGCCGCGAGATCAGGCTTTGCGAATCCGGGTCGAAGGGCGCGATGAGCGGCGCGAAAAGCGCCAGGATCACCAGTGTCAGGCCGACGAGGATGGCCACCTTCTGGATCGGATCAGCACTGCGCCAAAGGCCGAGAGCAGCGGCAAAGGGTGACGGGGTGACGCGGGAAACGGGGATATCGGTCATGGCGAACCTCAGGCGGTGACGCTGTGGCGCAGCCGCGGGTCGGCCCAGGCATAGGCCAGGTCCACGGCTGCATTGATGACGATGACGGCAAGCGCGACGGTGACGACACCGAACTGCAGCACCGGGTAATCACGGCGCAGCGCCGAGCTGACCAGCAGATCGCCGATCCCCGGCCAGGCGAAGATCGACTCGATCACCACCGACCCCGCGGCGGCGAGGCCGGCGACCTGCAACCCGATCACCGACAGGATGGTGATGCCGGCGTTGCGCAGCCCGTGCTTCAGGATCACCCGGGATTCCGGCAGCCCCTTGGCGCGGGCGGTGCGCATGAAATCCTGTCCCAGCACATCGAGCATGGCGTTGCGGGTGAACCGCGTCAGCGCCGCGATCAGCACGCCGGCCATGGCGATGGTCGGCATGATGAAATGCCAGGGCGTGCCATTGCCCACCACCGGCAACCAGTTCAGCCAGTAGGAGAAGACCAGCACCATGACGATGGCCATCACGAAGTTCGGCACCGCATAGCCCAGGAAGGCCAGCACCATCACCGCGCTGCCGATCCAGCTCTTGCGCCAGAGCGCGGCGGCGATGCCGAGCGGCAGCGACACCAGGAGCGTCAGCCCCATCGCCGAGAGCAGCAGTTGCGCCGAGGGCCAGAGCCGTTCGACCACGATCTGGCTGACCGGCCGGCGTTCGATGAAGGACAGGCCGAACTGCCCGTCGGTGAAGGACTTCAGAAAGGCGAAGTATTGGGTGAACAGCGGCTGATCCAGTTCATAATATTTGATCAGCAGCGCGCGATCCTCGCTGGTGATCCCCTCGCCCACCACGAAATCGACAGCATTGCCCGACAACCGGGTGGCGAAGAAGACGATGGTGATGATGACGAAGAAGGTCAGCGCCATCCGGGTCAGCGTGCGCAGGGTATAGCTCAGCATAGGCTTGCCTCTCTCTTCCGCGGGGCGGAGGTGTCCCGGTCGGGACGGGTGAGCAGGACGAATTCGACCCCCGCCGCCCGGGCAGCGGCGCCGTCGGTCTCGGGCGTGTCGCCGATGAAAATCGCCTGATGTGCCGCGACGTCGGCGCGGGCCAGCGCCTCCTCCAGCAGGTCGGGGGCGGGCTTGCCCAGGCTGGGGGCGGCCAGATGCGGCAGGGCGGCGGCGACGGCGGCCCAGATCGCGCCGGTTTCCGGCTGCGGCGTGCCATCGGCGCCGGGATGGAAAGTATCGGGATTGGCCAGCCGCACTGGCACCCCGCGATGGGCGAGCGCGATGATCCGCGCCAGATCATCGAAGCGTAGCCCGATGTCGCGGGCCAGCACCACCAGATCGGGTGCCTCGTGATCCGGACGCAACCCCAGGGTGCAGGCCAGCCGCTGCAACGGCGCCGCCGCGAACAGCGCCACCCGCACCGCCGGCTGCAGCCGGCGCAGCGTCATCTCGCCGGCCAGCAGGATGCGCGCCGGCGGCATCGCCAGCCCCATCGCCCCCAGCCGCAGCGACAGGGTTTCCGCGGTATCGGTGGAATTGTTCGACACGATCCACAGCCGGTCGCCGCAGCGGTCGAACAGCGCCGGCACATCCGGCAGCACGGTGCCGCCCGAGATCAGGCAGCCGTCCAGATCCGCCAGAACGGCGGCCCTCTCGGGCCCGGGGCCGTTCAGAAATTCGCTCAGGCGGATCGGCGGTCGCATGCAATATCCTCTTGCTGCGGGGGCAGCCCCTGCCCCCGGTCTTTCGGTGTCATGGTGTCAAGCTGTGGCCGCCCCGGTTCGGTCGCGGGCAGCAACAGGGGCGGTATCGGCGCCTTCTGTAACCGCACCGTTACGTCTGACAGCTAAAGCTTCAGGCCATGACAGCATTCCTTTCAGACCTGCCCTCGGGCCTCACCCTTTCGCGTTTGCGCGCCCTCACTGCCGTGGCCGAGGAAGGCTCCTTCTCTGCCGCAGCCCGGCGAATCGGGGTGTCGCATTCCGCCGTCGCCCAGCAGATCCGCGATCTGGAGCGCGCGCATGAGGTTCACCTGTTCGACCGGGTGCGCGGGATGTTGCGCCCGACGCCCGCCTGTCTTGAGCTTTGCGACATAGGTAACCGCATCCAGGCCGCCGAACGTGACGCGGCGCGGGTGCTGGCGCGACGCGGCCCCTCGGGCAAGCACCGGCTGCGGGTGGGCCTGGGCAACTCCATGCCCGGGATCGCCATCGTCGGCCGGGTGCTGGCGCAACATCCGACCCTGACGGTCACCGTCGACAGCGGCTCGCATCAGGACATCATGGCCGCCGTCTCCCGGCGCGAGGTCGATGTCGCCGTGCTGCCCGACCTGCCGCCCGACCCGCGGTTTCGCCGCGCCCCGGTACTGACCCAGGAGGTGGTCGCCATCACCTCTCCCGACAATCCGATGGCAAGGCGCGAGACGGTGACGCTGGCGGAGCTGGCGGCAAGCCCGCTGGTGTTCCGCTCGCCCGGATCGTCAACGCAGAAACTGGTCGACCGGGGGTTCCGCCATGCCGGGCTCAGCCCCGAACCGCGGTTGATCGCCGACACCCGCGACGCGGTTTACGAGGCCGTCGCGGTGGGGATCGGCGTGGGCTTCATGTGGCGCTATGGCACCTATCGGTCGGACGTGGTGCGGCGGTTGATGGTGCCCGAGTTCCGCTCAACCGTCGACGAGGTGGTCTTCGCCCTCTCGGACGAAAGCAATCCGCTGGTCGATCTGTTCTTCAACGTTGCCACGCAATTCCGGCCGGAAGAGATGGTCACCGGCTGACCGCCCACGCCGCTAGAAGGCGCCGGTCACCGCCTCGGCACCGGTGACGACCTCGATCATGTCGTTGGTGGTCTTCTCCTGCCGGGCGGCGCGTTCGTCGCGGTGCAGGGTTTCAAGCTTGTGGTCGATATTGCGCGACGCGGCATCCATCGCCGACAGCCGGGCGCTGTTCTCGCTCGCCAGACTTTCCATCAGCGCATGGGCGATCTTGGCAAAGAGATATTCCCCCGCCAGGCTTTGCATCAATTCCGCCGGCGGCAGTTGAAACAGGGGCGGCGCCGCGGAGCGTTCCGCGCCGGTATCCTTGAGCGGCAGCACCTCCTCCACGCCCACCTCGAAGGCGGCGCCGATACGCGGTTCGGCAAAGAGGATGCGAACGGCGGCCACTTTGGAGAGCCGCGCCGCGATCCGGCGGGCGAGGCCGGTCACCCCCGCCACATGGGTGCACATGGAAAATCCGAGATCGGGGGTGACCGCATGTTCCATCGCCGTCACCCGGCCCCGCCGGCCGACGATGATCAGCGTCTCGCCGGCGCGCCGCTCGGTCAACATGCGCTCGACCAGCCGGGTGTTGAAGCCGCCGACGAACCCGTTTTCCGAGGTGATGACCAGCAGGACCCGCGCCACACCGGTGCCGAAATCGCCCGGATCGGGCACCAGCGGCGCGATCTCGGCAATGGCCCGTTCGACGGTATTGCAATAGGCGCGGGTGCCGGCGAAGGCCTCGGTCGCCTCGCGCGAACGCGAGGCCGCCATCGACCGCAGGGCGCCGACCAGCTCGCCCAGATCGCCGAGGCTTTCCAGCCTGGCCTGGATGCGGGACAGCTCCTCCACTCAGGCGCCCTCCCCCTCCGCCGGTTTTGCCGCCGCGCCTGCCGCCGGCGTCAGATCGGCCAGGCAGAGGTCGATCAGCTCGTTCAGCGCCTTGCGGGCATCATCGGACAAGGCGCCGCTGTCGTCGATCGAGGCGGCGGCGCGTGGCCGCTCCTTCGGCAACCGCTCGGCGATGAGGGCGCGCAGCTTCGGCATGTCGCCAAGCGACACCGCATCCAGCTTGCCCTCGGACACCGCCAGCAGCAGGGTCACCTGCAACGACAGCGGCAGCGGCGCATATTCGTTCTGCCCCAGGATCGCCCGCAGCCGGCGGCCGTGGTCGATCTTCTTCTGGGTGCGCGCATCCACCATGGCGCCGAAACGGGTGAAGACCTCAAGTTCCAGGAACTGCGCGTAGTCGAGCTTGAGCGAATCCGCCAGGGACTTGATCGCCTTGGCCTGGGTGGCGCCGCCCACCCGCGACACGCTCATCCCGACGTTGACCGCCGGCTTCTGCCCCTCATAGAACAGCTTCGGTTCCAGATAGATCTGCCCGTCGGTGATCGAGATCAGGTTGGTCGGGATATAGGCGGTCAGGTTGCCCGCCAGGGTCTCGGCCACCGGCAGCGCGGTCAGCGATCCGCCACCGTTCTCCTTCGACAGCTTGGCGGCGCGTTCCAACAGCCGCGCGTGCAGATAGAAGACATCGCCCGGATAGGCCTCGCGCCCCGGCGGCTTGTGCAGCAGCAGCGACAGTTGCCGGTAAACCTCAGCGTGCTTGCTGAGATCGTCGAGGATCAGCAGCGCGTGTTGCCCCTTGTCGCGGAAATATTCCGCGATGGTGCAGGCGGCATAGGGGGTGATCCACTGGGCGCCGGGCGCCGCGTCAGCGGTGCCGACGACAAAGACGCAGCGGTCGATATTGCCATGATCGCGCACCGCCTCGATCACCCGGTTGACGGTCGAGGCCTTCTGCCCGATGGCGGCATAGACGCAGACCACATCGCCCTTGCTCTGGTTGATGATGGTGTCGATCGCCACCGTGGTCTTGCCGGTCTTGCGGTCGCCGACAATGAGCTGCCGCTGGCCGCGCCCGAGCGGGATCATCGCGTCGATCACGGTGATGCCGGTCAGCAGCGGCTCGGTCACCAGATCGCGGTCGACGATGCCGGGTGCCGGCCGTTCGATCGGATCGAAGCGTTCGGCCTTGATCTCGGGTCCACCATCCATCGGCGCGCCGATCCCCGAGACCACCCGCCCCAACAGTGCCTCGCCCACCGGAACGCGGGCGACAGTGCCGGTGCCGGTCACTGTGCTGCCGGCGGAAATGCCCGTTCCCTGCGACAGCAGCACGCAACCATGGGTGGTCTCGCTGACGCTCAACGCCACCCCCATGGTGCCATCCGCGAAGCGAACGAGTTCATCGAGCCGGGTATGCGGCAGGCCCGAGATGGTGGCGACCCCGTCGCCCACCACCTCGACCCGGCCGGTCCGCTCAAGATCAGGGGTCACGTCGGCCGCGTCGACACGGGTCCGGGCCGCGTTCAGCCAGTCCTGCGCCGCGTCCTTCATCGTTGCCATGGGCTCTACCCTTTCAAATCCTTGACCGCCTGTTGCAGCCGCGCCGCGACCGAAAAACTGAGCACCGCATGAGGAAAGCGCAGCTCGGCCCCGGCGATCAGCGCCGGATCGGTCGCAAAACCGATGCCGACCTCGGCGCCGAAGCGCTGCTGCAAGACCTCCCGCCATTGCTGGCGCAGGCCCTCTGGCAGATCGCCGGCGCTGGCGACGGTGATCGCCGCGCCCTCGGCCGCCAGATCGGACGTCAGATCATGCAGGTCAGCGCCCGCAAGCGCCTTCAGATGCGCCTGCGCCTGCGCCAGGGCCGCCTCTGGCGCCACGATATCCGGGGCGCCCAGGGCCTTCTGCACCAGCCCTGCAGCCAATCCTCCGATCTCGGCGCGCAGATCATCCACCGTCTGCGCCCGCTCGACCTCGATCTCGGTGCGGGTGCGGGTCAGCAGCGTTTCCGCCTCCTCATGCGCCGCCTTCAGCAGCGCATCCCGTTCGGCCGACATCTGCTTGTGCAGATCGGCCTCTTCCTGGCGCTGCTTGTCAGCGATGGTCGCGATCCGCGCCTCGTAATCGGCCTGGATCGCCTTGGCGGCGTCCTCCTTGGCCTGGGCCGCCTCGGCCGCCTTGCGGTCGGCCTCTTCCCGCTCCTCGATGACACGGCGGATCGGGCGGAACAGCAAGCGGCTGAGCAGCCAGACGACGACCAGGAAGTTGATCACCTGAAACGCGAGTGTCCACCAATCGATATGCATTGCGTCAGTGCACGAAAGGGTTGGCGTAAAGCAGCAGAAGCGCGATCACCAGACAGTAGATCGCCATGGTCTCGATCATCGCGAGCCCGACGAAAAGCGTCCGCGACACCGTGCCCGAGGCCTCGGGCTGGCGCGCGATGGCATCCATCGCCGCGGCCACCGCCCGGCCTTCGCCCAGCGCCGGGCCGATGGCACCGATCCCCACGGCCAGCGCCGCCCCCAGAACACTTACGACTTCTACGATATGATCCATGTCGTTCCCTCTCTCACGCCTCGCTCATGCCTCCGCGGCCCCGACCGCGGCGGCGATATAGACGCTTGCCAGAATGGTGAAAATGTAAGCCTGGATCAGTCCGATCAGCACCCCGAGCAGCAGGAAGGGGATCGGCAACAGCAGGCCGGCGAGCAGCAGCAGAATGGCGATGATGAACTCATGGCTCATCATGTTGCCGAACAGGCGGACCATCAGCGAGAAGATCCGCGTGATCTCGGACAACAGGTTCAGCGGCAGCAGAAACGGCGTCGGCTGCACGTAGTGGCGCAGATAGGGGCCGATGCCGCGCACGCTGATCCCGTAATAATGCACCGAGAAGAAGACGATCAGACCCAAGGCCGCCGGGGTCTCGATATGGCTGGTCGGCGATTTCACCCCCGGCAGGATCGCCGAGAGATTGGCGATCCCCAGAAACAGGAAGAGCGAGCCCAAGAGCGGCACATAGCGCCAGGGATCGCGGTCGAGCACCTCGCGCAACTGGCTGACGATGGCCATCACCACGATTTCCAGCGCCGCCTGAACCGGCCCGGCATCGCGCGCAGGCTTGCGCAAGGCGATACGCAGGAAAATCACCATCGCCGCCATGATCGCCCAGGTGGTCACCACCTGCCGGGCGATCGGGATCGGGCCGATGTGGAACAGAACCTCGATCGAAAGCGGGCTTGTTTCCATCACTCGGCCCCCTTCACCCGCCAGATCGCCGCGGTGCGGACGATGACGAAGCCCGCCAGCGCCAGCAGCAGCGGCCCGGTGCCCTGCAGCGCGGCCGCCGTCAGCACCGCCACCGCCACCGCCAGGCGCAGCACGATGAACAGAACCGCGCGCCGCCGTCCTTCCGTCTGCCCGAAGGCCGCAACGCTGCGCCCCAGCAGCCAGAAATAGAACAGCCCCAGCGCGCCCCCAGCGGCAAGCCAGATCACGATCTGCGGCAGGTCAGCCAGGGTCATTCCTGATTCATCCTCTTCCAAGCCAGATAAAAGCCCAGGCAGGCGCCCAGAAAGGTCAGCGCCCCGGTGATGGTGATGCCGCTGCCCAGCTTGTCGTCAAGCCAGCGCCCGGCGAATACCCCGATCAGGGTGGGGATCACGATCAGCCAGCCCAGCGCGCCGAACATCGACATGTTCTTCCAGATCGGCCGTTCGCCCTCGCGCGCCCAGCGGGCGCGGCGCTCCTGCCGCAGCTCCACCGCCCGGGTGACATCCTGGTGATCCTCGCGCCGGGGATCGGCGCCCTGCTCCGAAGTCTGATCAGAGCGCTTGTTGTCGGTCTTGTCGGGCCGCGAGCTGGTCATTGCGCCGCCTCCCCTGCCCCGCCACGGGTGCCGATGTCGAGCCGCGGCAGCGGCGTGTCGATGCCGCGCTGCGCCTGCAACACCCGTTCGATCTGCCGGATCGCGGCCAGATGCAGCCGGGTGTCGGCGGTCCAGGTCTCGTCCTCGGTCTCCTCGGATTGCTCGAGCTGCTGCAGCGCCACCTCGCCCAGAGTGGCGAGATCGTGGTCGCTGGTCGCGCCGCGCGCGGCGATCTCGGTCAGCTTGCCATCGCGCACCGTCAGCACGCCGCCGCGCACCACCACGAAGCCCTCGGCCCCGGCGCTGTCATGCCAGCTGACGACCGAGGCCGGCAGCACCGTGACGAAATCGGCATGCCCCGGCAGGATGCCGAAGGCGCCGGTGGCATCCTCGGCCCGGATGCGGGCCACATCCTCGACCGTCACCACGACCGAAGTGGGGGTGCTCACGACCAGTTTCACGCGCCCCCCCCGGTTTTGGCAGGGGCCGCATCCGGTTCGGTCGCCTGCGCCGATGGCGCCGCCGCAGCCTTGGCGGCCTCTTCCTTGGCGCGGGCGTCGCCGATCGTCCCGATCATATAGAGCGAATCCTCGGCCCAATCGTCGGCCGCGCCGTTCAGGATCGCCTCGCAGCTGGCCAGGGTGTCTTCCAACGTGACCGAAGCGCCCGCGCGGCCGGTGAATTGCGCCGTCACCCCGAAGGGTTGGGTCAGGAAGCGGATCAGCCGCCGCGCCCGGCTCACCGCCTGACGGTCATTGGCGCTCAGCTCCTCGACGCCGAGGAGCGAGATGATTTCCTGCAGTTCGCGATATTGCTCGATCAGCCGGCGCACCTCTTCGGCGGTATCATAGTGGCGCTGACCGACGATCGCCGGATCCAGCAGGGTCGAGCTGGAGGCCAGCGGATCGACCGCCGGATAGAGCCCCTCGCTCGCCATGTCGCGGCTCAGCACGATGGCGCTGTCGAGATGGGTGAAGGTGGCGGCCACCGCCGGATCGGTGAAATCGTCGGCCGGCACATAGACCGCCTGGATCGAGGTGACGGCGGCAGACCGGACCGAGGCGATCCGCTCCTGCAGCTCGGCGATCTCGGTCGCCAGTGTCGGCTGATAGCCCACGCGCGACGGCAAGCGGCCCAGCAGCCCTGACACCTCGGACCCCGCCTGGACAAAGCGGAAGACGTTGTCGATCAGGAACAGCACGTCCTGCCCCATCTCGTCGCGGAAATGCTCGGCGACGCTGAGCGCGCTCAGCGCCACCCGCCAACGGGCCCCGGGCGGTTCGTTCATCTGGCCAAAGACCAGGATGGTGCGGTCGATCACCCCGGAATGCTTAAGATCCTGCCAAAGCTCATGCCCCTCGCGCGACCGCTCGCCGACACCGGCGAAGACCGAGATGCCCTTGTAGCGGTCGGCCACCGAGCGGATCAGCTCCATGATCAGGACGGTCTTGCCGACGCCGGCACCGCCGAACATCGCCGCCTTGCCACCGCGCGACAATGGCGCCAGCAGGTCGATCACCTTGATGCCGGAGAGGAACAGCTCGCTCCCCGCGGTCTGGTCGGTCAGCTTCGGCGCGGCGCGGTGGATCGGGCGGCGTGGCGTGTCGGGCGGCAGATCGCCCAGCCGGTCGATCGGTTCGCCCACCACGTTCAACAGCCGCCCCATCACCGTATTGCCGACCGGCACCTGGATCGGCATGCCGGTGTTCTCGGCCTCGGTGCCGCAGGCGAGACCGGCGGTTTCCTGAATCGCCACGCAGCGCACGGTTTCCACGTCAACGTGCTGCTGCACCTCCAGCGTGAGGGTATAATCGCCATCCCAGAGGATATTCAGCGCGGTGTTGATCTCGGGCAGCGCGCCTTTCGGAAAGCGGACATCGACCACCGCGCCGGAAATCTTGATGATCCGCCCCCTCGCAAGCGGCCCGCGCGCGGGTGCGGTCGCGGGGGCGGCAGGGTCAGGTACGGAGGCCTCGGGAACCATCTTCGCCGCCTCGGTCATCACGCGTCTCCAACCTGTTCGCAAGCCGGAGGCGAATCGCCCCCGAAATCCGCCAAGGAGGTCACCGGCAAAAGCGTCATTCGTCGTGCCAAAGCCCTTTTCCCTTCGATCGTCTCGCGCCCCCAGCCCGATCCGGGGCCGGCGCGTCGTCTCGCTCCCTGCGACTATTGCCGATAACACCCCATCTGACCATGGGGTTACACCCTGATTTCTCTCAAAGATTATTAAGCTTTCGTGAGGGGCTGGCATTTTGAGCGGAAACGTCGCATGGTCGAAACAAAATAGCACGCTATGGAAGGGGCGCGACATGTCAGGCCTGCTCTGCTCTGTGCCGCTGGTTGCCACCCTGTTCGGCGCCTGTGCCGCCCCGGCGCCTTTCGCCACCGGCTATGTCGAGGGCGAATATCTTCTGATCGCCCCCGTCGCCACGGCGCAGATCGAGGCCTTGCCGGTCAAACGCGGCGACCGGATCGCCGCCGGCGAGCTGCTGGTCGAGATGGAGAAGCGCGACGCGGCGATTGCCCTGGCCCAGGCCGAGGCGACGCTGGCGCAGGCGGAAAGCAAGCTTGCCGATCTGAAACTGCCCAAGCGGGACGAGGAAATCCGGGTGATCGAGGCCGAATTGGCCTCGGCCCGCGCCCAGGCCGTCGAGGCGGCGCGCGAGGCGGAGCGGCAGAAGAACCTCTATCTGCGCAACACCGCGCCAAAGTCCCAGGCGGATGAGGCCGAGACCGCGCTGGATGTCGCCCGTGCCAAGGTGTCCGAGGCAGAAGCGAGCCTGGCGGTGGCGCATCTGCCGTCACGCCCCGATGTCATCGCCGCCGCCGAGGCCGCGGTGACCGAGGCCCGCGCCGCCCGCGAGGCCGCCGCCTGGCAGCTCGACAAACGCAGGCTCACCGCGCCTGCGACCGGCGAGGTCACCGAAATCCTCCGCCGCAAGGGCGAGATCGCCGGCCCCTCGGCCCCGGTGCTGTCCTTCCTGCCGGACGGCGGTGTGCTGCTGCGCGTCTATGTGCCGGAATCCGATATCTCCTCGATCCACGTGGGCAGCCGCCTGTCGGTCAATTGCGATGGCTGCGAGCCCGGCATGGTGGCGCGGGTCTCCTATGTCTCGGATTCGCCCGAATTCACCCCGCCGGTGATCTACTCGCTCGAGAACCGGCAGAAGCTGGTCTATCTGGTCGAGGCCCGGCCAGAGACCGGCACGCCGTCGATCCAGCCCGGCCAGATCGTCGACGTCGCGCTGGAGCCCAAGCCGTGACAGAGCCGGCGATCGACGTCCATGACATCGTCAAGCGCTTCGGCGACCGGGTGGCGGTGAACCATGTCACCATGCGGGTCGAGACTGGCGAGATCGCCGGCTTCCTCGGCCCCAACGGATCAGGCAAGACCACCACCATGCGGGTGATCTGCGGCCTGCTGACGCCGGAGGAAGGCACCGGGACCGTGCTGGGCCACGACCTGAAGGACGCCGCCCGCATCAAGCGCGAGATCGGCTATATGACCCAGCGGTTTTCGCTCTACGAGGATCTGACGATCGAAGAGAACCTGCAGTTCGTCGCCGGTCTTTATGAGCTGAAGCCGATCAGGGATCATGTCCGCGACACGCTGGCCTCGCTGGGGTTGACGGCGCGGCGGCAGCAGTTGGCCGGCATGCTCTCGGGGGGCTGGAAGCAGCGGCTGGCACTGGCCGCCTGCGTGATGCACCGGCCCCGCCTGCTGTTGCTGGACGAGCCCACCGCCGGGGTCGACCCCAAGGCCCGGCGCGAATTCTGGGAGGAGATCCACCGGCTCGCCGCCGAAGGTCTGACAGTGCTGGTCTCGACCCACTACATGGACGAGGCCGAGCGCTGCCATCGGATCAACTATATCTCCTATGGCAATCTGGTGGTCTCCGGCACGGTGGAAGAGGTGATCGCGAAATCCGGGCTGACCACCTGGGCGATCGGCGGCGGCGATATCGGCCTGGCGGAACGGATGCTGCGGCAAGACCCCGCTGTCGATCAGGTCGCGGCCTTCGGGCTCAAGCTGCATGTGGTCGGCCGCGACCGGGACAAGCTGGAACAGGCGGTGCGCGCTGCCGCCACCGCCGGCGGATGCCATGCAGCCCCGGCCGAGACCAGCCTTGAGGATGCCTTCATCCGTTTCATCGGCCAGGACAATTCCGTCCCCGCCGAGGGGACGCGCGCATGATCTTGCGGTTCTCGCTGTCCCGCCTGCTGTCGCTCCTGCGCAAGGAGACGATCCAGATGAAGCGCGACCGGATCACCTTCGCGATGATGCTGGGGATCCCGGTGATGCTGCTGGTGATGTTCGGTTTCGCCATCAACACCGATCCCAAGCACCTGCCCGCCGCGCTGGTCGCCCCCGGCCAGGACCGCTATACCCGCGCCATCGTCACAGCGCTCGAGATGACGGGCTATTACCACTTCACCCATCCCAACGTGACCGCCCCCGAAGCTGATGCGCTGATGGCCCGCGGCGCGGTGTCCTTCATCGTCACCATCCCGTCCGACTTCGGCGCCCGGGTCGAGCGCGAAGACGAACCGCGCATCCTGATCGAGGCCGACGCCACCGACCCCTCGGTCGCCTCCGGCGCGGTCTCGACCCTCAGCACGGTGGCGGCGCAGGCGCTGCTGCACGAACGCCACGCCGAGGCGCAGGCCGAGGCCGCCCAGCGCGGTCAGCTGCAGGTGATCGTGCACCGTCGCTACAACCCCGAGGGCATCACCCAGTATAATATCGTCCCCGGCCTGCTGGGGGTGATCCTGCAGATGACCATGGTGATGATGACCTCGATCGCGCTGACGCGAGAGATGGAGCGCGGCACGATGGAGAACCTGCTGGCGATGCCGGCGACGCCCCTGGAGATCATGCTGGGCAAGGTGCTGCCCTTCTTCGGGGTCGGCGCGGTGCAGGTGCTGGTGATCCTGGTGGCGGCCAAGGAGCTGTTCGCGGTGCCCTTCGTCGGATCGCTGCCGCTGCTGCTGTGGGGGGTGCTGGTCTTCGTGCTGGCGCTGGTGCTGCTGGGCTATACCATCTCGACCTTCGCGCGTACCCAGATGCAGGCGATGCAGCTGACCTTCTTCTTCTTCCTGCCCTCGATGCTGCTGTCGGGTTTCATGTTCCCCTATCGCGGCATGCCCGGCTGGGCCCAGACGGTGGGAGAGATCCTGCCGTTGACCCATTTCCTGCGGCTGGTGCGGGCCGTCATGCTGAAGGGCGCCGGTCTTGCCGACGTGCGCGCGCCGCTCTTGGCCATGGCCGTCTTCGTGCTGGTCTTTGCGCTGGTCGCGTTGCTACGCTTCCGCCGCACGCTGGACTGACGGGAGGGTCGTGCGATGATTCCAAAGTATGCCGACCATTCCTCCAACGAACGGACCTTTCTGGCCTGGGTCAGAACCGTGATCGCCATCGTCGGCTTCGGTCTCGGCGCTGGCAAGCTCAGCGCCGAGCCCGCCCCGATCTGGTCGGATGTGGTGCTGCTGGGAGCCGGCGCCCTGGTGGTGCTGATCGCCTATCTGCGGATGCGCGCGCTGCGCCGGGCGATCAACTCCGACGAGGAGAGCGATGACGAAAGCGAAGGCGCCGGCGCCCTGCTGGTGGCGCTGGTGGCGGCGCTGTTCGCCCTGCTGGCAAGCTTTGCCCTGCATGTGAGCTGATCGCCCCTTGCCGCCCCTTTCGATCCGATCCGACTGGACGCCTGCGCGCCAAACCGTATTGATGCGCATATGACTCCGCTTTCCCTGCCGCCGGCGCGGCCCGTCGACATCGCGAAGAAATTTGGCCAACTGGGGCTGATCCTGGCGCTTGCCGCCGCCGGCGCCTGGGGCGCGCGGCATCTGGGGCTGCCGATCCCCAACCTGCTGGGCAGCCTGACCACCAGCGCGGCGCTGTCGTTGTTCCTCTATGCCCGGATGGGCCGGCGGCTGTGGTTCCCGCGCCCGTTCCGCACCACCTTCATCGGCGTCATCGGCGCCATGATCGGCAGCGGCTTCACCCCCTCGCTGCTGGGCCTCGCGCCCAGTCTGGCGCTGTCCTTCCTGGCGATGGGCCTTTTCATCGCCACCGCCTGGGGGCTGAACTTCGCGCTGTTCCGGCGGATCGGCGGCTATGACCAGCCGACCGCGCTCTATTCCGCCCTTCCCGGTGGCCTGCTCGAGGCGGTCGCCCTGGGCGAACAGGCAGGCGGCGATGTCGAGACGCTCAGCCTGCAGCAATTCATGCGCGTCGTGGTGGTGGTGATCAGCGTGCCGACCGTGCTCATGCTCTGGACCGGCCATGCGGTGGGCAGCGCCGCCGGCATCAGCCTTGAGCACAAGCCGGCCGATCTGATCGACTGGCTGTCCTTTCTGGTGATCGTGCCCGCCGGGCTCTGGCTGGGCAAGGTGCTGAGATTGCCGGCCTGGGCGATCATGGGGCCGCTCCTGCTGTCGGCGCTGCTGCATGTCACCGGTGTTTGGGAGGTGAACGGACCGGGGCCATTGCTGGCGGCGGCGCAGCTGGTGGTGGGCGCCGGGCTGGGGGCGATGTTCGCCCGCTCGACGA
This sequence comes from Pseudodonghicola sp., assembly GCF_048268305.1. Classification (NCBI taxonomy): domain Bacteria; kingdom Pseudomonadati; phylum Pseudomonadota; class Alphaproteobacteria; order Rhodobacterales; family Paracoccaceae; genus Pseudodonghicola; species Pseudodonghicola sp. Next base: position 19,649 of record NZ_JBLWVT010000010.1, read on the forward strand.
TCCGGCATATCGTGAAAGGCTTTGGCCTGGCGTTGCTCTCGGTCGCCGGGATGCTGGTGCTGGGCGGCGGCATATCGCTGCTGTTGACGCATCTGGTGCCGATCCCGCTGGAAACGCTGATGATCAGCTTCGCCCCCGGCGGCATCACCGAGATGAGCCTGATCGCGCTTAGCCTCGGCGCCGATCCGGTGCTGGTGGCGGCGCATCACCTGTTCCGGATTCTCGCCACGGTGATTTCGGCCAGCTATCTCAGCAAGCGGATGACCCGGGAGCGCGGCCCCTCGGTCGGCGTCTGACCCCTAGCCCCGGCGGCAGAGCCGGTCCGACAGCACGCCAGCGGCGGCCTGCACCGCGGCGCCGACCCGCTCGACATCGAGATTGTCGAGCGCGACCACCCCGATCGAGAATTCCATCCCCTCGAACCGCGGCCCCTCCAACCCTTCGGTGCAGATGCGCACCGGGCTGGATATGCCGATGGCGCTTTTCTGCAGTTCTCCGCGGGTGACGGCATAGCCGAGGCGGCGCGCGGCACGGATCGCCTCGGACTCGCAGGGCTGTTCCGGCCGGCTGGCAAGGATCGCGATACCCGAGGCGCCGCGCCCCAGCGGATGGCGGGTGCCGACGCGGTAATGCACGTTGAGAAAGGCCTCGGGAGGTTCGGTCGACAGAATCGCCACGCAATCTTCGCCCTGCGCCATCGACAGAAAGGCGGAACACCCGGTCTCGGCCGCCAGTTCCTCGACCACCGGACGGGCCATTGCGCGCAGGCTGCCCTCGGCATGCACGCCCAGCACGATGGCACCGCTGCCCAGCACGATCCGGCCGTCGGGCAGACGGGTCACCATTCCGTGATCGGTCAGCGTGGCCACGATGCGATAGGCGATCGCCCGATGCAGCCCGAGCTGATCGGCCAGATCGGCGATCTTCAGACCGCCACCGCTGCGCGCCACCTGCATCAGCAGGGCAATCCCGCGATCCAATGTCTGAAGCTTGCCGCTCGACATTCCCGGCTCCTCTCCCGCTTTGAATGTTCCCCCCGGACCGGCGCCGGCTTTAGCAAAATTGCGAAAGCCCCGGCAAGCGGGATTGACAGACGGATAACATGCACCGTAGATCCACTATCAGTCAACACTTGTTCACTATTCGTAAAACAAGTGCCGCCAGGGAGGAGGGACAGATGACGAAGACCCCGCAACAGACACAGCAGATCCCCAGCGGCTGCCCGATGCATGCCGCCGCAACCTCCGGCTGCCCGGTGTCACAGATGGCCGAAGCCTTCGACGCCTTCGAGGGTCCCTATCAACTCGACCCGGCCGAGGCGCTGCGCTGGTCGCGCGACCAGCTTCCCGTCTTCTACAGCCCCAAGCTGGGCTATTGGGTGGTCAGCCGTTACGAGGACATCAAGGCGGTGTTCCGCGACGGCATCCTGTTCTCGCCCAAGAACGTGCTGGAAAAGATCACCCCCGCCACGCCCGAGGCGATGGAAGTGCTCAAAGGCTATGGCTACGCCATGAACCGCACCATGGTGAACGAGGACGAGCCGGCGCATATGGAGCGCCGCCGGGCCTTGATGGATCACTTCATCCCCGCCAACCTGGAAAAGCACCAGGAGATGGTCCGCCGCCTGACCCGTGAGAAGATGGACGCCTTCATCAACGAGGGCCGGGTCGATCTGGTCGACGCCATGCTCTACGAGGTGCCGCTGAACGTGGCGCTGCATTTCCTCGGCGTACCGGAAGACGAGATCGCGGTTCTGCGCACCTTCTCGGTGGCGCATTCGGTCAATACCTGGGGCAAGCCCACCGACGACCAGCAGGTCGCCATCGCCCATGACGTCGGCCAGTTCTGGGCCTATGCCGGCAAGATCATCGAGAAGATGAAGCAGGAGCCCGAGGGCACCGGCTGGATGCACGAGACCATCCGCAAGAACGCCATCATGCCCGACGTGGTCACCGACAGCTATGTGCATTCGATGATGATGGCGATCATCGTGGCGGCGCATGAGACCACCTCGCTCGCCTCGGCCAATATGTTCAAGACGCTGCTGAGCAACCGCGAGGCTTGGGACGATATCTGCGCCGACCCGAGCCTCATTCCGAACGCGGTCGAGGAATGCCTGCGCTATGCCGGCTCGATCGTCGCCTGGCGGCGGCAGACCACTGCGCCGGCGCGCGTCGGCGACGTCGACCTGCCGGAGGGCGCCAAGCTGCTGATCGTGCAGGCCTCGGCCAACCAGGATGAGCGGCATTTCGAGGATGGCGAGAAATTCGACATCTATCGCGACAATGCCATCGACCACCTGACCTTCGGCTATGGCAGCCACCAGTGCATGGGCAAGAACATCGGCCGGATGGAGATGCGCATCTTCCTTGAGGAGATGACCCGCCGCCTGCCCCACCTGCGGCTGGCCGAGCAGGAGTTCACCTATCTGCCCAATACCTCGTTCCGCGGCCCCGATCATGTCTGGGTCGAATGGGATCCGGCGCTGAACCCGGAGAACGAGCATCCGCAACTGGCGCATGATCACCTCTATTTCCCGGTCGGCGCGCCGTCGCGGCGTGACATCGCCCGCAAGGTCCGCGTCGCCCAAGTGCGGCAAGAGGCCGAGGGCATCGTCGGGCTGACGCTGGAAGACGCCAAGGGCCGCCCGTTGCCGCGCTGGAGCGCCGGCGCCCATGTCGAACTGGTGCTGGACGGCTATGACCGCAAGTATTCGCTCTGCGGTCGGGCCGATGCCTCGGGCTATGACCTCGCCATCCTGCGCGAGGAGGAGGGCCGCGGCGGCTCGCGCTATATTCACGATCACCTGCGCGAGGGGATGGAGCTGCGCCTGCGCGGTCCCAGCAACCTTTTCCGTCTGGACGAGGAGGCGCCGGCCCATGTGCTGATCGCCGGCGGCATCGGCATCACCCCGATCATCGCCATGGCCGACCGGCTGAAGGCGCTGGGGAAGCCCTATGCCATCCACTATTGCGGCCGCTCGCGCGCGACCATGGCGCTGCTCGACCGGTTTGAGGCCGATCACGGCGCGCATCTGCAGGTCCATACCACGGACGACGGCACCCGCGCCGATCTGGCGGCCATCGTGGCGGCCCTGCCCGAGGGCGGCCAGATCTATTGCTGCGGGCCGGAGCGGATGATCACCGCGCTGGAAGACCTGACCGCCGACAGGCCCGAGGGAACCTTCCACTTCGAACATTTCAGCGCCCATGACACCGGTCTCGACCCCGAGAAGGAGCAGGGCTTCGAGGTAGAGCTGAAGGACTCCGGCCTGACGCTGCAGGTGGCCGCCGATCAGACCTTGCTCGACGCCATTCTGGCGGCCGGCATCGACGTCGCCTCGGACTGCTGCGAGGGGCTTTGCGGCAGTTGCGAAGTCACCGTGATCGAGGGCGACATCGACCACCGCGACATGGTGCTGACCCGCGGCGAGCGGGCCGAGAATCGACGTATGATGACCTGCTGTTCGCGCGCGAAGAACGGCGGCCGGATCAAGCTGGCGCTCTGACGTCGGCCCGGCCAAGGCAGCTTTTGAAGGCAACCCAAGACTGGATCACGACAGGGAGGATCACAGATGAAACTGAAACCCAACCTCTTGGCGGGAGCGGCACTCTCCGCCGTTCTGGCCGTTACCGGCGCGGTCAGCGCCGAAGCCAAGACCAAGCTGAAAATCAGCCACTATCTGCCCACCGTCCACGGGCTGCACACCGATTTCGTGGTACCTTGGGCGCAGGAAGTCACCGAATGCACCGGTGGCGAGGTCGAATTCGACATCTTCCCGGGCGGCACCCAGCTGGGCAACGTCGCGCGTCAGCAGGAACAGGTAATGGCCGGTGTCGTCGACATCGCGCTCGGTCTGACCGGCATTCCGCGCGGCCGCTTCCCGCGCACCTCGCTGATCGACATGCCGTTTCTGACCGACAGCGCCGCCTCGGCGACCTATGCGCTGTGGTCGATGCTGCCGAACGAACTGGCCGACGACTACAAGGGCATGAAGGTTCTGGGGCTCTTCGCCCATAACCCCGGCGTCATCCATACCGCCACCAAGAAGGTGGAGACCATGGAGGACCTGAAGGATCTGCGCATCCGCACCCCCTCGCCGGCGGTATCCGAGATGCTCTCCTACCTCGGCGCCACGCCGCAGGGCCTGCCGCCCGGGGAGGTTTACGAGAACCTCCAGCGCGGCGTTCTGGACGGCACCGTGTTCCCCTGGGATCCGGTCAAATCCTTCGGCCTGAACGAAGTGCTGAAATATCACCTGGAAGCCGGCGTCTATACCGTCTCGTTCTTCTTCGTGATGAACGAACGGTCGTACAATAAGCTGAGCCCCGAGGCGCAGGCCTGCATCGACAAGTATTCGGGCGACGCGCTTGAGCCGAAGTTCGGCCCCTGGTGGGACAAGTGGGATGAACCCGGCCGTCAGGAAGCCATTGCCGCCGGCCACGAGATCACCACGCTCTCGCCTGAGGAACGCGACCGCTGGCGCGAGGCGCTGCAGCCGATGATGGCGAAATATGTCGAGCAGGTGAAAGCCGCGGGCGTCGACAACGCCCAGGAAATCTACGACACGATGAAAGCCAAGGTCGCGGAATACGATGCCGCGCACTAAGGCCAAGACCCGCTGATCCCGCCCCGGCCCGAGTGGCAAGACCACCCGGGCCGGTTTCCGTTCAAGAGGAGGAACACCGCTGTGAACACCCTGAAGACCCTGCCGCGACGGCTGGTGTCGATGCTCGCCGTGATCGGCGTGCTCGCCTATGCCGCGGCCGCCGTGGTGACGGTGGCCGATATCGTCGGCCGCAACCTCGGCATGCCGATCGAGGGCGTGGTCGATCTGGTCCAGCTTTTCGTCGTCGCCGGCGCCTGGCTGGTGATGCCCTTTGCATTTCAGTCCGCCGCCCATGTCAGCGTCGATTTCGTGCTGAACATGCTGCCCGCCGCCGCCGCGGCGCCGCTGAAAGTTCTGGCCGCCCTGGTGGCGCTGGTGCTGATCGGGCTGATGCTGTGGTACGGCTTCGACACCTTCAAGGTGCGCACCATGTTCGGCGACCGCTCGCAACAGCTGGGCATTCCGATCGCCTGGTACTGGTATCCGCTGCTGGTCGGTCTCGCCGCCTCGCTGATCGGGGTGCTGGTGCAACTCTCTGACAGCCTGAAAAAGAAGGAGTCCCAGGCATGAGCGATCCCGTCCTGGGCCTTCTGGGCTTTGTCGCCGCCCTCGGGCTGATCGCGCTCGGCCTGCCGGTGGCGATCTCGATGGGGGCCATCGGCATCCTGGGCTATTGGTGGATGAACGGCTGGATGGGCGCCGCCTATATCATCGGCTCCAGCCCCTTCGAATCGATCTTTCCCTATTCCTTCTCGGTGATCCCGCTCTTCGTGATGATGGGGGTCTTCGCCTCCCATGCCGGGCTGTCGCGGTCGCTGTTCGACGTGATCAACAGCTTTATCGGCCACCGCCGCGGCGGGCTGGCGGTGACGGCGGTGGGCGCCAGCGCCTTCTTCGGCGCGATCTGCGGCAGCTCGCTGGCAACCGTCGCCACCATCGGCCGCGTCGCCCTGCCCGAGATGAAGCGCCACGGCTATGACGAATCCCTGTCCACCGCCACGGTGGCAGCCGGCGGCACGCTGGGCGTGCTGATCCCACCCTCGGTGCTGCTGGTGGTCTATGGGCTTCTGACCCAAAGCTCGATCGGCCAGCTTTTCATCGGCGCGCTGATCCCCGGCATCCTCGGCGCCCTGCTCTATGCGCTGGCGATCATCATCCGGGTGCAGATGAACCCCGGCCTCGCCCCCAAGGCGGAACGCATGGGCTGGGGCGCGCGGTTCCGGTTCCTCGGACAAATCTGGCCGGTGGTGCTGTTGTTCGGGGTGGTGATCGGCGGCATCTACCTCGGCTGGTTCTCTCCCACCGAGGCGGCGGCCGTCGGTGCGGTGGGCGCCTTTCTGCTGGCGCTGGCCTCGGGCGGGCTGACCCTCCAGGCGCTGCGCTCCTCGGTCTTCGAGACCGCGGGGCTGACCGGCATGATCTTCTTCATCCTGATCGGTGCCGCGCTGTTCAACTCCTTCCTCGAGGAGACCGGCCTGCCGCAGATGCTGATCGAACAGATCCAAACCTCGGGCCTCAGCCCGCTGGCGGTGATGGTGCTGATCCTGATCTTCTACGTGGTGCTGGGCTGCTTCATGGATTCGATGTCGATGATCCTGCTGACGGTGCCGCTGCTGGCCCCGGTGGCGCTGGAGCTTGACTATAACCTCGTCTGGTTCGGCATCGTCGTCGTCACCGTGGCCGAGATCGGGCTGATCACCCCGCCGATCGGGATGAACCTCTTCGTGGTGCAGGCGGCGGCGGGCAATGTGCCGCTCTCCACCGTGGTGAAGGGCATCCTGCCCTTCATCCTGGCCGATTTCACCCGGCTGGTGCTGTTGGTGGCCTTCCCGGCGCTGGTGCTCTGGCTGCCGCGCGCGATGTTCTGATCCGCCCCGCGTGGATTGGCTTCAGGGGCGTCCTTCGGGGCGCCCCTTTGCGTTGCGCCCCTTACCGTCGCGGCGCGGGAATGCTAGGCTTTGGCCATGACGTCCACCGCCCCCGATACCCCCAGAAAACGCGGCCGCCCGCGCGGCAGCAGCATCGACCGCGCCATCCTCAAGGGCGCCGCCCGCGCCTTTGCCGCGCAGGGCTATGCCGCCTGCCGGATCGAGGATATCCTGCAGGCCGCCGGCGTGTCGCGGACCCATTTCTATCGCCGGTTCAGCAACAAGGATCAGCTCTATCGCCGGCTGGTCGCGCGGCATCTGGACTATGCCCAGCGTCGGCTGCGCGCGGTGCCGCAGGGGTTCGAAGCCGACCTGCCGCCGCAGGAACGGCTGCGCCGGATCATCGAGACGGATGTGGAGGTGGCCTTTGAGGCCGGCCCCTTCCTGACCGTGCTGCTGCGCGATCTGGGCCGGAGCGAGGCGCATGCCGACCTCTGGCGGGAGAAGGACGCCTTCTTTCTGGACCTGCTCACCGACATGATCGACGCCGCCGGTTACCCCCGGCCCGAGCCCTTGCTGCTGGCGGCGATCATCAGCGGCATCGAACATATCCTGGTCGGGCTGACCGAGACGGAAATCGACCCCGAGATCCGCCGGCAAAGCGCGGTGGCCTTGATCGGCCAATTGCTCTCTGCCCTGCGGGCGCCCGGGGCCGGTGACGGCAGTCAGTAACCCTTCAACGCCGCGTAGCGGTCGGCGTGATAGGAGCGGCCGCCATAAAGCTGCTGCGCCACCCGCGCGCGCTTGAGGTAGAAGCCGATGTCGGCCTCGTCCGTCATGCCCATGCCGCCATGCATCTGGATCGCCTCGGCGGTGACCAGATGCGCCAGCCGCGACAGCTTCAGCTTGGCGGCGCTGGCGATCAGCTCCAACCGGGGATCGCCCTCGTCGATCGCCAAGAGCGCCACGCGCAGCGCGGAGAGCGCCATCTCAAGCTCCGCCGCCATATGGCTGGCGCGATGCTGCAATGCCTGGAAACTGCCGATCAGCACACCGAACTGCTTGCGCTGCTTGAGGTAGTCGACCGTCAGGTCATGCGCCTGCCGGGCGATGCCGTAAAGCTCGGCCGCCAGCCCGATATTGGCGACCGCCAGCGCATGGGCCAGCACCGCCTCCCCCTCGGCCGCCGTGCCGATCACCTCGGTCGCGACCACGCCGTCGAACACCAGCCGGCCATAGCTGCGCTCGTCCACCAGCGACAGCGGCTCGATCGCCAGCCCCGGCGCGTCGCGCGCGACCAGCAGCAGAAGCAGCCCCGCGCCGCCCTCGGGCCGGGCCGCGACGATGAAGCGATCCGCCGTCGCCACATCCGGCACGAAGAGCTTGCGGCCCGACAGAACGAAGCCGCCGCCCGCCGGCCGCGCCACCATGGCGATCCGCTCGGGCGCGTGCTGCGGCATCTCGTCCACCGCCAGGCTCAGCGTCAGCTCCCCCGCCGCGATGGGCGGCAAAAGATCGGCCTTCTGCGTCTCGGAGCCGCCGCGCAGGATCAGCGGCGCCGCCACGAAGGCAGAGGTGTAAAGCGGCGCGGCGGTCAGGTTGCGGCCCATCTCCTCCATCAGCACGCCAAGCCCGCGATAACCGAAGCCGAGCCCGCCATAGGCCTCGGGCAGCGCCGCCGCCGGCCAGCCCATGTCGACCATCTGCCGCCAGATGGCCGGATCATGCCCCTGCCCCGCCTCGCGCAGCCGCCGGATCGCGCCCACCGGCGCCTCCGCCCGCAGGAACCCCGCCGCGCTTTCCGCCAGCATGGTCAGATCGTCGTTCAGAATCAAACTCATGTCGGGCCCTCCTCAGCTCGGCAGGTTCAGGATGGCGCGGGAGATGATGTTGAGCTGGATTTCCGATGTTCCGCCCAGGATCGGCACCGCCTTGGCCAGAAGCCAGGCCATCGCCGCCGTCTCCTTGTCGTCGCCATCATGGACCGAGCGCCACTCAAGCCCCTCGGCCCCCAGCAGGGTCACCACCATCTCGGCCCGCGCCGCATAGATGCGCGAGCCGCAGTATTTCAACACCGAGGAATAGGCACCGCTTTCGCGCCCCGCCTCCTTCTCCTCGGCGAAGCGGCGCAGGCTGCAATCGAGCGCCCAGCTGTCCACCTCGGCCTCGGCCAGCTCCAGCCTGAGCTGCGGATCGGTGATCCGCCCCTCCTGCCAAAGGCCGGATTTGCGAGCGTAGTCCACCAACTCCAGATCGCCGCTGAAGCCGAATTCGGCCACCGTATCGCGTTCCCGCTCCATCAGATACTTGGCGACCGACCAGCCGTGGTTCTCGGCGCCCACCACATTGGCCTTGGGCACCCGGACGTCGGTAAAGAACACCTCGTTGAACACCGAGTGACCGTTGATCATGCGAATCGGACGCACCTCGATCCCCGGCGTTTTCATGTCGATCAGCAGGAAGGTGATGCCGCGCTGCTTGACGCTGGGATCAGTGCGCACCAGCCCGAACATCCAGTCCGAGCGATGCGCGAAGGTAGTCCAGATCTTCGACCCGTTGATGATGTAATCATCGCCATCAGACACCGCCCGGGTCTTGAGCCCCGCCAGATCGGATCCGGCGTCGGGTTCGCTGAAACCCTGGCACCAGCAGGTCTCACCACTGGCGATCATCGGCAGGAAGCGGCGCTTCACCTCCTCGCTGCCGAACTGCAGGATGGCGGGGCCCGCCATCGACAGGCCGGTGCCATTCAGCGGCCGGATCGCATCGACGCGGCGCATCTCGTCCCAGATCACCGCCGCCTCGGCCGGGGAATAGCCGCCACCGCCGTACTCGCGCGCCCAGTCCGGCGCGGTCCAGCCGCGATCGCGACAGGCCTCGAACCAGGACCGGTGCTCGTCATTGGTGAAGGGGAAGTTCGGCCCGCCCTGATAGCGCGCCTCCTCGCCCAACAGCGGGTTGCGGACCGAGGCCGGGCAATGCTCGGCGATCCAGCCGCGCGCCTCGGCGCGGCAGGCCTCCAGATCGGGCACGCTCATCGGAACACCGGCGCGCGCTTGCCCAGAAAGGCCCGCACCCCTTCGTGGAAATCGGCGTCGCTCATCAGGCTGACATGGCTGGTCGCCTCGCGGTCGAGCGTGGCGGCCAGGCCTTCGGCGTGAGAGGCGTTGATATTCGCCTTGATGAAGCGCAGCGCGTTCATCGGCCCGGCGGCAAGGCGGCCGGTCAGATTCGCCAGCTCCGTCGCGTAATCCTCTGCCTTCACAAGGAAATTCACCAGCCCCAGTTCCTTGGCCTGCGCCGCGCTCAGCTTGCCGGGCAGGAACATCAGCTCCTTCGCCTTGGCCTCTCCCACCAGCCGCGGCAGGGTCCAGCTGATGCCCAGATCGCCGTCCAGCCCGACCGAGGCGAAGGCAGTGCCGAAGCTTGCCTTGTCCGAGGCGAGCCGCAGATCGGTCGCCAGCGCCAGAGACAGGCCGGCGCCGAAGGCCGGGCCGTCGATCGCCGCCACCGTCACCTTGGGCATGTCATGCAGCAGCCGGGCGAATTCATGGATCAGATACTGCTGTTTCAGCGTCTGGTGATAGTCGGTCTTGCCGTCCACCGCCGCCTGCATCTGGGCAACATCGCCACCGGCGCAAAAGGCCGGGCCGGCGCCGGTCAGCACCACGACGCGGATGGCGTCATCCTCGGCAAAGGCGCGCAGCGCGGCAAGCCCGCGCTCGGCCATGTCGAGGCTCAGCGCGTTCATCATCGACGGGCGGTTCAGGGTCAAAGTCGCGACAGCCCCTTCCGTCGCGACCAGCAGATCAGGTTCAGACATTCCGCGCCTCCCCAGCATCGGATATTTAATGGAACTTTTGTGTTCCATAAATTTTACCAAGCCGCTATGTCAAGTCTCGGGAGCGATGAGGGAGGAAAGATCATGGTCCTGCAATTGAGACAGATTTGCCTGGCCACCGGTGATCTTGAGGGGGTGGCGGCGCAGATCGAGGTGCTGTTCGGCCTGCCCCCCTGCTTCACCGACCCCGATGTCGCAGGCTTCGGCGCCCGCAACCTGCTGTTCCAGATCGGCACCGATTTCATCGAGCTGATCGCCCCGACCAACCCCAAGGCGCCGCTGCAGCGGTTTCTCGACCGCCAGGGCGGCGACGGCGGCTATATGGCGATCACCCAGGTGGCGAGCGCCGCCGAGCAGCAGGCGATCCGCGACCGCGCCAGCGCCGCCGGCATCCGCATCGCCTGGGAGCTGAGCCACCGGGGCGCCGATTTCCTGCAATGGAACCCGGCCGATACCGGCGGCAGCTTTCTCGAGACGAGTTTCGATCACGCCGGCGACTTTGAAGGAGAGTGGAGCGCGGCAGGCGGTGCCATCGGGCCGGCGACGCCGTTCCGGCTGGAGGGGATCACCGTCAGATCGCCGGACCCCGCCGCGACCGCCGCGCGCTGGGGCATGATGTTGGGATTGGTGCCGCAGGATGGCCCCCGGCTGGCGCTGCGCAATGCCAGCATCGCCTTTGCCCCGCCCGCCGAAGACGGCGCCACCGGGCTGACCCGGATCGAGCTGCACAGCCCCGAGGCGCCCGCGATCCTCGACCGCGCCACCGCCATGGGGCTGGAGGTGAGCACAGAGGGAGAGGCCGGGAGCTTCCCCCTCTGCGGTGTCGAGATCGCGCTCAGGGCCTGAGCGCGATCCGTCAGATCATGCTGCCGGTCTCGGCCAGGCGGACATGCCAGGACAACGCCTCTTCCATCACATGCGGGGTGTGACCGCCCCGCGCGACGGCGCGCTTGTAATAATCCATCAGCTGATCGCGATAGATCGGATCACAGCAGTTCTGGATGATCAGCGGCGCCCGTTCCCGCGGTGCCAGCCCGCGCAGATCGGCCAGGCCGAATTCGGTGGCCAGAATATCGACGTCATGTTCGTTGTGATCGACATGGCTGACCATCGGCACCACCGAGGAGATCTTGCCATCCTTCGCCGTCGCCTTGGTGACGAAGATCGACAGATAGCCGTTGCGCGCGAAATCGCCCGAGCCGCCGATGCCGTTCATCATCCGGGTGCCGCCCACATGGGTCGAGTTGACGTTGCCGTAGATGTCGAACTCCAGCGCCGTGTTGATGCCGATGATGCCCAGCCGCCGCACCACCTCGGGGTGGTTCGAGATTTCCTGCGGGCGCAACATCAGCCGCGACTTGTACTTGTTCAGCTGCGGGAAGACCTCTTTGTACTTCTCCGCCGACAACGTGATCGAGGAGCCGGAGGCGAAATCCAGCTTGCCGGCGTCGAACAGGTCGAAGGTCGAATCCTGCAGCACCTCAGAATACATCTTGAGGTCGTGGAAGGGCGTGTCGATCAGCCCATGCAGCACCGCGTTGGCGATGGTGCCGATGCCGGCCTGCAGCGGCTGCAGCGAATTGCTCAGCCGGCCGCGCTTCACCTCGTTCTGCAGAAAGTCGGACAGATGGCCGGCAATTGCCCGGGTGCCATCATCCGGCGGCAGGATGGTCGAGGAACTGTCGAGCTTCTCGGTGATGACGATGGCCGCGATCTTGTTGGGGTCAATCGGGATGAAGGGCACCCCCACCCGGCTTTCGGGCGACACCACCGGGATCGGCATCCGCACCGGCCGATGGGTCGGGATATAGATGTCGTGCAACCCTTCGAGCTGGGTCGATTGCGACAGGTTGATCTCGACGATGACCTTTTCGGCCAGGATGGCAAAGCTGGCCGAGTTGCCGACCGAGGTGGTCGGCACGATGCCGCCCTGTTCGGTGATCGCCACCGCCTCGATCACCGCCACATCCACCGGCCCGATCTGCCGGGTGCGCAACATCTCGACCGTTTCCGACAGGTGCTGATCGACGAACATCACCTCGCCGGCGTTGATCGCCTTGCGCAGCGCCGGATCGGCCTGAAACGGCATCCGGCGCGACAGCACATGCGCCTCGGCCAGGGTCTTGTCCAGATCGTTGCCCAGCGACGCCCCGGTCACCAGGGTGATCTTCAACGGCTCAGTCTTCGCCCGCGCCGCCAGCGCCATCGGAACCGCCTTGGCCTCGCCCGCCCGGGTAAAACCGCTCATGCCGACCATCATGCCGTCCTTGATCAACAGGGCGGCCTCTTCGGGGCTGACGATGCGGTCAAGAAGCGCGGAATTCCGCACGCGGTCTTCGTACATGGACACGTCCTTCGCAATTTGGGTGTCGGACTGGCCCGGAGGGAGCCGCCCTTCAATCTGTTGCCTGCGATCAGGTGGGGGGAGGAGGCCCCGCGCCCGTCGGCATTCTGTTCCCATATCTGAAAGGAGGTGTCGAGATCATCGAAGACGGCCCAACCGGCATCCTCACACATAATGTTTCGCAAAACCCTGTGTATACTTGCAGATTATTGCCTCAACTCAAATTGCAAACCAGATATGCAAAAAACGGGATACAGTGGTACACCATAACCAAGCTGCCCCGGCATCCCCGCACCACAGGTCAGAGAAGGAGCCCACCCATGGCCGACCGCATGCAACCATCCCCCCTGCCCGCAGAGCAACAACGGGCGCTGTTCCAGGCCGCGGCGGAGGAATTCGCCACCAATGGGATCGACGCCGCCTCGCTCGACCATATCATCGCGCGTGCCGGCATCGACGCGCCCGCCGTTCAGGACAGGTTCAGCGGCAAGGCCGATCTGTTCAGCGCCCTGGTCGACCGCGCGCTGGCGGTTCTGTTCCACCAGATCGGCCCCTTCGACCTGAATGCGCTGACCGCCGAGACCTTCTGGAGCGCGATCGAAGAGTATTACCACCGCGCGATCATCCTGGTCGACCACAACGACTGGCTGGTCCGCTTCGGGCGGCTGTTCTACCACCTGCGCGACACGCCGCGACTGGGGGCGGCCACCACTCCCCTGTTCGACGTCACCCGGCACTGGACCGAAGCGCTGATCCTGCGCGGACAGCGGTTGGGCGTGCTGCGCGACGACCTTCCCCTGGAACTGCTGACCGATATCGCCATGGGGGTTCTCGAACCGCTCGACCGCTGGTCGGTGGCCCATTGGACCGATCTTTCGGAAGCACAACGTCAGGCGCTGCCGGAACAGCACATCGGTCTGTTCCGCCGACTGCTGGAGGACAGATCCGCCAAGGAAACCCTGCCTGAGGACTGAGGTGGCCGGCCGAAGCCGGCGAAACAGAGACCCAGGTCTTCGCTATAGCCCGCCAAAATGATTGACATTAATTAGGCACCATATTATTTGCCGCCATATGAGAGAAATGCTTGAACAAAAACACATGGCGCTGCTGGAAGAGGCCGAGCGTCGGGCTATCGCGCCTACGGACAATATCCGCGCGTGCTTTGAACTGCTGGCATTGACTGGCGCCATTGATCGCGATTGTGCCGTCCGGCTGGCGCGGCACCGCCTGTCCGAAGGCAAGTTCGTCCTGCTGTTCCTGCTGCATGACAAACCCGATGGGCTATCACCGCATGAACTGGCCGAACGTGCGGGCGTGACGCGGGCAACGATCACCGGACTTCTCGACGGCCTTGAACGTGACGGGTTCATTGCCCGGCGCGGCGGTCTCGAAGACCGGCGCAAGATCGCTGTCGCGTTGACCGAAGTTGGACGGCAGATGGCCCGCGAGCTGTTCAGCGAACATACACAGTGGGTCGCATCGCTGTTTGAAGGCTTTACGGCAGACGAACGCAAGACGCTGCACGAGCTGCTGCAACGCATCTGGCGAAATCTGGATGCCGGCAAGCAACAGACTGGCCAAACTGCGGATGCGCGCGCATGAGCGGCACCAGGACCGCAGGGCGCGGCATCAAGGATATTGACCCGGACCACCTTGCCCGTCTCAACGCCGGAGAGGTTGAGGCCGCGACGCTGACCGACTGTCTGGCAGTCGATTTTACCGTGCTGATGCGCAATATCCTGCCGGACATCGGTGCCGATGCCTTGGCCGAAATGGAGCGCGGCGCGGCAACGGGCATATCCAAGCGCATGTCGCTTGCGGCGCGATTGATCTGCGGGAAACTTGGCTGTGCCGCTCTCGATCGGCTTGGTCGGCATCCGTCGGACACCGCGCGCGGCTGGGCCTGTTTCATGATCGGTGCGGTCGATGACATGCCGCTCGGTGAGCGGCTTGCAGCGATACGGCCCTATGCAGATGACCGGCATTTCGGCGTGAGGGAATGGTCATGGTTGGCCATCCGGCCGCACCTCGCGGCGCACCTTGAAAGCGCCATCGCCACCCTGACCGAATGGACCGCCGATCCGTCAGAGCGCATTCGCCGCTTCGCGTCAGAAGCGATCCGGCCGCGCGGCGTGTGGTGCGCGCATATCGGCGCGCTCAAGGCACAGCCGCAGCTTGCGCTTTCGATTCTCGAACCGCTGCGCGCAGACCCGTCCGGCTATGTGCAGGATTCGGTTAGCAACTGGCTGAATGACGCCGGGAAGGACCGGCCGGATTGGGTGCAGGCGCTCTGCGCCAGATGGTCCATCGAAAGCCCATCACCTGCGACGGCGCGCCTCTGCAAGCGTGCCCTTCGTTCGATCAACCCCGACCGTTAACATCGAAATGGAAGCAATACATGGCTCACTACCTCGCCGAACTCTACACTCCGAAACCTGCGTGGCTGGACCTGTCCGATGCTGAGCGCCAAGAGTTCCTTGCGGCGATCGGCTCCGCCATGCCGATCTTGGCTTCCCTCGGCGTCGAAGCCCTTGCGCTCGGCAAGGTCGATCAAACCAAGCTACATGCCGCGCCGCAGACGTTTTTCGCGGTCTGGCGCTGCCCCGACGATGCAGCGCTTGACGCGCTTGTCTCCGGCATCGCGCAATCGGGCTGGCACGACTATTTCGAGACCATCAACGCCGGCGGCGAAGCAACCGATCTGGTCGGCCATATCGCGCAGCTCGGCGAAGCCGCGCAGCGATAGCCAAAACAGGAAACCAAATCTTTGGACCGATCGCGCTGACCACTCCGCCTATCGCGGCGGCAAGGGGCTGGCGGCTTTGTTCGCCTGCCACCCTCGCTGTTAGAAATGCGGTGGTCGGCGGCACATGGACGATTGTCGGCGACAATCGACGGGGTGGCGGGCCACGCCCGAGGAAGATGAGAACTATGAAATCTTCATAACCCTTTGATGATTATGAAGATACTTGGTCTTGTGCGGTTATCGGTGGGTTTCGGCGGCATTTGGGTGGCTAACGGCGGCCATTTCGGGCGTTTGACAGGGTATTTCCGTTTTGCCCGCCGATTGCTGACATGCAGTCGCTCTTTGGATCCACCGGTTCCTCCAACCTGCTCGACTGATCGATCAAACGACGGGAACTGGGACTAATTTGACGTTCGCGCCGCGCCAGCCCTAGGGCAGCTTTTACCGTGAGCCGCCGTCCGACTGGCTGGCCACCCTCGTCGTGTAAATCATGATGTCGACGCCCAGCGGTACACCATCGGGTTCAAGCGCATCATTTCGCAGGAATGCTCAGCCATGCACGCGTTCCGCCAATGTTGCGCAACCTGTCCGGAGACCGCTCACAGCCGCTAGTCCATCTCTTTAGCGGGACAGAAACGGCGCAAGCGTCTCGGTCGCCCAGTCAACGAACACCCTGACCTTCGGCGACAGGTGCCGATTGTCCGGGAACAGGATCGATATGGGCGTCGGCACCGGCGGATAGTCCGCCATGACCTCGACCAAGGCGCCGGATGCGAGATCATCTGCGAAGCGATAGCGCGGTGCTTGCACCAGCCCGCACCCCAGTCGTGCCGCCGCGGCGCTCATGTCCGCATCGCTGACGAGCAGGCGCGCCGGCAACGCCACTTCCACGACCGCGCCATCGACGGTGAACTCCAGAGGCAAGGGTCGGCCGGTGCGGGAGGACACGAAGCCGATCATTTGATGCCCCGCTAGCCGGTCGGGCGCTAAGGGAACGCCGTAACGCTCAAGATAGGCGGGACTGGCGCAGGTCATCTCCTCGATCGTGCCAAGGCGCCGGGCGACCATGCTGCTGTCGGCGAGCGGTCCTGCGCGCACCACGCAGTCCACCCCCTCTCGCACGAGATCGACGTAGCGCTCGCCTTCGCTGAGATGGATGCTCAGCCGGGGATGCTGCGCCAGAAAGTCGGGAAGCCCCGGCAGCAACATGGTCCTGGCAAGCGACCCTGCGACATCGACGCGCAACCGCCCGGATACAGTCCCGGAGGCGCTCTGGTCCGCATCTTCCAGATCGGCGAGGATCGCCGTGCAGCGTCGGTAATAGGCATCGCCTTCGCTCGTCGGCCGAACCTGCCGCGTCGTACGGTGGAGCAGGCGGGCGCCGAGCCGCCGCTCCAGTGCCTGAATCGTCGCCGTCGCGGCAGGGCGGGACATGCCGAGGTCAGCCGCTGCAGCACTGAAGCTTCCGCGGTCCACGATACGCACGAACAGCTCAAGAGCGGTTAGCCGGTCCATGACGTTTTATTCCTCCCTGTGGAACAGTGATGTCTGATCATTCGGTCTAAATGTCCTGCGCGAGGATCATAATATGCAGGGAAGCAAACAATCGGAGAAAACACCATGTCTACATCTGCACGCATCGCCATCGTCACGGGTAGCAGCCGCGGCATCGGCAGGAACACCGTGCTCCGACTCGCCGAGCGGGGCGTGTCTTCCATCGTCACCTACAATAGTCGGCAGGATGAAGCCGCAAAGGTGGTCGAAGCCGTCCGGGCGGCAGGCGCAAATGCAGTGGCCTTGCAGCTCGACGTGAGCCGTTCAGAAAGCTTTGACAGCTTCGTCGCCGCCGTCGGTGAGGCGCTCGCCACTCTGGGCGCGGATCGCTTCGATTATCTCGTGAACAATGCTGGCACATCGTCAACCGCGACGCTGGCGAATGGGACCGGGGAGGAGATCGACGCGCTGTTCGCCGTTCACTTCAAGGCCCCCTATTTGCTCACCCAGAAGCTGCTGCCGCTGATGAACGATGGCGGCAGCATCGTGAACATCTCTTCAGGGCTTACCCGCTTCAGCCTACCGGGACGGACCATATATGGACCGATCAAGGCGGCGGTGGAGACGCTGACCCGCTATATGGCGCTGGAGCTCGGGCCGCGCGGCATTACCGTGAACGTCGTGGCGCCGGGGGCCATAGCAACCGATTTTAGCGGCGGCGCTACTCGGGACAATCCGGAGGTCAACAAGGCCATCGCCTCGCAGACGGCGCTGGAGCGCGTCGGAGGACCCGAGGAAGTGGGGCCGGTCATCGCAGCTTTGCTGTCCGACGACTTTCGCTGGGTGAACGGGCAGCGGATCGAAGTCTCAGGCGGCTTCCGCCTCTGATGCGCGCGAGGGTGTGCGAGGGGCGGGACGGCACAGTCAACGACTACGTCTTTCCGAGCCGGGTCGACCATAACGGTCATCTCAGCACCCGACCGTACGCTCGGCTTGTCGATGAATGGGTGACGGGAGTCGGCCTGATGCGAAGCGAGCACGGCATGCACTCCCTTCGGCGAACGAAGGCATCGATCATCTACAGGGCCACGGGCAACCTCCGTGCCGTTCAAATCCTGCTTGGCCATAGCAAGATCGAGAACACCGTGTGCTATCTCGGGATCGACGTAGAAGACGCCCTGGCCCTTGCCGAAAACACCGAGATTTGAATCAACGGCTCCTCGTCGCTCGGCGAGGATCCTCTCCCCCGTTGGGACATTCCTGTTGTTCGCAGAGTGAACAGCGAACGACGGCTATCGGCAGAGGCGGACGCTCGCTATCGCTCGGCAAATCCCGTTTCGACACCCGAATCCGGGCCGCGAAAGGACCGCCGGCGTTTTGTCTGACGAGGCATAACCACGATTCCTGACCCGAGATGACCGTTGAAGGCTGCCCCCGTTGGCCCGTTCATAAATCCTCTGATCCGCTAGCTGTCGCGATCGGATAGCGCAATGGCGTCCTCTGCGACTGCGCAATTGACCGCCACAGGCCAGATGTTCGCTCATCACGTCAGAAAGGAAGCGAACATGGCACAGACAATCCTCATCACCGGCACCTCGAGCGGCCTCGGTCGCGCAACTGCCATGCAATTCCATGCCCAAGGCTGGAACGTCGTCGCCACCATGCGCTCGCCCGATCAAGAAAGAGCGCTCAACGCGCTCGACAATGTTCTGGTGACGCGCCTCGACGTTCAGGATACCGCTTCAATCGACGCTGCGGTCCAGGCCGGCATCGCGCGGTTCGGACGGATCGACGCGCTGGTGAACAATGCCGGCTACGGCGCCTATGGCCCTCTGGAAGTGACGCCTGCCGACAAGATTCGGCGCCAATTCGAGGTCAACGTACTGGGGCTGCTGGCGACGACGCAAGCGCTGATCCCGCATTTCCGCGCCCTGCATGGCGGTACAATCGTCAATGTCGCCTCGGTTGGCGGGCGGCTCGCCTTCCCGCTCGGTACGCTGTACCATGGGAGCAAATTCGCCGTCGAAGGGCTGACGGAAGCGCTGATGTACGAGATGGCCCCGCTCGGCGTCCGCGTGAAGCTGATCGAGCCGGGCGGGATGCAGACTGACTTTGGCGGACGCTCACTTGATTTCAGCAATGATCCGGCAATTGCGGAATATCAGCCGCTGATCCAGCGTGTGCTTGATGTGATGGGCCCGGCCATGGCGCAGGGCTCGACGCCCGAGCGTATCGCAGAAATCGCCTATCACGCCACGACCGATCACAGCGACCGGTTGCGTTATGCCGCTGGTGACGACGCCGTCCAGCAGATCACGGCGCGGCAGGCAACCGATGACGAAACATTCTTCGCCGCCATGCGCGCGACGTTCAACCTGGCAACCTGAGGCCTTCACCGGGAACGATTGCCGGCTTAAGCTACGCAAAATAATTCAGGTGCATCGATGGCGACTACGCCACATCCGCTTTACGCGCTCGATACGACATGGCGCACGCTATTGGTCGATCTTGGCCTGCGCCCCGCCGATGTGCTGCGCCGGGCGGGGCTATCGGATGATTTGCTGACACAGCCGTCTGTGCGCCTGCCTTCCGAAGACTACTACAGGCTATGGACGAGTATCGAGGACGCCTTGGCCGATCCATTGTTGCCCCTGCGTTTGTGCACCGGTGTGAGAGCGGAATCGTTCTTGCCGCCCCTTTTCGCGGCGCTGTGCAGCCCGAACCTGCTGGTGGCCTTGCAGCGCATTGCAAAATACAAGGCGCTGATCGGGCCTGTCCGGCTCGGCGTGGCGCAAGAGCCCGACCGGGTGACGGCGGAGTTCAGCTGGTTGGATGCGCCGTGGACGCCGCCGCAGTCGCTCGTGATGATGGAACTTCTGTTCACCGTTCAACTGGCGCGGATGGGAACACGGGAGACGATCCGACCGATTGAGTTCTCGATCGGTGCCGTGCCGGGGCCGCTGGCACCATATGAGGAATTTCTCGGAATTCGTATCCGTCGGGCTAGCAGCCATCGGGTGGTTTTTGATGCGCGCGATGCAGCAATGCCGTTCCTGACCTCGAACGACGCGATGTGGTCGATGTTCGAGCCGGACTTGCGACAGCGACTTGCCGATCTGGACGCAGATGTGAAAACAGCGGAGCGAGTCCACGCAGTTCTGCTCGAAGGCTTGCCGAGCGGGTTGATCGGCATGGACGCGATCGCCTCGAAGCTAGGCTTGAGCAAGCGCAGCCTCCAGCGGCGGATCGAAGCCGAGGGCACCAGCTTTCAGGAGATTTTGAGAGGCACTCGCAACGCACTGGCGCGGCATTATCTCCGCAAGACGAGGATGCCGATTGCCGAAATTTCCTTCTTGCTAGGCTTCGACGAGCCGAACTCTTTCTACCGTGCCTTTCGCAGTTGGGCAGGGATGACCCCGGAAGGTTTTCGCACTGCGTCGTCGTGAAAGCTGTCATGAACAGCGCAGACAACGCGCAATTTAGAGAATCGCCATCCTGCTCGCGAACGAGCGTTTCTGTCGTGAGCCGACGTTTCAGTAGTGTTCAGCGATCGACAGAGATTGGGTCGGGAGCCGCCAGATCCGGAAGACGCCGACGCCGTGTCCACAGCCGCCGACAAAGCTGGCGTTCCTGGGGACGGGTCATGCCATCGAAACTTGCCGTTCGTTCACGGATATCTCGGCGGGGACGATCGACCATCGTTGGGACAAAGCGGTCCTTGCCGGAACACCGCTCCAACGACGGCCTTGTGCGATAGTTACCCCTGGGAGGCATACACGAGCGCACGAACTTTTTCCGCATCTGTTTGGGTAGCCGGATTGTAGACGATCATCCCGAGTTCCGGCCTGCCTTCGACGGCGAAAGACGAAAATTCGAGTTTCACAAGCCCTGCCGACGGATGGCGAATCCGTTTCACGCCTTCGCTGTGAGCGATGACGTCATTATCCTGCCACAGCGCTTTGAATTCCGGGCTCAACCTGCTCAGTTCCTCTACGAGCCTGGCAGCATCCATGCTGTCCTGTGCGCCAGCCCTCGCCATGTCAGCCCGAAAGGCTCCGACCACGAACCGCGCAACGCTTTCCCAGTCCTCATTCCGGTTGCGGCCACTACCGTTCGTGAACATCAGCCGCAAGATGTTGCGCTGGTCCGACGGCAACTGCGAATAGTCCGTAAGCAGCGCGGCTGCAGCGCGGTTCCAACCGAGTACATCCCAGATGGCGTTCTTGATGATCGCGGGACTGAACGCCATTCCATCGAGCACGCGCTGCAATCGCGGGGTGATCTCGTCGACAGGCTGATAACGCGCTTCGGGCGGACGACCGAGGCCCAGCATGTACAGATGTTCGCGCTCAGGTTCGGTCAGCATCAGTCCCTTGGCGATCCTATCCAGCACATCTGCGGAAGGAGCACCGCCGCGACCTTGCTCCAGCCAGGTGTACCAGGTCGGACTGATGTTCGCCCGGCTCGCGACCTCTTCGCGCCGCAGACCGGGGGTACGTCTGCGACCGACGTCGAAACCAAAAGTCACCGGATCAAGCCGAGCGCGCCGATCACGAAGATAGGTGCCAAGCCGGTTAGTCCCGTCATTCATCATGAGCGATCCTGTTGCAAATTATACCATGATAATGTCACTACTTTAACAGGTTAAATCTAGCTCCGATACTCTGCCTTTGTCATTAGGAGAAGTATCATGCGCGTATTCCTGACCGGGGCGACGGGCTTCATCGGCTCGCACATCATTCCCGAACTTTTGGACGCTGGGCATGAGGTGCTCGGCCTCACCCGTTCCGACGCGGGCGCCCGTCAGCTCGAGGCCGCTGGTGTCGACGTCCATCGCGGCGATCTAGAACGACCCGATACGCTCGCCAGCGGTGCGGCGGCCGCTGATGCGGTGATCCACTGCGCGTTCGACCATAATTTCGAGACCTTTTTCGACAATACGAAGAAGGACGAGCGCAATATTGCCGCGATCGGCGCAGAGTTGGAGGGGACGCAGAAGCCCATCCTGATCACCTCTGGTATCGGCATCGGCACGCCGTTAAATGGCGGCTTGGCGACCGAAGACATACTCAATCCACGTCACGCCAATCCTCGCATCGCAACCGAGCTTGCCGGTACGGCGCTGATTGCGCGACGCATCGACGTGCGCACAATCCGGCTTCCGCAGGTGCATGACAAGGTCAAGGCCGGCTTGATCACGCCGCTCATCGCCGAGGCGCGACGAGCCGGAGCGGTGGCGTATCTCGGAGAGAGGGAATGCCGCTGGGCTGCAGCGCATGTAAGCGACGTTGCCAAGCTTTATGTTCTCGCACTGGAAAAGGGTGAGCCAGGCGCAAGGTATCATGCGTCAGTGGAGGAAGGCGTTAGCGCACGTGCTATTGCCGAGGCGATCGGAAGAGGCACTGGTCTGCCGGTTCGCTCGATCAGCGCCGAGGAGGTCGAACTGTACCTCGGCTGGATGGCACCTTTCGCCGGGCTCGACATGATTGGGGCAAGCACTTGGACCCGCGAGAGGCTTGGATGGAATCCGACCGGCGCTGACTTGCTGTCGGACCTTGCTGCCATAGATTACTCCATGACAGCTGCGGACTAGCCTCAACCGCTTAACTTTGAAGTCACCCGCTCATAGGGCTGGGCGGGAGGCGAGCCATCGGCGGTGGATTTTGGCGTAATCCG
Organism: Pseudodonghicola sp.; assembly: GCF_048268305.1. Classification (NCBI taxonomy): domain Bacteria; kingdom Pseudomonadati; phylum Pseudomonadota; class Alphaproteobacteria; order Rhodobacterales; family Paracoccaceae; genus Pseudodonghicola; species Pseudodonghicola sp. The sequence goes on from NZ_JBLWVT010000010.1 coordinate 42,227, forward strand.
CCGTCGGTAGCCTTCCCGTGAAGGACACCAATTGGGTCGGGAGCCGCCAGATCCGGAAGACGCCGACGCCGTGTCCACAGCCGCCAACATAGCCGGCGTTCGCGATGGTCTTCGCGCTTCCTGAAACCTGAGCACCTCCCCGAAAATCGGACAGTGACGGAAGCTACGATCTGACGTCTGCTGGTCTCCAAGAACGAGGAGATCAGAACATGTCGAAACGCAGGAACCACGATGCGGGCTTCAAGGCTCGCGTGGCGCTGGAAGCCGTGAAGGGCGATCGCACCGTGTCGGAGCTGGCCGCGGAATACGGCGTGCATCCGACGATGATCCACCAGTGGAGCGAGCCATTGTGCGCCATTGGTTCGAGCCCAATGGCGAGCGCGCTGCTCGAGGAGGCGTCGGACATCTTCGAGCGCGGCGGAAAGAAGAAGGCTGAGGTCGACGAGGAGACGGTGCGGTCGCTGCACGCCAAGATCGGGGAACTGGCTGTCGCCAACGATTTTTTGTCACGAAAGCTCAAGCCCTGGACCGGCAAGTGAGGCGCGGGATGATCGAACGTCACCACCCCACGCTGTCGATTGGGGCGCAATGCCGCCTGCTGTCGATCTCGCGCTCGTCGTTTTACTACGCGTCGCAGGGCGAGACCGAGATGAACCTGGCGTCATGCAGCTGATCGACCGGCAGTTCCTGGAAACCCCGTTCTACGGTGTCCGGCAGCCTCTCGGGACATTGCTCCGCAATGCCCTGCCGGCCAGTGGATGACCTGGCACCTGCAGAACGAGGGTCATCCTGTGAACCAGAAGCGTATCCGGCGGCTGATGCGGCTCATGGTGAAGGGGACCGTGGCGCCAGTGGCGCCGCATAAGCCCCGAAACGATGCTGATCTACCAGATGCCCAACACCAGCAAGCCCGCCAAGGGGCACAAGACCTTACCCCTACCTGCTTGGTGGGCTGCGGGTCGATAGGCCCAACCAGGTCTGGTGCGCCGATATCACCTATTTGCCGATGCGCCGGGGCTTCCTCTACCTGGTCGCCATCATGGACTGGTTCACCCGCAAGGTTCTGTCCTGGCGGATCTCGAACACACTGGAGGCCGACTTCTGTGTCGAAGCGCTGACCGAGGCCATCCACAAGTTCGGGCCGCCCGAGATCATGAATACCGATCAAGGATCCCAGTTCACGTCCTTTGCCTGGACGGATCGGCTCCGTCGATCGGGCGTCCGGATATCGATCTCGACAACATCTTCATCGAGAGGCTGGGCGCACGCTGAAATACGAGTGCGTCTACCTGCATGCCTGGAAGACAGGATCGGAGACCAAGGTGGCCATCCGGAAATGGGTGACCTTCTACAACCACCAGCGCCCTCACTCAGCCTTGGGCGGCAAGCCACCCGCGGTGGTCTATTGGCAGAGAAATGATATCAACCAACCCGATCAGCAAGTGCAGCGAGTAGCTTAATTTACGCCAGATCCTGTCCAACGATCCGGGAGTAGCTCAGTCCGAAGAATGCCAGGACCTGATCTCTTCTCAGCTTCTTGCGCAGCACCGCCCGGCCCGCAGCCTCGGCCCCGTGAGCCTGAAACACATTCTTCGCCAGATCGAGCCCGACCGTGATAATCTCCGACATGACCGCTCTCCTTTCTGGATCGTTGCAGACCCACCTTGGCACACAGATGCCGTCGGGGGCGGTTACAGCATCAGAGCCGATCGAAGGGAACGCTGCTGCGAACACTTGCTTCGGTCTCTAGGGGGAAATCGGCTGGAATCGGCGTGCCCACTATGGGACTGAAGTGGCGGGGAGACAGGGATTCGAACCCTGGGAACGCTCTCACGCTCAACGGTTTTCAAGACCGCCGCATTCGACCACTCTGCCACCTCCCCGGCGCGAGCCGGTGTAAGGCGCGTCGCAGGCTCAGGCAAGTGGAAACCGGGGATTTTCTGCCGACGACCGGCCCTCCTGCTTTCCATGCCCGCGCCCTCACGTTATGATCGCGCCAATCGCCGCGCGGCGTCCGTGTGCAAGTCGGGGTTTGGGGATCCCGTTCAGGCGGCGGAGGGGCAGCCCTCCGCGTCGGGGTCGTGCGGTGGCAGGACCGGGTCAACCGGCATGAGCATAAGGGCTTGGGCGCAGGGGCGCGGGATCGAACCCGCCGCCGACAGGCAAGGAACGTGAAGATGAATCGAGCAAATCCCAGACTCCGGCGCCCGCTTCATGCGGTCGGGCGTCCGGCGCGGCTAGCCATGCTATGCAGTGCCATGGCCCTGCTGGCCGCCTGCGAAGAGGGCCCGAAAATGCCCGGTTTCCTGAAACCCGGCGCCAAGAGCGAACAATCCGCCCCGGCGCAAAGCTCGCGCACCAAGCTGGTCGCCCGCGACGTCGAGGCGCCCGAGGTCTTCCAGGTGACCGAGACCGGGCTTTGGGATGGACGCCCCTCGCTCGGCGGCGTCTGGGTGGCGCATCCCGACGTCAAGGATCCCGAACGGGTGATCATCCGCAACACCGCGAACGGCAAGTTCGTCATCGGCGCCCTGTTCCGACGCGAACGTGCCATCCCCGGGCCGCGCATCCAGGCCTCGTCCGACGCGGCCGAGGCGCTGGGGATGCTGGCCGGCGCGCCGGTCGAGCTGAACGTGACCGCGCTGCGCCGCGAGGCGCTGACGCCCGCCGAGGACGAGGGCACCGCCACCAGCCCCGAGGCGCCGGCAGAGGTCGAGGCCAGCAGCCTGACCCCCGCCCCCACGGCGAGCGTCGCAGCCAAGCCGGCCGAAACCAAGCCTGCCGCGTCGAAGGCCGCCCCGAAAGCCGGCACGCCGAAGTCGTCGTTGCCCAAGCCCTATGTCCAGCTGGGCATCTTCAGCGTCAAAGCCAATGCCGAACGCACCGCCGGCCAGATGCGCAATGCCAGCATGAAGCCCACCGTGCTCGAGCAGGAGTTGAACGGAAAACAGTTCTGGCGGGTCGTCGTCGGCCCGGCGCGCACTAAATCCGAACTCAACAGCCTGCTGAAGGAAGTGAAGGAAACAGGATTCTCGGATGCCTATGCCGTCTCGAACTGATCTCCGCCCCGCCGCTCAAACCGCCCGCCGCGCCCTGCGCCTGAGCGCCCTGGCTTTCTCGGCCCTGCTCTGGGCCCTGCCGGCCTCGGCCTTCGACACCCGGGCGCGCGCCGCCTATATCCTGGACCAGACAACCGACACGGTGCTCCTGGCCAAGAACGCGGATGAGGCGATCCCGCCGGCCTCGATGTCGAAACTGATGACGCTCTATGTCGCTTTCGAAGCGCTGCGCGACGGTCGGCTGACACTGGACGAACGGCTGCCGGTATCGCAGCACGCGATGAGCTATGGCGGCTCCACCATGTTCCTCGATACCACCGACCGGGTGAAGGTCGAGGATCTGCTGCAGGGCATCATCGTGCTCTCCGGCAACGATGCCTGCGCGGTGATCGCCGAGGCGCTGAGCCCCGATGGCACCGAGGCGGGCTTTGCCCGCTACATGACCCAGCGGGCCAAGCAGTTGGGCATGACGCAGTCGACCTTCGCCAATTCCAACGGCTGGCCGGCCCCCGGCCATCTGATGTCGGTGCATGACCTGGCGATTCTGGCGCAGCACATCATCAACGATTTCCCCCAATATTACCCGCTGTTCTCGGAAACCCGTTTCAATTTCGACGGCCGCGCGCCATCGAACACCCAGAACCGCAACCCGCTGCTGAGCCTCGGGATCGGCGCCGACGGGCTGAAGACCGGCCACACCGAAGAGGCGGGTTATGGTCTTGTCGGCTCGGCCAAGCAGGGCGACCGGCGGGTGATCTTCGTGGTCTCCGGCCTGCCCAGCAAGGAAGCCCGCGCCGATGAGGCGGAGGCGATCGTCAACTGGTCCTTTCGCCAATTTGCCAAGAAAACCCTCGTCCATGACGGCACCCCCGTCGCCCAGGCCAAAGTTTGGATGGGACGCGAGCCGACGGTAGATCTGGTGCCCGAGGGTGACCTGACCCTGCTGCTGCCAGCGATGTCCTCGGACGATGTGCAGGCCGAGGTGGTCTATACCGGCCCGGTCCATGCGCCGATCACCAAGGGCCAGAAACTGGCCGATCTGGTCTTCACCCCCGAGGGCATGGGCGAAATCCGCCGGCCGCTGGTGGCGGCGAATGACGTGCCGACCGGGGGCTTTCTGGTACGGGTGCAGACCGCCGTCAAAGTCCTGTTCGGGCGGGTGATCAATGGTCCCGAGGGGGCGATGTGACCTCATCGGGTCGGTTCATTACCTTTGAGGGCATCGACGGCTCCGGCAAATCGACCCAGGCGCGGCTTTTGGCCGAGGCGCTGCGCGCACGTGGCCGCGAGGTGGTGCTGACCCGCGAACCCGGCGGATCGCCCGGGGCGGAGGAAATCCGCCGTCTGGTGCTGGAGGGAGACCCCGACCGCTGGTCGGCGGAAACCGAAATCCTGCTGTTCACCGCCGCCCGGCGCGACCATCTGGAACGCACGATCGCCCCGGCGCTGGCCGCCGGCCAGGTGGTGGTCTGCGACCGCTTCGCCGACAGCACCCGGATGTATCAGGGCCTGTCGCGCGGCGATCTCAGGGCGCTGGTCGACCAGCTTCACGGCCTGATGATCGGCCGCGAACCCGATCTGACGCTATTGATCGACATGGACCCGGAACTCGGCCTCTCCCGCGCCAGGGGGCGCAAGGGGCACGAGGAACGGTTCGAGGATATGGGCATCGAGCTGCAACGCCGGATGCGTGCTGGTTTTCTGGCGCTGGCCGGGGAATTCCCCGCCCGCTTTCGCGTCATTGACGGCGGCCGGCCGATGGAGGCCGTCACCGCCGATGTCTTGGCAGCGGTGGAGCGCGAGCTGGCATGAGCGACGCCGCCCCCGCCGCCGATCAGGTTCCCGGCGCCCCGCACCCGCGCGAAACCCCCACCCTTTTCGGTCAAGACGCTGCCGAACAGGCCTTCCTGACCGCCTATAATTCCGGCCGGCTGCATCACGGCTGGCTGCTGACCGGCCCGCGCGGCGTCGGCAAGGCAACGCTGGCCTGGCGCATCGCGCGTTTCCTGCTGGCCACTCCGCCGGCCGAAGACGATGGGCTCTTCAGCGCGCCGCCAGCGCCCATAACGCTCGACATCGACCCGGAACATCCGGTGGCGCATCGCCTGTTGGCGGGCTCCGACCCCGGGCTGATCACCATCACCCGCAGCGTCAACGACAAGACCGGCCGGCTGCGCGACGAGATCGTCGTCGATGACGTGCGGGTGCTGAACCGCTTCTTCGGCCTCTCGGCCACCGACGGCGGCCGCCGGGTGGTGATTGTCGATTGCGCCGACGAGATGAACGTGAACGCCGCCAATGCGCTGCTGAAGATGCTGGAGGAGCCGCCGGCGCGCACCACGCTGCTGCTGATCTCGCATCGCCCCTCGGGGCTGTTGCCGACGATCCGCTCGCGCTGCCGCACCCTGCGCCTGTCGCCGCTGTCCCCCGCGGACATGGGCCGGGCGCTGGAACAGGCCGGCGTGGCGATGCCCGGCAATGCCGGTCACCTGACCGCGCTCGCCGCCGGATCGGTCGGCGCGGCACTGCGGCTGACCGCGCTCGGCGGGCTCGACCTCTATGCCGAGCTGATCGCGCTGCTGGCGACCCTGCCCCGGCTGGATCGGCCGCGCGCCCTCGCCCTGGCCGAAACCGCCGCGCAACGCGGCGCAGGCGACCGCTTCGACCTGCTGCTCGACCTGATCGACACCGCGCTGGCCCGCCTCGCCCGCACCGGCGCCGCCGGCCAGCCGCCGCAGCCCGAGGCCGCGCGAGGCGAGGCCGAAACCCTGACCCGGCTGGCACCGAATGCCCATAGCGCACGCGCCTGGGCCGATGCGGCGGCCGAGATCACCGCCCGCAGCCGCCATGGCAAGGCGGTCAACCTTGACCCCGCCGCGCTTGTCCTAGATACGGTTTTCAAGATGCAAAAGACCGCCGCGGGCTGATCCCCGCCCGAACGCCCGCTCCGGCACCAGGCCGCCCCGGGAGAGCACCGCGCGGCGCGACAACTGACCGGAAGACGATGACCGACCAAGCCCAACCGGAAATCACCGACAGCCATTGCCACCTGGATTTCGCCGATTTCGACGGAGAGGTCGACGCGGTGATCGCGCGCGCCGCCGAAGCAGGCGTGACCCGCATGGTGACGATCTGCACCAGGCTGAAGCACGAACCCCGCGTCCGCGCCCTTGCCGAGGCGCATGATCCGGTCTTCTTCGCCGCCGGCACCCATCCGATGAGCGCTGCCGAGGAACCGATGGCCACGGTCGACGAACTCATCGCCCTCGCCCAGCATCCGAAATTCGTGGGCCTGGGCGAAACCGGGCTCGATTACCACTACACCCCGGAGTCGGCTGCGGTGCAGCAGCAAAGCCTGCGCGTCCATGTCACCGCCGCGCGCGAAACCGGGCTGCCGCTGATCATCCACGCCCGCGACGCCGATGACGACATGGCCCGCATCCTGACCGAGGAATACCGCAAGGGCGCCTATTCCTGCGTGATGCATTGTTTCTCCTCCTCGGCGGAGCTGGGCAAGGCGATGCTCGATCTGGGATTCTACCTGTCGATGTCCGGCATCGCCGCCTTCCCGAAAAGCAAGGAGCTGCGCGACATCTTCGCGGCAGCCCCCCTCGACCGCATCCTGGTCGAGACCGACAGCCCCTATCTGGCGCCGCCGCCGCATCGCGGCAGGCGCAACGAACCGGCCTATTCCGCGCTGACCGCCCGCGTCGGGGCCGAGGTCTTCGGCCTCGACTATGCCGCCTTCGCGGCACAGACCCAGCAGAATTTCGACCGTCTCTTCTCCAAGGCCGCCACCTGGCGCAAGGAGGCAGAATGAGCAACCTGCGCATCACCATCCTCGGCTGCGGCTCGTCCGGCGGGGTGCCGCGGCTGGGCGGCCACTGGGGCGCCTGCGATCCGCTGAACCCGCGCAACCGGCGCCGGCGCTGCTCGATCCTGGTCGAACGCGACGGGCCCGAGGGCACCACCTCGGTGCTGATCGACACCGGCCCTGACATGCGCGACCAGCTTCTGGGCACCGATACCGGCCGGCTTGACGGGGTGATCTATACCCATGCCCATGCCGATCATGTCCACGGCATCGACGATCTGCGGATGATCGTCTTCAACATGCGCGCCCGAATCCCGGTCTGGGCCGATGGCGACACCCAGAACGCATTGCTCAACCGCTTCGCCTATGCCTTTGTACAGCCCGAGGGCTCGCCCTATCCGCCGATCCTCGATCTGCGTTCGATCAGCGGCCCGTTCGAGGTCAGCGGCCCCGGCGGCCCGATCCCCTTCCGTCCGTTCCGGGTCGGCCATGGCTCGATCGACGCGCTCGGCTTCCGGATCGGCGATATCGCCTATCTGCCCGACGTGGCCGAGATCTATGACGATGCCTGGAGCGAACTGCAGGATCTCGACTGCTGGATCCTCGACACCCTGCGTTATACCCCGCACCCGACCCATTCGCACCTGAGCCAGTCGCTCGACTGGATCGAGCGGGTCGGTGCCAAGCGTGCGGTGCTGACGAACATGCACATCGACCTCGATTATTCCACGCTCGATTCCGAAACCCCGGCCCATATCACCCCCGCCTTCGACGGCATGGTGATCACTGGCGATCTGACCTAGGCCCCCACCCTCCTCCTGGCCCGAACACTCTCACCGAAGGCCTCCAGCAGCAGTCAAAGGCACCAGGGCCCATGTTTCAAAGCCTGATCGACGTCATCCTGCCGGTCTTCCTGGTGATCGGCGCCGGCTATGCCGCGACGCGGGCGGGCTATTTCAACCAAGGGCATATCGACGGCATCCTGCGGTTCACCCAAGGGTTCGCGGTGCCCTGCCTGCTGTTCAGCGCGATCTCGCATCTCGATCTCAAGGCCAGCTTCGATCCGCGTCTTCTGGTCAGCTTCTATTCCGCCGCGCTGATCTGCTTCCTGCTCGGCCTCTTCGGGGCGCGCTTCCTGTTCAACCGCGATTGGGAGGACGCCGTCGCCATCGGCTTCTGCTGCCTGTTCTCGAACTCGGTCCTGCTCGGCCTGCCGATCACCGAACGGGCCTATGGGCCCGACAACCTGACCGGCAACTATGCCATCATCGCCTTCCATTCGCCGTTCTGCTACGGCGTCGGCATCACCGCGATGGAGGCGATCCGCAGCCGCGGTCGCGGCGGCAGGCACATGGCCCGCGCGGTGCTGACGGCGATGTTCAGCAACGTGCTGATCGTGGCGATCGCGCTCGGCTTCATCGTCAACCTGACCGGGCTGCATCTGTTCGGGGCCGCCGAACAGGCGCTGGCGCTGATCACCCGCACCGCCCTGCCCGGCGCGCTCTTCGCGCTCGGCGGCGTGCTGGTGCAATACAAGCCCGAAGGCGACATGAAGACGATCCTCTTCGTCTGCGCCCTGTCGCTGATGGCGCATCCGGCGCTGACCTTCCTCTTCGGCAAGGGCTTTGGCCTGCCGCAGGATCTGTTCCGCTCGGGGGTGCTCAACGCCTCGATGGCGCCGGGGTTCAACGCCTATATCTTCGCCAATATGTACGGCCGGGCCAAGCGCGTCGCCGCCTCCTCGGTGCTGATCGCCACCGGCAGCTCGATCCTGACCGTGTGGTTCTGGCTCTTCATCCTGGGTTGAGACCGGCCCGGCTGGTCATCGCAGGCCAGCGTGCTAGTCTGATCGTCGAGAGACATTCAGGAGGACATCCCATGAAGATCATCTGGCTCGGCCACGGCTCCTTCCGGATCGAGGCCGGCGGCGCGGTGCTGCTGCTCGATCCCTGGTTCACCGGCAACCCGATGCTGCCCGAGGACCAACACGAGGCCGCCATCACCGGCGCGACCCATATCCTGCTGACCCATGCGCATTTCGACCATGCCGCCGATGTGCTGGAACTGGCGAAAAAGCTCAGCATCCCGATCGTCGGCCAATTCGATCTGATGAGCTATTGGGGCGAGACCAAGGGAGTGGAAACCGTCGGCTTCAACAAGGGCGGCACGGTCGATCTGGCCGGCGCCAAGGTGTCGATGGTCAATGCCGAACATTCCTCGACCCTCGCCAGCCCCGACGGCCCGCGCGCCGGCGGCACCGAGGCCGGCTATATGATCCGGGCCGAGGGCAAGACGCTCTATTGCAGCGGCGACACCGACATCATGGCGGATATGGAGTGGATGGGGGATTACTACAAACCCGACATCGGCATTATGTCCTCGGGCGGCTATTTCACCATGGACATGGACAAGGTCGCCTATGCCGCCAAGCGGTATTTCAACTTCAAGACGCTGATCCCGGCGCATTACCGCACCTTCCCGCTGCTGGAGCAATCGGCCGAAAAGCTGGTCGCCGCGCTGCCGGGAGTGGCGGTGATCGAACCCGAGGTGATGCAGCCGATCGAGGTCTGAGGCAGTTTCGGCGCCGCCCGCGATGCGCGGCGGCGCCTCCCCCCTGCTACATCTGATCGGACGACCAGCCGCGATAGCCCAGCGCCTCGGAAATCTGCCGGGCGGCCGCCTTCACCTCCGCCTCGATCTCGCCGACGATGGGGCTGTCCTCGGCGAAGACGCTGGCGTGGCCGGTGACATTGATCGCGGCGATGGCACGGCCCTGATAGTCGTGCACCGCCACCGCCGCCGAACCGATATCATGTTCGAAGTTCGCCACGCTCCAGGTCATGCCACGGGCGCGGTCGGTCTCGAGCTGGCGCTGCAGTTCTTCCAGCGTGGTGCGGGTCTTGTCGGAATAGGCCTCCAGCGCCTGGCCCTGGTACAACTCGCGCAGCTCGGCCGGCGTCAGCTCGGCCAGAAGGATACGCCCGATGGTGGTGGCATGGGCCGGCAGGCGCGATCCTTCGCGAACCGAACTGGCCAGATGCGACATCGGGGTTTCGCGGGCGAGATAGACGATCTCGCGCCCCTCGCGCACCGCCAGATGCGCCGACAGACCCAGCTTGGTCGCCAGCGCCTTCAGCACCGGCCGCGCGGTCGGGATGATGCCACGTTCATTCAGCGCCTGGGTCGCTAGGGCGATCACCCCGGTGCCCAGCCGATAGCCGCCGGCATCGGGCAGCGCCTCGATCATCCGCTCCGCCTCCAGCGTCGCCAGCAGACGGATCAGCGTGGTGCGGTTGATGCCAATCTCCTTCGCCGTCTGGCTGGAGTTGCGGCAATGGTTGCCGGCCGCGATATGGCGCAGCAGCCGGAAGGCCCGCTCGACCGGGGGAACCGAGTAATCGGGGCCCGATTTCTGCGCGGGCCCCATATCCTGTTCAGGCAGGGGGAGGGTCATCATGCGGCTCCGAAGGCTTTTCATCCAATATTGAACAAAGCCTTCTTAATTGATCAATCCCGCAGGGCAACCCCGGAGGGCGCCGAAGCGCCCCCTGCCCTAGATTTCGTCAAATCCCTGATAAAAGCGGTTCCAGGTCGGCGAAATCAGGATTTCGTTGATGCAGGCATGCGCCGGCATCTCCGCCACGAAACGCACGGTGGCCGCCAGATCCTCGACCTGCAGCATCCGCGCCCGGGTCTCGGCCGAGGGCGGGTTGGGCCGGGTGTCGAGGATATCGGTCGCCACCTCGCCGGGCATGATCACGGTCGAGCGGATGCCATGGGCGCCGCCCTCGTCGTTGATCGTCTCATTGAGCGCGATCACCGCCCGTTTGGTAGCGCCATAGGCCGCCCCGGTCAGCCGGCCGTTGTACCGCCCCGCCCAGCTTGAGATCAGGATGATCTGGCCGCCGCCCCGCGCCCGCATCCCCGGCAGCACCGCGTGCACCGGGTAATAGACGCCGTTCAGGTTCACATCGACGACCTTTTGCCAATCCGCCGCACTCAGGTCGAACAGCGCCCGCCTGGGCACGTTGAGACCGGCGTTCGCCAGCAGCAGATCGACCGCGCCGATCCGCTCTGCCGCCGCGGCCACGGCGGTGGCATCGCCGACGTCGAGGGAAAGGGCCTGCGCCCTCCCCCCCTCGGCCTCGATCCGCTCGACCACCGCCTGCAACGGCTCCATCCGGCGGCCGGAGACCACGACCTCGGCCCCGGCGCGGGCCAGCTCAACCGCCGCCCCGGCGCCGATGCCCGAGCCGCCGCCGGTGATCCAGACGCGCTTGCCTGTCAGTCTTCCCATCGCTCTGCCCTCCTCAGGCCGGTTGCGGTTCCCAATAGGGCGCGCGCAATTCGCGCTTGAGGATCTTGCCGATGGTGCTGCGTGGCAGCTCATCGCGAACCTCGACGGCCGCGAGGCGCTGGCTCTTGCCCAGAACCTCATTGGCGCGGGCGCGGATATCATCGGCCCCGCGCAGGGCGCCGGGACGCAGCACCACCAGACCCAGGGGCGTCTCCCCCCATTGCTCCGACGGCACCCCGATCACCGCCGCGTCGACCACATCCGGATCGTCCAGCAGCACCCGCTCAAGATCGTCGGCAAAGATGTTCAGCCCGCCGGAGATGATCATGTCCTTCTTGCGGTCGGACAGGATCAAAAAGCCGTCCTCGTCAAACCGCCCCATGTCGCCGGAGCGGAAATAGACCCGCCCCTGATCGTCGCGCCACAGGTAATCCGAGGTCAGATCGTCCCGCCCGAAATAGCCCACCATCATGGTGGGAGACCGGCCGACGATCTCGCCGACCTCGCCCGGGGCAACCTCGCGACCCTGATCGTCGATCAGTCGGATATCGCTGCCCGGCGCCGGGCGGCCCACGGTGTGCAGCTTGTCGGGATGGTCATGCGCCGGCAGCATGGTGACGCCGCCGCCCTCGGTCAGCCCGTAAAGCTCGGTCAAAGTGCCGGGGAAACGGTTCAGCGCATCCAGCTTGACGTCGTGGCGCAGCGGCGCCGAGGTCGACCATTTCACCCGCAACTCGCTCAGGTCGAAATCGTCGAATTCGGGGATGTCGAGGATCCGCTTGTATTGCACCGGCACCAGCATGGTGTGGGTGATCCGCTCGGCCTCGGCCAGCTCCAACCAGCGGCGGGCGTCGAACTTGCCCATCAGATGCACGGTGGACCCACCCGCCAGCGTCGGCAGGAAGGAGACGATTGTGGTGTTGGAATAGAGCGGCGTCGACAGCAGCGTGCGGGCGTCCTGATCGTAGCCGCTGATGGCGATCCGATCCATCTGCGCCGCCCTCAGCCCGTGGTCGTGCAGGATGCCCTTGGGCGTGCCGGTGGTGCCAGAGGAATAGATCAGGTTGAACCGATCCCCCATCTCGATCGGCACCAGCGGATCATCGGTCCCCGCACCGTCCAGCAGGGTGCCATAGCTGACGCAGCCGGGTGCCGCGAAATCCAGCGCGATCACCTTCAACGGCAGCGCCGCAACCGCCTGCGCCGCCAGATCGCGATAGGTATGGGCCAGGAACAGGAACCGGGCGCCGCAATCGGCCAGCATCCCTTCCAGCGCCGCAGGTGAGGCCATGGTGGAAAGCGGCGTGACGCAGCCCCCGGCCCGCAGCACCCCCATGAAGACCTCGGCAAACTCCGCCGAATTGGGTGAAAGCACCGCCACCGGCTCGCCCTTCTGCAGGCCAAGGGCCAAAAGCGCGTTGGCCACCCGGTTCACCCTTGCGTCGAACTGGCCCCAGCTCAGCCGTGTGTCGCCGCAGACCACGGCCTCTTGCCGCGCCTTGTCGCGCGCCGCGGCGCGCACCATGTCGACGACGGACACATGGGCTTGGCCCTCCTCCGACGGGCGTTCGAATTCGATCATGGAAAGCTCCTCCCTGCTCCTCCGAGCGCGATCCTAGGGCGCGCTGCGCGCGAAACGCAAGATCACTGCGCGGTAAATCGCGTGCCCGGGGCGGGCGGAGCCTCCTTCCCGCCCGCAAAACATTGTGCGGTCGCCATCCAGCGGCTGGCCACGGGTCCGGAGACCACCAGGGCGGTGTCGCCGATGTTGCGGGTCTGGGTGACGACTCGGGCGAAATCCACCGCCGGGCCTTCGATCAGATCGGAGGCCTCCGGATCGCCGAAGTCCCAGATCGCGCCAGAGGGCGCGACCAGTCGCAGGCGCGGCATATGATCCGGCACCTCGAGCCCCTGCACCCTGTGCGACCAGCCGAAGGTATTGACGCCGAGGATCACGATATTGCCGATCCGATCCTGATCCTCCCGTTCCACCCCCAGCAGATCGAAGATCTCCTGCCCATGCGCCCAGGTCTCCATCTGCCGCGCGGTGATGGAGGAGCGGGCCGACATGTCGGGGCCCGCCCATTTCAACCGCAGCTTGGGATCGACGTCGGCCCAGCGGACGGCCATGTCGCGGAACTGCTCACGCCAGAGGTCATAAAGCGCCCGCCCCCGCTCCGGGATCGCGGCATTTTCCACCGCGCGCATGCCCTCGGCCATCATCCGGGGAAAGGCGGCGCCAATCCGCGCGGTGAAGCCGTCGGGATCGGTCAGCGACAGATCCGCCGCCCGGTTCCAGAACAGCAGATGCACGATCACATCGTTCACCGTCCAGCCCTTGAACTGGGTGGGACGGACCCAATCGGCCTCGGGCACATCCTTCAGCACCGCGGCCAAAGCTTCGCTTTCGGCCAGAAAATCCTGAACCTGCTGCATCTAATCGTCCTCTCCCTGGGCCCAGGCGGGCTTTCTCTTTTCGAAAAACGCGGCGATCCCCTCGCGCCCCTCCGCCGAGAGCATGCGATCCGCGAAGCTGTCGGCGGCGAAGGTGGCACGCTCTTCCGGCGTCTGTCCCGGCAAAAGCGCAAGCTGCGCCTTGATCGCGGCGACCGCGCCGGGGGCGGCGGCGGCCAGATCGGCGCGGGTGCGGACCAGCGCCGCCGCGATCCCCGCTTCGCCCTCAACCACCTCGTCGACCAGCCCCAGCGCCTGCGCCCGGGGCGCATCCATCATCGTGCCTGTCAGCATCAGGCGCCGCGCCACCACCATGCCGAGCCGGGCCACCAGATGCGGCGCGATCTGCGCCGGGGTCAGACCGATCCGGGTTTCCGACAGGGAGAATCGCGCGCCGGCCTCGGCGATCACCAGATCGCCGGTGGCGGCCAGCCCCAGCCCGCCGGCCATGGCGGCGCCCTCGATCACCATCACGGTGAATTGCGGCAACCGCGCCAGGGCGTTGAACATGGCACCGCCCTCAAGACTGGCGCGGCGCACCGCCTCGCGATCGGCCTGGCCCTGAAAGGCGGCTTGAAAGGCCTTGAGATCGCCACCGGCCGAGAACACCCCACCGCGGCCGCGAAAGACCACGCCCCGGATATCACGCCGGTCGGCCAGATGGCCGGCCAGCGCCAAAAGCTCGGCCGTGCGGGCGGCGGTCAGCGGGTTGCGCCGGGCCGGATCGTTGAACCAGACGGTGAGCCAGCGATCGGCCAGCTCCAGATCCAGCGTGTCGAATGCGGGCAGCTCCATCATCCCCTCCCCCTCAAGCGACATCGTTGACGATCAGCCCCGCCGGCAGGCGCACCGGCGTGGCCAGCAGCTTTTGGGCGAAGCCCTTGCCCTGCGCGTCGTTGCGCAGGCTGGCGATGCCACCACCGCCAAGCGCATTGTGCATCAGGATGTTCATCGCCCCGGTGCCGGGCAGGAAGAACCGGTCGATCCGCCCCCGGTTTTCCGCCGCGAAGACCTCGGCCACCCGCTCCGGCGTCAGCGCCGCCCAGATCCAGGGCAGATAGGCCGGATGGCGGGCGATCACCCCGATGTTGGAGGCATCGCCCTTGTCGCCAGATCGCGCCCAGGCCAGCTCAAGCAACGGTCGCGTGATCATCTGTTGATCCATCGGATCGGGTACTGCAGGCTCAGGCATCACCGGCAAGACGTCAGGGATCACCGGCGGACGCGCCGGGGTGAAGGGCACCGGCGCCCCCTCCAGCGTCACCTGAATACCCAAGTCTGCAGCATCGACGAGGAAGGAGAACAGCGCCACCACCGGCGAGGGTTTCGGCCGCCCCGCCCCGGTGAAGAAATGCAGCCCCGGCGGCGTCGCCAGACCCATCCCCACCGCCTCGCGCAGGAAGAGACCCACGGCGCGCGGATCGTCATGGCGCACGGCCAGCTTCAGCGCGATCTCCTGATACTCCCCCTCGCCCGACCGGCCGCCGAAGGTCTCGACCAGCGTCTCGCGGAAATCGGCTGCGCCCATCTTGCCAAGCATGCCGCCGACCCGCTCCAGCACCGCACCCGCATAGGCGCGCGCCTTCGCCTCGGCCTCCATCCCGTTGAAGAACAACACATGCCCGCCGCGCCAACCATCCTGCCAGGTGACCGAGACCTTGAGCCGCCCGCTGGGTGCCCGCCCCTTGGCGCCGGTGACGCGCACCCGATCCGGCGCGTCCTGCACCAGCTCCACACCGGAGAAATCGCAGGTGACATCGGGCAGCAGATAGGCGCGCGGATCGCCGATTTCATAAAGCATCTGCTCCCCCACCGTCGCGGGGGTAACAAGGCCGGTAGTGCCCACGGGCTTGGTCAGGGTGAAACTGCCGTCGCGCGTCATCTCCACCACCGGATAGCCGATCCGGGCGATATCGCCGGCCTGCCGCCAGTCGGTGAAATTGCCGCCGCTCGCCTGCGGGCCGCATTCGATCAGATGCCCGGCAAGCGATCCGGCCGCCAGCAGGTCGACCTCCTCCGGCCCCCAGCCGAACCAGGCCATTGCCGCTGCCAGCGTCAGCGCGCTGTCGGCGCAGCGCCCGGTGATGACGATATCCGCCCCCGCCCGCAGCGCCGCCGCCACCGGCCCGGCACCCAGATAGGCATTGGCCGAAACGATCCTGTCCGCTGCCGGCATCGGCGCGCCGCTGAACATCTCGGGACAGCCGGCATATTCGCCGATCCGCGGCAGCAGATCGTCGCCCTCGACCACCGCGACCTTCAGCGCCAGCCCGGCCTTGGCAATCTCGGCCCTGAGCGCGGCGGCGCAGGCCATCGGGTTCACCCCGCCGGCGTTCGACAGGATCTTCACCCCGGCCTCGGCGATCCGCCCCAGGTTGGGCGCCATCGCCTGGGTGACGAAATCGGTGGCATAGCCAAGCGCCGCGTCCTTCTGCCGGGCGCGTGCCAGGATCGACATGGTGATTTCGGCCAGATAGTCATAGACCAGCGCGTCGAGCCCCGGCACCCCCAGCAATTGCGCGGTGGCCTGCGGGCTCTCCCCCCAAAACCCGCAGGCCCCGCCGATCCGCAGGACATCCTCCATCAGCCTCTCCTCCCCGTGGTGGCCGTCCCGCGGCCTCTCCTCCCAATTCGGACTTTACAGACCGAACGTTCTGTTTGTAAGTGAGTCCAGACGGCCCGGTCAACCGGGGATTTGCGCGAAGGGAAACCGCCGATGCCGGCCCAGGAGAAAGACAGCCCCAACCGGCAGGACCAGCGGTCTGAGGCGACGCGCAAGCGCATCTGCAAGGCGACGATCGCCTGCCTGGATCGCCATGGCTATGCCGAGACCAGCTTTGCCCGGGTACAGGAACAGGCCGGCCTGTCGCGCGGCGCCATCACCCACCATTTCCCCAGCAAGGAATCGCTGGTCGCCGCCACCGCGATGGAGCTTTTGGCCAATGCGCTGGAGCCGGTGGAACAGCGCCGGACCCAGGCCGCGCCGACGCCGGTGCGCGACCTGATCCTGCAGGCCTGGGACCGGGTGGTGAACTCCTCCGGCGGGCGGGCGATGGTGGAAATCCTAGTGGCTTGTCGCAGCGACCGCGCCCTGCATGCCCAGCTGGAGGACCAGCTGCACGACTGGGACCGACAGAGCCGCGCCTCGATCACCCGCAATTACATCGGCGAGGATGCCGAGGACGCCGAACTTCTGTGGTCGATCACCCGCAACTTCCTGCGCGGGCTGATCCTGCACGAACAGTTCACCGGCGATCCCGCCTATCTGGCGCGGATGGTCGACCGCTTCGCCCGGATGATGGAGGCCGAGCTGCACCCCCTGCCCCCGGACAAATGACTTCACCCCGCGAGATGGAGGAGATCGCGACGTGACCCTGAATTCCCCTTTCATGACCCCGGAACGCGCCGAGTTCCGCGCCAATCTGGAGCGGTTCTTCGCCGCCGAAGTCCGCCCCAATGTCGAGGCCTGGGAGGCGGACCGCCATGTGCCCCACGACATCCACGAAAAGCTGGGTGCGCTTGGCGTCTTCGGCTTCGGCGTGCCCGAGGAATATGGCGGGCTCGGCTTCGACGACCCTTTCCTGCGCTGCGATTATGGCGAGATTTCCTCGGGCTGCGGCGCCTCGGGCTTCGCGGCGGCGGTGGGCGGCCGGGTGATCTCGGTCGGGCCGATGGTGCGGTTTGCCCCCGAGGCCTTCAAGCGCGAGGTTCTGCCCGAGATCGTTGCCGGCCGCATCGGCTCGGCGCTGGCGATCACCGAACCGGGCGGCGGGTCGGATGTGGCCAACCTGCAGACCCGGGCGGAGCGGCGCGGCAAGGGCTGGGTGTTGAACGGCTGCAAGACCTTCATCACCGGCGGGATGGAGGCCGACTGGTTCGTCGTCGGCGCCCGCACCGGTGGCCCGGGGCTTGCCGGTATCTCGTTGTTTCTGGTGCCGGCGGATGCGCCCGGCTTCACCCGCGCCTCGATCGGCGACAAGATGGGCTGGCATTGCTCGGATCAGGCGACGCTCTATTTCGATGATTGCGAATTGCCGGCCGAGGCGCTGATCGGCCCGGAAAACAAGGGCTTCATCGCCATCATGGGCAATTTCAACTATGAACGGCTGGGGATGACGGCGGGTTGCCTCGGCATGATGCGGCTTTGCTTCACCTCCGCGCTCGATTGGGCGCGGGAGCGGCGGACCTTCGGCAAGCGGCTGATCGAGCATCAGGTGATCGCCCATAAGTTCGCCGAAATCTCTGCCCGGGTCGACCTGACCGAGGCCTATCTGGAACGCATCTGCTGGAGCATGACGCAGGGGGATATGCCGGTGGCCGAGATCTGCAAGGCCAAGGTGCAGGCCACCAAGGCGCTGGAATTCGTGGCCTCCGAGGCGATGCAGATCTTCGGCGGGGCGGCCTATCTGCGCGGCAACCCGGTGGAACGGGTCTGGCGCGAGATCAAGGTGATGGCGATCGGCGGCGGGTCTGAGGAGATCCTGCGCGATCTGGCGGTGCGGCAGATGGGGTTGCTGGAGGCCTGAGCGCCGGGGCGGCGGGTCACCCCCGCCCCCGAAGGGCCCCCTAGCCCGGGCGGCAGTCCAGCTGTTGCACCCGTTCCAGATGGTCGTCCCAATCCGCGCGGCTCTCGCAGAAGATATGCGCGTTCGGCCGGATGCTCACACTGCTGTCGAGCGATCCGGCGGGCACCATCATGCCAGCGCCATTGTCCCGAACCCCTGGCAGAGCGGAGCCGCATTCCATGCAGAAGCTCTTTTCAAATCGTGTCCCGGCGACCTTGAAGGTCTTGATCCGGTCCTCCCCCGACAGCCAGGTGAGGGTTGCCGTGGAGGAGAACAGATTGGCCGCATGGGCCGATCCGGTGGCCTTGCGACACCTCGAGCAGTGACACAGGAAGAACTTCTCGAAGTCACCCGAAATCTGAAACTCGACCGCGCCGCACAGGCAGCTCCCCGTCGTCAAATCTGTCATGAGCCAGCCCTTCCTTTCCGCAATGCAAAACTGAATGCCGCGCAAGCGTCGGGACTGAATAGGATCTCACGCCCGTTTCGGCAATCGAAGAACATGCCGACCCCGCGCTCCCTGGCGCGACGGGGGCAAGGCGCCACCTGCCCGCCCCCAAAGATGAGCCAAGATCAGTTCGCCAGCACCTTGCGGAACCGCGCGATCACCACGACCAGGAACACCACCCCCATCCCCGCCATTGCCGCCATGCTGCCCGCCACCAGGGAAAATCCACTGCCGCGATAAAGCACCGACTGCGCGAATTCCACGTAATGCGGTGAGGGGCTGATGATCTTCATCGTCAATCTCAGCCAGGCGGGCATCGATTCCATCGGGGTGATGCCGCCCGACAGCAGGAACATCACGATGATCACCGGGATCACCAGCAGGCCGAACTGGCCCATGTTCTGGGTGAAGCTTGCCAGCAACAGACCCAGGCTGCCCACCGAGATGACATAGATCGCCGCGCCGCAGACATAGAGCAGCGGCGAGCCCGCCACCGGCACCCCCATGCCCCATTGCACCACGAAGAACAGGCTCGCCACCGAGGAGGCGAGAATGACGATGCCGGTTGCGAGGATCTTGGAAAACACGATCTCATGCGGGCGCACCGGCATCACCAGCACATGTTCGATGGTGCCATGCTCGCGCTCCCGGATCAGCGAGGAGCCGGCAAGGATCAGCGTCAGGATGGTGACCGAGTTCATCAACTGCATCACCGAGGTGAACCATTTCGAGGTGAGGTTCGGATTGAAGCGGTTGCGCATCACCACATCGACCAGCGACGCGCTGGTCGCCGACGGATAGAAGAACTTGGTGATCTCATCGGCCAGGAGCTGCTGCATATAGGCCGCCCCATTGCCCGCCTGGGCCACCGCCGTGGCGTCGATCAGCAGCATCAGCGACACGTCCTTGCCTGAGCGCAGGTCGTATTCGAACTTCGGCGGGATCGAGACCACCAGCACATAGTCGCCATTGGTCTGCGCCTCGGCCGCGCGTTGCGGGGTGATCACGGCCGGGCTGGTGAACAACGGCGGCCGGATCGCCTCGATCAGCCGGCGCGACAGCGGGCTGTGATCCTCGTCCACCACCGCGACGGAAAGATCCCTGATCTCGGTCGAACCGGCATCCGACACCATCCAGGTCGCCACGGTGAAGACATAGAAGATCAGCACCAGCATGATCTTGTCGCCGCGGATCGCGCGCAGCTCCTTCACCGTCAGGCGCATCGTATTGAGGAAGGATTGCAGCATCGTTCAGGCCTCCTGCTTGCGGGTGGCGAGAACCGCGAGCGCCAGATAGAGCAGGGCAAAGCCCGCGATCACCAGCGCGTTGACCGTCAGATCGGACCAGCCGAAGCCCTTGACGAACGACCCGACGCTGGCCGGCTGATACCAGGCCCCGGGGAACGACAGCCCCAGCATCCGCCCGCCCCATTGCAGCGAGGAGACCGGCACGATCAGCCCGGAGAAGTTCACCGTGGGGATGATCGCGATCACCGCCGTCGCGAAGACCGCCGAAACCTGGGTGCGGGTGAAAGACGATATCAATTGGCCAAAGCCGGTGCTGGCGCAGACATAGATCAGCGAAATCGCCGCCAGCACCGGCAGGCTGCCGGTGAAGGGCACGCCGAAGACCCAGCGCCCCATCGCCGTCAGCATCCAGAAACTGCCCCAGGCGATGACGATATAGGGCAATTGCTTGCCGACCAGAAACTCGGGCCGCGTCACCGGGGTCGAGCGGAAGTTGGCGATGGTGCCGGTCTCCTTCTCGCGCACGACGCTGATCGCCGACATGATCGCCGGGATCAGCATCAGGATCAGCATCATCATCGACGGCACCATGGCGTTGGCACTCTTGAACGCCTGGTTGAACAGATAGCGCGTCTCGATATCGACCGAGACGGTGCCGCTGGTGCCAAGCTCGGCCTTCACCTCGTCCGAGAACTGGTTCAACAGCCCCAGCGCATAGCTGCGCGCGGTCTGGGCGCGGAACGGCATGGCGCCATCGACCCAGAGCAGCACCTCGGGGTTCTGCCCCTGGCGCAGCTTGCGACCGAAGCCATCGGGAATGTCGAGCGCGATGGCGATCTCTCCCGTGCTCATCCGCCGGTCGAGATCGGCGGGCGCCATGATCTCGGGCCTTTCGCTGAACTGCTTGATCGAGGTGAACTGTTCGGCCAGCAGCCGGCTTTCCGGCGTGCGGTCCTGATCGAAGACGGCAAAGCTCAGCTTGTCGACGTCGAAGGAAATGCCATAGCCCATGGTCAGCATCAGGATCAGCGGCCCGACGATCGCGAAGAACAGGCGGATCGGGTCGCGCAACAGCTCCAGCGTCTCGCGCCAGCAATAGGCCCAGAGCCGCGTTGCCGACCGGGCCAGCGCGCCCTGCCCGCTGCGCTCCCGGTCATAGGCCGACAGATCGGCCGGTGCGCTGACCGCCTCCTCCGGCTGCTCGGCCTGAAGACAGTCGATAAAGGCCTCTTCCAGCGTCGCCTTGCCGCGCCTCTCGACGATCTCGGCCGGCGCGCCGACCTCCAGCACCCGACCGGCATGCATCAGCGAAATGCGGTCGCAGCGCTCTGCCTCGTTCATGAAGTGGGTCGAGATGAAGATCGTCACGCCGCGGTCCCGCGACATCCTGATCAGCGCCCGCCAGAAGGCATCCCGCGCCACCGGATCCACCCCCGAGGTGGGTTCATCGAGGATCAGGATGCGCGGCTCGTGAATGGTCGCCACCGCAAGTTGCAGCCGCTGCCGGATCCCCAGCGGCAGGCTCTCGGGCATCGATTGGGCGACCTCTGTCAGCTCGAATTCCTCCAGCACCGCGGCCACCCGGGCGGCACGGCGCTGCGGCGGAATTTCGTAAAGCTCCGCATGCAGCTCAAGGTTCTGCGTCACCGTCAGTTCGGTATAGAGCGAGAAGCTCTGTGACATATAGCCGATGCGCAGCCGGCTTTTCATGTCCGAGGCGCGCAGCGGTTCGCCGAACAGCCGGGTCTCCCCCTCGGTGGGGTCGAGCAGCCCGGTCATCATCTTCATCGTGGTCGACTTGCCGCAGCCGTTCGAGCCGAGAAAGCCGAAGATCTCGCCTTCGGGAATCACGAAGCTGACGTTATCCACGGCGGTGAACTTGCCGAACCGCTTGGTCAGGTTGCGCGCCTCGATCGCCGGCAGGCCATCGCCGTCGGCAGGGCGCGGCGGCAGCACCACCGGGCCTTGATCCTCGCCCCGATCCTCCGGCGGCAACAGGCTGACAAAGGCCTGCTCCAGCGTCGCGGCGCCGGTCTGGCTGCGCAACTCGGCCGGGCTGCCCGAGGCGATCACCTTGCCGTCGTTCATCGCGGCGAGCCAGTTGAAGCGCTCGGCCTCCTCCATATAGGCGGTGGCGACGATCACGCTCATGTTCGGCATCCGCGCGCGCAGGGTGTCGATCAGTTCCCAGAACTGACGGCGCGACAGCGGGTCCACCCCGGTGGTGGGCTCGTCCAGGATCAACAGATCGGGGTCATGGATCAGCGCCGAACAAAGGCTCAGCTTCTGCTTCATCCCGCCCGACAGCTTGCCGGCCGGCCGATCCGGGAAGGGCGCGAGGCCAGTGGCCTCGAGCAGCATCTCGATCCGCGCGGCGCGCTCCTCGGCCTTTTGGCCGAAGAGGCGGCCGAAGAAATCGAGGTTCTCGCGCACCGTCAGGGTCTGCGACAGGTTTCGCCCCAGCCCCTGCGGCATATAGGCAACCTGCGGGGCATTCGCGCGCCGGGCAGCAGAATTGGCGATATCCTGGCCCAGCACCTGGATATGGCCCGCCTGCAACCGCCGCACCCCGGCGATCAACGCCAGCAGGGTGGATTTGCCCACCCCATCCGGCCCGATCAGCCCGGCCATGCAACCCGCAGGCACCTTCAGCGTCACATCACTGAGCGCATGGACCGCGCCATACCGATGGGTGACGCCCGACAGTTCGGCGATCCAGGAGCCGGCGGCTCCAGCGCGGGGGGTGTCAGCACTCATCCCGGTGCCTTACTTGGGCAGCTTGATCTGAAGATCGGCAGGCCACGGGGCCTCGGGATCGGTGCGGACAAAGCCCAGCCCCCGCACGCCGACCTTCACCTGATCTTCGAATTTCTCCAGCAGTTCACGCGGAATCGTCAATTTGACGCGGAACACCAGCTCTTCACGCTCCTCCTGCGTCTCGACCGCCTTGGGGGTGAACTGCGATTCCGGCGCGATGAAGGTGACCCGGGCCGGGATCACATACTCCGGCACCGGATCAAGGATCAGCCGCGCCTCGTCATTCACCGCCAGCGGCCCGACCACCGGCGCGGTCAGATAGATGTTCATATAGACCTGCGTGAGGTCCAGCATGGTGAAGATCGAGCTGCCCGCGGCCACCACCTCGCCCGGCTCATGCAGACGATAGAGCACCCGCCCCTTCAGCGGCGCCCGGATCGTCAAATCGTCGAGCGAGACGTTCAGCCGCTCCACATCTGCCTCGCTGGCGGCGATCATGGCATCAGCGTCGGCAATCTGGGCCTTGGCCGAGGCAAGCGACGCCTCTGCCGCCTTCAGCGTATTGGTGGCATCGTCCAGCACGCTGTCGGCGGCATGGCCGTCAGCGTTCAACTGGCTGATCCGCTTGTAATTGGTCTGCGCCACCGACAGCGCACTTTCGGCCTGCATCACCGCCGCCTCGGCGATCTGCTTAGACGCCCGCGCGCGCAGCACCGTCGCCTTGGCGGCGTTGAGCTGCGCCTGCGTGTCGCGATCGTCGATCCGCGCCATGACCGCGCCGGCCTCGACGATATCGCCCTCATGGGCGATCACCTCGGTCAGCCGGCCGGCGTATTTGGTGGCGACATCGACGCTCTGCGCCTCGAGCCGACCGTTCGAGCTGGCGATATTGTCATAGCGGTCCTTGCCGCCGAAGCGATGCAGCAGCTTCTCAAAGCTCGATTCCGCCCGGAGCGGCACCGCCTGAAACACCAGTGCGCCCCCCAGAAGAGCGATGCCGAGAATGCGGCTGAAAGTCATTCGTGCCATGTGGGATTTTCCTTCATGCGGGTCGCGCAGGGATCATGTGCCAAAAGGGGGACGGGGACAGTGCGGCCTTCCGCCGCTGGACGGCTCAGGACCAAGCGCTCGCCCGTGCCGCAACCGGGCAAAAGACAGTGGGCAAAGCAACCTCGACATCCGACAAGCTACCATCAAACACTGCCTCATCCCGATGAGAGCTCGGCTGCTCCCCCCGTGCTTTTCGCCATGGTAACGCGCCTCTTCCAGCAAAGTCGATCCTTGGCGGCCACTTTCGAACATGCGTTTTAAATGAAAGTGAAAACAATAGGAAAAGGTCTTGGATTGCCACTCCGAACCGCACGTCACAGAGTACCGAACTGCCCATCAAACCGACAAACCTGCAAGACGCGCCATCCCCTCGAGTAATCCATATTGACACTATTGTCACCATGACGCATTCGTCGCGATGAAACAAGCAACAACTCCAGATCTGACGTCTCCATGCCCGACACCTTCCGGCATCCGGCCACTTTGTGCTATACGGATGCCCTGCCCGAACCCGACGCGACCATGATCCCGGCGGAGGACCATCGCACCCGCACCGCCGCCCGCCGACGCGAGACCATGCGCCGGCGGCTGCTGGAAAGCGCCATGCTCGTTTTCGCCGAAAAGGGCGTCGACGCCTCGGTGATCGACGATGTGATCTCGACCGCCGGCGTGTCACGCGGCACCTTCTACAAATACTTCAAGTCGAACCGCGACCTGATGGTCGCCGCCAACGAGGAACTGGGAAAAGAACTGCTGACCCAGGTTCTCGACCGGGTGGCCGGGCTGAGCGATCCGGCCGAGCGGCTGGCGCTCGGGGTGCGGCTGTTCATCGAGACCGCGCTCGCCTATCCGCTGTTCGCCCATTTCACCCGCTCTGCCGGGATGGCCAGTGTCGGGCCGCGGTCGCTGCTGCTGGACTATCTGCCCGATCACATTCGCGACGCCACCGATCAGGGCCGTTTCTGCCCGATGCCGCTCGAGGTGTCGCTCGATCTGATCTCGGGCGGGGTGCTGTTCTGCATCGCGCACAGCATCGAGGGCTCGGGCGACGATCTGCAAAGCCGGCACATGGTCGCGGCACTGATGCGCGGTCTCGGTGTTCCCGCCGACGAGGCCTGGCGGCTTGCCGACCGCGAGGTGGCGCCGATGGAGCTGCCCGAAGACAGCCTGCTGTGTCAGTCGAACCTGCGGTACCGACCGTAGGGTACCGGAGGCTGCGACGTAAAATGAGTGCCGAGCGGACCCGAAAGGCTGCTCCCCCCGAACCGGAATGCTACTGTGAAAGATAATTTCAGAAGGTCGGATTCGTCCGCCGCCAACCGCGGGAGACACCCATGAACCGAATGACCGCGCTGCCTCTGGCGCTGTGGCTGGGCATGGGGCTTGTCCTCATGACGCCGCCGGCCGGCGCCGAACAGCCGCTGCCCATCGAAACCGCCACTGCCCACGCCGCCCCGCTGGTCCTCAAGTTCGAAATCTCCGGCACCATCGAGGCGACCGAGAATGTGCCGGTCAGCTTCCGCAGCGGCGGCCGGGTGATCGCGATCAACGTGCAGGTCGGCGATCACGTCGATGCGGGCGAAATCCTCGCCACAGTCGACCCGACCCAGGCCGAGGCCTCCGAGCGCTCCGCCGAGGCGCAGCTTGCCGCCGCCATCGCCTCGCTCAACCAGGCCCAACTGGCCTATGACCGGGCCAAGGGTCTGGCCGAACGCGGCGCCGGAACCCGCGCCGATCTGGACGCCGCCAATCAGACGCTGCTGGCCGCGATCTCGTCGCGCGATCAGGCCGAGGCGACGCTCTCCAAGGCCCGCCAGGCAGTCAGGGACACGATCATCCACGCCCCGGCCGCCGGTATCGTCACCGACCGTTCGGCCGAACCCGGTCAGGTCGTCAGCGCCGCCCAGCAGGTCCTGACCCTGGCCCGCGACGGCCTGCGCGAAGCGGTGTTCTATATCCCCGACCTGCCTGAGATCGACGGTTTCATGGGGCAAAAGCTGCAGTTGCGCACCCTCGACGGGCCCGAGCGTGTCTTTGGCGCCACCGTCTCGGAAGTGTCGCCCCTGGCCGACGAGAACACCGGAACGGTCGAACTGAAGGCCAAGCTCGACGACAGCGAAACACAGCCGGGGCTTGGCGTCGCGGTTTCCTCCACCTTCGAAATCGCCGATGCGGTCTCGATCAGCCTGCCGTGGTCGGCGCTGGCGGTCAAGGACAGGGCGCCAGCCGTCTGGGTGATCGACCCGGACAGCCACACGGCCAGCCTGCAGCCGGTGACGATCCTAACCTATACCTCTTCGACCATCGAGCTGCAGAGCGGCCTGGCAGACGGCACCGTCGTCGCCACCGCCGGGTCGAATCTGCTCTATCCCGGGCGCGTCGTGCGCTCGCTCCCGTCAGGAGAGACCGAATGACCCGCAGATGGTTTGTCACCACGGCACTGTCGCTGGCGCTGGTGGGGCTGAACCTGCCCTCTGCCGGTGCGGCCGAGGAGGTTGCCGCGACCGCGACCGCCCGCCCGGTGGTGACCGAGATCGTCGCCAGCGAGGCCACCCGCCTGCGCAGCTTTCCCGGTGTGATCAAGGCGACGGTGGAGACCACCCTGGCGTTCCAGACCTCGGGACGGATCGCCACCCGCCCGGCAGAGCTGGGCGATGTGGTCAAGGCCGGAGAGGTGCTGGCGACGCTCGACCAGATCACCCTGGCCGAGGACGTGACCAGCGCCGAGGCTGCCCTCAAGGCCGCGCAGGCGGAGGCAGAGCTGGCAGCCCAAAGCCTGGCCCGCGCCGAAGAGCTGAGCCGCCGCGGCGTCGCCTCGACCGCGCAGCTTGAATCCGCCACCGCCCAGCGCGACGCCACCGCCGCCAGCGTGCGCGCCGCCGAGGCCGAGCTCAGCAGCGCCGAGGATGCCGAACGCTATGGCACCCTGCGCGCGCCCGCCGACGGCGTGGTGATCAAGGTCGAGGCCGACCCCGGCACCACCGTGTCGCAGGGCACCCCGGTTCTGACCCTGGCCACCGAGGCCGGGCGCGAGGCGGTGATTGACGTGCCGACCGAGGTCTTGGCGCTCCTGCAGCCGAACGCCCGCTTCTCGATCCACGCGCGCAGTCCGAACGGCCCGCCGGTGCCCGGCAAGTTGCGGCTGATCGAACCGGTCGCCGACAGC
Source organism: Pseudodonghicola sp. (assembly GCF_048268305.1). Lineage (NCBI taxonomy): Bacteria > Pseudomonadati > Pseudomonadota > Alphaproteobacteria > Rhodobacterales > Paracoccaceae > Pseudodonghicola > Pseudodonghicola sp. The sequence goes on from NZ_JBLWVT010000010.1 coordinate 69,084, forward strand.
TCGACCCGCAGCCACCGGCTGCGCATCACCATCGAGGGCGACGCCCCGAGCCTGCGGCTGGGGTCGCTGGTCACCGCCACGCTCGACGTGCCGACCGCCCCCATGCTCACCGTTTCGAAAAGCGCATTGTTCGAAGGGGCCACGGGCCCGACGGTCTGGCGCGTCGGCCCGAACCGGACCGCCGAATCCGTTCCGGTCACCCTGGGCGCCGACCTTGGCGGCCGTGTCATTGTTACCGCGGGCCTCACCGCCGGGGACGAGGTGCTGATCCGCGGCATCCACTCGGTTCAGGCCGGCCAGACCCTTGGAAAGAGGATCGAAGAATGAAGGGGTTCAACCTCTCCGACTGGGCGCTGAAGCATCGCTCTCTGGTCTGGTTCATGATCATCGTCTCGCTGATCGCGGGAACGTTTTCCTATATGAACCTCGGCCGCGAGGAGGATCCCTCCTTCACCATCAAGGTGATGGTGGTCAACGCCTTTCTGCCCGGCGCCACCGCCGAGGAGACCCGTGAACAGGTCACCGACCGGATCGAGAAGAAGCTGCAGGAACTGCCGAACCTGAAATACACCCGGTCGGAGACCTTCCCGGGCAGCGCCGTGGTCTATGTCGAGTTGCAGCCCGAGGTGCGCGGCCAGGAGGTCACCCAGACCTGGCTGAAGATCCGCAACATGATGAACGACATCAAATCCGATTTCCCCTCGGAATTCGCGGGCTTCGCCTTCAACGACGGCTTTGGCGACGTCTACGGCAGCATCTATGCCTTCACCTATGACGGCTTCTCGCCGCAGGAGGTCAAGGATAGGGTCGAAGATGTCCGGTCGGCGATCCTCACCTTGAAGGACACCGGCAAGGTGGAGCTTGTGGGCACCCAGGCGCCCGAGGTCCATGTCGAATTCTCCACTCGCAAACTGGCGGCGCTGGGGCTCGACCGCGCCTCGGTGCTCGATACGCTGGCGGCGCAGAACGCCATCGTGCCCTCGGGCGTGATCCAGACCGAGGACGAGCAGATCGCCGTGCGCGTCAGTGGCCGGTTCGCCTCGGCCGAGGAGCTGGCCAATGCGCCGCTCAGGGTCGGCGATACCTTCTTCACCCTCTCGGACGTGGCGACCGTCACCGCCGGCTATGCCGATCCGCCCAGCGCCCTGTTCCGCTATGACGGCCAGAATGCGGTGGCGCTGATCGTCGGCATGCGCCAGGGCGCCAATATCCTGCAGTTCGGCGAGGAACTGGACGGGATGATGGAAAAGGTCGCCCGAGACCTGCCCCTGGGCATCGAGCTGCACAAGGTCGCCGACCAGCCCAAGGTGGTCGAGGAATCGGTCGATCACTTCCTGCGCGCCCTGATCGAGGCGGTGGTGATCGTTCTGGCGGTCAGCTTCGTGTCACTGGGGCTGCGGGCCGGGCTGGTGGTCAGTATGGCGATCCCGCTGGTGCTGGCGATGACCTTCGTGATCCTGGAAATCATGGGGGTGACGCTGCAGCGGATTTCGCTGGGCGCGCTGATCATCGCCCTGGGGCTGCTGGTCGATGACGCCATGATCTCGATCGAGACGATGATCTCGCGGCTGGAAATGGGCGAGAGCCTGACCAAGGCGGCCTCCTATGCCTGGACCTCGATCGCCTTCCCGATGCTGTCGGGCACGCTGGTGACCGTGGCGGGCTTCATCCCGATCGGACTGAACTCCTCCCAGGCGGGGGAATATACCATTTCGCTGTTCTACGTGATCGCCATCTCGCTGATCCTGTCCTGGATCGTCGCGGTACTGTTCGCGCCGCTCTTGGGGGCGACCTTCCTGCCGGCGAAGTGGAAGCATCACGAGGTCAAGGCCGGCCGGCTGCGGCGTGGCTTTCACCTGGTGCTGCGCGCCGCGATGCGGGCGAAATGGCTGACCATCGTGATCACCATGGCGCTTTTCGGCCTGTCGATCTGGAGCATGCGCTTTGTCGAACAGCAGTTCTTCCCGGCCTCCGACCGGCCTGAGCTGCTGGTCGACATCAACCTGCGCCAGAACAGCAGCATCGAGGCCACCAACCTCGCCATGACCGATCTGGACCATTGGCTGGCCGGGCGGCCCGAGGTGGACTTCTGGTCGACCTATGTCGGCCGGTCGGCGCCGCGCTTCCTGCTGTCGCTCGATGCGCCGACGCCGGCGCCCTACATGGGCCAGATCGTGATCATGTCCAAAGGGATCGCCGAGCGGAACGCCCTGCGCGACGCGATCAACGCCTATGCGGCGGATCGGCCGGGGATCGACATCTATCCCAAGCTGATCGAACTGGGGCCGCCGGTCGGCAAGCCGGTGCAGTATCGCGTCTCGGGGCCGGATCGCTCGGTCGTGCTGGATCAATCGCGCACGCTGGCGGCGTTGATCTCGCAGGACGAGCGGCTTGGCAATATCACCCTCGACGAGGGCGAACCGGTCCGGGTGGCCCGGGTGGTGCTGGATCAGGAGCGGCTGCGCAAGCTCAGCCTGACCCAGACCGATGTCGCCCAGGCGCTGGCCATGCTCTACAGCGGCAGCAGCATCACCGAACTGCGCGACGGCCAGACCCTGATCGACGTGATCGCCCGCGGCAGTGCGACCGATCGCGCCTCGGTCGCGGCGCTGGAATCGCTGCAGCTCAGCGGTTCTGACGGCACCCCGGTGCCGCTGACCGCCTTCGCCCGGCTGGAGTGGGAAAATGAACCGCCGGTGATCCACCAGCGCGACCGGCTGCCGACGATCACCGTCAAGGCCGCGGTGTTGACCAAGGATCAGCCGCCGACCCTGGTGGCCGCCCTGGCGCCCGAGGTGGAGGCCTTCGCCGCCACCCTGCCCGCCGGCTACAAGATCGTCACCGCCGGGGTCGCCGAATCGAGTTCGGAAAGCCAGGAGCCGATCGCTGCGGTGGTGCCGCTGATGCTGCTGATCATGCTGTCGCTGGTGATGATCCAGATGCAGAGCTTCCGGCTGATGTTCATCGTGCTGGCGGTGGCGCCCCTGGGGTTGATCGGGGTGGTCGCGGCGCTGGTGCCCTCGGGCGCGCCGCTGGGCTTCGTGGCGATCCTGGGCGTGCTGGCGCTGGTCGGCATCCTGATCCGAAACTCGATCATCCTGGTGGAGGAAATCCAGGTGCTGATCGAGAAGGGCCGCTCGCGCTGGGACGCGGTGTTCGAGGCCTCGGACAGCCGGGCGCGGCCGATCCTGCTGACGGCGGCGGCGGCCTCGCTGGCGCTGATCCCGATCTCGCGGCAGGTGTTCTGGGGGCCGATGGCCTATGCGATGATGGGTGGTATCATCGCCGGCACGCTGATCACCCTGCTGTTCGCTCCGGCGCTCTATTGCGCGGTCTTCCGGGTCAAGCACGGCCCCGAAGACCAGCACTGACAAAGGCTGGCCCCGGCGTGGCAAAACGCGCCGGGGCCGGTCGCAGACCGGCCCGACGGGCACGCCTCGTCCTCCTTCCCGACAGATACTGAGAAATTCGCCCGGTCCGGCGCCGTTACACGGGTAAGGGTTCAACTTGGGCACATCGGCCCCGAACCGGGCGTGAGGTCGTCGTCTCCGGTTCCCGGGCCCGGAGCGATCGACCTCTGCTAATCTGCGGCGCTCGCTTGGGATCGGGACCGCAGGGGACACCGACAAGCTGCGATCCGCCGGTCTCCCTGTCAGCACCCTAGCAATCCAGGCCAAGACGCGCAGCCGCGCGAAGGGATGACCCGACGCCCCACCAGGACAGCCCCCCTATCCTTTCGGAGAGGGCGAAGGCTCAGAACAGCCCTTGATCCTTGGCGATCATCGCCGCCTGGGTCCGGTTCGCGGCGCCGATCTTGCGATAGAGCGTCTTGACGTGCAGCTTCACCGTCGGTTCGCGAATATCGAGATCGCGGGCGATCTCCTTGTTGGACTTGCCCTGGGTCAGCCCCTCCAGCACCTCCAGCTCGCGCGAGGAGAGCAGTTCAGCCAGCGGATGCGCCGGCGTCTCCTCCTCTGCCGGGCGCAGGAAATCGAGCGGCGCGTATTGTTCGCCCAGCGCCATGAACCGCACCGCATTGACCAGAGACCGCGCCGACAACGTCTTTGGCAGGAACCCCGCCGCCCCCGCAGCCAGGGCCTGTTCGGCCACCTCGCGGTTGGCGGTGCCCGAGATGATGGCGACGCGGTGGTGGCCCGGGATCTGCATCATCCTGGTCAGCCCTGACAGCCCGTTCATTCCCGGCATGGAGAAATCCAGCAGAACCAGATCGAACCCGTCCCCCTCACGCAGCATGCGCTCGGCCTCGTCGAAATCGGCGGCGGTGGCGGTCTCGATCCCCTCCTCGTTCTGGAAATAGAGAACCAGCGTATCGCGCAACAGCATGTGATCGTCGGCAATCAGTATTCGCATGCCTTCCCCTCCTGTCGGCGCATCCTGCGGCACCGGATCGTTCCTGGGATCAGTCCCGAGATCAATCCCCAGCCCACCCTGAGCAGCCATCTTCTCAGCCGCCGCGCTCATGCGTCAATCGAAACAATCGCCCTCCGCGGCGGCGCCTGTCGCCAGTGAACCGTGGAAAAACGGCAGAAGAAGGGCGACCGCGAAAACCTCCTATCCGTTTGGATAGGGGCCCTCTGCCGATGCCCCACCAATGGCGGTGCATTCCATGTTATGATCCCTCCTAAGTTGTACGGAGTTTAAGATGCCCCATCGCCCCTTTCAGGTCATGCTTGCCCTGCTGCCCCGCCTCATTCTTGTCATGGCGCTCTCTCTCCCCCTCCGCGCCGTGGCGCAGGATCTCGCCCCCCCGCGGGGCGAGGTCCTGCTCACCATCTCCGGGGCGATCTCTCAGACCAATGTCGGGGGGACCGCCCAATTCGACGAAGCCCTGCTGGAGACCTTGGGGCCAGTGACCATTGAAACCTCCACCATCTGGACCGATGGCGTGCAGCGGTTCACCGGGGTGCCGCTGGCCCGGCTGATGCAGGCGGTTGGCGCCACCGGCAAGACTCTCAAGGCCACGGCGATCAACGATTATGCGATCGACATCCCCAAATCCGACTGGGTCGAGGATGGGCCGATCGTGGCCTATCTGCGCAATGACAAGCCGATGTCGGTGCGCGAGAAGGGGCCGTTGTGGATCGTTTACCCTTATGACACCAATCCCGCCTATCAAGGCGAAGTCACCTATTCGCGCAGCATCTGGCAACTGGACCGCATCACCGTGGAATAGGAAAGTCACCAGCCCGGGATGACAATATGATCCCCCCCACCATCTCCCAGGGCAGAGCATCACGGACGCGCAACAGTGCGGTGGCGCTGGTGCTCGTGTTCTGCATCGCGCTGATCGGCGGCATGTCCTGGATGGTACTGCGCGAGCTGGATTCGCTGTCGCAAGCCAATTCGGACAATCTGCAATGGAGTCTCGCCCAGGCAGATGTGGAGTTCCTGCAATTCCGGCTGGAGCTGGAGCAGGCGCGGACCGATCCCGCCCGGCTCGATCAATTGCGCCGGCGCTTTGACATCTTCTATAGCCGAATGGCGACGCTGGAAAATGGCCAGGTGTTCCGCACGCTGCGCGCGGATCCGACCTATGATTTGCCGCGCAGCCGCGTGCGCAGCTATCTCGACCAGACGATTCCCCTGATCGACGGGCCGGACGAGGTGCTTTTTGCAGCGCTGCCGCGGCTGGCCCAGGAATCGCACGGGATCGCGGAGGATGTGCGCGACTTCTCGCTAAAAGGGCTGTCCTCTTTCGCGCAGATCACGGACGAGCGCCGCAAGAACCTGATCCGGACCCTGCTAACGATCGCAACGGTTCTGGCGGTGCTGCTGGCGGTTCTGGTGCTGCTGACGATTTCCTTTTTCCGGCTGGCTCGACTGGCACAGACCCGCGCGAAAGAGGTGCAGCGCACCGCCGGCAGGCTCAGGACCATCGTGGAAACCGCCCTCGACGCCATCGTGGTGACGGATACCTGGGGCATCATCCGGGAATTCAACCCCGCCGCCCAGCGCATCTTCGGCTATTCGCGCGAGGAGGCGCGCGGCCAAAACGCCATTGATCTGCTGTTTCCCTCCGAGCTGGCTGAAAGCCTGCGCCGAGGCGAATTGCGCTTCCTCGATCGGGAGCGCGCACCCGAAGCGCATGAAAAACAACTTGAGATCACCGCCATGGACAGGTCCGGCCGTCGCTTTCCGGCTGAAATCTCGATCGACCGGGCGGAGGCGGATACCGAGCGGCTGTTCGTCGCCTATCTGCGCGACATCTCGCGCCGGAAGGCGGCGGAAGAGGGGCTGACCATCGCCCGCGACCGCGCCCTGGCCGGCGAACGGGCCAAGGCGGAATTCCTCGCCGTCATGAGCCACGAGATGCGCACGCCGCTCAACGGGCTGCTGGGCTCGATGCAGCTGATGCGCGATCACAGCCTCACCGAACAGCAGAGCGCGCTGCTCGACCGGATGCAATCCTCGGGTCGGCAGCTTCTGGGGCTGGTCAACGACGTGCTCGATCTGGCCAAGTACGAGGCCGGAAAGATGCGCCCCGAACACCGGCCATTCTCGCTTCCCCAGTTGCTGAACGGGGTGGTGGAGACCGCGGCGCCAATGGCGGCGCAAAACCGCAACAGCCTGAGCTGGCGCCCGATCGGCCCGATGTTGGAGGGCGCGATCGGTGACGCCAGGCGGCTCAGGCAAGTCCTGCTGAACCTGGCCGGCAATGCGGTGAAATTCACCCGCGACGGCACCGTCGAGATCGAGGTGGAGACGCTGAGCGACGGCCACACCGTCGAATTCCGGGTGATCGACAGCGGCATCGGCATCGCCGAGGCGGATCTGGAGCGGATTTTCCACGACTTCGAGACGCTCGATTCCTCCTATGCCCGTCAGGCCGGCGGCACCGGGTTGGGGCTGGGCATCGCCCGCCGGCTGGCACAGATGCTGGGCGGCGAGATCGGCGCCGAAAGCGAGCCCGGCGAAGGCAGCCTGTTCTGGCTGCGGGTGCCCCTGAAGCCAGCCGAAGTCCCGGAGGACACCGCCCAGGCCGCCCCTCCCCCGGTCAGGCCCGCTCTGCCGCCGCTTGACGTACTGCTGGTCGAGGACAATGAGATCAACCGCTTCGTCGCGCGCGCGATGCTGGAGGCCGATGGCCATCGGGTGACCGAAGCCGCTGACGGCCGCGTCGGTGTCGAACTGGCGGGCCGCCGGCGCTTTGATGCGATCTTGATGGATATCTCCATGCCGGTGCTGGACGGCACCCAGGCGACACGCCAGATCCGGGCCGGCAGCGGCCCTTCGGCACGGGCGCCGATCATCGCGGTAACGGCCCATGCCCTCCCCGAGGAGATCGCCCGCTTCCAGGACGCCGGCATGACCCATTGCATCGCCAAACCGCTCGACCGCGATGAGCTGGCCGATGTCCTCGCCCGCGCCACCGCCGGAGAGCTGCCGGCACCGGTCGCGCCGCCGCCCAGCCCCGGCGATGGCGCGCTTCTGGATACCGATCAGATCGCCACCCTCTGGGCCGGGCTTGGAGCCGAGGGCGGCAGCCATCTCTATCGGCGCTTCCTGGCCGAAACCGACCAGATCATCGCCGCATTGAGCCGTCCCCATCCGGATCGACCGAGCCGGGCAGAGCTGACCGAACTGGCGGAGATCGCGCATAAGTGCGCCGGCTCCTGCAGCACCTTCGGGGCGCAGGCCCTGCGTCAGGCGCTGCAGCGGATCGAACTGCTGGCGCGGCGCGGTGAGCCGGTCCCACCCGAGGATCTGACCGCGCTGGTCGAACTCTGGACGCGCAGCCGCCAGGCGCTCGAATCCTGGCGCCGCGCCGCCTGAGCCCTTTTCGGGCCAAGATCGGACAAGGGCCATATCCTTTCGGATAGGAAACCGACCACTTGCGCCCTTCTCCTCTCCCCCCGCGCAGAGGAAACCGGCGCCGCCCCGGGGTAAAAGGGACCATGCCGAATGAACGGCACCACCCCAAGGACAGCGACTGCCATGATGACCTGTGATCGCCTCAGCCCCCTCGACCGCCTTCCGGCGGTCTCCGGCCTGCCCGCAGCGGCAGACCGGACGAGGAGACATCCGGCCATCGCGGCAGTCGCCCCTTGGGCTGGCTTCCCCTTTTCCCTTTCGCAAGGATGATCTGAAATGCAGACCCTGCCCTTCACCATCGTCATCCCCTGTTTCAATGACGCCGCAACGCTGGAACGCACGCTGAAAAGCATCCGCTTTCAGACCCACCCGGATTGGGAAGCGCTGATCATTGACGATGGGTCGACCGACGCCAGCCGGGACATCGCCGCCGCTTACGTCGATCGCGACTGCCGCTTCCACCTGCTCCGCCACGCCGGCGCCGGCAAATCCCACGCCGTCAACGTCGCCCTGACCCAGGCGCGCGGCGAGCTGATCGCCTTCTGCGCCCCTGGTGACATCTGGGAGGCCAGCAAGCTGGCGCGAATGGAACGGATCTTTGCCGATCCCAGCATTGATGCGGCCTATGCCCGGGTGGTCTTCTTCGATGGGCCGCTGCCGCGCGGCCTGTCCAAGGCCGAGGAAGACGATCTGACCGTTCAGATGCTGCTGACCGAAGACCCGGTGGCGACCCTGTCGAACATCGTGGTGCGCCGCGCGGTCTTCGCCGCCACCGGCGGTTTCGACACCCTGCTGCCCGAGGGCGAGGATATGGAATGGCTGATCCGCCTGTGCGGCTACGGGTTCAGGGTGGTCGGCACGAAGGACACGCTGGTGCATTGCCCGATCGAGACCCGGGAATTCTCGGACCACCTGATCGCCCTGCGCGCCGGGCGCGAGGCGGCGCTGGACACCGCGCGGCGCTTCGGCCATCCCCCCAATCCCCGCGGCGAGGCGATCCATCTGCGCTATCTCGCGCGGCGGGCGCTCAGGAACGGGGCCCCGGTGCGCGATGTGCTGCAGTTGGCGCTGGCCGGCATCGGTGCCAGCCCGGCCGGGTTCTTTTCCGACCTGCGGCGCGGCCTGCTGACCTTGACCGGCGCGCTGACTGCGCCGCTGCTGCCGCCGGCCCTGCGCCGCACGCTCTTCGCCTGACCCTCTCCCTTCCCTGCGCCCGTCCCGGGGCGCGGGACCGCCCCCCAGGGCTCAAGGACCGCTCGCCCCCAGTCGAGCGGTCCTGATGGTCTTCCGCCGCCACCTGTGCGATCAGACGGCAACCTTCCCCGAATCCGATTCTCCGATCCCTCCCCGCCCTGCCGCCGGCAAGGAGGAAGGCGCCCGGCGCTCATTTTTTGACCGATTGGAAAAAATGTTAATGATCAGGGGGCGCAAAGCCCCGCGATTCATTTGACGTATAAAGAGCTCTTGGCTGAGGTCAGCGGGCCGGGTCCGGAAAGACCGGCCATCCAGTCACCCCAACCGCATCAGCAGGATGCGGAGCCAATACGCGCGGCCGATGCCGCGCGCCCAACGATATATCGCAGGGATAGCTCTATGACCATCTTTCGTTCCGTCCTGAAGCTTGCCACGGTCGGCGCCCTCGCCACCGCGCAGCTCGCCGGCGTGGCCCAGGCCAACGACTTCGCCGCCACCGGCAACCCGAAACCCGCCGTCATCCTGTTCGGCCCGAGCAATGACGGCGGTTGGTCACAATCGATCGACGAGGCGCGCAAGAAGCTTGAGAAAGATCTGGGCATGCGCATCCCGCAGGCCGAGGAAATCCCCGAATCGGCAACCGCCATCCGCCCGGCGGCCGAGCTGTTCATCGAGCGCGGCTCGAACATCATCATCGGCTCCGCCTTCGGCTATTCCGACACCTTCAAGGAACTGGCCGAACAATATCCCGATATCGTCTTCATCAATCCGGCCGGCACCACCAACGGGCCGAACCTGAAAAGCGTCTACGGCCGCACCTATGAGACGCAATATCTCTGCGGCATGGTGGCCGGCGGGCTGACCAAGTCGAACAAGATCGGCTTTGTTGCCGCCAACCCCTTCGGCCTGGTGAACTGGACCGTCAACGCCTATCTGCTGGGCGCCCGCCAGGTGAACCCCGAGGCACAGCTGAGCGTCGTCTTCACCGGCGCCTGGGGCGACCCGGTCAAGGAACGCGCCGCCACCGAGGCGCTGATCGAACAGGGTGTCGATGTCGTTGGCCAGCACGTCGACACCCCCACCCCGCAGATCGTCGCCGCCGAACATGGCATCTATGGCACCGGCCACCACCGCGACCTGTCGGAATTCAGCAAGGCCACGCAATGTTCCTCGGTCTGGACCTGGGATCGCTTCCTGAAGCCCGAGATTGAAAAGATCTCGGCCGGCAATTTCGAACCGGCGCCCTATGGCGCCTTCCTGTCGATCGCCGAGGGCGGCGGTGACATCGCCTGCTGCGGCGACGCGGTCTCGGCCGAGCTGAAGGACAAGGTCATGGCCGAGCGTGACGCCATCATCGCCGGCAAACAGATCTTCGCAGGCCCGCTGAAGGACCGCGACGGCAAGCTGCGCGTCGAAGAGGGTGCAGTGCTGGGCGATGCCGATCTCTGGGCGATGGACTGGTTCGTCGATGGCGTGACCGGCGGGAAGTAATCCCCGCAGTCCCCGAAACGATCAAGCAGACCCGGCCCGCATCGCGCCTTTGATGCGGGCCAGACCTATAACGAAAGTACGCCTGAGATGACCAACGCGTTGAGCCTGCGCTCCGTGTCAAAAAGTTTCGGGGGGTTCAAAGCCCTCGACGGCGTGGATTTTTCCGTCGCGCCGGGCGAGGTGCACGCGCTTCTGGGCGAGAACGGCGCCGGCAAATCCACCCTGATGAACATCGCCTGCGGGCTCTATGCGCCCGACGACGGGCAGATCGAACTGGACGGCCGACCGGTCACCATCTCCGGCGCGCGCGATGCGGCGGCCAAGGGGATCGGCATGGTGCACCAGCATTTCAAGCTGGTCCCGGCCTTCACGGTTCTGGAGAACCTCCTTCTTTTCAACCCCGGGCGCCCGCCCGCCGAGGTCGCGCAGCAGGCGCTGGATCTGGCCGGGCGCATGGGGTTCCAGATCGACCTTGAGGCGCGCGTCGGCACGCTCGGGGTTTCGGAACAGCAGCGGCTCGAGATCCTCAAGGTTCTGGTCGCCGGCGCCCGCATCGTCATCCTGGACGAACCCACCGCGGTTCTGGGCGAAGACGACGGTCGCGCGCTGATGCAGTTGATGCGCGGGCTGGCGGAAAGCGGCAGCGCGGTGATCCTGGTCACCCACAAGCTGCACGAGGCGCTTTATCACTCCGACCGGATCACCGTGATGCGGCAGGGCCGCAAGATCGCCGAGACCCTGCCCAAGGACATGGACCCGGCCCGGCTGACCACGCTGATCGTCGGCGAGACCATCGTCGAGGAACCCGAACCCTCGCCCCATGTCGGCGGATCGCGTATCCGGCTCAATGAGGTGAAGATGGCCGGCGACGGTGGCCGCAAGGGGCTGATCGACGTCAGTTTCGAGGTCAAGGACGGCGAAATCTATGGCATCGCCGGCGTGTCCGGCAACGGCCAGAACGAACTGGCCGAGGTGCTGATGGGTCTGGGCCTGCCCGAGGCGGGCTCGATCGAGATCGCCGGCCATGGCGATGTCACCCACGCAGGTCCGGCGCACCGGCGCCGCAACGGGCTCGCCTGCATTCCGGTTGACCGCTATCGCCACGGGCTGGCCGGCGGGGTCAGCATCGCCGACAATTACGCCGTCAACGGCGCTCTCGCCGGCCGCTATGGCAATTGGTTGTGGTTCAACCGCCCCAAGGCGCGGGCCGAGGCGCGCGCGGCGATCAAGGCCTTCGACGTGCAGGGCGTGCGCAGCCTCGGGCAGAAGGCGGCGCTCCTGTCGGGCGGCAATGCGCAGAAGCTGGTGATCGCGCGGGAATTCCAGGGCCACCCCAAGGTGGTTCTGGCCCATAGCCCGTCGCGCGGGCTTGATGTGCGGGCCGGTGCCGCGGTGCACGACCGGCTGCGCGCGGCCCGCGACGGCGGCGCGGCGGTGATCCTGATCAGCGAGGATCTGGATGAAATCCTGCTGCTGTCGGACCGCATCGGCGTGCTTGCCGGTGGCCGGCTGGTGGCCGAATTCAAGGCCCCGGCGAACCGCGCGGAAATCGGCGCGGCGATGGTGACCCATGACTGATACCCAGATGACCGCCCCCGTCCCCCCGGCACCGAAGACCCGCCTGCGGCTGGTGCCGCTGCTCGAGCCGCGCCAGAGCATCGCCGAACGGTTGCGGATCGGCGTCTATGTCGGCAGCCTGCTGTTGGCGACTCTGATTTCCGTGCTGCTGCTGGCCGGCGCCGGCGTGCCGCCCGGCGATCTGGGCACCGAGATCATGAACACCGCCTTTTCCAGCCCGCGCGCACTGGGATCGGTACTGGCGCAGATGGCGCCGCTGGTGGTCGCGGGGCTTGCCACCGCCATCGCCTTTCGCGCCAATTTCTGGAACATCGGGCTTGAGGGGCAGATGATCCTTGGCTCGATCTTCGCCTCCTATGTCGCGATCCACAACATCGGCCCGGCGGAAACGCGGCTGCTGCTGATGGCGGTGGCGGCGGCGCTTGGCGGCATGATCTGGGTCGCCGGCCCCGGTCTTCTGAAGATCAAGCTCGGCGTCAACGAGGTGATCACCACACTCCTGCTGAACTACGTCGCCTTCAACCTGCTGCTGCACCTGCTTTACGGCCCGTGGAAAGACCCGGTCAGCGCCTTCCCCCATACCGAGCAATACGAGGCCTTCGAGAAGCTGCCGCAGCTCGGCTGGATGAACCTGACCTGGGCGCTGCCGCTGTCGGGGCTGCTGGCGCTGGTGTTGTGGTGGGTCTATTCGGCCTCGCGGCTGGGCTATCTGATCGACCTGATGCGCTCGAACGCCACCATGGCGCGCGCTGTCGGCGTTCCGGTCCTCGGCCTCTCGGTCGCCTCGATCCTCGGCTCGGGCGCGGTGGGCGGGCTCACCGGCTTTGCCATCTCGGCCGGGATCGAAGGGCGGATGACCCAGGATTTCTTCGTGGGCTATCTGTTCTCCGGCGTGCTGATCGCCTTTCTGGGCCGCAACCACCCGCTGGGCGTGGTCATCGTCGCCTTCTTCATGGCGGTGCTGATGCTTTTGGGCCAGAGCCTTCAGGTCTTCTTCGGCGTGCCCTCGGCGCTGGTGCAACTGGTGCAGGCGATCTTCATCATCTGCGTCGCCGGCTCGGAATTCTTCCTGACCTATCGCATGAACTGGCGGAGCGCGGCATGAGTGACTTTCTGCTCAACTGGCTGATCAATATCCCCGGCTTTGCCGCCCCCTTCGCGATTGCCGCGCTGGGGCTGATCATCACCGAACGCGCCGGCGTTCTGAACCTAGCCGCCGAAGGCCTGATGCTGGCCGGCGCCCTGGCCGGCGTCGGGTTGATGATCCATGGCGCCAATCCCTTGCTGGCGCTTGGCGGCTCGATGCTCGCCGGCATGGCGATGGGGCTGATCTTCGCCATCATGGTGGCGAGCTTCCGGATCAACCACGTGATCTCGGGCCTCGCCCTGGTGTTCTTCGCCGAGGCGCTGACCAGCTATATCGCCTCGGCCGAGCGCTGGACCAACAAGGCGATCCAGGGGCTGGAGCCGATCTTTTTGGGCCAGGACGTGATCGTCTATGTCACCCTTGTGCTTTGCGCCCTGACCGTCTGGATGCTGAACAAGACCCGCTTCGGCCTGACCCTGCGCGCCGTGGGTGAAAATCCCGGCGCGGCGGACGCCGCCGGCATCGACGTGACCGCCACCCGCTTCGCCGCCATCCTGATCGGTGCCGCGCTGATCGGGCTTGCCGGCGGATACCTGACGGTCGCCGTCTCGCGCATCTGGGTCGACGGCGTGGTCGGCGGCCGTGGCTGGATCGCCATCGCACTGGTGATCTTCGCCCGCTGGCAGCCCTGGCGCGCGCTCCTTGGCGCCATTCTCTTCGGCTGTATCGAGGCGCTGATCCCCCGCATCGCCGCCGCCGGCTTCGATGTGCCCCGCTACTTCCTGCAAATGACCCCCTATCTCGCAACCCTGGCCGTCATGATCTGGGCTGCCGCTCGCGGTCGTGACCGCTGGTCACAGCCGGCTGCCCTTGGCCAACACCACATAAGGGAGGAGCGGGGCTGATCCTCCCGCCCCTCCCCCACCAACACGGAGAAGGAAACACCCATGATCATCTACGAACCCCCGCACGCGGCGACGGAAATCCCGCTGATCGACCTGACTGACAGCTTTTCCGACGATCTGGAAAAGCGCAAGGCGGTGGCCTGGGAAATCCACAAGGCCTGCGTCGACACCGGCTTTTTCTACATCAAGAACCACGGCATCCCGCAGGAGGTGATGGACGCCCAGCTCAAGCTGGCGGCCCAGTTCTTCGACTTGCCGATGGAAGAGAAGATGAAGCTCGATTCCGTCCAGCAGCACTCCACCCGCGGCTACGAGCCGATGGCGGCGCAGACCCTCGACGAAGGTTCGCCGCCCGACCTGAAGGAGGGCTATATGTCCTCGGTCGAGGCGGGCCCCGATCACCGCTATACCAAGCTGGAAGTCCCCGGCACCGGCGCGAACCAATGGCCGAACGAGGCCTTCCCCGAGTTCCGCCCGCAGTATGAGGCCTATGTCGAGCGGGTGCTTGATCTCGGCCGTCATCTGGCCCGGATGGTGGCGCTGTCGCTGGAGCTGCCCGAGGATTACTTCGACCAGGCGCTGGAAGAACCGCTGCACTATTGCCGCATCCTGAAATACCCGCCGATGCCGAAAGATGCGGCCGCCAATCAGCTCGGCGCCGGCGCGCATACCGATTGGGGCCTGCTGACGCTGCTCTTGCAGGATGACATCGGTGGGCTCGAGGTGCGCAATGCCGACGGCCAATGGATCTCGGCCCCGCCGATCCCGGGCGCCTATATCATCAACCTCGGTGAAATGCTGCCGGTGATCACCAACGACCGCTACAAGGCCACCTATCACCGGGTGCTGAACAACAAGACCGACAAGACCCGCTATTCCAGCCCGACCTTCTGCGATCCGGAGTATTTCTACAAAGTGGAATGCGCCCCCACGATCCTGGAACACGATGGCTATGCCAAATACCCGGCGATGACGGCGGGCGAGCATCTGCGGGCGCAGTTCGAAAAGAGCTTCGGCATCGCCGCGAAATAAGCCTGAGCCCCAATAAGCCTGAGCAAGGAAAGACCAATGAACCTTCTGATGCAGGTCAGCCTGTTTTCCGAAAACTTCATCGAACTGTCGGAGTTCTATCGCGACTGCTTCGATCTGACCGAGAACGAGGGGCTGCGCTCCGACGTCTTCCGGGGCTACATGTCCGGGGAGTGTATGGTGGGCTTCAGCGCGCTGGCGGCCTATGAAATGCTGGGGCTGGAGCCGCGCAAGCCGGGCGACGGCGACCAGACCGCCTTCACCTTCAAATGCGACAGCAAGGAGGCGCTCGACGCCATCGTCGAGAAAGCCAAGGGGCTGGGCGCCACCATGGTGCAGGAACAGTTCATGACCTATTACCACTGGTACATGGCCGTGATGCGCGACCCCGATGGCAACGCCATCCGGCTGGCCTGCACCGAGGTGTAACGCGACCGGGGGCGGGCCATCGGCGCGCCCCCTCTCCCCGAAAGGACAAGATGATGAAGGCCCTCGTCTACGGCACCGAGAAAGAGATCCCCGATGATGTCTTCTCAGAATGGGTATCGCGCCCGGATACGGCGGTGATCTCCATCGACATGCACGAGGGGCATCTCTCGACCGATCCGATGTGCCCCTGCCCGGCGCCGCGCGGGCGCGAGATCATCGAACCGGTGAATGCCTTTCACCGCGCCGCCCGGGCGCTGGGGGTGCCGGTGATCCATGTGCGTTCCGTCCTGCGCGCGACCGGAGAGGACGATCTGAAAGGCGCTCATCCCGCGGCCTGGCGCACCCTCTTCCCCCTGACGGTGGGCGAGATCCCCGGCATCGACCAGCACGCCATCCAAGGCACCCGCTGGAACGACTTTTCGACCGAGGTGCTCGACACCGACCTGATCGTCGAGACCAAGCGGCGGCTGTCGCCCTTCTATCCCACCGATCTGGATTTCCTGCTGCGTTCGATGGGCGTCAAGCGCGTCGTGCTGAACGGTGGCATGACCGATTGCTGTGTGCTGAACGCCACCTTCGACGCCTCGAACATCGGCTATCGCGTCTGCGTCGCCGCCGATCTGGTGCGCGGCACCAACGAGGAGATGGAACAGGCCGCGCTCAAGATCATCTCGTTGCACACCGGGCTGGTGATGCAGTCGGAGGACATCCTGCGGGTCTGGGACGCCACCGCCTGAACGGAGGCCCTAGCCTCCCACAGTCTCCATCTGCGCCAGCATCAGCCGTTCCACCGCCGCCATGGTGCGCGACAGGTGATCGGTCATCAGCGCCAGGGCGCGCGTCTCGTCGCGGGCGATCACCGCGCGGGCGATCTCGGCATGTTCGGCGTTGATGTCGCGCACGTCCGCCTCGGACCGGCGGAAATTCAGCAGTCGCAGGTTGCGGTAGCGTTCGGAATGATCCATCAGCATGTCCCAGATCCGCAGCTTCCACTCCGAGCCACAGGCGGCGACCAGAGTGCGGTGGAACTGACGATGCAACCGCTCCCAGCGGATCGCGGTCTCCATATCCTCTGAGCTGACCGGCATCGACGCCCGCGCAAGCAGGTGTTCGGCGCGCAGAATCTCGGCCTCCCATTCCTCGTCGCCGCGCTGCATCGCCCGCGACAGGCACCAGCGTTCCACATCCAGCCGGGTTTCCAGCAGATCGTGCAATTCCTCCATCGAGGCGTCGCGCACCCGGGCGCCGCGATTGGCCTCGGACAGCACCAGCCCTTCGGAACTGAGCCGCACCAGCGCCTCGCGGATCGGGGTCAGCCCCAGCTTGTAGCGCGCATTCAGATCGGCCACCCGCAACCGCTGCCCGGGGGCAAGCCTGCCCATCAGGATTTCGGTTCTGAGCATTTCATAGGCGCTGGCTGGCTGCGGCATCTGACCCATTCAGATTTTGTGTTGACTCATAGATTTTATAAAATCATACATTTTCGATGTAAAGAACGAACATTCGGGAAATCACCGATTCCAACGAGAACGAAGGGCGCCGAAGGCTCACACCGACCGCGCCCCTTCGCGACCATCCAACCCAACCCGGAGGATAGATCCCCATGCCCCCCTTCAAGAAAATCACCGCCCTCGCGGCCGCAGCCGTGATCGGCCTCGCCGCCCCGGCGCTGGCCGAGATCAAGATCCGCATCTCGACCGCCGGGCCGGGCGGGGCGCCGCTGACCACCATGTTCGAAGAAATCAAATCCGGCATGGAAAGCCAGTTTCCGGGCGACTTCGACATTTCGGTCCACCACTCCAGTTCCCTGTTCAAACAGGGGACCGAGCTGCCGGCGCTGATGCGCGGCAACCTCGAAATGGCCTCTCCGGTCACCTTCGAGATCGAACAGCAACTGCCGGAATACGGGCTGCTCGGCGCCGCCTATCTGTTCCGTGACAGCGATCACATGCTGGAGGTTTTCCGCGGCCCGATCGGCGACAAGTTCTATCACGACGTGGAGGACAAGACCGGCGTGGTGATCCTGGACACCGCCTATCTGGGCACCCGCACCGTCAACCTGCGCAAGCTGCGCGACGTGAAGGGCCCCGAGGATCTGAAGGGCGTCAAGATGCGCATGCCGCCGGGACCGGCGTTCCAGACGCTGGCCAAGGCGCTGGGGGCCACCCCGGTCTCGATGCCCATCACCGAGGTCTATCTGGCGCTGAAGACAGGTTCGATCGACGGTCAGGACAACCCCACCAACCTGACCCGCGACTGGAAGTTCCAGGAACAGACCGAACAGGTGATCCTGACCAAGCACCTGGTGCAGCCGGTTTTCGTCGCCATTTCGAAAAAGACCTGGGACCAGATGACGCCCGAACAGCAGGATGTGATGCGCAAGGTCACCAGCGCCGCCGTTCAGAAAGAGATCGAGGCGACCCTCGCCGACGAGGCCAGCGCGGTCGAGACCTTCAAGGCGGATGGGCTGACCATCACCGAAGTCGACACCGAAGCCTTCCGCAAGGCGGTCTGGGCCGAATACGAGAAGGAAGGGCTGACCAAGAACTGGGTGCCCGGCCTCGCCGAGGACATCGCAGCGGTCAAGTGATCGCGCCCTGAGCAGTGACGGGCCCGGAGCCATCCTCCGGGCCCGATCCGTCCGCGCCTCTCGCAGTTACCGGAGCCCCGCCCGCCATGATCAAATCCCTTTCAACCCGCCTGTCGCGGCTCGCCTCGGGCCTGGCGACGCTGGCCATGGTGGCGATGTTCGCCATGTTCATCTATGGCGTCACCATGCGGCATCTGTTCGGCCAGCCGCAAACCTGGGTGGACGAGGCCGTCACCCTCACCGCCACCTGGCTGGTGTTCTGGGCCGGCGCCTTCGTGCTGAAATGGCCTGAATATATCTCTTTCGACGTGGTCTATCGGCTGGTGCCGCCCGCCGGGCAACGCGCCATGGTGATGCTGGGCGCCGCCGGTTTCGTCGCGGTCATCGCCGTGTCGATCTATGGCATCGTCGATTACGTGATGTTCATGAAGATCTCGACCACCGACATGATGGGTCTCAGGCTCGACCGGGTCTATTCGATCTTCGTGGTGTTCCTGGTCGCCATCGCGATCCGCCTGCTGATCCTGCTGGTGCGCCTCTGCTTCGGCGACTGGCGCGCGGTGCTGAGCAATCTCGACGCGACGCCGGAGGAGGTGCTGTGACCTACGGGCTTTGGATTCTCGCCGGCTGCTTCGTGCTGGGCGCGGTGCTACGGCTGCCGCTGGCATTGTCGATGTTCGCCGCCGGCGCCGTCTATTTCCTGGCGACGGGTCAGGATGTCGGGCTGCTGGCCGATCAGGTGATGGGGCAGATGACCGGAATTTACGTGCTGGTCGCCATCCCGATGTTCATCCTCGCCGCCAATGTGATGAACATGAGCGGCATCAGCGAAAGGCTCTGGGCGGCGGCCGATGCCATCATGGGCCGGTTTCGCGGCGGCACCGGTCATGTCACCGTTCTGGTCAGCATCATCTTTTCCTCGATGAGCGGATCGGCCGTCACCGATGCCGCCGGCCCCGGCATCGTGTCGATCCGGATGATGCGCCAGATCGGCAAGTTTCCCGGTGAGCTGGCGGTCGCCGTCGCCGCCGCTGGTTCGGTGATCGCCTCGGTCATCCCGCCGTCGATCCCGCTGGTGATCTATGCCATGCTGTCGGGCTCCTCGGTCGGCGCGCTGTTTCTGGCCGGGATCGTGCCCGGGCTGCTGATGGGCGGCGTCATCATGCTGACGGTAGCCGCCGTCGCCAACCGCCACGGGCTGCCACAGGGCCAGAAGGTCACCCTGCCCGAGGCGCTGCCGCGGTTCGGCCGCGCCGCCATCCCGATGACCCTGCCCGTGGTGCTGTTGGGCGGCATCTGGAGCGGCTGGTTCAGCCCGACCGAGGCGGCCGCCGTCGCGGCGCTCTGGGCGATGGTCCTGGGGGTGGCGGTGCTGCGCAGCCTGAAGGCAGGGCAGCTCAAGGCCTCGTTCGAGGAATCCGTCCGCCAGACCGCCGCGACCATGCTGCTGATCGCCTCGGCCTTCGTGGTGAACTATGCCATCGCCAACGAAGGTCTGGCCGAGGCGCTGGTGACGCTGATCGAAGGCCTTGAGATGTCGCAGCTCCAGTTCATGCTGCTGGTCAACCTGATCCTGCTGGTGCTGGGCTGCTTCCTGGACGGATCGGTGATCCTGCTGGTGATCATCCCGCTGCTGCTGCCGACGGCGCGGGCGCTGGGGATCGACCTGACCTATTTCGGCGTGGTGGCGATCATCAACTTCATGATCGGGCTGATCACCCCGCCCTACGGGTTGGTGCTCTTCGTGCTCGCCTCGCTGACCGGGGTGCCGATCCAGAAGATCTTCCGCGCGGTGGTCCCCTTCTTCCTGGCGCTGATCGCGCTGCTCGCGGTGCTGATCCTGGTGCCCGAGATCGTGCTCTTCCTGCCGCAGGCCTTCGGCTATCACTGACCGCCTGCCGGGCGGTCTCCGCCCGGCAGCAAGATCCAAGAAAAGAACAAGATCATGACATTCGACCTGATGCCGCAACCGCCGCTGCCCTTCCCCGCGGCCGAGCTTTACGCCGCCCAGGCGCTGGCGGCCTCCACCGGCCCCTGGCCCGGTGTCACCGCCCATCGCGATATCACCTTTGGCCCGGAACCCTGGCAGCGGTTCGATGTCTTCGCCCCCGAGGCGGCTGGCCCGCTCGACGTGATCGTCTTCCTGCATGGCGGCGGCTGGACCAATGGCTACAAGGAATGGTGCGGGCTGATGGCGCCGGGAGTGGTGGCGCAGCAGGCGATTCTTGTCGCCCCCACCTATCGGCTGGCGCCCGACCATCGGATGCCGGTGATCCTGGCCGATGTCGCCACCGCCTTGCGCGAAATCCACGCGCGCATCGCCCAATTCGGAGGCAACCCGGCCCGCATTTTCCTGGCCGGCCATTCCGCCGGCGGCCATCTGGCGGCAGAAATCGCCCTGCGGCCCACGCTCTGCATCGCTCATGGGTTCGACCATGGCGCGCTGAAAGCCTGCCTGCCGGTCAGCGGTATCCTCGATCTGCGCGGCGACAGCCCCACCCCCGGCAGCCTTGAGGCGCGGGTCTATGAGATGGTGCTCGACGCCCCCGCCGACGATTGGGAGGCAAGCCCGCTCGCCTGGATCGACCAGATCGCCCTGCCGATGCATTTCACCTGGGGGAAACGGGACAGTGCCAGGGTCCGGGCCTCGAACGACAAAGCGCGGCAGCTCTTGCAGTCCCGCCCCGAAGTTGCCAGCTTCGCCGAGGATGACACCGACCATTTCGGCACCCACCTGGCGCTGATCGACCCGGCGCACCGCTGGTATGGGGTGCTGAAACAACTGAGAGAGAGCTGCGCATGAAACAGATCCTGACCGGCGGCCTGCCCGAACCCGGCCAGCCCTTCACCTGGGGGGTGAAATCCGGCGACATGGTCTATACCAATCACGGCCCCGTCCAGCAGGACGGCAGCATTCTGCAAGCCGGGATCGAGGAGCAGGCGGAGCTGACCATCCAGAACCTCAAGGCGGTTCTGGCCGAGGCCGGCGGCACCCTGGACCATGTGTTGCAGGTGCAGATCTTCCTGATCGAAGGTGAGGACATGAAGACCGTCGATCAGGTCTATCGCCGTCACTTCACCGCGCCCTATCCCAACCGCGCCACCGTGGTGGTCAAGGAACTGGTGGCGCCCGGCATGCGGATCGAGATGATGGCCACCGCCGATCTGACCGCCTGAGCCACAAGCCATCCCCGCCCCCTCTCCTTCCGGGGGCAGGTCGCAGGCGCGGCGCGCGATCCCCTCGCGCGTCGCGCCACTTGTTTTGGGGCTCAGATCCGTTCGATCCGCGCCGGCAGCCCCTGCCGCACCGCCGTGCCCGAAACCGGATCAACCCAGACGCCGGTCATCGCACGGGTCGGATCGACCATCCCCATGTCGTTCAGCAACACCCCGGAGGCGAGCCGCGGATCGGCCGGCCAGACATCATCGTCGATCGTGATGTCCTGGGCGCCGAACCCCTTGTGACCATAGCCATGTTCGATCGCCACGGTGTCGGGGGCGATGCCGTCGCGCACCACCGCCACGCTTTCCAGGCTGCCGCCCGGCGTGGTCAGCCGCACCATGTCGCCATTGGCGATGCCATGCGCCTCGGCCAGGGCGCGCCCCACCACCACGGGGTTGGAGGCGACGATCCTGAGCAGCGCCTTGGCCCCCACCGAATAGGAGTTCTGCAAGGGGGACTTGAAGCTCATCACCTTCACCGGCCAGTCGGCGGCGGGATAATGATCGGCCACCTTCGAGCCATCGGCGAATTCCGCCTCGAACCAGATGGGCGCGCCGGACATCCGCTTGCCGGTGGTGGCGCGGCGGAAGCTGCCCAGCCCCTCGTTCCAGACCTGCATCGCCGCACCGAAGGCATAGGTCGCCTTGTCCCCCTGGTAGGAGCGTTCGATATTCTCGTAGCGCCCGCCCTTGGCATAGATGGTCGCCGCCCGGCGCCATTCCTCGGGTTTCAGCACCGCCTCAAGATCGGCGCGGATGCGGGCGACGTTCGACAGCGCCAGATCCTCGTCGGTCGCCTCGGGCACCGGCGTCTTGCCGATCATCGCCACATTGGCGGCGCCGCGCAGATACCAATCCTCGGCCCGGTTCAGCGGGTGCAGGGTGCCATCGGCATCCGGGATCGCCTGATCGCCGAAGCCCGGCAGCCCCATCTGCTTGGCGGTGCCGATCAGGAAGGTCTCGAGCCCCACCCGCTGGCCTTCGGCGTTCTTCTCCATCTTCGGTTCGATCACCGGCCAACGCGCCGTCGTCGCCTTGGTCGCCACCCCGCCCCAGGGCTTGGTGAAGCCCCAGGTTTCATACATCACCGAATCCGGCACGATGTAATCCGAGATCGCCGAGCTTTCGTTGATGAAGGGGTCGATCGAGATGATCAGCGGCACCACCTTCGGGTCTTTCAGCTTGTCCACCACATGCGAGATGCCGGGGACGCCATAGACCGGGTTGGTATTGCGGAAGATCAGCGCCTCCGCCCCATAGGGGTAGTGGTTGACCATCGAGCTGATCCACTCGGTCGCCAGCCCCGGCGCCTGCGGATACCAGGGGCCATCGGCGGGATAGGCCTTGCCCGCCTCTTTCTTGGCCTTGAATTCGCTGGTCTTCTCATAAGGCACGTTGCGCCCGATCGGCAGGCCCTTGGGCGTCACCATGCCGGGGAACTCGGCCAGATCATAGGCCGGCCCCTTGTTGTCGGGGAACCAGCCGCCGGCGATCATGGTGCCGCCCTTCCAGTTCAGGTTGCCGATCAGCGTGTTGATCATCATCAGCGCATAGGTGTTGTAAAAGCCCGAGCCCGACATCATCCCGCCGTGGGAGTTCACCGCGGCCTTGCGGCCGTGGCTGGTCAGCTCGCTCGCCAGCCCCTCGATGGTGGCGACGGGGATGCCGCAGGCCTCGGAATACTCGGCCAGCGTGCGGCTCGCCGCCGCCTCGCGCAGCAGGGTCAGAGAGGTCTTGACCGCCACCGGCCCCTTGGCCGTCTCGACCATGCCGTCGAAGAACAGGGGCGCCGCCTCGGCCCCCGCCGGCACCGGGCCGGCAGCGGAGGCGATCAGGAAGGGATCGGCATCGGAATAGGCGTCGCCCTCCACCGCCAGCCCGATGTCGGAGCCGCGCAGGAAGCGGCCATAGCGGGGATGGCCCTCCTCGACGATCACCAGATGGGTAGCGTTGGTCCAGTTCACCTCTCCGGCGGCCTCGGCCGCGGCGGCACCGGGCTGGGCGAGATAAGCGTGGTTGATCCGGTCGTGATCGAACATCCAGCCGATGATCGCCATGGCGAGCGCCCCATCGGTGCCCGGCTTGATCGGCACCCAGCGCGACCGCTCGCCCGAGGGCCCGTTCTGCGCGTTGTTCAGCACCGGGTCGACCACCACATAGTCGAGCTTGCCATCAGAGCGCGCCTTGGCGATCAGATTGCCCACCCGCTTGAACGGGTTGCCGGCATTGCCCGGGGCGGTGCCCACGAACATCACGAATTCGGCCTCGAGGAAATCCGGCTTGGCATGGGGCATTCCCTTGACGTCGCCGAACATCGCCCCCGATCCCGACCGATAGGCGCCGCCGCAATAGGCGCCATGGCGGACGAAGTTGGTCGAGCCATAGCTTTGCTTCAGCCAGCGCAGCAGCAGGTTGTCGCGGCCGTCATCGACGCAGTTCATCACCACCAGCCCATTGGCGCGCGGCCCGAACTCGGGCGCGCCGGCCTTGATCGGAGTGTCGAGATCGCGGATCTCGCGCAGCCCGGCGACAGGACCTTCCCCGAAGAGATCGCCCCCCTCGACCACCTCCTCGACCAATTGTTCGAAGCTGATCGTCTGCCATTTGCCCGACCCGCGCGGCCCGACCCGTTTCAGCGGCTTCAACACCCGGCGCGGATTGTCGACCTGCTGCAGCACCGCATTGCCCCGGCCGCAGGCGGTGGAGCGGTTGGTGAGCCCCTCGCCCTTGCCGGTCTGCGCCATCGCCAGGAAGCTGTCCTTGACCGAGGAGTCATAGGGGATGAAAGGATCGGTGCTCATCGGGCTATAGGGGTTGCCGGTGACCCGCAGCACCTTGTTCTGCGCCTTGTCGACCTTGACCCGCACGCCGCACATGGTGGTGCAGCCGATGCACATCGTATAGCTCATGGCGATATCGGGGTTCATCGCCAGATCGCCGGTGTCGGGGTCGATGACATATTCGGGCGTCAGCGAATTGCCGGTCAGCGCGGCCTTGGGCACCTCGCCCGACCATTTGCCCTTGGCCAGTTTCTTCAGCGTCTCGGCATAGCCGGCCCCGAAGGTGCCGAGGGCACCGGCAGCGGCTGCGCCTTTCAGGATATTTCGGCGAGTGGACATGATGGTGTCTCCTCAGACAGAGCGGACGGGATGTCCGGGGGCCTTGGCGCCGCGCCCGTCGTCGGGCTGGCCGGCCTCGGCCCAGGGAATGAAGGTGGTGTAGGCGATGATCAGGAAGAGCCAGAGGCCGAAGGTGCCGATCACCCCCATCAGCCCGGCGATGCCGGTGGGCATCAGCGCGTCATAGAGGCCCGATCCGACCTTGGGCACCGCCTGGCCGCCCATGAAAACGGTCCAGCGGAACATCCAGGCGGCATGGATGGCGATCAGCCCGGTGATCCAGCCGCTGTTGCGCGGCAGGACCAGCGCCAGCCCGAAGGGCACCGCGATCGACAGCGCCCCCCAGGCGGCGATCTTCTGCCAGACCGGGAAGCCCGCGACCGAGGCCAGCGCCTCGGAATGCTTGGGCGACAGACCCGAGATCGCCAGCGCGAACCAGGCGATCCCCAGCGCCCCCACAACGGCGAGCGCGGCGGCGAGGGTGCGGTTCAGCCGCGCCTCGAGCGCGCCATCGCGGCTCAGCACCCGCTCCAGCACCAGCATCGCCCCCAGCGCGCCGACAAAGCCGGTGGCGGCGAATTGCAGCGGCAGGAAGGGGGTGTTCCACAGCGGCCGAGCCCGCACGATGGTCACCTCCATCCCGGTATAGACCAGGATGCCCAGCGCCGCGACGCCGGCGGCCATCCCCAGCGGGCGGGCAAACCAATTGGCCTCTCCCCCCAGGCTGAGCAGGCGGAACAGCCAAGCGAACCGCCAGTCCTGCGTGCCCCAGCGATGGAAGGCGGGGCGATGGATCGCCCAGGCGAAGAGGATCAGCAGCCCGACATAGGAGGGCACCACCCAGGCGCCCCAGGCCATCCAGGAGGTCTTGTGGGTATAGATGAAGAATTCCCAGAACCGCCCCGGCTGGTGCAGGTCGGCCAGAAGCGCGATCGGCGCGGTGATGCCGGTGGTGACCGCCACCATCAGCGCCAGCCGCGCCTTGGGCAGCGCCGCCTGCCGCCCGAAGACGAAGCCCGGCAATGCCAGCAGCAGCGCGGTGACCGACATGGCGATCAGAAAGAAATACTGCACCGCCCAGGGCAACCAGGCTGCCTCATGCACGGCACCGACGAGTTCGTGGATTTGCACGTCCATCTTCAAAGACCCTCCCCATGGGTGGCGTGGGCCTCGCCGGTCAGCGGCGGGCGATAGGCGGCCTCACCGGCCACCCGCCCGTCGAGAATGTCGTCAAGGCCGATGTAATAGACATTCGGATTGGTGTGCATCTCGGGGCGCAGCACCGAAACCTCGTTCTCGCGCAGCATGCGGGCGACTTCGCTGTCCGGATCGTTCAGATCACCGAAGTTGCGCGCCCCGCCGACGCAGGTTTCCACGCAGGCCGGCAACAGGCCGACACTGGTGCGGTGGAAACAGAAGGTGCATTTGTCGGCCACCTGCGTCTCGTGGTTGATGAAGCGCGCGTCATAGGGGCAGGCCTGCACGCAATAGGCGCAGCCGACGCATTTGCTGGCATCGACCAGAACCTCGCCGCTCTCGGCCTTGAAGGTTGCCTCGACCGGGCAGACCGGCAGGCAGGGCGGGGTATCGCAGTGATTGCAGAGCCGCGGCAGCATCACCATCGCCGGATCCTGGCCGTCCTTGACCAGCTCGTAGACCGAGACATGGGTGCGGAAGGCATCCTCGGGCACGTCGTTTTCCATGATGCAGGCGACGGTGCAGGCCTGACAGCCGATGCATTTGCGCAGATCGACCACCATGCCCCAATGGGTCTTGTGATCGGGCTCGGTGGCGGCTGTGGCGGATTGGCCGGCGCCGGCCACCGTGGCCGCGGCGCCGATCGAGACCCGACCCATCGCGCCCAGAAAGCCGCGGCGGTTGGTGTCCATGTGGCTGATCCTTTCCTTCTTCGGTCAGCCGGAGTTTAGGTCTGGGACGGCCCCCGCGATATCGGCGGAAACCCGGGGCGGCTAGGGGTTATCCCTGAGGCCGGGGATGACATGGATCAAGGCGGGGCTGACGGTTGGTGCCGGAGCGTGGACGCAGGACGCAGATGCGGGGATCAAAGTTGTGAAGTGGCGACTGTCGTCGCGTTCGGTATGGTGATCTCGGCCCACTGCGGACGGTCGAGCCTGGCGCCGGGCAACGCAGTGCTCAGTCATGAGCGCGCATTTATACTTCGCCCGAAAAACTAGCGCTCGCAGTATTTTCCGGATAGTTAGCCAGTTCTCTAATATAGCATCATAACTGTCTTGACTCCACGCGCAGAAAATTTCCCGGAAGGACACTCTCCACCAAAGCAAGTTGGGAAAATGGATACAAGTCTATTTTATGAATCCGATTGCCTTTCCGTAAACTTCAAGCTTTTTTAGTGTGTAGTTCGCAATATCAGCCCTTCCAGTCTTCGTTCGCCACATCATTTCTATACGAGCTTTTCCGAATTTTCCGGTTACCGACATGTCGGAGCGCACAGCGTAAGCTCCCGGAAGGGGAACTTCTATGTCGAACGAATCGATCAGTCCAGCGGCCAATAACGCATTCCCAATCGCGCGATTCACAGATGCATCATCTTGTTGGGCAACACTTGCCACCTTCTCGAAAGAAGTAATGCTCTTGTCTCCAAGCTTTTTCCCTCGAACAAGCGTCTTCTGCTTTCCAAGCTGGAATATAGAGCCTAGCTCACATTGTTGAAGCCTAGATATGGCTTCGTCTGGTTTTTTCGGTGACAGAGCAAAATCTTCTTTTTTTAGCTTCTCTTGTAGTTTTTCATCTGAAAAGGCGCGGACCGATGCTGTTGCCGCCAACACGGGAAGATGCAAGATTTTCGCATTCAAAACGGTAGCTAAGAGCCCCAACTTTTCGGGCGTCTTTTTCAAATCTTGCACGATGTTGGCTTCAGTCGAAGTCATGAGACGGTCCATATCAACTAATGATAAGTTGCCCCGTGTCAGCCCGGCCACCTCTCCGTCGGGTTCATTGCCCGCGACTACCACCACCCAAACATTTGGATGTTCCTTCTCCAACAAGCCGGAAACGGATTTCTGTTTTTCGATAATTTCGTCACGTAGGTCTCCAAGGAAATCGCCTACCGTATCCGACTCTTTTGCCAAAGATTCGATATCACCAGACGTGAGGCCAAAATCTGATAAACCAGCTCCTTGATTAAGCACTGCTAAGGTTCTACTCGCAATTTCAGTGTAGGTGCTCTTGCCGGGCCCAGAAAAGAAAATCGCATCCTCTCTCCGCCCAAGAAGGGCTTTACCACCAATTGTCAACGAGAGTGCCACCAAACGGTCTTTCAGCTTGTCACTGTTGCATGGCCATACAACTAGGGTATTTTTCCCTTTTTCACTTCTGATGAAACCGTTGACTGCGTGCAGCCAGCTCTCCAGCTCCTCTTCTGTGAACGATAGGGCGGCCTCTCGCTCCTCTAGAACAATGACCTCCATTGACAAATCTCTGGGGGGGATATGTGTGCGCAGGAAGCCGGGGACATCGTCGCCTCCCGAAATGGAAATGGTCGATACATTTTCACGATAGAGGTCGAGAGTGTGGAGAAAAGTAGTTTTGCCAGCCCCAGAGTCACCTCTTAGGATCATGAATACGCCTCGCCCAGACGATTTCATGGTTTTGTGAAGCGAGTCAATTTCGATAAGCATATCGGGCACCGGCACAACTATCGTGCCGAGATTATCCATACCCAAGCGAGAAAGGGCCTCGAACCTGTCAGGAATTATCACATCATCAAGCTGCGAAGCACCCATGCTGGGGGAATTGAACTGGTTCATTTATCTGATCTCACCGCTGATGCAGCCGAAGGCAAACAGCACACAATAGTATTGTGCAGTCTCTTCGATCACTAAGTGATCTTGCCATCTATGTCACGCATCTTAAGACTGCTTGCAGGTTATTCCCTGCGTCCGAAGTGGTCAGCTTGCAGGGGAACACTTGGCTCGAATGTGTCGGCGGAAACATTCATCCCTGCGTCTCCATCGCGCGCACGATCACAGCTTTTCCATTGGTAGTCCTTCCGCGTTCCAGCCTTGCCTAGGGAAAGTGATGATCGCCGAAGCATCTTCGTGGCTGTATTCATGGACTGTCCTGCAAATCTCCGCTTCCCTCCCTGGCCCCCAATGGGGCCTCCCGCCTCGACCGTCCGCTTTCCCGATGTGCCGCGACTGCAGTGCCGCACCACCAACAGTCAGCTCTCCGCCCCTCCGCCCAACCCAAACCAGCCCGCTACCCCTCCCACCCCGCCGCCACCAGCAGGCGGACCAGGTCGGCGGCGCTGCTTGCCCCCATCTTCTCCATCGCGTTGTGGCGGTGGATTTCCACCGTCTTCTGGCTGATCCCCAGTTCATGGGCGATCTGCTTGTTCAAAAGCCCGCGCAGCACGGCGCGGGCGACTTCGGCCTCGCGCGCGGTCAGGCTGTCGATGCGGCGGCCAAGCTGGGCCTTCTCGCGTTCGCTCCCGGCGCGGGCGCGGCTCAGTTCCAGCGCCTCCTTGATACGCTCGACCAGGGCCATGCCGTTCACCGGTTTTTCAAAGAAATCGACCGCCCCGGCGCGCATCGCCCGAACCGCCATCGGCACGTCGCCATGGCCGGTGATCATGATCACCGGCAGCGGGCAGCCGCGGCGGCCAAGCTCGTCCAACAGCTCCAGCCCGCTCATCCCCGGCATCCGCACATCGGCGAGGATGCAGCCCTCGGTCTGGTCCTCGATCGCCGCCAGCAGCGCCGCCGCGCCGGCATAGGCCCGCGCCTCGAGCCCCAGCGAGGACAGCAGGAACACCAGCCCCTCGCGCGCGGCGCGGTCATCGTCGACGATATGGATCACCGCCCGGTCGGTCATGCGTTGGGCTCCTGTGGCAGCCAGATCGAGATGTTCAGCCCGGGGCCATCGCCCGGCGCCTCGGCCCGCATCCAGCCGCCATGCGCCTCGACGATCGAGCGTGACAGCGCCAGCCCCAGCCCGATGCCCTCGGGCTTGGTGGTATAGAAGGCCTCGGCGAAATGATCCATGGCGGTGGCGTCCATGCCATGGCCACGGTCGCGCACCGACAGGCAGACGCCGGCGCCATGGTCGGGATCGCCACGGCGTTCGGCGCGGATGGTGATGCGCCGCGCCTCGGCCGGGGTGTCAAGCATCGCATCGACCGCATTCTGCACCAGGTTCAGCATCACCTGCTGCAGCTGGATGCGATCGCCCAGAACCTTCGGCAGCCCGTCGTCACAGATCACCTCGTCCTCGACCCCGGCGCGATGGACCGGCGCGGCATAGAGGCTGGCGCATTCCTCGAGGAAATCGCAGATATCGACCGGCGCCATCTGGCTTTCGCGCTTGCGCACAAAGGCGCGGATGCGGCGGATCACGGTGGCGGCCCGGGTGGCCTGATCGGCGATCTCGCCGGCGGCGCGCCGCATCTCCTCCGGCTCTGCCCGGCCCGAGCTCAGCCGCAGCAGCATGCCTTGGGCATAGGTCGAGATCGCCGAGAGCGGCTGGTTCAGCTCATGCGCGATGCTCGAGGCCATCTCGCCCAGGATCGAGAGCCGCGCCACATGCTCCAGCTCGCGGCGGTTCTGCCGCTCCGCCTCCTCGGCGCGGCGGCGCTCGGCCATCTCGCGGACAAGCTGGGCGTTGCTGTCGTTCAGCGCTCGGGTACGGCGCCGCACGAGGGTTTCGATCCGCACCGAATAGATCGCCCAGAAGGCCAGGGCGACGGCCAGGGCGATCAACCAGTCGCGGTAATCGGCCACGAATTCCCGCACCGACACCGGCCCCTTGCGCACATAGGGGCCGATCTGCAGCTTGCGCATCAGCTCGTGCACCGGCTGGTAATCAAGCGGCACCGTCCAGAGGGTGTCGCCCCCCATGCTGAGCAGCGCCACCGCCACCTTCTTGGCGAGTTCCGGCGGCGTGGCCCGCGTCTTGGCAAACGGCCAGCCGGGGAACACCGGGCTGGAGAGGGCGCAATCACTGCCCTGCCCCGGCTTCAGGGCAAAGGCATGAAGCGGCGCGTAACGCTGGGGATCGGCCGCCTTCAGCTCCTCCAGCATACAGGCGCGCAGCACGGCGGCATCGGCGCGACCGTCCAGCACCGCCTCGGCCGCCTGTTGCATCGGATAGCCGGTCAGCACCAGTTCCACCCGCCCGGGCAGGCCGCTGTCGGCATCGGCCATTTCCGCCCAGATCAGTTGGAAGCCCCCGAAGGCCTCGGGCGAGACGATGGCAAGCCTGCGCCCCCCAAGATCGGAGAGTTTTTCCAGATCGCCGGCGGTGACGAGGGTCGAAGCCACCGGCTGATCGCCCTCGGCAGTGGCGATCCGGCTGATGTGATAGAGATATTCAAGTTCGGCATAATTGCCGGGGTTGGTGATGACGAAATCCAGCAGGTCGGCCTCCAGCGCGGCGGCAAGCTGCCGGAGGTCCAGCGCCTCGAGGCGAAAATTATACTCAGGCAGGGCCGCGTTCAGAGCCGCCTCGGTCGCCGCCCAATGGCCGAGCGAATGCTCGGAGCCGAGATAGTCGAGCACGCCGATCCGCAGCGCCTCCGCCCCCCGCGCCGCGGGGGCGACAGACAGCGCCAGCAACAGCAGGGCACCCTGGCAAAGACGGGAGAGAACAGCGGGGAAACGCTCTGTCACTTTGGACATCCGGACTAAGGATCGGTGAAGCCGCCCGCAGGGACCGCACCCTGACAGATGACCAGATCGCGGGGCCGAGGTCAAACGCCGGTGGCGCCCTGCAGTTTTCGAAAAATTCCGCAAGATATTCTGCGCGAGACCTCGGCGCGCCGCTGTACCTCGCCGCGACTTTGGCCGAGACTGTGGCAGCTATGCCCCCGGAAGGAGACCGTCATGACGCTCGTCACCCCCCTGCCCCGGCTCGCGGCCCTCGCCGTCTGCCTGCTGGCCTCGCCCGCCCTGGCCGCGCTCTCCCCCTATTACGACAGCGCCGAGCAGATCGGCACGATCCTGAGCGATGCGCGGATTGCCGATGCGCTGGGTCAGGCGCCGATCGGGGCGATCTCCAACACCGGCACCCGGGACGATGGCGCCGCCGAATGGACCATCCGGGTGCAGGCCTGTGATCTTAAAGTCTATCTTCGGCCCGTTCCTCCCAAGGGTTTGGGCAAGACCACCTATGAGGTCGACACCATCGGTCGCTGCGACTGAAACACCTGCGCCGGAAAACCACACCGGCCATGGGATAGTCCCTGCCGGTTTCAGTCCGCCGTTGCCTGCAGTCTTTCGTCGAACGCGGCGCAACCTGAATGCGCCGCGTTTTGTGAGAAGTCGGGTTAAAGCAGGAAGTCGGCGTCCACCAAGGTGAACAGGCCTTCCAGCTTGATCTGGAAGTCGGCCTTGCCGTCGCCGTCCACGTCACCCGCGATGAAGGTATTGCCTTTGCTGGTCCAGGCGCGCAGCTCTCCGGCGGTGCCGGAAAAGCCGGTGTCGCCGATCAGGTCAAAGGCCTGATCGCCCCGTTGGCCGGTGTCGGCGTCGATCTTGCTGAGGTTGATCACATCGCCCTCGGCCCGGTGGAAATCGGTGATCTTGTCGCCCTGCGCCTGTTTGGCGGAGGAGAAGATGAAGATATCGGCGCCCTTGCCACCGGTCAGCGTATCGGCCCCGCTGCCACCATCGAGCCTGTCCTTGCCGGCGCCACCGTTGAGGATGTCATCGTCGGCCCCGCCCAGCAACCTGTCGTTGCCGGCATCGCCGAACAGGGAATCCTTGCCATTGCCGCCGTTGAGCAGATCGGCGCCGCGTCCGCCCTTCAGCGTATCGGCATCCCCCAGCCCCTTCAGCGTGTCGTTGCCGCCAAGACCCGAGATGATGTTCTGGCCGGAATCGCCGATCAGCGTGTTGGCGCGTCCGTTGCCGTTCAGAATGGACGGCCCGATGCGCATCAGCGTGATGGTATAGCCGAAATCGGCGACGCTGCCAGAGAGCTGCTTGTCGTAGGGGACCGAGAAGTTGACCGAGAAATAATGCGCCCCGGTCTCGGAGATTTCGAACACATCGGAATAGAGTGATCCGTCGATATAGGTCGAGGTGCTGCCGATCACGTTCATGAGCAGCTCGACGTCCGTGCCGCTGGCGTCCTGCACCCAGGCGATCTCGTTGGAATAGAAGTTTTCCTCAACGTCGGGGGTCAGCACCAGCCGGTATTGCTCTCCCACCGTCAGATTGGCCTGATAGGTGTCATAATCCCAAAAGGCAGACGCGCCATTCACATGGGTATAACCATGCGTGGAGCCGTTGACCGCGACGCTGCCAATATTCGCGCCGGGAATCGAGAGAAGATCGTCGATCGGCGTATAGTAATATTTGTTACCCGAAGTGTCTTTGTCCGGGGTTTCCGTAATGATACTCATAATTCCTCCAATAACGGAACTCTCCGAAGGCCGATGAGAACAGAAATTTGTTGGCCTTCAGCCGGTTAGATGTCACGAGGAGACGAGATGTCGTCAAGACTGCGATTCCTGACTTGGCCGAGTTTTGCCGACGGCTGAGCGATCGGGCCCGAAGGATGGAGCGTCGTCTTCCCCCAGCACCACCAATCCGCCGACGGCGATCAGATCATATGTTCGCGCCCATCCTGCCTCGGATCGAAAGCATCACGATCGGCGCTCCATCCCGCCCCCTTCGGCAGGCAACCAGCACCAGACCGGCGCGCGAGGCACCCCAGTGGCCAGGAATGCGATCTCACAAAAGCACCCGACGCACGCATGCGATGAACGATCGCCCCTGCATTCGGCTGCGACCGCAATACCGCAATCGAGCCCGGTCCCGTGACGTCGTTCACAGCCAGGCAGATAACGGCCCTGAGTTCGTCGCTCGGGATGTGCGGGACTAGATTGGTGCGGGGTAGGAGCGAAGACTGCTTGCATCGAGCCAAGATCACCTTGGGCGAACCGTAATTGCGAGCGCTTCAGCGCCAGACTCAAGGCGGCAACTGCTGGATGGAGAGTTCTCTCCTCTCTTCGCGACACGCAGATCATCAAGGGTGGCGCAGGCACCGCACCACGGAGCGGCCGCACAGCGCCCTATCCGAGCCACCTAGAAGGGACTGCCGGGTCGCGCTTACCGCGGCCCTGCAGCAAAACCGAAGTTTGAAACGCAGAACACTTGGCCCCGCAAGGACTGTTCCAAAGGCGGCGCTCAGGCAAAAGGAACGGTACACGCCAGGCGACGCGTCGCGGCGCTTGCGCCCCAAAGTGCCCCACGACCAACCAATGCGGGAGAACACTACGATAAAACGCGATATTTTCAATATATTAGAAATGATATGGTGCCCCCACACGGACTCGAACCGCGGACCTACTGATTACAAATCAGTTGCTCTACCAGCTGAGCTATAGGGGCAATCAGGACGGCTCTGGCCAAGCCTGATCTGTCTGGTGACATTTATGTCTCCCTACCCGAAGGTGAAAAGCACCGCAAGCATCTCGAATGCAGGCAGGTGACGAAAGCGCGGGCCCGCCCGATCGTGCCAGAAAGCTGGCCATGGCTGGAAACGGGCGATGCCAAAGCCGTTTGACGGACGGGGCCTGAAACGATAACCCGAGGACTGCCAGAGCGAGGAGGTCGCGCACGTGACAGACAAGCTGCAGATCATTTTCCACACCGGCGCTCATTTCACCGATGAGGACCGGTTGCTGAGGTGCCTACTGCGCAACAAGGAAACCCTGTCCGCGCAGGGCATTGCGGTGCCCGGCCCCGGCAAGTACCGCACCCTGCTGAAAGAGACCTTCAAGGCGATGGAGTCCGCCGCCGCCTCTCCCGGGGCGCGGGATGTGCTGATCGATGCCATTCTCGACGACGAGGTCGCCCAGCGGATGATCCTGTCGAACGAGCATTTCTTCGGCTCGCAGCGCGTTGCGGTCAGCGACGGCATGTTCTATCCCGAGGCGCCCGAGCGCATCGCCAGCCTCAAGCATCTGTTCCAGCAGGACGATGTCGAGGTCTTCATGGCGATCCGCAATCCGGCCACCTTCCTGCCGGCCGTGCTGCAGAAGGCGCCGCCCCAGCGCATCGCCGAGACGCTGGGGCAATGCGACCCGCGGCACCTGCGCTGGTCCGATCTTTTCCTGCGGATCCTCGAAGCCGCTCCGGACGTGAAACTCACCGTCTGGTGCAACGAGGATCTGCCGCTGATCTGGGGCGAACTGGTGCGCACCCTCGCCGGGCTCGACATGGATGCCAAGATCGCCGGCAATTTCGACATGCTGTCCGAGATCATGGACCGGGAGGGCATGCAGCGGTTCCGCGCCTATCTGCATCAGAACCCCGACCTGACGATCGACCAGCGCCGCCGGGTGATCATGGCCTTTCTCGACAAATACGCCATGGACGAGGAACTGGTCGAAGAGATCGACCTGCCCGGCTGGTCCGAGACGCTGGTCGATGAGGTGACGGCCGCCTATGAGGCCGATATCGCGCATATCGCCAGCCTGTCGGGCCTCCGCTTCCTCGCCCCCTGATCCCCGCCCGCACCGGAGGCGCCCATGCCGGACGACAGCCACACCGATGATCTGCCGAAGCTGCGGTTACGGGTGGTTTTCGCCCCAGGACGCATGCTGGGGCCCGGCAAGGCCGATCTGCTGGAACTGATCCAGCGGAGCGGGTCGATCTCGGCCGCCGGAC
The DNA here is from genome assembly GCF_048268305.1 of Pseudodonghicola sp. Lineage (NCBI taxonomy): Bacteria > Pseudomonadati > Pseudomonadota > Alphaproteobacteria > Rhodobacterales > Paracoccaceae > Pseudodonghicola > Pseudodonghicola sp. The sequence continues at coordinate 104,216 of NZ_JBLWVT010000010.1, forward strand.
GCGAGATGGGGATGAGCTACAAGCGCGCCTGGTCCCTGGTCGAAGAGATGAACGCCATGTTTCGCGCGCCTCTGGTCCAGAGCGTGCGGGGGGGCGCCAAGGGAGGCGGCGCGCAGCTCACCGAAACCGGGATCACCGTGCTGGAGCAATACCGCGCGCTGGAGCGGGCCGCGGCCCAGGGCGGCCGGGCCGAGCTTGCCGCGTTACAGACGCTCTGCGCCGATCCGCCGTCCCCCGACGATATGTCCGGATGAAAACAACGCTTGCAAACCCGGAGACCGCTCGCGATATTCCCGAACAGATATATCGCCATCTGACCGGAGGTTTCCGCATGTCCCGTCCCCTGTCCCGCGCTTTGCGCACCGCCGTCGCCTCGGCCGCCTTCGCCGCCCTTGGCGCGGTTTCTGCGCTGCAGGCGGGCACCACCACCGTCTTCGCCGCCGCCAGCCTGAAGAACGCGCTGGACGAGATCGCGGCAGATTACAAGACCGAGACCGGGAACGAAATCCTGCCCTCCTACGCCGGCAGCTCCAAGCTCGCCCGCCAGATTCAGGAAGGGGCGCCGGCGCAGATCTTCATCTCGGCCAACCCGGGCTGGATGGACACGCTGGAAAAGGACGGGCTGCTGGCTGACGGCACCCGGGTCGACCTGCTGCTGAACTCGATCGTGCTGGTCGCCGGCCCCGGTGCACCCGCCGACCTGAGCGTCAAGATCGGGCCCGACACCGATCTCGCCGCCCTGCTGGGTGACGGCCGGCTGGCGATGGCCCTGGTCGACGCGGTGCCCGCCGGCATCTACGGCAAGGCGGCGCTGACCTCGCTCGGGCTTTGGGACACAGTCGAACCGAAGGTCGCCCAGGCTGACAACGTGCGCGCCGCGCTGCGGCTGGTCGGCTCGGGCGAGGCGCCCATGGGCATCGTCTATGCCACCGACGCCGCTGCCGATACCGAGGTTCGCGTGCTCGACACCTTCCCCGCCGACAGCCACCCGGCGATCGTCTATCCGGCCGCGATCCTGAAGGAGGGCGACAGCGACGAAACCCGCGCCGTCTTCGCCTTTCTGACCGGTGATACCGCGCGCGAGATCTTCAAGCGCCACGGCTTCGGCATCGCGGGCGAATAACGGATGACGGATTGGCTCGGTCCGGCGGAATGGCAGGCGGTCGCACTTTCGCTGAAAGTCTCGCTCTGGGCCATCGGGCTGAGCCTTCCGATCGGTATCCTCGCCGCCTATGCGCTGGCGCGCTGGGAGTTTCCGGGCAAGCAGCTGCTGAACGGCGTCATCCACCTGCCCTTGATCCTGCCGCCCGTCGTCACCGGCTATCTGCTGCTGCTCAGCTTCGGACGGCGCGGGCCGGTCGGCGGCCTTCTCTATGACTGGTTCGGGTTGATCTTCGCCTTTCGCTGGACCGGCGCCGCGCTGGCGGCCTCGATCATGGCCTTCCCGCTGATGGTGCGCTCGATCCGGCTGGCGGTGGAAGCGGTCGATCCGAAGCTGGAACAGGCCGCCGCGACACTCGGGGCGCCGAAGCTCTGGGTGTTCTTCACCGTCACCCTGCCGCTGATCCTGCCCGGGGTGATCGCCGGCGCCATCCTCGGCTTTGCCAAGGCGATGGGCGAATTCGGCGCCACCATCACCTTTGTCTCCAACATCCCCGGCCAGACCCAGACGCTGCCTTCGGCGATCTATACCTTCCTGCAGGTGCCGGGCGGCGAGGTCCAGGCGATGCGGCTGGTCCTCGTCTCGGTCATCGTCGCCATGGGGGCGCTGGCGATTTCCGAAGTGCTGGCGCGCCGCGCCGCCAAGCGGGTCTCGGGCGCATGAGCCTGAGCGTCGATATCACCCATCCGCTCGCCGGTTTCGACCTGAGGGTCGCCTTCGAGGCGCCCGAAGGGGTGACCGCGCTCTTCGGTCGGTCCGGCGCCGGCAAGACCACGGTGATCAACGCGGTCTCCGGCCTGCTGAAACCGCAGCAGGGGCGCATCCTGCTGGGGGGCGAGACCCTGTTCGATGCCAAGGCCCGGGTGAACCTGCCGGTCCACCGCCGGCGGCTGGGCTATGTGTTTCAGGACGGGCGGCTGTTCCCACATATGTCGGTGCGGCAGAACCTGATGTACGGCCGCCGATTTGCCCCCCGGGGCAGCAGCGGCCCCGGGCTGGAAGAGGTCGCCGATCTTCTCGGCCTCGCCGAGATGCTCGACCGCCGCCCCGGCGCGCTTTCGGGCGGGGAAAAGCAGCGCGTCGCCATCGGCCGGGCGCTGCTGTCCTGGCCGCGCATGCTGTTGATGGACGAACCCCTCGCCGCGCTCGACGCCGCGCGGAAGGAAGAGATCCTGCCCTATCTCGAACGGCTGCGCGACCGCGCCGGCCTGCCGATCCTCTATGTCAGCCATTCGGTGGCCGAGGTCGCCCGGCTGGCAACCTCGGTCGTGCTGCTCGAAGCCGGGCAAGTGGTGCGGGCCGGGCCGGCCGAACAAGTGCTGTCCGATCCGGCGCTGGTGCATCAGATCGGCCTGCGCGAGGCCGGCGCGCTGCTGTCCGCGACCGTGGCGCATCATCACGACGACGGGCTGACCGAACTATCTGTCTCCGGCGGCCGGCTGTTCCTGCCGCATCTTGACGTGGCGCCAGGCAGCCAGACGCGGGTGCGCATCCTGGCGCAGGATGTGATGCTGGCGCTGGAGCCCCCCAACGGCATTTCCGCGTTGAACATCCTGCGCGGCGAAATCGTCACCCTGCGCGAGGGCAACGGCCCCGGGGTGATCGTTCAGATCCAGTCGGGTGAGGATCGGCTCCTGTCCCGCATCACCCGCCGCTCGGCCGAGGCGCTGCACCTCAGCCCCGGGCAAAGGGTCTATGCGGTGATCAAATCCGTCGCCATCGCCCGCAGCGATATCGGCGCCGGCTGAGGCACAACCACGGCCCGTGAAAAGACCCGAGGCCGCGATCGGGCGCAGACAGCGCACCGACGACATGTGGGCCCGCGTCGACAAGAGGACCGGATCCCGGGCGGGCGAGACACAGGGCGGCGGCCCCATCATGCCGCCCTTGCACATGTCACAATCGACCCAGATGCAATCCCGGTGCCGCGAGACGCCGAGGAAGGTGGTATCGACGAAGCCGCTGGACACTTCCGGACGCCCGGGACGGGGTATGGAGCATTCGGAATTGCGCCATGTCGCGCCGCGTGCTGGTGACAACCTCGGGCCTCCGCCCACTGCCGTAGGGCGACAAGCGCATCTGCGGCGGCTGCACCTCGCGCGGGGTTTCCCGCCAGTCGCCTTGGGGAAGACCGATGCCAGACAGGCACGAGGGGCGATCGCATTGGGGCGTGTTTCGTCATTCTCCCCGCAATCAGGCCGGGGGCGCATGTCCGGCAGGCTGCGGATGCGCTCTCCTGCCGACATTGAGGGGGCTCGCAAAGCTGTCGGCCTTTCCATCTGCCCCCACAGATGTCACGCAATCTTCCGCTGCCGGGGTTCCTGCGCATAGCACAGGCCCCAGCAACGGAAGATCCGTCATGAGCCATACCGCCCGCACTCGGAAACCGAACAAACCCTGGCTGCTCCCCCAAACAGCGCAACACATATGGGCGCAAGCGTAAGCCTGGCCCCCTGGCGCACGTGCGCCCGGATCAGTCGCGCGGGACCAAGCACGCGGGGCGTCATCCCCTCTCGGCCTACCGGTGTCCCGCCACAGCAGCACATACCAAAGCTGAAGTGCTTCATTCAGTCAAATTAAAGTATTGGATAAAAATGATAGATATCTTGAATAGTATGCCCCTCTCGTGGGACATACCGGCATGTTTAATCTCAAACCCTTGCATCACTTCGTCCTGCTGGCGGAAACGCGCAACTTCAGTGTCGCGGCCGCACGCGCAAACCTGTCGCAGCCGGCGCTGTCGAATTCGATCAAGACCCTTGAGGCGCAGCTGGGCTTCAAGCTGTTCCAGCGCGACGAACGCCCAGTGAAGCTGACCGCCGAAGGGCGCGAGCTCTACCCCCGCGCCAAGAACATCCTGTTCGAGGCCGGCAACCTGGATCGGCAGATCCTGGCCCTGAAGGCGGGCGATACCGGCCATGTCCGGATCGGCCTGGTGCCCACCTTCGCGGCCAGTCTGGGCGGCCGGATTCTGGCCGCCTGCCATCGGCAGGCCCCGGGGTTGAGCTTTGATGTCGAGATTTTGCAGACCAGCGGGCTGCTGCGACTGCTTGAGGCGGAAGAGCTGGAGCTGATGGTCTGCGACCTGCGCGAGATCGCCGATCCCTCAGGCCTGCAGATCACGCCGCTGATGCGCCATGGCGGCGCCTGCTATTGCCGTCCAGGTCATCCGCTGCTGTCGGGTCCCACACCGTCGCTGCATGCGATCTTCGACTATGGGCTCGGCTCGATCCACATGCCGAAACTGCTGCTGCAGGAGCTGGCGAAACAATTCGTGCCCGCCGGCGACAAGCGGCCGTTTCTGCAACTGGCATGCGACAACGTCATGCTGCTGTGTGATCTGGCGCAGCAAAGCGATCTGGTGCTGATCACCACCCATTCCAGCGTCGAACCGGCGGTGCGGCGGGGCCTGCTGCAACGGGTCGGCCCGGATCTTGAGGGATCGACCGACTGGGCGATCGCAACGCTCATGGGGCGCGCGCCGCACCCGGGCGCACCACGGGTGATCGAGGAGATCCTCGCCAGCACCGGCGCAGCACCCGATGCCTGAAACCGGTCCCGGGGCCTGAAACCGGTCCGGGCGGGCGCCGCGGCCTGTCGCGTCCCGCCCCGGCCCTGCGGCTCAGTTCATGCCGAGCGCTTCTTTGTACATTTCCAAAATCGCCTCTTCCTCGGCGATATCGTCCTTGTCGCGCTTGCGCAGCGAGATCACCTTGCGCATCACCTTGGTGTCGTAACCGCGCGCCTTGGCCTCGGCCATCACCTCTTTCTGCTGGTCGGCAATGTCCTTCTTTTCCATCTCGAGGCGCTCGAACCGCTCGATGAACTGGCGCAACTCGCCAGCGGTGACGCGGTAGTTGGCTTCGGCCGTGCTGTCGTCAATAGGATCCATGGAAAGCTCCGCTCGATCGTCTGTTTGGGATCACCTGCCGGGATAGCCGCCCCGCCCCGGGCCCGCAAGGCGGGATTGAATGTCACAGCGCCGCAAAACCGGCCCCGATCGCCCTTGCGCGAAAAGTCGCGACCTCGTATGCCGAAAATCGCTTTGGTTCGGCGCCCTTCAGGGACGCCGTGAAAAGGGAACTGCGGTGCGCCCCCGTGACAGGGGCAAATCCGTGACTGCCCCCGCAACTGTAAGCGGAGAGCGGGGCCGGCAAATACCACTGAACCCGAACGGGTTCGGGAAGGTCCGGTCCACGCGTTGACCCGCAAGTCAGGAGACCTGCCAAGGCAATCACCTTCATTTGGCGCGGGGCGCGTCAAATGGGCGGCGTTCGAACCGTAGGGGTGATGCTCAGACTCACCGTTTGCGGAGGAGCGCGGCCAGACCGTGCCTTTCCAAACAGTCAATGACAGGACGAAAGGCCCGCAGAGGACCAGAACAGATGAAGACATTCCTTACCACCATATCCACCCTTGCGGTTTGCGCCGCATCGCCCGCGCTGGCGCAGGAGGCCTTTGAACTGGACGAGATCACCGTCACGGCGAACAAGTCCGGCGCGGCGACGCCGTTGAACCGCACCGGCGCCACCGTCGAGGTGATCACCCAGGAAGACCTGAAGAACGCCGGCGAGACCACGATCGCCGAATACCTCGCCCGCGAACCCGGCATCACCCTGAGCAGCAACGGCGGGCTTGGGTCCTCGAGCACCCTGCGCATCCGCGGGCTTGGGGGCAGCTACGTCAAGGTGCTGATCAACGGCATCGACGTGACGGATCCGTCTTCGACCCAGATCCAGTATAACTGGGGCGACATGACCACCGACAACATCGAGCGGATCGAGATCCTCAAGGGCTCCAGCTCGGCGCTCTACGGCTCGCGCGCGGTGGCGGGCGTTGTCAGCATCACCACCCTCGCCCGTCCCGAGGAGCCCGGCCAGAAGACGACCATGAGCGTCGAGGGCGGCAGCAACGACACCTGGCGCGGCTCGGCCACCTATGGTTACAGCGGCACCCGTGGCGGCATGGCGATCGGCATCGACCGGATCATCACCGACGGGTTTTCGTCCAGCGCCGGCGGCACCGAGCCCGACGGCTATCAGGGCACCCAGCTCACCTTCTCGGCCGACGTGATGGCCTCCGAGGCGCTGAAACTGGGGCTGACCGCCTATTCGCTCGAGGCCCGCGGCCATTTCGACGAATACGGCAGCGACGGCACCCCGCCCTATAACGAATACACCACCACCCGAACCCGTGCCGCCCGCGCCTATGGTCAGCTCGACCTCGGCGCCTGGCAGCACGAATTCTCGGCCAGCTACTATCGAAACGACCGGCTCAGCAGTTCGAACGGGCTCGACACCCCCTTCCTCGGCAAGCGCAAGCGTCTCGATTACACCGGCAGCTATTCGGTGTCGGACATGCTGGGGCTGACCTTCGGCACCGATTGGGAGGAGCAGAGCTATGATTCCGGTTCGGACACCGGCAAGACCCGCACCACCGGCCTGTTCGGCGAGGCGCAATATGCCGCGACCAGCGCGCTCGATCTGTCGGCCTCGCTCCGCTACGATCACCACTCCGACTTTGGCGATCATGTCACCGGACGGCTGGCGGCAGCCTATCGGCTGACCGGCGCCACCACCCTGCGCGCCACCGCCGCCACCGGCTTCCGCGCCCCCTCGCTCTACGAGCTGAACAACACGCTCTATGGCAACCCGGCGCTGAAGCCCGAGGAAAGCACCAGTTACGAACTGGGCATCGAGCATGATTTCGGCGCCGGCCGTCTGGTCAAGGCGACCGCCTTCTATACCGAGATCGACAATCTGATCGACTTCCGCTCGCTCTATGATGCGGCGGGGAACTGGATCGGCGGCCAGTATCAGACGATCCCGGGCACCTCGACCTCGCAGGGGATCGAGCTGTCGGGGCAATGGGCGATCAACGACCAACTCGGCCTCTATGCCAACTATACCTATACCGATGCCGAGGACGCCGCCGGCGCCCGGCTGCTGCGGGTGCCGCGCAACGACGTCAATGTCGGCCTCACCGCCGATCTGAGCGGCGGCTGGTCCGGCCAGGTGAATGTGCGCTATGTCGCCGACCGTCCCGCCGAATATGGCGTGGTGATGGGCGATTACACCGTGGTCAACCTGGGCGTGGCCTATGCGATCACCGATCAGGCCGAGGCCTATCTGCGGGTCGAGAACCTGTTCGATGAGGAGTATCAGACCGCGGCCGGCTTCAACACCCAAGGCCAGGCGGTCTATGTGGGGCTGCGTGCGTCCTTCTGATCTGAAACCTTGGCTTGCCGCGCTGGTGCTGACCGGCGCGGCGGCCCTGTCGGCCCCCGCCGGGGCCGATCCCCGCCCCGCCCGGGTGGTGTCGATCAACCTGTGCACCGACCAGCTTGCGCTGATGCTGGCCGACCCGGGGCAGCTGGTCTCGGTCTCCAGACTGGCGCATGATCCCTCCAGTTCTTCGATGGCCGAGGCTGCAAAGGCCTATCCCACCAACGGATCGGGGGCGGAGGAAGCCTATCTGCTGAGACCCGATCTGGTGCTGGGCGGCACCTTTACCTCTCCGGCAACGGTCTCCATGCTGGAAAAACTCGGCATCCGGGTCGAGCTTTTCGCGCCTGCGCGCTCGCTCGCCGATGTGCCGAAACGGTTGGAACAGATGGGCAAGGCACTGGGACAGGAAGACAAGGCGGCCGACATGATCGCGCGTTTCGAAACCGATCTGGCGGCGCTCAGCACCGCACCCGACCACCGACCGCGCGCGGCGCTCTATTACGTCAACAGCTATACCGTCGGCGACCAGACGCTCGCCGGCGACATCCTGCGCGCCGGCGGCTTTGACAATGTCGCGGTCGAGGCGGGGCTGAGCCAGGGCGGCACGCTGGCCCTAGAAAAACTGATCCTGCTGGACCCCGAGGTGGTCATCGAGGGCCGGGATTACCCCGGCCAGTCGCGCGCCGAGGATGTCCTGCACCATCCGGCGCTGCATGCGCTGACCGGCACCCGTGTCGCCGGCACGGTGACCGACCGCGACTGGATCTGCGGCACGCCGCTGGTGCTGTCGGCGCTGCGCAACATCCGCGATCTGCGGCTGTCGCTGGAGGCCGGGGAATGAAGCTCGCCTCAGGTCTGGTCCTGCTGGTCGCGGCGCTCTTCGTGGTCTCGCTGGTGGTCGGCGTGGCGGTGGTGCCCGCCGGGCAGAGCCTGCGTGCGCTGATCTGGGACGATGGCACGCCGCTGGCGGTGGTGATGCGTGAAATCCGCCTGCCCCGCGCCATCCTCGCGGCCTTGATCGGCGCGGCGCTGGGGCTGTCGGGGGCGGCGATGCAGGGCTATCTGCGCAATCCGCTGGCCGAACCCGGGCTGATCGGCGTCTCGGGCGCCGCGGCGCTTGGCGCCGTGCTATCGCTGCAAACCGGGCTGAACCTGCTGTTCCCGCTGGCGCTTCCCTTCGCGGCGCTGGCGATGGCCACGCTGGCGGTGCTGCTGATCCTGGTCCTCGCCGGGCCGCGCGGCTCGTCGATCACGCTGATCCTGGCCGGGATCGCGATTTCGGCGCTGACCGGCGCCCTGACCTCGCTGACGCTGAACCTGTCGCCCAACCCCTTCGCCGCCGCCGATATCGTGTTCTGGATGATGGGCTCGCTGGCCGACCGGTCCTTTGTCCATGTCTGGCTGGCGGCCCCCTTCATCGCCATCGGCGCCGCGCTGCTGTTCAGCATCGGCCGGGGGCTCGACGCGCTGACGCTGGGCGAGGACGCGGCAGAGGCGATGGGGATCGGCCTCAGGGGGGTGCGCCTGCGGCTGATCCTCGGCACCGCCGCCGCCGTGGGGGCCGCCACCGCCGTCGCCGGCGCCATCGGCTTCGTCGGCCTGGTGGTGCCGCATCTGCTGCGCCGGGCGGTGGGGGCGCGACCCTCGGCGCTGCTCTGGGCCTCGGCGCTTGGCGGCGCGGCGATGGTGCTGGCCGCCGATATCGCGGTGCGGCTGATCCTGCCCGACCGCGATCTGAAGCTTGGCGTGCTGATGGCGCTGGTTGGCGCGCCCTTGTTCCTGCATCTGATCTTCCGCACCCGGAAGGAGATGGCATGAGCCCGCTTCTGACCCTGCGCGATCTGAGCGTGCTGCGCGGTGCCTGCCCCGTGATCGATCACGTCAGCCTGTCGGTTGCCCCCGGCGAATGCATCGGGCTGATCGGCCCCAACGGCGCCGGCAAGACCACGCTCTTGCGCGGCGCGCTGGGGCTGCTGCCCGCCACGGGAGAAAGCTCCCTCGCCGCCCTGCCCGCCCGCGACCGCGCCCGCGCCGTCGCCTGGATGCCGCAGGCGCGCGAAATCGCCTGGCCGGTGACGGTGGAGCGGCTGATCGCCCTGGGACGCATCCCGCATCTGCCGCGCGGCGCCGGGCTTGGCCCCACCGACCACGCGGCGGTCGAGGATGCCATCGCCCGGATGGGGCTGGAGAGCTATCGCCCCCGCACCGCCACCCAGCTTTCTGGCGGCGAACAGGCGCAGGTTCTGATCGCCCGCGCCCTGGCGCAGGAGACGCCGCTGCTGATCGCCGATGAACCCACCGCCGGGCTCGACCCCGCGCATCAGATCGCCACCATGGAGGTCTTTGCCGGCCTCGCCGCCGAGGGCCGATCGGTCATCGTGTCGCTGCACGATCTGGGGCTGGCGGCGCGGCATTGCAGCCGGCTCCTCATGCTCAACCGTGGCCAATTGGTCGCCGACGGCCCGCCCGCCGAGGTGCTGACCCCCACCCGGGTGGCCGAGGTCTTCGGCATCACCGCGTTTTATCAGGAAACCAGCGATGGCCCGGTGTTCCAGCCGATGCGGGTGACGCGGTGAGGCTGACGCTCGATCACCCCTGGCTGGAACTTGACCTCGGCACCCCGCAGCGGGTGCTGAGCTGGTCGCTGACCAACCCCGGCTTCGTCACCGCCCGCAAAATCCTCTGGCGCGAGGTGCGCAACGCCGATCTGCCGCAGGATCTGGACGTGCTTGAGTGGTATCGCGCCGAACTGGCCGCCCGCGGAGATGCCGATGCCGTGGCGATGCTGACCTCCCGCACGCTCGACGCCTATGAGGTCGCGGAGGCGGAGGTCGAGGGCATCCGCGCCTTCTGCGTCGCCACCGTCGGGCTCAGCAATGCCGAACGGATCGGCCACCGGCTGGACCGCAGCGGCCATGACTGGGGCACGATCAACGTGGCGCTGCATCTTGATCTGGGGCTGACCGAGGCGGCGCTGCTGGAAACCCTGTCGATGGTCACCCAGGCCCGCACCGCGGCGGTGATGGACGCCGGGCTCGACCTGCCGGACGGGCGTGCCACCGGGACCGGCACCGATTGCATCGCCGTCGCCGCCCCCGTGGGCCCCACCCCCTATGCCGGACTTCACACCCCGCAGGGCGAGGCGGCGGGCCGCGCCGTCTATGAGGCGGTGAAGCGCGGGGCGGACATCTGGATGCGCCACGTGCGCCGCCCCGGGGTGATCTGATCTCCCCTCCCCTTGCACCACCGGCCACGATCCGCTACCCGGCAGGCGCAAAGGGAAAACGGGGAAGAGCGAATGTTCGACGTCTATGACATCATGATCTGGGTCGGCGTGCTGATGTCGCTGGCCGGCCTCTTCGGGCTGATCTGGTGCATCTTCCGCGTGCTGCGTGCCAAACGCGCCAAACTGCCCGACGAAGAGCTGCGCAAGGTGCTGCAATCCATCGTGCCGATCAACCTCGGCGCGCTGATGCTGTCGATCTTCGGGCTGATCCTAGTGGCGCTCGGCGCCTATCTGGGCTGATCCCCGCAGCCCGAAAAAACTGAGCGGCGAAGGTCTCCTGCCTCCGCCGCCCCGGGGCCGCTACATTGGGACGGCCCCTGCCGAAATCAGATCGGCATATTGTCGAACTGCGCTTCGAGCGCCTCATCGGTCAGCGCCCGCTCCAGCCGCCGCAGCCGCGTGGGAACATCCTGCCCCTTTTCCTGCAAACGGCTGAGCACCTGGCTAAATTCGGGCTGCAATCTGAGCCGCGTCTTCGCACAGGCGCCAGTCAGGTTCTTTTCCAGCCGCTCTGCAGCCTGAACCAGGTCATGAATACTGGTGGTCATTGGTTTCCTCCTTCTCCCCCCGAATCTCTCGCATCAGCTTGTAACATCCACGCGAAATTTCAAAACGGTTCACAACCATTGGAAGTTTATCATGCCAATGCCGGCAAAGCTCTGCGACATGCTGCCCTGATCCCACGTCAATCCGGGCGAAGCCCTTGCAACATATTCAGATCAAAATATATGTATCCCGCAAAGACCAATGGAGATCCCAATGACCCCCTTTGTGAAAGCCTTTTTTGACGAGGGCACTTTCACCGTGTCCTATGTTGTCCGCGAACCGCATGGCAAAGCCTGCGCGATCATCGACAGCGTGCTGGACTTCGATCACGCCTCGGGGCGGACCGATACCCGCTCGGCGGACAAGATCATCGCCTATGTGCAGGAAGAGGGCCTGAACGTCGAGTGGATCCTGGAAAGCCACGTCCACGCCGACCACCTGTCGGCGGCGCCCTATATCCAGGACAAGGTCGGCGGCAAGATCGGCATCGGCGATCACATCACCGTCGTGCAGGACACCTTCGGCAAGGTGTTCAACGAAGGCACCGAATTCCAGCGGGACGGCAGCCAGTTCGACGCCCTGTTCAAAGAGGGCGACAGCTTCATGATCGGGCAGATGCGCGGCGACGTGCTGCACACGCCCGGTCACACCCCGGCCTGCCTGACCTATGTGATCGGCGACGCGGCCTTTGTCGGCGATACGCTGTTCATGCCTGATTTCGGCACCGCCCGCTGCGACTTCCCCGGCGGCTCGTCCACCACCCTCTATCAGTCGATCCAGAAGATCCTGGCGCTGCCGGACGAGACCCGCATCTTCGTCGGCCACGACTACAAGGCGCCCGGTCGCGACGAATACGCCTGGGAGACCACGGTCGGCGAACAGAAGGCGCTGAACATCCATGTCGGCGCCGGCAAGAGCATCGAGGACTTCGTGTCGATGCGCGATGCCCGCGACGCCACGCTGGCGATGCCGCGGCTGATCCTGCCGTCGCTGCAGGTGAACATGCGGGCTGGCCAGATGCCGCCGGCGGACGAACAGGGCAACGTCTTTCTCAAGCTTCCGGTGAACAAGCTCTGAACGGCTGACACCAGAGACAGGCCCGCGGACCGGAACCGGCCCGCGCGGCCGCCACGCATCGGCGCCGGGTCCGCACAGCCTGGCGCCAGAAAACGCGCGAACGATAGGGAACACTTCATGGAAACAGATTGGATCTGGGGCCTGGTCGGCGGTGGGCTGATCGGGATGGGCGGCGCTGTCTATCTGCTCGGCAACGGGCGGATCATGGGCGCTTCGGGCATCATCGGCGGATTGGTGGACGGCAGCGGCTGGTCCACCCTGTGGGAGCGTCTGGCGTTTCTCGCCGGCGTGATCCTGATGCCGCTTGTCCTCTGGCCGCTCTACAAGGTCGACATCAGCACGCATCTGACCTCGAACTGGTGGGTGATCATCGGTGCCGGCCTGCTGGTCGGCCTCGGCACCCGGATCGCCAATGGCTGCACCTCGGGGCACGGCGTCTGCGGCATCTCGCGGCTGTCGTTGCGCGGCATCGTCGCCACCGTCTTCTATATTCTGGCCGGCGGGCTGACGCTGGCGCTGTTCCGTCATGTGCTGGGGGTGATCTGATGCGCATTCTTCTGTCCCTGATCGCCGGCGGCCTGTTCGGTGCCGGGCTCTTCATCTCGGGCATGACCGACACCACCAAGGTGCAGGGCTGGCTCGACGTCTTCGGCAATTGGGATCCGACGCTGGCCTTCGTCATGGGCGGCGCCATCATCCCGATGTTCTTCGCCTGGCAGCTGACCCGCGGCCGCCACCCGCTGGTCGGCGGCGATTTCCCCGCCCTGCCCCGGCCCGAGCTGGATCACCGGCTGATCGTTGGCTCGATCCTCTTCGGGATGGGTTGGGGACTGGCCGGCATCTGTCCCGGACCGGCGATCGCCTCGATCACCTATAACGGCATCGGCGGGCTGGTCTTCGTCGCCGCCATGCTGATCGGCATGGGCGCCGCCCCGGCGGTGGGACGCGGACTGGACAGGGTTGCGGCAGCAGCGTAAGGACTCGGGCCATGGATATTCGCACACTCACCCCCGGCTATGCCGTTTCGCCGCAGATTTCGGTGGAAGATATGCCCGTCCTCGCCGAGGCCGGCTTTACCACGGTGATCTGCAACCGCCCGGACTCCGAAGTCGGGCCTGAACAAAGCAGCGCCGCCCTGCGCGACGCGGCTGAAGCGGTGGGGATCACCTTTATCCCGCTGCCGCTGGATCAGACCACGCTGACGCCGGAGAACGGCCTCCGCCAGGTCGAGGCCATCGCCGACGCCACCGGCCCGGTGCTGGGCTATTGCCGCACCGGCACCCGCAGCACGGTGATCTGGGCACTGGGTCAGGCCGGCACGCTGCCGGTCGACGAGATCCTCGAAAAGGCATCGGCCGCAGGCTATCAGCTCGACCACCTGCGCCCGGCACTTGAAGCGCTCGCCGCCAGCCGCGGCTGAGGCACCGGCAGAACCACGACAAAAGCGGCCTTTCCGGGCCGCTTTTTATTTATGGTTTTGCCCGACCAGCCCCGGCTCCTCCAACGGCAGGCTGATCCGGAAGGCGCCGCCCGTGTGCCCTTGCAGATAGACGATATCGCCGCCCAGCCGCTGCATGATCTCCTTCGAGATCGCCAGCCCCAGCCCGGCGCCACCGGCCTTTTCGGCATTCACCCGGAAGAATTTCTCGAACACCGTCGATTGCACCTCGGTCGGCACGCCGCTGCCGTTGTCGATGAAATCGACCACCACCTGCCCACCGACATCATGCACCGCGATCGTCAGCTCGGGCTGCGGCGCATCGCAGTATTTCTGCGCGTTTGAGATCAGGTTGATGAAGACCTGGGCCAGCCGATCGAGATCGGTGGTAAGCCAGATCGCCTCGTCCCCCCGCCGGCGTCGCACCACCAGCGAGCCCTCCGCCCCCGCCAGCGCGGTGGAAACGGCGCGATCCAGCATCTCCGACAACAGACCCCTGCGCATGTTCAACGTGACCTGACCATTCTCAAGCACGCTCAGGTCCAGCAGGTCGTTCAGCAACCGGGTCAGCCGCAACGCCTCGTCATGGATGATACCGGCATAGCGGCTCTTCTCCTCCTCGCTCAACCCACCCTCATCGCGCAGGATTTCCGAAAAGGCGCGGATCGAGGTCATCGGAGTGCGCAATTCATGGCTGATCTGGCCCAGAAAGGCATCCTTCTGCAGCGAAATCTGCGTCAGCTTTTCATTCGCCTCGCGAAGCTGCCGGGCGGTGCGGGCCAGCTCCGAGGATTTCGCCTCGAGCCGGCCGGAATATTCCATCAGCTGCGCGCTCTCATCCGCCACCGCCAGCAGATCCTCGACCGAAACCGACGATCCCCCGACGATCTGGCCGATCATCGCATGGGCCGCCGCCGCCCCCACCGACCCGCTGAGTTCGCGCTCCAGCCGCTCAAGAAACAACGGCGTCGGTTCCGGCAGATGGCCGCGGCCGCCCTGCAGCGCCGCCTCGCGCTGGAACAGCGCCTGCGCCTCCCGCGCGCCGAGGATGCGCTGGGTCATGATCATCAGATCCTCGCTCTGCGCCACCGATCCGGTCCAGCCGCGCGGGCCGGCGGAATGGTCGAAGACATTGACGAATTGCGCGCCCTGCAATCGCTCCAGCGGGCTGGGAAAGCTCAGCATCGAGCCGAGACAGAAGGCCCCGACATTTAGCACCATGCTCCACATCACCGAATGCACGATGGGATCGAGCCCCTCGATCCCGAAGAGCGCCTCGGGACGCAGCCAGGACAGACCGAAGAGCCCCTGCTCCAGCACCGATTGCGGCAGGATGCCGGCGCCGAGCTGCGGCAGCAGCAACGTATAGAGCCAGAGCACGAAGCCCACCGTCAGCCCCGCCAGGGCACCGATCCGGGTGGCGCCGCGCCAGAACAGCCCGCCGACCATCGCCGGCAGGATCTGGGCGATGCCGGCGAAGGAGATCAGCCCGATCGAGGCCAGCGCCGATCCGCCCCCCGACAGCCGGAAATAGAAATAGCCCAGCGCCATGATCGCCCCGATGGAAATCCGCCGCGCCAAGAGCACCACATTGCGCACATCGCCCGAGACCGAGGCCCGGTCGCCCTGCGCCGACAGCCAGATCGGCATCACCAGATGGTTCGACACCATGGTCGACAGCGCCATCGCCGCCACGATCACCATCGAGGTGGCCGAGGAGAACCCGCCCAGGAAGGACAGCATCGCCAATGCCGCCTTGCCCTGTGCCAGGGGCACCGTCAGCACGAACATGTCCGGATTGGCCCCCGCCGGCATCACCTCGAGCCCCACCGCCGCGATCGGCACCACGAAGAGGCTGATCAGCAGCAGATAGAGCGGAAAGGCCCAGGCCGCTGTCCGCAGGTGACGTTCGTCGTCGTTTTCGACCACCATCACCTGGAACATCCGCGGCAGGCAGACGAAGGCCGCGACCGCCAGGAAGGTGATCGTCGCCCAGCGGCTGCCGTTCACCTGCCATTCCCCGATGGGAGAGGCGTCGATCCGCGCCAGCGTCTCGGCAACGCCGCCCGACAGGCCCCAGACCACGAAAATGCCCACCGCCAGCAGCGCCACCAGCTTCACCACCGCCTCGAGCGCGATGGCGGTCACCACCCCGTGGTGGCGTTCGTTGGCGTCGAGGTTGCGGGTGCCGAAGAGGATGGCGAAGACGGCCAGCCCGACCGCCACCCAGAACACCACCGAGGCATCGCTGTAGCTGCCGACCGGCGCCTCCTCGAAGAAGATCGAGAAGGAGAGCGTGATGGATTGCAGTTGCAGCGCGATATAGGGGGTGATGCCGATGACGGCGAGCACGGTGACCGCGATCGCCAGCAGGTTCGACTTGCCATAGCGCGACGAGATCAGGTCGGCGACCGAGGTCACCCGCTGGCTGCGCCCGACCCGCACCAGCTTGCGCAGACCCCACCACCAGCCCATCATCACCAGGGTCGGCCCGAGATAGATGGTAACGAACTCCAGCCCGGAGCGCGCCGCATAGCCCACCGCACCATAGAAGGTCCAGGCGGTGCAATAGATCGACAGCGACAGCGTATAGATCAGCGGCGAACGCAACCAGGTGCTGCGCCCGGTGGCGGCGAAGCGGTCGGCGGCGAAGGCGACGATGAACAGCAGCGCCACATAGGCCAGGCAGACCAGCACCATGAGGTTGAGGGTTGCCATCGCGTGCCCCGTCTCAGCCCGGCGGCGGGGCCGGCTCGACCTCGCGCGCGGGGCCGGCCGGATCGCCGGGTCCGGCGCCGGACCAGCCGCGCGTCAGCCGCCCGAACCAGAGGTTGCCAAGGATCAGCGCCGCCCAGACGGTGAAGATATAGATCACCGCGTCAGAACTTTTCACCGCGCCCGGCTGGCCGGCACGCGGCCAGATCAGCGGCACCGCGAAGAGCAACGCGCCAAGCACCGGCAACAGCCGCGCCGCATCCATCAGCCGTCGCCGGCGATAGCTCTGCCGCTCCAGGAAGACCGAGGGCGTCTTCGTGGCCCGCTCGGGCGCCTCGACCGGATCGGTCATCGCTGCGCGGCCCGGGCATAGAGATCGCGGACCGCCTCCAACACCTCGGCGTTCGAGAAGGGCTTGGTCATGAACCGGCTGACCCCGGCGCGTTCGGCCATGTCACGGTCGCGCGATTGCCCACGGGCGGTCAGCATCAGCACCGGAAGATCGCGGAACGCGTTGATTTCACGCAGTTCCCGCAGGATATCAAAGCCGCTGCGGCCGGGCAGCATGACATCGAGGATCACCAGATCGGGGGCGATGCGGCGCACCACCTCGACCGCGTCGGAGCCATCGGCATGGGTGTCCACCCGCCAGCCATCCCGGGTCAGCAGAAAGCGGATCGCCTCGGTGATATTGGCTTCGTCTTCGATCAGCAGCACATGACGTGTCATGCCGCCCTCCTCCCCCTGAGCCTCTTGTCCCGGCGCCGGCCGGTTCCGCCGCGGCCCGGGTGGGCCGATTTATTGGTTTTGGGCAGGATATCCAATGCGGCGGGACAGAGTCAAAACTCTTCGTCAGAACCCGTCGCTGAGGATCGAGGGTTCACGCCGGGCTTCGCAATCCTCGCGGGGGCAGACCCGGCAACTGCTGCCGACCGGCTGCGCCTGGGTGGCGCCGCTGTCGAGAACCGGCAAGATCAGCATGATCGAATGATAGACCGGATCGACATCGAAGCGCGGCTGGCCCAGCGGCCAGGCGATGGCGAAACATTCGAACTGCGCCGCGGTGCGACCAAGCTGCGACACCCGCCGCCGGATCGGCACCAACGGCCGGTTGAGCGCCGAGAACAGCGGCCAGAGTGGGCAGGATTCCCCGTGCCGCGGCAGCGCGAACCCGGTCAGCGGCTTGCGGAACAGGATCGAGCCCGAGGCATCGCAGATCACCAGCCCGACCTCCTCGGGCAACGCGCCGGGCGGCATCGCCGCCAGCCGCCGGAACACCGCCGGCAGATCGACCGCGAAGACCGCCGCCAGGGCGAGCGGGTCGATCCCGTGCCGCGCCACCGCCTCGCGGAAGGGGACGAGCGGCATCGCGGCGGCATCGGCCCGGTATTGCGCCAGCACCGCCTGCCCCACCGTCCGCGCCGCGCGCGAGGTCAGCTCCGGCGCCGTCTCGACCAGCTCCTCGGCAGCGACCCGGCCCTCTTCCAGATCGGGAAAGGAATGGCCATGAGCGGCCATGAAGGCCTCGACCTCCTCCTGCGGCGCGCCCCGGGTGTCCTGCGCCGCCTCGCTGTCGTCGAGATAGGCGACCAGCGCCTTCGAGCTGTCGGCGAGCCGCGCGCTGTCCTCGTTGAGGTTGCGGTGAAACCGGTCACGCCACTCTGGCTCAAGCTCTCCGGTCTCGGCCAGGATCGAGGCGGTGGAACGGATCGAAGCCGCGGTCGACAGCACCTCGTGCAGCGAGGCGGCGAGCCGCGGATCATGGGTCAGCCGGTCCGACAGCGTCTCGACCGTACGTTCGAGCGAGGCGATGCGGCGATGCGACCAGGCCAGCACCTCGGCCCAGCCGGGAAAGCGACCGGCAAGTTCATCGGCGCGGTCGGTTTCGACCAGCGGCGTACCGGCATCCGCCGCCGCCTCGCGCAGCGCCGCGAGCAGCGCCGCCTCGGCCCCCTCGCTCAGCATCGAGGGTTCGACCCCCAGAACCTGGGCGATGTCGATCAGCAGCTTGCCGCCGATTCTGCGCCGATTGTGCTCGATCAGATTGAGATATGAGGCGGAGATTCCCACCCTGCGCGCCAGATCGGCCTGACGCAGCCCCTTGATCGCCCGCCTTTCGCGAATGCGGCTGCCTGTCAGCGTATCGCGTGCCATTTTGCCCCCTCCCCTTTATGCCGGCTTTTCAAGGCCTTTCCGCGGCGCGGCATAATGATTTTAACAATTATACCCATATACGTGTTCAGTTGTTGACAAAAATATTCTTCCCATCAAGGGGGTTATTGCGAAATTTTCCGAGCCACCCGCATACTTGATTTGCACAATCGTGCTTGCGCCACCCCCGGGAAGAGGAGCCCGGCGGCGCAAACCGAAACGGGAGGAACAAATGACCAAGACCACTGTCACGCGTCGCGGCGTGCTCAGGACAGGTGCCGTTGCAGGCGCCGGGCTGGCACTACCGACGATCTTCACCGCCTCATCGGCCTCGGCCTATATGAACGAACCCACCGGCGCCACTGTGACGCTGGGCTTCAACGTCCCCCAGAGCGGCCCCTATGCCGACGAGGGTGCCGACGAGCTGCGCGCCTATCAGCTTGCCGTCGAGCATCTGAACGGCGACGGCGATGGCGGCATGCTGAACACCTTCAGTTCCAAGGCGCTGCAGGGCAACGGCATCCTGGGCAAGAAGGTGCAATTCGTCACCGGCGACACCCAGACCAAATCCGACGCCGCCCGCGCCAGCGCCAAGTCGATGATCGAAAAGGACGGCGCCATCATGATCACCGGCGGCTCGTCCTCGGGCGTGGCGGTCGCGGTGCAGGGCCTGTGCCAGGAGGCCGGCGTGGTCTTCATGGCGGGTCTGACCCATTCCAACGACACCACCGGCAAGGACAAGAAGGCCAACGGCTTCCGCCATTTCTTCAACGCCTATATGTCGGGGGCAGCGCTGGCGCCGGTGCTGGCGGCGCAATACGGCAAGGACCGCAAGGCCTATCACCTGACCGCCGATTACACCTGGGGCTGGACCCAGGAGGAATCGATCAAGGCTGCGACAGAGGCCCTGGGCTGGACCACGGTGAACACGGTGAAGACGCCGCTCGCCGCGACGGATTTCAGCTCCTACATCGCCCCGGTGCTGAACTCGGGCGCCGATGTTCTGATCCTGAACCACTACGGCGGCAACATGGTCAACTCGCTGACCAACGCGGTGCAATTCGGTCTGCGCGACAAGATGGTCAACGGCAAGAAGTTCGAAATCGTCGTGCCGCTCTATTCCCGGCTGATGGCCAAGGGCGCCGGCGAGAACGTCAAGGGTATCCTGGGATCGACCAACTGGCACTGGTCGCTGCAGGACGAGGCATCGAAGACCTTCGTCAAGAGCTTCGGCACCAAATACGGCTTCCCGCCCAGCCAGGCCGCGCATACCTGCTATTGCCAGACGCTGCTTTATGCCGATGCGGTGCAGCGCGCGGGATCGTTCGACCCCTGCGCGGTGGAAGAGGCGCTGACCGGCGGCGACAGCTCGCTGCCCGGGATCAGCTCCGAGGCCAACAAGGGCTTCCTGTTCGACGGGCTGGGCAATGGCCAGACGCTCTATCGCGGCGCGGATCACCAGTGCTTCAAGGACGTCCTGGTGGTGCGCGGGAAAGAGAACCCGACCAGCGAGTTCGACCTGCTGGAAGTGGTTCAGGTGACCCCGACCGCGCAGGTCTGGTACGAGCCGGATCACCCGATGTTCGCCGGCGGCAACCTGGGACAATGCAACCCGGGCGCCTGACCGGCCGCTGAACCGGTTCCGGAATTTTCCAGAAATTCCGGGCCGTTTTCCGGATCGGAAAACGGTCGCCCCACCTGTCGGATGCCTTCGGCCTGGCCGGAGGCATCCCCCTATCCCTTCCGGAGGCGGGACGATGGACGCATTCCTTCTGCAAATTCTCAACGGCCTCGACAAGGGATCGGCCTATGCGCTGATCGCCCTGGGGCTGACCCTGATCTTCGGCACGCTCGGCGTGGTCAATTTCGCCCATGGCGCGCTCTTCATGATCGGCGCCTTCTGCGCGGTGACGCTCGAACGGCTGCTCACCCTCTCGTTCGAGACGATCGACCCGACCAAGACCGACTTTCTCGGCAATCCGCTGAAGATCAAGACCCCCTATGTCGAGGCCTGGTTCGGTCCCGAGACCGGAGCGGCGATCATCGACTGGTCGGTGCCGCTGGCGCTGATCTTCGCGATCCCGGTGATGCTGGCCATCGGCTATGCGATGGAGCGCGGGCTGATCAAGCATTTCTACAAGCGCCCCCACGCGGATCAGATCCTGGTCACCTTCGGGCTCGCCATCGTGCTGCAGGAGGTGGTGAAATACTTCTTCGGCGCCAACCCGATCCAGACCCCGCCGCCCGAGGCGATGCGCGGATCGGTCGATCTGGGCCAGATGATCGGCTTTCAGGCCAATGCGATCATCTATCCGATCTGGCGGCTGATCTATTTCTTCTTCGCCGTAGTGGTGATCGGCGGCGTCTTCGCCTTCCTGCAGTTCACCACCTTCGGCATGGTGGTCCGCGCCGGCATGGCCGACCGCGAGACCGTCGGGCTTCTGGGCATCAACATCGACCGCCGCTTTACCATCATGTTCGCCATCGCCGCCGCGGTGGCGGGGCTGGCCGGGGTGATGTACGGCCCGCTCAACCCGCCGAACTATCACATGGGCATGGATTTCCTGGTGCTCAGCTTCGTGGTGGTCGTGGTCGGCGGCATGGGGTCACTGCCCGGCGCGGTGCTGGCCGGCTTCCTGCTGGGGATCCTCGAAAGCTTCGCCTCGACCACCTGGGCCACCACCACCCTTCCGGGCATCAACCAGATCATCATCTATCTGGTCGCCATCATCATTCTGCTGACGCGTCCGCGCGGCCTAATGGGCCGCAAGGGCGTGATGGAGGAGTAACCCATGCTGGGACTGGGCAAGAAAGACACCACCCTCCTGCTCGTCGTTGCGGTGCTGACGCTCTGCGCGCCGTTCATCCTGAACCCCTTCCCCGCCGGCAGCGCCATGGCGCAGTTCAACGCGGGCTACCCTGACCTGATGCAGCGCTTCGTGATCTTCGGCATCTTCGCGGTGGGCTTCAACATCCTGTTCGGACTGACCGGATACCTGTCCTTTGGCCATGCCGCCTTTCTGGGGGTGGGAAGCTATTCGGCGGTCTGGATCTTCAAGCTCTTCACCTACAACGTGCTGCCGGCCGTCGCGCTCAGCGTCGTGGTGGCCGGGCTCTTCTCGCTTCTTATCGGCTTCATCAGCCTGCGCCGGTCGGGCATCTATTTCTCGATCCTGACGCTGGCCTTCGCGCAGATGTCCTTCGCCCTGGCCTATTCGGTGCTGTCGAACCCCAAGTTCAACCTGACCAATGGCGAAACCGGGCTGCAGGTCTATGCCGACGACCCGCAATGGTTCCACAGCGACAAGCTGCCCGATCTGCCGCATCTGTTCGGCCTGTCGATGCGGGCTACCCACACCATGCATGTCGGCGGCTGGACCTTCGATTTCAACGCCGGCTACTACCTCTGCGCCGCGGTGATGCTGGCCGCCTTCTACCTGGCGATCCGCATCTTCCGCTCTCCCTTCGGAATGATGCTGAGGGCGGTGAAGTCGAACCAGCAGCGGATGAATTACACCGGGCTGAACACTCGCCCTTATACGCTGGCGGCCTTCGTGATCTCGGGCATGTATGCCGGGCTTGCCGGCGGGCTGATGGCGGCGATGGATCCGCTGGCCGGCGCCGAGCGGATGCAATGGACCGCGAGCGGCGAGGTGGTGCTGATGAACATCCTCGGCGGCACCGGCACGCTGATCGGCCCGGTGCTGGGCGCGGGCTTCATCAAATACTTCGAGAACATCTTCTCGAAGATCAACGACACCGTGCTGCATGGTTGGTTCGGCTTTCTGCCCGACTGGCTGGAGGATGTGCTGGTCTTCATCGTGCATCCCTTCATCGGCAAGGGCTGGCACCTGACGCTGGGCCTGCTGTTCATGCTGGTGGTGATCTTCCTGCCCGGCGGGCTGGTCGAAGGTGGCCAGAGGCTGGCGCGCTGGATCAGGGGCCGGCGCGCCGGAAACACCAGCCGCAAGACCGAACCGGCGGAATAGGGAGGCAGCCATGGGTATTCTCGAAGTCAAGAACGTCTCGAAGAACTTCGGCGGCCTCAAGGCGCTGAGCGACGTGAACCTCGATGTGCGGGAAAATACCGTGCATGCGATCATCGGGCCCAACGGGGCCGGCAAATCCACCCTGTTGAACTGCCTGGTGGGCAAGCTGATCCCCGACACCGGATCGGTCATGTTCGACGGCCAGTCGGTGCTGGGCCGCAAGCCCTATGAGATCAACCAGATGGGCATCTCCCGCGTGTTCCAGACACCCGAGATCTTCGGCGATCTGACAGTGATGGAAAACATGATGATCCCGATCTTCGCCCGCCGCGACGGCGCCTTCAGCATGCATGCCTTCGAAACCGTGACCAACGAACGCGACGTGGTCGAACAAGCCGAAAAGATGCTGATCGACATGAAGATGATCGACAAGCGTCAGATGCACGCGGCCTTGATGTCACGCGGCGACAAGCGGCGGCTGGAGATCGGCATGTGCCTGAGCCAGGAGCCACGGCTGTTGCTGCTGGACGAACCCACCGCCGGCATGGCGCGGGCCGATACCAACAACACCATCGACCTGCTCAAGCAGATCAAGGCGGAACGCGACATCACCATCGTGATCATCGAACACGACATGCATGTGGTGTTCTCGCTGGCCGACCGGATCACCGTACTGGCGCAGGGCACGCCCCTGGTCGAGGACGAGCCGCAGAACATCCGCGGCAACCCCAAGGTGCGCGAAGCTTACCTGGGCGAAACGGCGTAACGGAGGGCCGCGCAATGAACGTCAAACCCGACTTTTCCAAGAACGCCAATCAGGCCCAGACCGCCCCGGCCTTTCTGTCGGTCTGGGACATGCATGCCTATTACGGCGAGAGCTATATCGTGCAGGGCATCAACTTCAACGTCCACGAAGGGGAGATTCTGGCGCTCCTGGGGCGCAATGGGGCCGGCAAGACCTCGACCCTGCGCGCCATTGCCCGAACCGGCAGCCCGCAGGTGACGCGCGGGGAAATCTGGCTGGATCACAAACCGCTGCACACCATGACCTCTTACGAGGCGGCAACCTCTGGTCTTGGCCTGGTGCCCGAGGATCGTCGCATCATCCCCGGGCTGACGGTCGAGGAGAACCTGCAACTGGCCCAGATCGCGCCGCCCGTCGGCTGGTCGATCGACCGGCTTTACGAGCTGTTCCCGCGCTTGGGCGAACGGCGCAAGCAGGAGGGGATCACCCTGTCGGGCGGCGAACAGCAGATGCTGGCGATCGCCCGGGCGTTGGCGCGTGACATCAAGGTCCTGCTGCTGGACGAACCCTATGAGGGGCTGGCGCCGGTGATCGTGGACGAGATCGAAAAGACCCTCGTCCACATCAAGGAACAGGGGATGACCACCATCCTCGTGGAACAGAATGCGGTGCGCGCGCTGCAACTGGCGGATCGGGCGATCATCCTCGACACCGGGTCGATCGTCTTCGACGGCACCGCCGCCGAGGTGCTGGAAAACGCCGAGCTGCGCGCCGAATATCTGGCGATCTGACAAGCTCCCTGCCGCGAGGTCGCAAGACCTCGTGTCCGGAACGGGCCGCCCGGACGGGGGCGGCCCGTTCTTTTGCCTGCCCCCCAACTTCCGCTTGTTCCATACCCCGGCGCCCCACAAGATGAGCCCATGAAAATCTGCGCGATCACGATGGTTTATCTCGACCATTGGGCCCTGACCCAGTGGTATGGCCATTACGTTCGCCACCTGGGGGCGGAAAACCTGTTCATTGTCGCCCATGGCGCTGACCCGATGGTGTCAAAGCTCTGCCCCCGGGCGAATATCCTGACCGTGCCGCGCGACCGGCTGGACGGGTTCGACAACCTGCGCGACAATATCCTGAACGGGTTTCAGGCCCGGCTCGGCGCCGTCTATGACTGGGTGATCCGCACCGATGCGGACGAGCTGGTCTGCCTCGATCCCGACATTCACCCGAGTTTCGCCGATTTGTTGGCGAGCCAGCAGGCCGATGCGGTCTTCGCCCTGGGGCTGAACGTGGTCGAACGCCGGGGCGATCCCAGGATCGGCGCGGGCAAGCCCGCGCTGCCGCGGCGCCCCGCCGTCTCCTTCTCGGGCCATTATTCCAAGGCCTGGGCGGCACGCAACGGCATGGCGCTGGCCCGCCACGGCATCGCCCTGCCCCCCGCGCGGGTGGCGGCCTATCCCTTCACGGTGCCGTCGGGCGTCTATCTGGCGCATCTGAAATATGCCAGCCGCAAGGCGCTGACCGTGGCAAACGCCCATCGGCGCGAGATCGCCTCGGGCCCCGGCAAGGCCCTGCCCGGCTCGGCCTGGGCAAAACCGAAGCTGACCGCGCGCAAGTTCTATGCCAGTTTCGAAGCACTGCCCGAAGCCCCCTGGGAGGAGGCCGAGACCCTGGCCATGGCCCAGATCGGCACGGACCCCTACCGCGATCTGAAAAAGGGGCTGCTGCGCGCCCAGAACATCCGTCCCGAAAACCGTACCATCCTGCCCGAACGCATCCGCAGCTTCTGACGGGCCTTCTCTTCCCCCGGGAAACCCGGCAATTTGGCGGGCATGAGCAGCGATATCGCCTTTCAGCACGCCCCCGTCGGCCTGGTCGAGATGGAAAACCGCATCATCCGGCGCGCCAACCTGCGATTCATCCGCATCTTTGGCGGTACGGTCGAGGATTACTGGAACCGCCCCCTGCGCGATTTCTATCCCTCGCAGGCGGAATTCGAACGGATCGGCGCCCGCGGGCTGGATGCGATGCGACGGACCGGGGACTATCACGACGAAAGGATCATGCGCCGCTCGGACGGAGAGCTGTTCTGGTGCCGGGTGCGTGGCCAGTCGCTGACGCCGGACAACCCGTTTCGACATGGAATCTGGTCCTTCGCCGATATCTCGGACGAACGGCCGCTGGTGCGGTTGACCCCACGGGAACGTGATGTGGCGATCCTGACTTGCCAGGGCTTATCGGCCAAGGAGGTGGGGGTGGAACTGAAGCTGTCCTTCCGCACGGTCGAGGCGCATCGTGCGCGCCTCCTTGAAAAATTCGGCGCCCGCAAGCTGCCCGAACTGGTCGCCAAGCTGTCCGGCATGCCGTTATGACTGGCACAGCCGCGGATTGACGTGGCGGAAGAGGAAACGGGGATGGGCGCTTTTCACCCTTTGCCCCATAGCCTATAAGCGCGCATGATTTGCATGCCGCGCCCGCGAAGCGGGGCCTGCGGAGGTAACCGGTCGAGGATAGACATGACGAATAAAACCACCGACGCGGATGTGGCTTTCATCAAGGCGCTTGCGGAACTGCTGCAAGAAAACGACCTGACCGAGCTCGAAGTCAAACGCGAATACAGCGAAGACAACAGCCTGAACGTGCGCGTCAGCCGGGCCATGCCGATGGCCGCGCCGATGGCGATGGCCGCCCCGGTCATCGCGGCCGCCGCGCCGGTCGCTGCCGCCCCTGCGGCAGCCGCAGAAGCGCCCGCCGCCGCGATTGAGGATCCCGCCGCCCATCCCGGCGCCGTGACCTCGCCGATGGTCGGCACCATCTACCTGCAGGCCGAACCCGGCGCCGCCCCCTTCATCAAGGTGGGCACCCAGGTCAGCGAGGGCGACACGCTGCTGATCGTCGAGGCGATGAAAACCATGAACCACATTCACGCGCCGCGCGCCGGCACCGTGAAACGCATCCTGGTCGATGACGGGGCGGCAGTCGAATTCGGCACCCCCCTAGTGATCATCGAGTAAGGGGCGGAGATGTTCGACAAGATCCTGATTGCCAACCGGGGCGAGATCGCCCTGCGCGTGGTCCGCGCCGCGCGCGAGATGGGGATTGCCACCGTGGCGGTGCATTCCACCGCCGATGCGGATGCCATGCATGTGCGCATGGCCGACGAATCCGTCTGCATCGGCCCGCCGCCCAGCCCGCAAAGCTATCTGAACATGCCGGCGATCCTCTCGGCCTGCGAGATCACCGGGGCCCAGGCGATCCACCCGGGCTATGGCTTCCTGTCGGAAAACGCCAATTTCGTGCAGATCGTCGAGGATCACGGCCTGACCTTCATCGGCCCTTCGGCGGCGCATATCCGGCTGATGGGTGACAAGATCACCGCCAAGGAAACCATGCGGTCGCTGGGGGTTCCCTGCGTGCCCGGCTCGGACGGCGGCGTGCCGGATGTGGACAGCGCCAAGCGGATCGCAGGCGAGATCGGCTATCCGGTGATCATCAAGGCGACCGCCGGCGGCGGTGGCCGCGGCATGAAGGTGGCGCTGACCGAGAACGACATCGAGGGCGCCTTTCACACCGCCCGCGCCGAGGCCAAGGCCGCCTTTGGCAACGATGAGGTCTATATCGAGAAATACCTCAGCACGCCGCGGCATATCGAGATCCAGATCTTCGGCGACGGCAAGGGCGGCGCGGTGCATCTGGGCGAGCGCGACTGTTCGCTGCAGCGGCGTCACCAGAAGGTGCTGGAAGAGGCCCCCGGCCCCGTTATCACCCCGGAAGAACGTGCCAGGATCGGCAAGGTCTGCGCCGATGCCATCGCCAAGATCCAGTACAGCGGCGCCGGTACCATCGAGTTCCTCTATGAAAACGGCGAGTTCTATTTCATCGAGATGAACACCCGGCTGCAGGTGGAACACCCGGTGACCGAGGCGATCTTTGGGGTCGATCTGGTGCGCGAGCAGATCCGCGTCGCCGCCGGTGAGCCGATGTCCTTCACCCAGAAGGATCTGACGATCAACGGCCATGCCATCGAGGTGCGGATCAACGCCGAACGGCTGCCGAACTTCGCGCCCTGCCCCGGCCGCATCACCCATTACCACGCCCCCGGCGGGCTGGGGGTGCGGATGGATTCGGCGCTTTACGACGGCTATATGATCCCGCCCTATTACGACAGCCTGATCGCCAAGCTGATCGTCCATGGCCGCGACCGACCCGAGGCGCTGGCGCGCCTGAGCCGCGCCCTGGGTGAGCTGATCGTCGATGGCGTCGACACCACGGTGCCGCTGTTCAGCGCCCTGCTGAACGAACCGGATATCCTGAACGGCGCCTATAACATCCATTGGCTGGAAAAGTGGCTTGAGGATCACCTGGGCGACTGACCGAACACGCGGGCTCGGGGGCTGATCCATGTCGATCACCCCCGAGCTTTTGCTGCACGCCTATTCCATCGGGGTCTTTCCGATGGCCGAGCATCGTGACGATCCGGACATCTTCTGGGTCGATCCCAAGCGCCGCGGGATCTTTCCGCTGGAGAGCTTCCATATCTCTCGCTCGCTCGCCCGACGGATGCGGCGGGGTGGCTATACCGTCACCATCGACCGCGACTTCGAAGGCGTGCTCGATGGCTGCGCCGACCGGGCCGAGACCTGGATCAATGCCGAAATCCGCGACCTCTACCTGACGCTCTTCCGCCTGCGGCAGGCCCATTCCCTCGAGGTCTGGGAGGGCGATGAGCTGGTCGGCGGCGTCTATGGCGTGGTGCTGGGGGCGGCCTATTTCGGCGAAAGCATGTTCTCGCGCCGGACCGACGCGTCAAAGATCGCGCTGGCCTATCTGGTCGACCGACTGCGGCAGGCGGGTTTCCAGCTGTTCGACACCCAGTTCCTGACTGACCATCTGGCCAGTCTCGGGGCGATCGAAATCCCGCGGGCCGAGTATCATCGCAGGCTGCACGATGCGATCGAATATGAGGCGAATTTCACCGCCCCGCCGGGACCGACGGCTCAGGAAGTGATACAGCGCAACACCCAGACGTCGTAACGCGGGTGATCCAGCGCGTTCAGCGCCGGGGCGGAGGCGATCATCCACCCCTCGAAGAGCGAGTTCCGCTCGCCGTGGTTCCAGACCGTAAGATAGGCGAAAGCATCCCCCGTGGGGTTTTCCGTGGGATAGCGGCATTCGGCCAGCGCCACGTCGAGGCCGAAAATCTCGCCCGAGGTGCCGTTCTTCAATTCGACATCAACCGTCTGGCCACTGACCTTGTCGAGCCCGCGCAGCAGCGCCCCCTGCCCCAGGCTCGCCGGCACCCGATCCTGCGCCGAGAGCGGCGCGGCGAGGCTCAGCGCGGTGAGGGCCGCGGCGGCGAGCGCCCTGATCACTCTGTCGCCCCGCTGTCGCTGGAGGAGGAAGAGGAAGAGGAAGAGGAAGAGGAGCCGCCGCCGGAGACGAATTTCAGCAGCAGCGAAATCAGGCTGACCGACCCCTGGGTGTCGATGATCTCGGAGCCGGGGTTGAAATTCTCGGGCGATCCGCCGGGCATGATCTCGACGAAATTGCCGCCCAGCAGCCCTTCGGAGGAAACCACGGCGGAACTGTCGTCGGGAATTTCGATCCCCTTCAGGATCGAAAGCGTGGTGTCGGCGCGATAGGTCTGCGGGTTCAGTTCCATATCGGTGACGGTGCCGATCTTGACACCCGCCAGCCGCACATCCGTGCCCACCGTCACCCCTTCGAGCGACCGGAAGGAGGCGGTCAGCGGATAGCCACCGCCACCGCGCCCGAACCCGGTGGTCTGCCCGGCGTAAACGGCGAAACTGATGGCCGCGGCCAGAACCACGCCCCCGACCAGAACTTCGGTGGTGTTATGCGACATGCGACGCTCCGTCCGCTAGAGTTCCCAGACCTATGCGACGCCCGGATTATTCCGGGCTCCAGGCCTCGTAATCGCGGCGTTCGACCGGCTGGGCGTGCAGGATCGAGCCCGCGGGCGCATAGGCCTGCGGCGTGCCGGTCAGGTTTTCCTGATGCGGCTTTTCCCAGGGCTTGTGCACCATCGGCCGTTCGGTCGGGGCCTCTTTGAAGGTGTGGTGCAGCCAGCCGTGCCAATCGGGATCGACCCGACTCGCCTCGATCTCGCCATTGAAGATCACCCAGCGGCGGCTACCATCGGCATTGCGATAGAAGATATTGCCCTGATTGTCCTCACCGACCTTGATACCCTTGCGCCAGGTATAGATCTGGGTGTTGATCGTCTGCCCGTGCCACCAGGTCGCCGCGCGCAGAAGAGTATTGAGGATTCCCATGTAAGCCTCCGGCCTTGTGCTGGAGGCAGGTATGGACCAAGCGCGCGCCAAGGTCCAGATCAGAGCCCGAAGATTCCGTTCCGACGGCAGCGCTGCGCCGATGGAAGGGGCGGCCATCGCACCGAAGGCCACCCCAAAGTCGCGATTACTGCGGCGTCAGCCGGTAGATCGCGTTTTCAAGATCCGAACTGACATAGATCGCGCCGTTCTGACCCACCGCAATGCCGGTCGGCACATAGGTCGGCGGCATGCCGGCGGCGGCGGCCATGCCGATCGGCAGCCCTTCCGCCACGACCGTGACCGCGCCTGAGGCCGGATCGACGGCGATCACCCGCTGCGCCCCCACCTCGGCCAGCACCAGTCGCCCATCGGGTGCGCGGTCCAGCCCTTCGGGCATCTTCAGATCGCGCGCCACCACGGCCTTTTCGCCATTGCTCAGGTCGATCCGCGACAGGGTGCCGGCGCCGGCCTCGGTCACATAGACCCCGCCCTGCCCGTCCAGCACCAGCCCCACCGGCAGGACCAGCCCTTCGGCCACGACCTCGCGCGTCTCGCCCTCGGAACCGGTGACGCGCAGCAGCTTGCCGGTGGCAAGCTCGGCCACCAGCAGGCTGCCGTCCGACAGCTCCACCGCGTCCTGCGGCGCGGCAAAACCATGCAACATGCGCAGGCTCTCACCGTTCTTGCGATCCATCACCTGCACCGTGCCGGTGAACCAGCTCGACAGCAGGACATGATCGGCATTGGCCCGGGCGCTGAACGGATATTCCAGATGATCGGCCTGCATCCGCGCGACATCGCTCACCTGACCGGTTGCCGCATCCACCGTGCGATAGGCGAAGCCGTCGGCGAGATAGAGCGTCTCCCGCCCGTCCTCGGCGATCAACGCCAGCCCGCCGGGCATCGACAGCGCCCCCTTGACCACCTGCCGCACCGCGCCGGTGGCGGGGTCGACCTCCTGAATGCCGTTGTCGGCCATATTGGAGACGAAGATGCGGTCCTGCCCGTCGATCGCCAGGTTGTCGAGCGAGGTGCTCAGATGCGCGATCACCTCCTTGGCTGCGCCGTCGGGGCTGATCCGCACCAATTGGCCGCGGGCAGTATCGACCACCCAGATATTGCCCTTGGAATCGAGGTTGACCGCGGCCGGCACCTTGAAGCCATCGGCGATCACCTCGATGTCGCCGCTGTCGACGTCGATCCGCACCACCTGCCCCTTGAACCACAGCGGCCCGTAAAGCTTGCCGTCCGGCCCGAACTGAAAGCCGTTCAGGCCGCCCATGCCCTCCATGATCTTGCGGGCGGGCTTTTCGCCCTTGGTGTCGATCTCGTAAAGCGCGTCCCCCAGGAAGACCTGGGTGGCGAACAGCCGCCCGTCCGGGCTGTAGGCCAGCGAGTTGATCCCCGGCAGGCCGCTCGCAAGCGTCCGGATCTGCCCGTCCGCCCCGCGGGCATAGAGATCGCCCAGCAGAAAGGCGGTCCAGGCGAGGGTGCCATCCGGCCCGATCACCAGATCGTCGGCCATGCCCTTGGGCGCGGGGATTTCCACCGCCACATCGCCGGTTGCCGCATCGACGCGATAGAGCTGCTGACCGATGACCGAGCCGGCATAGATATGTCCCGCATCATCCGTCGCCAGCCCGTGGACGCCGTGAAAGGCCGATCCCGGCACCAATGTTTCCAGCTTGTAGCCCCCGGCCATCGCCGGCCCCGCCAGCCCGACGGCAAGCGCCAGGGCCGATGCGGCTCGCATCGCCCGATTGAGTTTTGTCATGATGTCCTCCCTACAGACCATCGCGCGCCGGCTCCTCTTCCGACGAGCGATGACCCAACATAGGCACAACCGCAGATCGCAGGCACGACCCGCGATCTTCAGTGACGCCACGTCAGGGCAGAAGCGCGGTCAGCTCGATCTCGATCCGGTACTTCGGGTCGATCAAGCCGCATTCGACCATTGTCGCCACCGGCGGATTGTCTCCGAAGGTCTCGGCCAGGAGCGGCCAGCAGGGTTCGAACTCTGTCCGGTCGGGGAGATAGTAGGTCACCCGCACCGCATCGGCGAAACTGGCGCCGGCCTGTTCCAGCGCCTTGCCGATGACGGCCAGGGCCGAGCGGCATTGATCCACCACGGTGTCGCCCTGTCCCACGGTGCCGGCCACATGCACGAAGCCGCCAGCCACCACGGCGCGGCAATAGCCGATCTTGGCTTCGAACTCACCGCCGGAATGAATGCGTTTGATGGTCATTGCGATACCTCTCAGCTGTTACTCTCCGACCCGGATACGTGCGGCGATGCGCTGAGGCAATGAAGAGATGTGGAGCGTCTCGCCCACAGGGCCACGCAGGCACCACCTGCCTTGAGTGGACGAGGCCTGCCGCAACCGCGCATCGGTTTCCTCATCGAAGTAGCGAGAGCAAAACAGAAACGCGCGGCGGATCGTTTCATGCAATTCCGGTTCCGGAGTCGCGTTCCAGTCACCACCGAATCGATATTGCCACCCCTTGGTCGCATCGGACCAAGTTGGGGGGGGCGCTGGCGCCGCCTCTGCCAAGGTCGCGATGGCATGGGGGCACTCCCAAGATGGTCCGCCCCTTGGGGTCCACTTTCATGACGCCAGGCTCTTGGCGACTGGAAGGTACCCAGCAAACAGCCCGGCTGCACGATGGGGGCGTCAGTGTGGCGAAGCCTCTCGGCCCGTCCGCCCCCCACCATCCACAAAATAGAAAAAGGCCAACGCGAGTAGAGCGTTGGCCAATTCCTTGAGAAATACGAGACGCGATCTCGGTAAATCCGCTCAGCTTGCGCTGGCTTCTTCCTTCTGGGCGTCGGCATAGATCTTCAGCGGCTGCGCGTCCGAGGTCACCGCCTCTTCATTCACCACCACCTTGGTGACGTTATGCATGCTGGGCAGTTCGAACATGGTATCCAGCAGGATATCCTCCATGATCGAACGCAGCCCACGAGCACCGGTCTTGCGTTCGATGGCGCGCTTGGCGATCGAGGTCAACGCGTCCTCGGTGAACTGAAGCTCGGTATCCTCCAGCTCGAACAGGCGCTGATACTGCTTGACCAGAGCGTTCTTCGGCTTGGTCAGGATGGTGACCAGCGCGTCCTCGTCCAGATCCTCCAGCGTCGCGATCACCGGCAGACGGCCGACGAATTCCGGGATCAGGCCGAATTTCAGCAGATCCTCGGGCTCCAGATCCTTGAAGATCTCGCCCACGCCGCGCGCATCGACATCCCGCACATCGGCGCCGAAGCCCATGGCCGAGCCCTTGCCGCGCTGCGCGATGATCCGGTCGAGCCCGGCGAAGGCGCCGCCGCAGATGAACAGGATGTTGGTGGTATCCACCTGCAGGAATTCCTGCTGCGGATGCTTGCGCCCGCCCTGCGGCGGCACAGAGGCCACGGTGCCTTCCATCAGCTTCAGCAGCGCCTGCTGCACCCCCTCGCCCGAGACGTCGCGGGTGATCGAGGGGTTTTCCGACTTGCGGGTGATCTTGTCGACTTCGTCGATATAGACGATGCCGCGCTGCGCCCGCTCGACATTGTATTCCGAGGCCTGCAGCAGCTTGAGAATGATATTCTCGACATCCTCACCGACATAACCGGCTTCGGTCAGCGTGGTGGCATCGGCCATGGTGAAGGGCACGTCGAGGATGCGCGCCAGCGTCTGCGCCAACAGCGTCTTGCCGCAGCCGGTCGGGCCGATCAGCAGGATGTTCGACTTCGACAGTTCGATGTCGTTGCCAGCCTTCTGCGAATGGTTCAGCCGCTTGTAGTGGTTGTGCACGGCAACCGAGAGCACCCGCTTGGCGCGCGCCTGACCGATCACGTAATCGTCCAGCACGGCACAGATGTCCTTGGGCGTGGGCACCCCATCGGTGGACTTCAGCCCAGAGGCCTTGGTCTCCTCGCGGATGATGTCCATGCACAGCTCGACGCATTCGTCGCAGATGAACACGGTCGGGCCGGCGATCAGCTTGCGCACCTCATGCTGGCTCTTGCCGCAGAAGCTGCAGTAAAGCGTGTTCTTGCTGTCGCCGCTTGAGTTCGTTGCCATAATTTACCTTTCGGCTTCGATTGATGCGCCACCCCGCCGCCGGGAAGAAGTTCTGCCCGACCAGCTTAGGGCAGCGTTTCGGGCATCACAATCGCAAATTGCCCGACCTTCCACGCCATGGGCGCACCGGCAGGATCCGGCCTTATTTCCCGTCATCGCCCGCTTTCACGCGGCTTTCGACGATCTCGTCAATGTGACCCCATTCCTTGGCCTCTTCCGGCGACATGAAATTGTCACGATCCAGCGCCTTTTCAACCGCCTTCTTGGTCTGGCCGGTATGCTTGACGTAAATGTCATACAGCCGGTCCTTCAGCTTCTGGGTCTCGGCCGCGTGAATCATGATGTCGCTGGCCTGGCCCTGGAACCCGCCGGAGGGCTGGTGCACCATGATCCGGCTGTTGGGCAGCGAGAACCGCATCCCGTGCTCGCCGCCGGCCAGCAGGACCGAGCCCATCGAGGCCGCCTGGCCGATCACCAGGGTCGAACATTTCGGCTTGATGTACTGCATGGTGTCATAGATCGACAGACCCGAAGTCACCACGCCGCCGGGCGAGTTGATGTAGATGCTGATTTCCTTGTTGGGATTCTCCGCTTCGAGGTGCAGCAGCTGCGCCACGATCAGATGGCTCATCCCGTCATGGATCGGACCGTTGATGAAGATGATCCGCTCCTTCAGCAGGCGCGAGAAGATGTCATAGGCCCGCTCGCCACGGCTCGTCTGTTCGACGACCATCGGGACCAGGGTGTTCGTATAGGTGTCAATCGGATCGAACATGTGATCTGCCTGCCTTCTTGAAGGATCGGGACAATACCCGCGCTTACGTTACAAGAGTCTTAGTGTCGCTACCGGAGCCCTGCAAGGGGGCGCGGCCCCCGAGCGGCACCGAGGCGCCCCGTCCCTTTCCTCATGCCTCGAATATTCCCGCCGACGGCCAGGCCCTGGCAAGCGGCCCGGCCCCACGTCGCCCGCGGCATCGCGGCACAGCGCTTGAACCATGGCCTGCGCCTAATTATCTTGAGGTCCGGAACCACCCCGGGCCGTTGCCCGGGCGCGGCACGCAAAGCGTGCGAAATGATCAAGGACAGTCCGGAAACTGGGGGGAATTGGCCGATGCCGGAGCGGCCGGCTGACAGCGGGCGGGTCTTGCGATAAGACCTTCCCCAGGATGACGAGGACGATAGCCATGGCGCTTGCGCAATTTGCCCCCGACAGGTCGGAGGATCAGCTCGACAAAGTCGTCGATAAGGTCGTCGACAACGTGGCCGAAGCCTCGTCCTTTCTCAAGGCGCTCAGCCACGAGGGACGCATGCGGATCCTCTGCCATCTGGTCTCCGGCGAGAAATCGGTGACCGAGCTTGAGGAGCTTCTCGGCGCCCGCCAGGCAGCGGTATCGCAGCAGCTTTCCCGGCTCAGGCTCGAAGGGCTGGTCATGCCCCGACGCGAGGGCAAGGCGATCTATTACCGGCTGGCCGACGACAAGCCGCGCCGGGTGCTGGAAGTGGTCTATTCGCTGTTCTGCAACGACGACTGATCGCACCGGCAGCCCCTCCCCGGTCAATCGCCGCCGGCCGGCACCCGAGCGCCGGCCAGTGGCAGAAGAGGCCCTGCGCCGGCAAGGCCTCTCGGGGGATCACTTCAGAATCGCCGCGCAGGTCGCGAAGGAGGCGCCGACATCCTCCAGCAGCAGCGGATAGAGATCCGGGCCCGCCTCGTGGTTGCGGCCCAGCGGGTCGAGTTCGATGATCGGGATATCGCGCCCCGCGACCGCCGCCTTCAGCAGCCGGGTGTCGAACTGCGGCTCGGTAAAGGCACAGCGCACCCCCAACTCGTCCAGACGGTCGCGAAGCTGCGCCAGATGCGCCGGGCTCGGGTCAGACGCATCGCTGGCGGTGACCCGACCGACCAGGGTCAGACCATAGTGCAGCTCGAAATACTGGAAGGCGTCGTGGTAGGAGACGAAAGGCACCCCCGCCATCGGCGCCACCTCGGTCGCGATGTCCTGTTCCACCGCGTCGATCCGGGCCTGACCGGCGGCGGCATTGGCGCGATAGATCTCGGCATGTTCGGGGTCGAGCGCGGCCAGCTTGTCGGCGATCAGCCCCAGCCAGACCTTGCCGTTCTCGGGGTCGAGCCAGGCATGCGGATCGGGGCCGTTGTGATCGTGGTGGTGGCCGTCATCATCCGCGGCATGATCATCCGCATGATCGTGGTCATGACCGGCCTCGGCCGCGTGATCATGGCCCGCCTCAACCTCATGGTCGTGCTCCGCCGCGTGATCGTGATCGGCCTCCGCCAGGACATCGGCAGCACCGCGATAGGGGCGTTCGATCGTCCCCTCGCCCTCGATCAGCTCCAGCTTGTCGGCCTTGGTTGCCAATGCCTCAAGCGGCTTTTCCAGCCAGGGCGTCAGCGGATGACCGACCCAGACCACCAGCCCGGCCTGTTCCAGCGCCTTGGCCTGCGACGGGCGCAGCGCATAGCTGTGCGGCGACTGGCCGGGGGCGACCAACAGCACCGGCTCCCCCACCCCTTTCATCACCTGGGCGGTCAGCGAATGAACCGGGGCGATATCGGTGACGACGCGCGGCACCTCGGCCAGCGCCGGAGCGGCGGCGAGTATCGCCGCGGCAACAATCAGGGGGAATTTGGACATCAGGGCCTCGAACGTTATATCATAACATGTGATGTGGCTTGATATAGGCCCTGTTATCTTATATCAACCCCCGATCGTCACCGGATCGCCCTCAGACCCGCGAGGCCGCAGAACATGACCAACATCGGATTCCAACAGCACGACCACAGCCATTGCATCGCCGAGGCCATCGCCGCGGCCGAGGATCGCTGCCGCGAGGAAAAGCTGCAATTCACCCCGGCGCGCCGCCGGGTGCTGGAAATCCTGCTGGAACAGCACCGCGCCATGGGCGCCTACGAGATCCTCGACATCCTCGCCGCCGAGGGGTTGGGGTCGCAACCCCCGGTGGTCTATCGCGCGCTGGATTTCCTTGTGAGCAACGGTTTCGTGCACCGGATCGAACGGATGAACGCCTATACCGCCTGCACCCACCCGGGCCAGGATCACGTGCCGGCCTTCCTGATCTGCCGCCTCTGCAAGGCGGTGGCCGAGGCCGAAACCGTGCTGGACGGCGGCCGACTGGGGAAAGCGGCGCGCGACACCGGCTTTACCATCGAAAAAGTCGTGGTCGAGGCCGAGGGCCTTTGCCCCGCCTGTGCGGAGACCGCCGCGTGAGCACCGCCCTGATCACCACCCATGATCTGACGATTCAGCGGGGCGAGCATGTCATTCTCGACCACGTCAACGTCGAGATCTGCGCCGGCGAGATCGTCACCGTCGTCGGCCCCAACGGGTCAGGCAAGTCAACCTTCCTGCGCGCCCTGATCGGCGCCATCCGCCCCAGCTCCGGCAGCATCGAACGCGCTCCGGGGCTCAGGATCGGATATGTGCCGCAGAAGCTCGCCATCGACCATTCGCTGCCCTTGACGGTGCGGCGGTTCCTGGGCCTGCCGCATCGCATCGGCCGCGCCCAGGCGGATCAGATCCTGATCCAGGCCGGCGCCGAGAAACTGGCCGACCGGCAGATGATCGACCTGTCCGGCGGCCAGTTCCAGCGCGTGCTGCTGGCCCGCGCCCTGCTGGAGCGGCCGCAAATCCTGCTGCTGGACGAGGCGACGCAAGGTCTCGACCAACCCGGCGCCGCCGCCTTCTACCGCCGGATCGAAGAGGTCCGGCAGGAACTGGGCTGCGCCATCGTCATGGTCAGCCACGATCTGCATGTGGTCATGGCGGCCTCGGACCGGGTGATCTGCCTGAACGGTCACATCTGCTGTCAGGGCACCCCCGAGATCGTCGCCGACGCGCCGGAATACCGGGCGCTTTTCGGCACCGGCACCAAGGGGGCGCTGGCGCTTTACCGCCACGAGCACACCCATGACCACGATCATGACCATGGGCCCGATCATGGCACCGACCCGCACCATCTCCACTCCCCCGATCCCGCCCATGAGGACGCCGGCGCATGAGCCTTCTTGACGATTTCCTGGTCCGCGCAGCACTGGCCGGGCTGGGCGTGGCGCTGGCCGCCGCGCCGTTGGGCTGTTTCGTGGTCTGGCGCCGCATGGCCTATTTCGGCGAGGCGACGGCGCATGCCGCCGTCCTTGGCGTCGCGCTGGCGCTGGGGCTGGGGCTGTCGGTGATGCCCTCGGTACTGGCTGCCGCCCTGCTGATGGCGCTGCTGGTCTCGGCCATGACCGGGCGGGGCTTTGCCATGGATACCGCGCTCGGGGTGATGTCACATACCGCGCTCGCCGCGGGCCTGGTGGCGGTGACCCTGCTTGCCGACGTGCGGCTGGACCTGATGGCTTACCTCTTCGGCGACATCCTCGCCGTCACGCAATCCGACCTCGCGGTGATCTGGGGCGGTGCGGCACTGGTGCTGGGGCTGACGCTCTGGCGCTGGTCGGGGCTGCTGCTGTCGACGCTGAACCCCGATCTGGCCCGCGCCAGCGGCATCGACCCGCGGCGCGAAGAACTGGTGCTGACCCTGGCGCTTGCCGTGGTGGTCGCGGTGGCGATCAAGGTGGTGGGCGTGCTGCTGATCGCCTCGCTGCTGGTGATCCCGCCGGCCGCCGCCCGGCCACTGGCCCGCACCCCCGAGGCGATGGCGCTTGGCGCCGTCGCGATCGGTGCGCTTTCGGCGCTTGGCGGGCTCTGGGCCGCCTATCATTTCGATACGCCGACCGGCCCCAGCATCGTCTGCACCGCCGCCCTGCTGTTCGTGGTGACGAGCGCCGCCGGCGCCCTGCGTCGCCACGCCTGAGGCGGGGATCACTCCCCTCCCATTGCCCGCGCCACCAGCTTCGCCGCCGGAAACCCCAGCAGGAACCCGCCGAGCACCGCTCCGATCAGCGGCCAGAGGCCGTCGATCCCGGCAACCAGAACGATGACGAGCGCCACCCCCGACAGGGTGGCGCCAATGAACAGATGCAGGATCAGGACAAGCAGGCTCATGCGCCTTCTCTATCCGCGCCGCAGCCGGCGAACCTTGATCCGGATCATCCCGCCCGCGTCATCCGGCCGATGATATTCGTCTTCAGCACGAACTGCTGATAGAACACCCCGAGGATGTGCAGGATCACCAGGATGAACAGCGCCTGAAACAGCGCCTCATGCACCTCTCCCAGGTCGGAGATGCCGCCGAACCAGGCCAGCGCCCCCGTGACAGGCAGCGCCAGGATCAGCAGATAGAGCAGCAGATGCGTCGCATTGGCGACGAATTTCAGCAGCGCCGGCTCCTTCTCCGGCAGCGGCGGCGCGCCACGGCGCAGCCGCACCACCAGCCGCCAGATCGCCAGGGCCAGAATGGCCAGCCCGAGGAACACATGCAACGCGGCGAGCGGCTCGAACGGTGGGGTTCCCCCCTGTTCCATCTGGCGCCAAACGCCGGCGATGGTCTCGTGAAACAGGAATTGCACCACGATGGCGAGGAAGATCAGCCAATGCAGGGCGATCTGGGTGCGGGAATAATGGCTGGGCATCTTGGCCTCCGGCTGTCAGGGATTCTCTGGCGATACCCTACAACGTGAAGCTGCAGGCGCAGCCGGAAAATCGCCTCGAACAAGCGACTTGCCCCGGCGCTCAAGCGGCTTGCCCCAGAGGGGCGCCTGCGCCTATATCGAAGGAATCGAGCAAGACGGAGACCCCAAATGACCCGAGCAATCCTGATTGGCCTGGCCCTGATGGCCCTTACCGCCTGCGAAACCGCCAAGGGCGCCGGCCGTGACATCAACAAGGCCGGCACCGCGATCGAAAACGCGGCCGAAGACGTTCAACAGAAGATGTAACGCCGACCCCGAGGGTCAGCGCTTCTTGACGAACTCGGTCAGGATAACGATGCGCTGACCCTCGACCCGGCCCTCGATCTGGCCCGGATTGTCCTGAACCAGCGAAATGCCGCGCACCGCCGTGCCGCGCTTGGCGGTGAAATTGGCGCCCTTCACCGGCAAATCCTTGATCAGCACCACGGTGTCGCCCTGCGCCAGGGGAACGCCGTTGCTGTCCTTGTGGCCGGTGTCCTGCGGCACGTTCTCGACCCAGGCACGGGTGTCATCGTCGAGCCAGAGCTGCTCGGCCAGATCGCGCGCCCAGTCCTGATCCGCCAACCGGTTCAACATCCGCGCCGACAGCACCTGAACCGCCGGCTCCTCAGACCACATCGACGACGACAGACAGCGCCAATGGTTCGCATCCGCCTCGCCCTCGATCTGGGCGATGCAGGTGTCGCAGAGATCGGCCGTGGCGCCAGCAGGGCCACCCGTGACAGCATAGGCGGTAAGGGGCGCGTCGGCGGAACAGAGGGCGCAGGGCATCGGGTATCTCCGGAAATGTGGGTGTTGGGAGCGCTATAGGGGGTCACAACCGGAAGGGGAAGCCAAAAGCCCAATGACGTTGGGGGCATATCCCCAAGGTTTTTCCCCACACGAAGGGCGGCGCCCGGCCCGGCGGGGTGGGCGGCGAAGCGCCCGCCCCGTGGGGGGCGGGCCGGGCGCTGCCCGGGCTGACGCCCGGGCCGGCCTTGGGTCAAAGGCACATCCTGAAATGAAAACGGCCCCGCTAGGGGCCGCCTGTCTCAGAACCGCCGGCAGATTGCCCTGCCCCTCAGCTGTCCATCTTCAGCGCCGAGATGAACGCCTCCTGCGGGATGTCGACCTTGCCGAACTGGCGCATCTTCTTCTTGCCCGCCTTCTGCTTGTCCAGAAGCTTGCGCTTCCGGGTGGCGTCGCCGCCATAGCATTTGGCGGTCACGTCCTTGCGCAGCGCCGACAGCGTCTCGCGGGCGATCACCTTGCCGCCCACCGCCGCCTGGATCGGGATCTTGAACATGTGGCGCGGGATCAGGTCCTTGAGCTTTTCGACCATCGCCCGGCCGCGCATCTCGGCCCGGTCGCGGTGAACCATGGTCGACAGCGCATCCACCGGCTCGTCGTTCACCAGGATCTGCATCTTGACCAGATAGTCCTGGCGATAGCCCATCATCTGATAGTCGAAGCTGGCATAGCCCTTGGTCACCGATTTCAGCCGGTCGTAGAAGTCAAAGACCACCTCGTTCAGCGGCAGGTCAT
Organism: Pseudodonghicola sp.; assembly: GCF_048268305.1. NCBI lineage: Bacteria > Pseudomonadati > Pseudomonadota > Alphaproteobacteria > Rhodobacterales > Paracoccaceae > Pseudodonghicola > Pseudodonghicola sp. The sequence continues at coordinate 145,047 of NZ_JBLWVT010000010.1, forward strand.
AGACCACCATGGCGCGGGACCCGGCGTAAGACAGATCCTCCTGAATGCCGCGGCGGTCCTGGCAGAGCTTCAGCACATCGCCCAGGTATTCATCGGGCACCAGGATGGTGGCCTTGATCCGCGGCTCCTCGATATGATCGACAAGGGTCAGATCGGGCATGTCGGCGGGGTTGTGCAGCTCGCGCATGGTGCCGTCGCGCATGTAGACGTGATAGACCACCGAGGGCGCGGTGGTGATCAGCTCGATATTATATTCCCGTTCGATCCGGTCGCGGATCACCTCGAGGTGCAAAAGCCCGAGGAAGCCACAGCGGAAGCCGAAGCCGAGCGCGGCCGAGGTTTCCATCTCGAAGGAGAAGCTGGCGTCGTTCAGCGCCAGCTTGTCGATGGCGTCGCGCAGATCCTCGAACTCGGAACTGTCCACCGGGAAGAGACCGCAGAACACCACCGGAACCGACGGCTTGAAGCCCGGCAGGGCGGTGTCGCAGCCCTTCTTCTCGTGCGTGATGGTATCGCCGACGCGGGTGTCGCGCACCTGCTTGATCTGGGCGGTGAGAAAGCCGATCTCGCCCGGGCCCAGCTGGTCGACCGGCTGCATCTGCGGCCGGAACACGCCGATGCGGTCCACCAGATGGGTGCTGCCGTTCTGCATCATCTTGATGCGGTCGCCCTTTTTCAGGACGCCATCCATGATGCGGACCAGAACCACCACGCCCAGATAGGAATCGTACCAGCTATCCACCAGCATCGCCTTGAGCGGCGCGTCGCGGGTGCCCTGCGGCGCCGGCAGATGGTGGACGATGGCCTCAAGCACCTCATGGATGCCGACGCCCGTCTTGGCGGACACCGCGATGGCGCCCGAGGCGTCGATGCCGATCACATCCTCGACCTGCTCCGCCACGCGGGAGACGTCGGAGGCCGGCAGGTCGATCTTGTTGAACACCGGCACGATCTCGTGCCCGGCGTCGATCGCCTGATAGACGTTGGCCAGCGTCTGCGCCTCGACCCCTTGGGTCGAATCGACCACCAGCAGCGAGCCCTCGACCGCGCGCATCGAGCGGGAGACCTCATAGGCGAAGTCGACGTGGCCGGGCGTGTCGATCAGATTGAGGATATAGGTCTCGCCATCGTCGGCCTTGTAGTCAAGGCGAACGGTGTTCGCCTTGATGGTGATGCCGCGCTCGCGCTCGATATCCATCGCGTCAAGCAGCTGCTCTTTCATGTCACGGTCCTGCACCGTCCCGGTCTCCTGGATCAGGCGGTCTGCAAGCGTGGATTTCCCATGGTCGATATGGGCGACGATGGAGAAGTTGCGGATGTGCGAAAGCTCGGTCATAAGCTGCGATATGTATGGGAACGCGATGCCCGTCAAGCGGACAGACGTGGCGCGCGCGATGTGCCACGCTTTCGCCACCGATTCCTTAATTTTGCCACAATCCGCCGCCATTGAACCTGCCATGGAAACAACCTGCACGGTAGAGGCAGGATCGAGGCAAGAGCAGTGATCCCCGGGACGTCCGGATATCAATCGAATACTCTCCAGGTAGGGGGCGGATCTTTGATCCGTCCCCTTTCCGATGGGGTGCGACAGCGTTGCGATTGCCCGAGAGCAACGAGTCAGACATAGTGCTGCGCAAACAGCACTGAGCCAGAAGGCCAGAAGCACGGGACGAAACCCCGGAACGAGGAAGAGCGATGAAATACCTGCTGACCGTAACACTTTGCGCCGGCGCCCTGGGATGGATGGCCCCCGCCCCGACCGAAGCCGGCTCCATCGAACGCGCCTGCCGCCAATCGAACCGCACGGCCGCCTCACCCGAGCTGTGCAGCTGCATCCAGCGCGTCGCCAACACCAGCCTCAGCGCCTCGGAACGGCGTAAGGTGGCCCGCTGGTTCGACAACCCGCACCAGGCGCAGGAAGTCCGCCAGTCCAGCCGCAGCGGCGATGCCAAGCTGTGGCAACGTTACCGTGCCTTCGGCGACCGCGCTGCCGAGGTCTGCGGCTGAAGCCCTTTGGTCAGGGCGACGCCACAGGCGTCGCCGTTCTGATCAGCCCATCCCACCAACCGCCAGCCTGAGCGGCGGATGTACCCGCGCCAGACGCAGATCGGCGCTGCGGGCGTGGCCCTCCATGCCCTCGGCCCGGCTGATGATCGCCGTCGCCCGCGCCAGATCGGGCAGCGCCGCCTCGGTGACGCGCTGCCAGGTCACCGTCTTCAGGAACTTGTGCACGCTGAGCCCGCCGGTATAGCGCGCCGCCCGCGCCGTCGGCAGCACATGGTTCGGCCCCGCCGCCTTGTCGCCGAAGGCGACCGTCGTCTCTGCCCCCAGAAACAGCGAACCATAGGCGCCAAGCCGCCCGCGCCACCAATCCAGATCCTCCGCCTGCACATGCAGATGCTCAGGCGCATAGCGATCGGCCAATGCCGCCATCTCGTCGCGCGAGGCACAGAGCGTGATTTCTCCCAACGCCTCCCAGGCCGCTCGGGCGGCGCTGGCGTTCGGCTCGGGCAGCTCGTCGAAACAGCCGGGCAGCAGCCGCAGCACCGCCTCGGCCAGCGGCCGGTGATCGGTGACCAGCCAGACCGGAGAGGTCGCCCCATGTTCAGCCTGTGCCGCCAGATCCCAGGCCACGGTGCGGGGATCGGCGCTGCGATCCGCCACGATCAGCAGATCGGTGGGGCCGGCGAACATGTCGATACCGACCGGGCCGAACAATTGCCGCTTGGCCTCGGCCACGAAGGCATTGCCGGGGCCCACCAGGATATCGGCGGGCGGCGCTCCGAACATCCCCTGCGCCATCGCCGCCACCCCCTGCACGCCCCCCAGCACCAGAACCCGGTCGACCCCGGCCAGCGACATGGCGTAAAGCAGCGCCGGCGGCACCCCCTCGCCCCCTCGCGGCGGCGTACAGGCGGTGACATCCGCAACCCCCGCCGCCCGCGCCGTGGCGATCGTCATCAGGGCCGAGGCGATATGGGCATAGCGCCCGCCGGGCACATAGCAGCCGGCGGCGGCAAGCGGGATCTGCCGCTGCCCGGCCAGCAGGCCCGGGCGCAGCTCGACCTCGAACTCCTGCGCCGAGGCGCGCTGTGCCTCGGCAAACCGGCGGATGTTCTCATGCGCATAGCCGATCGCCAGCTTCAACGCCTCGGGCACCTGATCGGCTGCCGCGCGCATCTCCGCCACGGACACCACCACCGGCCCCTCCCAGCCGTCGAGCCTCTGGGCATAGTCCAGCGCCACCGCCTCGCCACCAGCGGCCAGCCGCGCCAGCATGATCGCCACGCTGTCGGCCACTTCGCCCCCCGCAGCGACGGCCAAGGTTTGGGCAGCTTTCAAAACTTCAATGGGCATGATGGCTCCTCACTGGCGCGGCCACGTTGTGGAGGGCTTGACCGGCGCGATGGCTATATTCACAAAAGACAAAACTACGAGGAAACGCGACATGCTCATGAAAGGCGTCACGCTGCGCGGGCTCGAAGTCTTCGCGGCACTGGGAGCCACCGGCTCGGTGGCCCAGGCGGCCGAGATGACCGGCCTCAGCCAACCCGCCGTCAGCCAGCAGCTCCGCAACCTGGAAACCGCACTTGGGGCGGAGCTGGTCGATCATGGCCGCCGCCCGATGGTGCTGACCCCGGCCGGTCGCAGCTTTCTGGCGCGGACCGAGGCGGTGCTGTCGGAACTGCGGCTGGCGCAGAGCGAGCTGACGGTGATGGACCTCAGCGAACTGACCACCCTGTCCTTCGGGATCATCGACGATTTCGACAATGATCTGACGCCGCGGCTGGTCACCATCCTGGCCGAAAGCCTGACCCGCTGCCGGTTCAAGATGATCACCGCCCCCAGCCATGAGATCAACGAGGCGCTGGAGGACCGCCGGCTGCATATCGCCGTCGCCGCCAGCACCGGAGAGCTGCGCGAAGGCATCGCCGAATACCGGCTGGTGCGCGACCCCTTTGTCCTGGTGGCCCCTCGCGGCGCCGTGCAGGACCGGCACAACGTCATGGAATCGCTCACCACCCTGCCTTTCCTGCGCTATGCCAAGGAACAGATGATCTCGCGCCAGATCGAGGCGCAGCTGGCGCGCCAGCGGCTGCATTTCGAGGAGCGGTTCGAGATCGGCAGTCACCTGGCGCTGATGGCCATGGTGTCGCGGCGGATCGGCTGGGCGCTGACCACCCCCTTGGGCTATATGCGCGCCGGTCGCTTTCACGATGACCTCGACGTCTTCCCGCTGCCCTTCCCGGCCTTTTCGCGCACCATTTCGCTCTTTGCCGCGGCCGACTGGGCCGACCGGGTACCGCGCGACGTGGCCCAGACCATGCGCCGGCTGGTCCGCAGCCAGATGATAGACCCAGTGGTCAACCGGCTGCCCTGGCTGGCCGGCCAGCTTCGGGTGATCGAGGAATAGGACCGTCGAGAAAGGGTGATCGGGCGACATGGGCAAGGGCTCGGAACCGGGACGCCCTATCCCACCGCCGCGCCGCTCACCGGGCAAGAGCCGCCGGGCAAGATTTCACATCATCAGACGGCAGATTTGACTTCGCTTAATCTTGACCGCGAAACAGCCTCAAGCTTCGGCAGAAAGATGACGCCTCAGCCCCTCGGCCGCCGCCTCGATCAGATCAAGCGCAGCGTCTAAATCGCGGGTATAATAGGGGTCGGGCACGTGATCGGCGCCGGTCTCCGGCGCGTAATCGGTGAACAGCCGCACCGGCGTCGCCCGACCCGCCGGGCGCAGCGCCTCGATCTCGCGCAGGTTATTGCCATCCATCGCCAGGATCAGATCGAACCGGTCGAAATCCGCCGCCTCGAACTGCCGCGCGCGCAGATCGCCAAGCTCGATCCCTCGCGCCCGCGCCGCCGCCTGCATCGGGCCATAGGGCGGCTCCCCCACATGCCAATCCGAGGTGCCGGCGCTGTCGATCCGATGGCCCGGCAGCAGGCTGCGCGCCACCCCTTCCGCCGCCGGCGAGCGGCAGATATTGCCAAGGCAGACAAAGAGAATACGGCTGGTCATCGGGCACTCCTTCCGCCACCCTGATAGGACAGCCAACGCGCAGGGAAAAGCCCATGGAAAAGATCGTCATCCTGACCGGCGCCGGCATCTCGGCCGAAAGCGGCCTCGGCACCTTCCGCGACGAGGGCGGCCTCTGGGCCCAGCACCGCATCGAGGATGTGGCGACGCCGGAAGGCTTCGCCCGCGACCCCGCCCTGGTGCAGGAGTTTTATAACATGCGCCGCATCCAGGCGGCCGAGGCCCGCCCCAATGCCGCCCATGCGGCGCTGGCAGAGCTGCAAAGAACGTTTCCCGGCGAGGTGGTGATCGTCACCCAGAATGTCGACGACCTGCACGAAAAGGCCGGCGCCACCGGGGTTCTGCACATGCACGGCCAGCTCGACCAGGCGCTCTGCGCCGCCTGCGGCCATCGCTGGCGGGCGCCGATGCGGATGGCAAAGGGGGAACCCTGCCCCGCCTGTCAAAATCCCACCGCGCGCCCGGACATCGTCTGGTTCGGCGAGATGCCCTATTACATGGACCAGATCTTCGACCATCTGATGAACGCGGATATCTTCGCGGCCATCGGCACCTCGGGTCAGGTCTATCCCGCCGCAGGCTTCGTGCAGGAGGCCAGCGCCGCCGGCGCCCGAACGATCGAGTTGAACCTCGCCCCCTCCGCCGTGGTCTCGCAATTCGACGACACCCGCTTCGGCCCGGCCACCCGGACCGTCCCCGCCTGGGTGGCAGAGCTGTTGGCGCGCTGAGCCCTCCCCCGCGGCGGGCTTTGGCGCCAGGGCAACGAAAAGGGCCGCACCCGAAGATGCGGCCCGATGACTGGCGGGCTACGCCCGATCAGTTGCTCATCTTCATCTGGCCGTGCTGATGCTGCATCTGCATAGCACCCTCAGGGGCGCGCTCCAGATCCACCGGCACCTCGACGGTCATCTCGCCGGCCTTCTCGAACGTCAGGGTGATCTTGATGACCTCGCCCTGCACCAGCGGGTGAGTGAGCCCCATCAGCATTACATGATCGCCGCCACGCGCCAGCGCATGGCTGCCATGGGCGGGGATCGGAAAGCCTTCCTCGACCTTCACCATGCTCATGACACCCTGGCCGTTGTCCTTGTGGGTGTGCAGTTCGACCCGCATGGCGACGTCCGAGCTGGCGCCGATCAGCCGATCGTCCTGGTCGCCCTCATTCATCAGCACCATGAAGGCGGCGCCAGATTTCGACATGGCGGTCGAGGCGCGGGCATAGGGATCCTGCACCATGATATCACCGGCAAGCGCCGGCAGGGCAAAGGCGAAAGCCGCGGTGGCGGCAGCGAAAAGCGTGGTCTTGACGGACATGATCTGTGTCTCCTCTTGCGATCGTCGTCTGTGTCTTCGGGTATTCTGTCGAGACGTCAGACCGCGGCGGGAGGATCGCGGGCGCAGGCGGTCAGAACCGCGGTTTCGGCGCAAAGCCCGAGGTGCCGGCTGGAGAAAGCGCGCCCCACCACCGCCAGCGGCACCGGAGCGATCGCCGGCGGGGTCACGAAGGCGAGGAAATGCAGCGCGAAGTCGGGGCAGATATGCGGCGGGCCGGTGGGTTTGCCGGTCTCGTCGACATAGACGGTCAGCGGGCCGGTGCCAGTGCAAAGCTCGATCTGCCCGGCAACGCCGGCGGCACCGCGGGCAATGGCCATGCTCTGGCTGGTCAGGGCCATCACGGCGACCAGGGCCAGGGCCAGATATGCGCGCCACCTGCGGGTCATAGCCGCAGCATATAGTCAGGCGCAGCCCCCGCCGGCAAGCGCAAAGGCGCCGCAGCGCAAAAGGCAAAACCCCGCACCAGACGGTACGGGGTTCGCGAAATCTGCGATGGATCGAAAAGGATCAGGCAGCCTTGGCAGCGGCGGCCTTGGCGATCTCTTTCTTGATCTTCAGCGCGTTATCGGACAGTTCCTCGTCCTTGGCCTTGGCCAGGAAGGCGTCCAGACCACCACGGTGGTCGACGCTGCGCAGGGCGGCAGCCGAAATCCGCAGCTTGACGCCACGGCCCAGCGTTTCCGACTGCAGCGTCACATCATTCAGGTTCGGCAGAAAACGGCGGCGGGTTCTGTTGTTGGCATGGCTGACGTTGTTGCCAGTCATGGGGCCTTTACCGGTCAGTTCGCAACGGCGCGACATGGTTTTATCCTCGTCTTTTCTCGGGCGCTGTCGCGGGGTCTTGGCACCCCTTGCTTTGGCCCTGCAAATAACAGGGGCGCCGCTTTGGCAGCGCCCGGAATCTCGTTCGCAGGCTATTACGCGCGCGATAGGGAATCGTCAAGCCCTGCCGGCAAGGGACAGGGCCCTGCCCCCCTCACTTCCCCAGATGATCGCGCAACATCTCCTCCGCCGCCACAGCGGGCGAGATGTCACCTGCGGCCACCCGGGCCGAGAGATCGGCCATCGCCGATTTCGCCGCTGCCGTCTCCAGCCGCGCCAGCAAGGCCTGACGCACCTCCTGATCGAACCAGTAGAGCGCCTGATCGGCGCGCCGACGGTCCCAGAAGCCATTCTCGCGCCGCCAGCGAATCAGCGCCTGCATCTCGACCCAGGCCTCGGTCAGCCCCGCCTCGGTCTGGGCCGAGACCATCATCGCCTTGGGAAAGCCCTCCGGATCCTGCGGCCGCTTGCGCAGCAGCCTGAGCGCGCCCGCATAGTCCGAACAGGTCCGCGTCGCCGCCGGCTTCAGATCGCCGTCGGCCTTGTTGACCAGGATGATATCGGCCATTTCCATGATGCCGCGCTTGACGCCCTGCAGCTCATCGCCGCCGGCCGGGGCCAGCAGCAGGATGAAGAGATCGGACATCTCGGCCACCACGGTTTCCGACTGGCCCACGCCCACCGTCTCGATCAGGATCACGTCGAAGCCCGCCGCCTCGCACAGCTCCACTGCCTCGCGGGTGCGGCGCGCCACACCGCCCAGATGCGACTGGCTGGGAGAGGGGCGAATGAAGGCCATCGGATCGCGGCTCAGCCGCTCCATCCGGGTCTTGTCGCCCAGGATCGAGCCGCCCGACCGCGCGGAAGAGGGATCGACCGCCAGCACCGCGACCCGCAGCCCCTGAGCGGTCAGCATCATGCCGAACGCCTCGATGAAGGTGGATTTCCCCACCCCCGGCGTGCCCGACAGACCGATCCGCACCGCCTGGCGCCCGGCCATGCGCAGATGGTCCAAGAGCGCCGCCGCCTCGGCCCGGTGATCGGCGCGGCGGCTTTCCACCAGCGTGATCGCCCGCGCCAGCGCACGCCGGTCGCCGTTCAAGATCTTGTCACCGAGGTCCTGTATCTGCATGCCCATATCCTGCCGGTCCGGCGCCCTTCATGCCTTGGCCGGACGGCCTTTGTCCAGTGCGGAGGGCTGCGGCCGCATGACCCGGTGCCTGATCTGGAGCATCCTTCTGAGCCTGGCGCCCATCTGCCTCCGGGCCGAGCCGCTGGATGCGCGCTTCGCGGTGCAGGCGCTTGGGGTGAAGGTCGGGGACCTGGTGCTGACCGGCTCGGTCGAGGCCCGGCATTATACCGCCACCTCACAGTTCCGCACCACCGGGCTCGCCGGCGCGGTGGCCCGCGTGCGGTTTGTCCTGCGGGCCAGCGGCATCCGCACCAAAGACGGTTTCCGCCCCAGGTTCTACCGGGAGGAGATGAACACTGGCCGCCGCGACTCGCAGATCGACCTGCGCTTCGACGACGGCATCGCCCCGGCGGCCCTGTCCGGCGGCGTGATCGGCCGAGATGACCGGCGCGGCGCGGTCGACCCGCTGACCGCGATCCTGATGGTGCTGCGCGACCGCGACGATCGCCCGCCCTGCGCCCTGCGCCAGCGGGTGTTCGACGGGGAACGGCTGACCGAACTGCATCTTTTCAGCGAGGAGGCCGAGGCCGATGAGGTGATCTGCATCGGCACCTATCGCCGTCTGGCCGGATACCCCGAGGCCGAGCTGAGGCAGCGGCGCGAATTTCCCCTGCGCATCCACTATCGGGCGGAGGCCGGCCGGATGCGCGCCACCCGCATCCGGGTCGAAACGATCTATGGCCCCGCCGTGCTGCTGCGCCGCTAGACCCGCCCGCCGCTTTGTCGGATAAGGCGCGGATGACCCAGAGCCTGCCTATCGACACCGCCCTGCCCGACCTGCTGGAGGCCCTGCGCCAACAGGGCCGCGCCGTGCTGCAGGCGCCACCCGGGGCAGGGAAAACCACAAGGGTGCCGCTGGCGATGCTCGACGCCGGGCTGACGACGGGGCGCATCATGATGCTGGAGCCCCGCCGCCTTGCCGCCCGCGCCGCCGCCGAGCGGATGGCCGAGACGCTGGGCGAAACGCCGGGCCAGACGGTCGGCTATCGCATCCGCGGCGAGAGCAAGGTGTCGAAAACCACCCGGATCGAGGTGGTAACCGAAGGCATCCTGACCCGCATCCTGCAATCCGATCCGGAGCTGACCGGCATCGGTGCGGTGATCTTCGACGAATTCCACGAACGTTCCCTCAACGCCGACTTCGGGCTGGCGCTCTGCCTCGAGGTCGCGGGCGCCCTGCGCGACGATCTGATCCTGCTGGCGATGTCGGCAACGCTCGACGCCGGCCCGGTGGGCGATCTGATGGCCGCGCCGGTCATCACCTCGGAGGGGCGCAGTTACCCGGTCGAAACCCGCTGGCTCGACACCCCGCTCGGCCCCCGGGCCCGGCGGGACGAGGCGCTGGCCGATCTGGTGGTGCGGGCCGAGGCCGAGACGCGGAAACTGGGCGGCGGCCTCCTGGTCTTCCTGCCCGGAGAGGGAGAGATTCGCCGCGCCGAAACCGCCCTGGCCCGCCGCCTGCCCGCAGGCTGCCAGATCCGTCCGCTCTATGGCGCGCTGCCCTTCGCCGAGCAGCGGGCGGCGATCGAGCCCGCCGCATCGGGGCGCAAGGTGGTGCTGGCGACCTCCATCGCCGAAACCTCGCTCACCATTCAGGACGTGCGGGTGGTGGTCGACATGGGGCTGGCGCGGCGCGCCCGCTTCGATCCCGGCGCCGGCATGTCGCGGCTGGTGACCGAACGGGTGACCCGGGCCGAGGCGACACAGCGCGCCGGCCGCGCCGGCCGGGTGGCCGAGGGCGTCAGCTATCGGCTCTGGTCCAAGGGAGAGGACGGCGCCCTCGCCGCCTTCCCGCCGGCCGAGATCGAGGCGGCGGATCTGACCGGCCTCGCGCTCGACCTGGCGCTCTGGGGCGCCTCGGAACAGGATCTGGCCTTCCTCACCCCGCCCCCCGCCGGTGCGCTGGCCGAGGCGCGGGCGTTGCTGCGCCTGCTTGGCGCGCTGGACGACAAGGGCCGGATCACCGATCACGGCCGGGCACTGGCGGCGCTGCCGCTGCACCCGCGTGTCGCCCATATGCTGGTGCTCGCCGGCCCCGACGCCGCCCCCCTCGCCGCCCTGATCGAGGAGCGCGACCCGCTGCGCGGCGCGCCCTCGGATCTGACCCTGCGGCTCGAGGCGCTGCGCGATCTCAAACGTTTCACCGCCGAGCGCCCCTTCGAGGTCACCCGCCCGACGCTGGAGCGCATCCGGACCGAGGCCAAGCGCCTGCGCGCGCAAGCGCCCAGGGCGAGCCTGCCCGGCCTGTCCGCCGCCGCCATGGCGGCGCTCGCCTATCCCGACCGCATCGGCCAGCGTCGCAAGGGCGATGCGCCGCGCTATGTGCTCTCAGGCGGCAAGGGCGCGGTGATGGCCGCCGGCGACCCGTTGGCCGGCGCGCCCTTCGTGGTTGCCACCGACCTCGACGGCGACCCGCGCGAGGCCAAGATCCGCATGGCGGCGCAGATCGGCGAACGCGATATCCGCGAGCTTTTCGCCGACCAGATCGGCTGGGTCGATCTCTGCGAATGGTCGAAGCGCGACCGCCGGGTGGTGGCGCGCCGACAGGAACGATTCGGAACGCTGGTGCTGGACGACCAGACCTGGAAAGACGTGCCACCCGAGGCGGTAGCGCGTGCCATGCTCGACGGCGTGCGCGATCTTGGCCTGCGTCTCGAAGGCGCCGCCGCGCGCCTCGCCGCACGGGTGGAACTCTTGCGTGCCACCGGCGCCGATCTGCCCGATTTCTCCACCGACGGGCTGATGGCAAATCTCGAAGACTGGCTGCTGCCGATGCTGGACCGCGTGAAGACGGCCGAGGACTGGAGACGCTTCGACCCCCTGCCGGCGCTGCAGGCGGCGCTGAGCTGGGACCAGCAACAGGAGCTTGACCGCCGGGTGCCCGGATCGTTCATCACGCCCTTGGGGCGCAAGGTGCCGATCGACTATTCCGGCGGTGACGGGCCTGAGATCGCCCTGCGACTGCAGGAGCTTTTCGGCGTCACCACCCACCCGACCAGCGCCGGCCAGCCGATCAAGATCACGCTCCTCTCTCCCGCGCAGCGCCCGGTGCAGGTGACCCGCGATCTGCCCGGCTTCTGGGCCGGCTCCTATGCCGATGTGCGCAAGGATATGCGGGCGCAATACCCAAAACACCCCTGGCCCGAGGATCCGACCCAGGCCGACCCCACCCTGCGCACCAAGCGGCGCGACGCCGAAAGACGCTGACCCCTACCCCTCCACGCAAGCGCAAGCTTGGGAAGCCCGGACAAGACAGGCGACCGCGCCGGAGCGAGCCAAAAGAAAGGGCGCCCGCATGGCGCCCTTCTGATGTGACGGAAGATCGAGCCGGGCTCAGACGCCGAGACACCAGCGCATGACGGCCTTTTGCGCGTGCAGCCGGTTCTCCGCCTCGTCGAAGATCACCGATTGCGGCCCGTCCATCACTCCGGAGGTCACCTCCTCCTCGCGATGCGCCGGCAGGCAGTGCATGAAGAGCGCATCCGGCTTGGCGTGCTTCATCAGTTCGGCATTCACCTGATAGGGCCGCAGCAGATTGTGCCGCCGCTCTTTCGAACTCTGGCTGTCGTGCATGCTGACCCAGGTGTCGGCCACCACCAGATCGGCGCCCTCGACCGCTTTCACTGCGTCGCGCTCGATCACCACCTTGGAGCCCTTGCCGCGCGCGAAGCCCACGAACTCTTCTTCCGGGTCGAGCTGGGCCGGACCGGTGAAGGTGAAATCGAAGCCGAACTGCCCCGCCGCATGGATGAAGGAGGCGCAGACGTTATTCCCGTCGCCGCACCAGACCACCTTCTTGCCGGCGATCGGGCCGCGATGTTCCTCAAAGGTCAGGATATCGGCCATGATCTGGCAGGGGTGAGTGCGGTCGGTCAGCCCGTTGATCACCGGCACATCGGCGTATTCGGCCATCTCGGTCAGCACGGTTTCGTCGAAGGTCCGGATCATGATCATATCGACATAGCGCGACAGCACCCGGGCGGTATCGGCGATGGTCTCGCCATGGCCAAGCTGCATGTCGCTGCCCGAGAGCACCATGGTCTGCCCGCCCATCTGCCGGACGCCGACGTCGAAGGACACCCGGGTCCGGGTCGAAGGTTTCTCGAAGATCAGCGCCACCATGCGGCCGGCCAGCGGCTGCTCGTCATCGGGCGCCCCCTTCGGGCGGCCGAGGCGCGCCTGTTTCATCTGCCCGGCCTGGTCAATCATCCCCCGCAGGGCGGCGGGGTCGGTCTTGTAGATATCCAGAAAGTTATTCATCTTGCTTGCTTTTCTTGCTTTGGGCGGCCGCGCCACCCGGTAAGGAACGCGGCCGCGCCGCGCGGTCTTAGGCGGTTTCGCCCAGCTTGGCCTCGATCGTCTCGGCGGCGGCCTCGAGCCGGGTCAGCGCCTCGGCGATCTCGTCCTCGCTGAGGTTGAGCGGCGGCAGCAGGCGGATCACGTTGTCGCCGCCCGGCACGGTGATGACCAGATTGTCATAGCCCGCGACCACCACATCGCCGTTCGGCACCTTGCATTTCAGCCCCAGCATCAGGCCAAGGCCACGCACCTCTTCGAAGACCTGCGGATGAGCGGCGACCAGCCCTTCGAGCTTTTGCCGCAGCATCCCCGCCTTGCGGTTCACCCCATGCAGGAAGGCCGGGGTGTTGATCTGATCCATCACTGCGCAGCCCACGGCGCAGCCCAGCGGGTTGCCGCCGTAGGTGGAGCCATGGGTGCCCGCGGTCATGCCCGAGGCGGCCTCTTCCGTCGCCAGCACCGCGCCCAGCGGGAAACCACCGCCGATGCCCTTGGCCACCATCATGATGTCCGGGGTGATCCCGGCCCATTCATGGGCGAACAGCCGGCCGGTGCGGCCCATGCCGCATTGCACCTCGTCCAGCACCAGGAGGCAGCCCTTTTCGTCGCAAAGCGCGCGGATCGCCTTGAGATCGGCGTCGGCGATCGGGCGAATGCCGCCCTCGCCCTGCACCGGCTCCAGCAGGATGGCACCGGTGTTCTCGTCGATCGCCGCCTCGATCGCCGCCAGGTCACCCCAGGGCAGATGCTTGAAGCCGGGCAGGATCGGGCCGAAGCCCTTGACCATCTTCTCGGATCCCGCCGCCGCGATCCCCGCCGAGGATCGGCCGTGGAACGAGCCCTCGAATGCAATGATATCGGTCTTCTCGGGCAGGCCCTTCTCGTACCAGTACTTCCGCACCATCTTCACCGCCAGCTCGCAGGCCTCGGTGCCCGAGTTGGTGAAGAAGACGGTATCGGCAAAGGTCGCCTCGACCAGCTTGTCGGCCAGCGCCTCCTGCTGCGGAATGTGATAGAGGTTCGAGACATGCCAGACCCGATGCGCCTGATCGGTCAGCGCCGCGACCAACGCCGGATGGGCATGGCCCAGCGCGTTCACCGCGATACCGGCACCGAGGTCAAGGAAACGTCGGCCATCCGTCTCGATCAGCCAGGAGCCTTCGCCCTTGGCGAAGGAAAGCGGCGCACGGTTGTAGGTCGGCAGAACGGACGGGATCATAGGATCATCCTTTGCGGGTAGCACAGGCCCAAGGGAATGCCCCGACTTGGGCGGTTGGGTCAACGATTTGAGACAGATATGAGAGAGAACTGCACCGGAATTCCAGTGCAAAAGATCGAGAGGCGCCGTTACGCGCGGGCGCGTCGGCGTCGGAGCTGAAGGATTTGAGCCAGGTCGATCATGCCGGCCGCATAGCGCGGGCGGCTGGAAAAGGAAAGTCCCAATTGCCAATACCGGCGCCCGCCTCTGCCGCGCCCGCGCCACTGCGGCATCGAAACAACAGCGCCGCCGCCGTCGCCCGGCCCCGACACTGGCCCCGACACTGGCCCCGACACTGGCCACTTCGCCGGCCTCAATCCGCCTCCCAGCAGCCCGCCAATAGCCGCCCGGCATGCCGTGCCGCCTTGTATCTCGGCCAACAGTGATTAAAATAAGCTGCAGATGGGAAATGATCGGAGCGGCCGCCTCTGCGCAGGCCGCTCTTTGAGCTTTGAAAGGCATAAGATGTCCTGGACTGACGAGCGCGTGGAACTGCTCAAGAAAATGTGGGCCGAGGGCCAGTCGGCCAGCCAGATCGCCAAGGAGTTGGGCGGGGTGACCCGCAACGCGGTGATCGGCAAGGTCCATCGTCTCGGGCTGTCGAACCGCACCACCGGGACTGCGCCGGCCAAGGCCGAAACCAAGGAAAAGCCGATCGAGGCGCCGAAGCCCGAAGTCGCCGCCAAGCCCAAGCCCGAGCCGCGCCCGGAACCGGCCCCGCGCGCCCCGGTCGAGACCAAGCCCGCCGTCGAGCAGCGCCCGACGCCGCCGGCCCGCAAGCAGATCATCCCCGCCGGGCAGCCGCTGCCGCCGCAACCCTCGGCCAATGAAGTCAGCCCGGAGGCGCTCGCCAAGGTGAACGAGGTCGAGAAGAAGTCCAAGAAGCTCACCCTGATGGAGCTGACCGAGCGCACCTGCAAATGGCCGGTCGGCGATCCGGCGACCCCCGATTTCTGGTTCTGTGGCCTGCCGACGCAAGCCGGCAAACCCTATTGCGAGGCCCATGTCGGCGTCGCCTTCCAACCGATGAGCGCCCGGCGCGATCGGCGTCGCTGATCCTTGAACATGCTGGCGGCCCCGATCGGGACCGCCGGTCTTCGTGCAGCGCTGCACACCGCGCCCTGCACCGCCCCGGCTTGGCAAAGCCCGCGCGCAGGCTTACCCCTTGTGACATCCCGCCCGACGGAAATCTGTCGCAACAGGAGGAACGCGCATGGATACCCCCTATACCCCGCCCGAGGTCTGGACTTGGGACAAGCAGAGCGGCGGCCGCTTTGCCAGCATCAACCGCCCGATCGCCGGCCCGACCCACGATCAGCCGCTGCCCCGGGGCGAACATCCCTTCCAGCTCTATTCGCTGGGCACGCCCAACGGCGTCAAGGTCACTGTCCTGTTCGAGGAGCTGCTGGCCGCAGGTCATACCGGCGCGGAATATGACGCCTGGCTGATCAAGATCGGCGACGGCGATCAATTCGGGTCAGGCTTTGTCGAGGTCAATCCGAACTCGAAAATCCCGGCGCTGATGGACTACAGCGGCGCGCAGCCGGTCCGCGTCTTCGAGTCGGGCGCGATCCTGCTGCATCTGGCCGAGAAGTTCGGCGCCTTCCTCGGTGCCCCGCAGAACCGGGCCGAGATGCTATCTTGGCTGTTCTGGCAAATGGGCAGCGCCCCCTATCTGGGCGGCGGCTTCGGCCATTTCTACGCCTATGCGCCAGAGAAATGGCAATATCCGATCGACCGCTTCGCGATGGAGGTCAAACGCCAACTCGATGTGCTGGACCGCAACCTCGCCGAGCGGACCTTTATGACCGGTGACGACTATACCATCGCCGATATCGCCATCTGGGCCTGGTATGGGCAGCTTGCGCTCGGCCGTCTCTATGACGCGGGCAAGTTCCTCGACGTCGAAAGCTATGCCCATGTGCAACGCTGGGCGAGACAGATCGACGCCCGCCCGGCAGTGCTGCGCGGCCGCATGGTCAACCGTACTTACGGCAACCCCGGGCTGCAGCTTCACGAACGCCACGACGCTTCGGATTTCGATACCAAGACTCAGGACAAGCTCGCCCCCGAGGCCTGAGTAGAACGGCCTGAGTAGAACGGGCGCCGCCAGCGGCGGCGCCCCATCCCCGATCACAGGGGGCAAGGCCCCCGCCCGATCAGCGGCCCGCGATCACCTTCGCCGCCGCCTCGATGGCGCCAGACCCATGCGGAATGTCGAGCGCGGTCATCCCCGCTTCCATCCCGCCCAGCAGGCCCAGGATCATCTGGCCGTTGACATGGCCCATATGCCCCAGCCGGAAGAACCCGTCGCCCTTGGGATCATCGGGTTCGGACATGCCCAGCCCGATCCCCAGCGTCAGCCCGATATTCTCCTGCACCCAGCGGCGCAGCTCGGTCCCATGCGGCGCGCCGATCCTGAGCGCGGTGACCGCATGCGACCGCTGCGCCGGATCGGCGACGTTCAAGCGCAGCGGACCACCCTGGCCCCAAGCCTCGCAGGCCGCCCAGACCGCCTGAGCCAGGCGCGCGTGGCGAGCCCAGACATGCTCCATCCCCTCGGCGTGGATCATGTCGAGCGCCACCCGCAGCCCATAAAGGTGATGGGTCGGCGCGGTGCCGCCGAAATACTGGAAGAACGCCTCGGGTTCGGCCCGCGGCGCCCAGTCCCAATAGCGGCTGACGCGCGGCATCTTCGCCCGGACCGCCGCCGCCCGATCGTTGAAGAAGACAAAGGCCAGCCCCGGCGGCACCATCAGCCCCTTCTGGCTGCCGGTCACCGCCACATCGGCGCCCCAGGTGTCCATCTCGAAGCGGTCGCAGCCCATCGAAGCGATGCAATCGACCATCAGCAGCGCCGGATGGCCCAGATCGTCCAGCACCCGGCGCAGCCCGGGCACATCGTTGCGAACAGAACTCGAGGTATCCACATGCACGCCGAGCACCGCCTTGATCTTGTGCCCGGTATCGGCGCGCAGCGCCTCGGCGATGCGATCGAGGTCCCAGGGCACCGAACGGCCGAAATCGAGGATCTGCGTCTCGATCCCCAAGCCTTGGGCCATATCCGCCCAGCCCATGCCGAACCGCCCGGTCGCGGGAACCAGCACCGTCTCGCCCGGGGCCACGGTGTTCGACAGCGCCGCTTCCCAGGCGCCATGGCCGTTGCAGATATAGATCGCGGCATGATGCGCCGTCTGCGCCACCTTCTTGAGATCGGGGATGATCCCCGCCACCATCTCGACCAGCGGCCCCTCGTAAATGTTCGGCGCCGGGCGGTGCATCGCCTGCAGCACCGCGTCGGGCATCACCGAGGGGCCGGGAATCGCCAGATATTCCCGCCCTTGGGCGAGACTGATAGAATTGCTCATGTTCGGATGCCTGTCCTCAAGATCACCGCGCCAGACTAGTTGTGGCGCCGCCGCCGTCAATCGCAAAGCCCCACCGCAACGCAGGCCGCTTGCGCCAAAGCGTCTTGCGGCTTAAGTCCCAGCTCATGAGATATGCATATTCCTTTACCCCGCGACGGAGCCCGCGCACATGAGCCGTCGCCCCGCCTCTTCGCGTGAACTTCTGGGCTGGCTCTGGTCCGGCTATCTGCATCCGTTTACCTGGCTGATCGCTCTGGCCGTGGTCTTCATGCTGATCGAAGGCTCCACCGTCGGCGCCGTCAGCTACATGATGCAGCCGATGTTCGACGACATCTTCGTTCAGGGCAACTCCGGCTCGCTGGTCTGGGTCAGCCTGTCCTTTCTGGCCCTGTTCTCCATACGCGGGATCGCCGGCGGCGTGCAGAAAGTGCTGCTGACCTATATTTCTCAGGCCTCCGCCGCCAATCTCCGGCGCGATCTCCTGGCCCGCATGGTGCGCCAGGACAGCGCCTTTCACCAGACCCATCCGCCCGGCTTCCTGATCCAGCGGCTGCAATCCGACGTGAGCTCGATCAATCAGGTCTGGCAGATGGTCCTGACCGGCACCGGCCGCGATCTGGTGTCGCTGGTGGTGCTTCTCGGGGTGGCGATCAATGTCGACTGGCGCTGGACCGCGGTGATGCTGATCGGCGTACCGCTCTGCCTGATCCCGATCGGAATCGCGCAGCGCTATGTCCGCAAGAAGGCGGCGCAGGCGCGCGATCTGGGCGCCGATCTCTCCACCCGGCTGGACGAGATCTTCCATGGCATCGTGCCGATCAAGCTCAACAATCTCGAAAGCTATCAGGCCGAGCGTTTCGGCCGCCATATGGACGGTTTCGTCCGCGCCGAAGTCAAATCCTCGGTCGGCAGCGCCTCGATCTCGGGGCTGATCGACATCATGGCCGGCCTCGGTTTCATGGGGGTGCTGCTCTATGGCGGCGCCGAGATCATCGACGGCGAAAAGACCGTCGGCCAGTTCATGAGCTTCTTCACCGCCATCGGCCTCGCCTTCGACCCGATGCGCCGCCTCGCCAACATGAGCGCCGCCTGGCAGGTCGCGGCCGCCGCGCTGGAACGGCTGAAGGAACTGATGGACGCCCCCATCCTGCTGCTGTCGCCGAGCACGCCGAAACCCAGCCCCAAAGGTCTGCCCGAAGTGGTTTTGAAGGATGTCACCCTGCGCTATGGCACCGCCGAAGTGCTGCGCGGGCTCACCCTCACCGCAGAACCCGGCAAGACCACCGCGCTGGTCGGCGCCTCGGGGGCAGGGAAATCCACCATCTTCAACGTGCTGACCCGGCTGGTCGACCCGCAGGCGGGCAGCGTCACGGTGGGCGGCACCGCAGTCAAGGACATGACACTGGCCGACCTGCGCGGCCTGTTCTCGGTGGTCAGCCAGGATGCGCTTCTGTTCGACGAGACGCTGAAGGAGAACATCCTGCTCGGCCGCACCGATGTGAGCGATGCGGAACTGAAGCGCGTGCTCGACGCCGCCCATGTCTCCGACTTCCTGAAGAAACTGCCCAACGGGCTTGAGACGCTGGTGGGGCCCCGCGGCTCGGCGCTCTCCGGCGGGCAGCGGCAACGGGTGGTGATCGCCCGCGCGCTGCTGCGCAATACCCCCATCCTGCTGCTGGACGAGGCCACCAGCGCGCTCGACGCGCAATCGGAACAGGTGGTGCAATCAGCGCTCGACAAGCTGTCGGGCGGGCGGACCACCCTGGTGATCGCGCACCGGCTGGCAACCATCCGCAACGCCGACAAGATCGTGGTGATGGACCGCGGCCGGGTGGTGGACCAGGGCACCCATGAAGAGCTTCTGGCGCGCGGCGGCATCTATGCCGATCTCTACCGGCTGCAATTCCAGGACGGCAAGACGGTGATCGACCCGGTGGGCACCGCCGCGCTCGCCCCCCACGCCCCGGCGCTGGAGCAGCCGCAGCCGGGCTGGCTGAAGCGCGTGGTGCAAAAGCTCTTCGGCTGAGGATCGCCGGGCGCGCCGCCCGGGCGACCTCGTCGGCGGCCCGGACGGCCTTTCCGGGGCTACGCCCGTTCGCGGCTGAAAACAGTCCACTGGACTGTTTTCCTGGCGCCTTCCCGGGGCTACGCCCGTTCGCGGCTGAAAACAGTCCACTGGACTGTTTTCCTGGCGCCTTCCCGGGGCTACGCCCGTT
>NZ_JBLWVT010000011.1:0-104679 GCF_048268305.1 Pseudodonghicola sp.
CGCGCCGCGTCGGGGGCGACCTGGCGATGCAGCAGCTCACTCACCGAATGGGCGTCGACCCGCATCACCGCCTCTTGCGGCGGGATGATGCCATCCTCGGCCAGCCGCACCGCGATCCGGACCGCCGCCCGCGGGCTGCGCGGAATGCGCACACCGTCGAGGATATGAACCTCACCGTTCTGGATGACGAATTCCACCTGCATCTCTTCGCGCAGGCGGCGGCGCATCAGCGCCGCGTCGCGCTTGAGCGCCTCGAAGGCCTCTGGCGCCAGCTCCTCCAGCGAGGCGCCGCGGGGGTCTTTCTCAAGATAGATCGCCGCCGCCCCTGCCCCCAGCGCCTCGCGCCCCTGGCTCTGGCTCAGGTAGCGGCCGGTCACCTGCGGCAGGCCGGTGACCGGATCGGCCAGTTGCAGCACGCCCGATCCGCATTCGCCCTGGCCCAGCCCCGGGATCATCTCCTGCACCACCAGGCCGAGCCCGGCATCCGCCGGCGCTCCCTTGGCCTGGCGCAACAGCCGCGCCGAAGTCCCCTCCCAGGCGCGCGCCATCGACCTCAGCACCCCCTTGAGTTGTTCGGACCGCGATTGCGGAAACGGCTCATCGGCCTCTTCCTCATAGGCGCGCAGCATCCGCTGCAGCCCCTTCGGCCCCTCATCGGAATCGCCATCGAAAGCGTCCGGATCGAGCCGCGCCACATGGGTGGCATAGGCCTGCACGAAACGCGCATAGAGCGCCGAGGCCGCCCGCAGGCCCAGGGTTTCGGACAGGCTGCGATATTGCGCATCGTTCATGCCGATGTTCAGCACCGCCCCCGGCCCCCCCCAATCCGGATCCTCGGACGAGGGACGCACGCAGAGCAGAGCGGTGGGATCGAACTGCTGATCGACCTCGTCGAGCGCCGGCATCTGACCCGAGGCGATGCGTTTGACCGACTGAAAGGACAAGGCCACGGTGCGCGGCACCGGCAGCTCCAGCCGGACCAGGCGCTGCAGACATTTCGCCCGGCCGCCATGGGTGGCGGTGGCGATCGGCGCGGTCGGGGTGATCAGGGTGGTATCGGTATTATTCTGCACTGCAGCACCTATTGCTATGCAAGCAGCATAGACCGGGTATGCGCAGGCGCAAGGGAAAGCCGTTCGAACTCTGCGGGGAGCCCGCGCTTACAACCAGAAGGAGAAATCGTCCTGCCCAGTAGGCCCCGGGGGATGGGACAAGGAGGCAAGACCGCCCCCGCCCCGGCTGTCCGGGGCAAGGGCAGCAAGGATCAGCCGCCGATGCGGGTCAGGTCGGCGACCTGGGCGCAGACCTTGCGGATCTGATAGAGCAGGTTCAGCCGGTTGCGGCGCAGCACCTGGTTTTCGGCGTTGATCTGCACGTCCTCGAAGAAGGCGTCGATCGGGCCGCGCAGGGCGGCCATCGCCGCCATCGCCGCCGGGAAGTCCTCGGCCGCCATGGCCGGGGCGATCGCCGCCTCGGCGGTGTCGAGCGCGGTGAAGAGCGCCCGCTCGCTGTCGGTCTCGGCGAACTTGGGGTCGGCGCCGAAGGCGTATTCCACCCCGTCCTTCTCTTCCGCCTGGGTCAGGATGTTGTTGGCGCGCTTGAAGCCCTGCAACAGGTTCTCGCCCTCCTCCGTCGCCAGCACCTCGGTCAGCGCCCGGGCGCGGGTGACCAGCAGCAGCAGATCATCATTGCCGGGCATCGCCAGGCAGGCGTCGATCACATCGTGCCGCACGCCCTCGTCACGCAGATAGACCTTGAGACGGTCATTGAAGAAGGCCAGCAGATCGGCAGAGGTGTCGGCGTAATCGGTGCTGTTGGCATCGACCGCCTGATTGACCATCCCTGCCTCGAAGATCGGCAGCAGCGGCAGGCGCACGTTGTTTTCCAGCACCAGACGGATCACCCCCAGCGCGGCACGGCGCAGCGCGAAGGGGTCCTTCGAACCGGTGGGCTTTTCGTCGATCGCCCAGAAGCCGGTCAGCGTATCGAGCTTGTCGGCCAGCGCCACGGCAGCCGAGACCGGCGCGGTCGGCACGTCGTCCGAGGGGCCCAGCGGCGAGTAATGATCCTGACAGGCCTGTGCCACCTCGGCCGGCAGGCCCGCGGCGTCGGCATAATAGCGGCCCATCAACCCCTGCAATTCGGGGAATTCATAGACCATTTCCGACGACAGATCGGCCTTGGCCACCTCGGCCGCCTGGGCGGCCAGATCGGCATCGGTGCCGACCATCGGCGCCAGTTCGCGGGCCAGCAGCGCGATCCGGGCGATCCGCGCCTTCTGGCTGCCCAGCTTGTTATGGAAGGTCACATGCGCCAGCCGGTCGGTCCAGGCGCTGAGCCCTTGGCGCTGCGCCACCCGCAGGTCGTTTTCCCAGAAGAATTTCGCATCCGACAGCCGCGCTGACAGCACCTTCTGATTGCCGGCGAGGATGGTCTTGCCATGATCGGTGGTCTCGCGGTTCGCCACCGTGATGAAACGGACGATGCGGCCCGTCTTCGGATCGCGGACCGAGAAGAACTTCTGATGCTCCTTCATCGAGGTCTGCAGCACCTCGGGCGGCAGGTTGAGGAAATCGGCGCCGATCTCGCCCATCAGCACCACCGGCCATTCGACCAGCCCGGACACTTCGGCCAGCAGGCCCTTGTCCTCGACCACCTCGAGACCGGCGGCAAAGGCCATGTTGGTCGCCTCCGACCAGATATGGTCGGCGCGCTCCTCGGCGGAGAGGATCACGAAGGCGCGTTTCAACTGCGCCGCATAGCTTTCGAAGGAGGAGACCGCGAAGGTCGCCGGCGCCATGAAACGATGGCCGCGGGTGGTGTCGCCGGCACGAATGCCCTCGACCTCGAGCGGCACGACGCTGGCGCCGGCCTCATCGCTCAGGATGCAGAGGATCGAATGCAGCGGACGGACCCAGCGCAGCGGCCCTGCGCCCCAGCGCATCGACTTGGGCCAGGGGAAATTGCGGATGGTGTTTTCCAGCACCTCGGCCACGATCTCGGCCGCCGGGCGCCCCGGCTTGGTGAGCGTGGCAAAATAGATCGCGCCCTTCGGCGTGTCGCGTTCCTCAAGCTGATCGCGGCTCAGCCCGGCGCCCCGCAGAAAGCCCTCGATCGCCTGCTCGGGCGCGCCGACCTTGGGGCCCTTGCGCTCTTCCTTCAGGGTCGGGGAATGGGCCAGCAGCCCCTCGAGCGCCAGGGTCAGCCGGCGCGGGGTCGAAAAGGCGGCGGCCCCGGCATAGGTCAGACCGGCCTCGACCAGCCCGTCGGTGACGCGCTGTTTCAGATCCTCGGCGGCGCGGGCCTGCATGCGGGCCGGGATTTCCTCGGAGAAGAGTTCGATCAGAAGGTCAGGCATCGGATGTCCTCGGGGCGGTGCGGGCCGCGGGGCCCTTGGGGTGTTTCAACAAGATCGGTCTGAGAGGTCATGATCCGGCCCCCTCGGGCCGGGGCGGGCAATCCTCGCCCACCGGGGTTCCGTCATAGGCCTTGCGGCCGCAATGGTTCAGCTCGTTCCAGGCCCAACCCCGCCCGTCGGGGGCGATGGCGATCACCCGGTCGACACCATAGGCGACGTTCTTGGCCGAGAGATACATCCGGATGCGCCCGGTCTCGACCCCCTGGCCGATCTCCTCGGCATCGAAGCAGTCGAACCAGCCCGGCGCGATCAGCGGCTCGCCCGCCGCAAGCGGTTCATAGGCGGCGAGCTGATCCGAGGTCAGCGGCGTGGTGAAACAGGCGCGATAGCGGATCGGCGAGCTGTCGGCGTCGATGGCGCGAAAATCGGCATAGGGGATCGGCTCGGGCTGACCCGAGGCGCGGGCCACCAGCATCACATCTTGCCCGGGCTTCGGCGTCACCTCGTAATAATAGCCATAGACCTGCAGGTAATAGATCGCCGCCCCCGCGAGCAGCGAGATGACGACGATCAGCGATGCGAGCCATTTGCCGTTCATGCCGCAAGCCCCGTCCGAGGGTTGGCCCGAAGGGTGGGCGATGTTAGGCCTTGGCCGGCACAGTGGAGGATACGAGCATGGACATGGCGTTTCTGATCAAGTTCGCGGGCGCGATCTTCGCGATCATGAACCCCTTCGTGAACCTGCCGATGTTCCTGGGCCTCACCAACGACATGGAGATGGGCGAACAGCGCCGCACCGCGCTGATGACGGTATTCTATACAGCGATCCTCTGCGCCGTGGTGGCTTTGGCCGGACCGGATATCCTGAACTTCTTCGGCATCAGCGTGGCGGATTTCC
Organism: Pseudodonghicola sp.; assembly: GCF_048268305.1. Taxonomy (NCBI): domain Bacteria; kingdom Pseudomonadati; phylum Pseudomonadota; class Alphaproteobacteria; order Rhodobacterales; family Paracoccaceae; genus Pseudodonghicola; species Pseudodonghicola sp. Next base: position 4,257 of record NZ_JBLWVT010000011.1, read on the forward strand.
GTGCCGCCGGCGGCATCGTCCTGCTGATGATCGCGCTCGGCATGCTGAACGGCCGCGCCGGCGCCGCCCATCACGGCACCCCGGCCGAGAAGGCCGCCAACGAGGAACGGGAGACCCTGGCCTTCTATCCGATGGCCTTCCCGATGCTGGTGGGGCCGGGAACGATCACCACGATCATCCTGTTCACCGGTCAGGCGCGTCACCCGACCGATCATATCGCCATCGGTCTGGTTCTGGCCGGCAATATCGCGGCGCTGGCCATAGTGCTCTATTTCGCCGCCAATATCGGCCACCTGATGTCGCAGACCCTGCGCACGGTGATGATCCGGCTGATGGGCATGATCCTGGCCGCCATCGCGGTCGACATGATCGCGGGCGGGCTCAAGACCCTGCTGCCGGGCCTGGCTTAGGGCGGCGAAGGCCCGGGTCATGCGGCCTCGAAGCCCCCCGCGGTGGTCTGCACGAAGGCATCGGCGCATTTCTTCGCCAGCGCCCGCACCCGGCCGATATAGGCCTGCCGTTCGGTAACCGAAATCACGCCGCGCGCGTCGAGCAGGTTGAACAGGTGGCTGGCCTTGATGCATTGATCATAGGCGGGGTGCGCCATGATGATGCGCTTGCCGGTCTTCGGATCCTCGGCCGGCTGCGCCAGGATGGCTTCGCATTCGGCCTCGGCCTCCTCGAAATGCTTCAGCAGCATCTCGGTATTGGCAACGTCGAAGTTCCAGCGGCTGTATTCCTGTTCGGTCTGCCGGAACACGTCGCCATAGGTCAGCGCGATCGGCGCCTGCGGATCGTTGAACGGCATGTCCATGACGTGATCGACGCCCAGCACATACATCGCCAGACGTTCCAGACCATAGGTCAGCTCGCCCGAAACCGGGTGGCAATCATGGCCGCCGACCTGCTGGAAATAGGTGAATTGGCTGACTTCCATGCCGTCGCACCAGACTTCCCAGCCCAGCCCCCAGGCGCCCAGCGTCGGGCTTTCCCAGTCGTCCTCGACAAAGCGGATGTCATGCATCTCCATGTCGACGCCGATGGCCTCGAGGCTGCCCAGATAAAGCTCCTGCAGGTCGGGCGGGCTCGGTTTGATCAGCACCTGATACTGGTAATAATGCTGCAGCCGATTGGGGTTCTCGCCATAGCGGCCATCCGTCGGCCGGCGCGAGGGCTGCACATAGGCGGCCGCCCAGGCCCTGGTGCCCAGCGACCGCAGGGTGGTCGCGGGATGGAAGGTGCCGGCACCGACCTCCATGTCATAAGGTTGCAGCACGGCGCATCCGCGCGAGGCCCAATAGCTTTGCAGCCGCAGGATAATCTCCTGGAAGGATCGCGGGGGCGTTGGTTTTTCGGTCATCTGCGCTCTGTCCTGACACCCGGGTAAAAACGCGCCTTTCCTATGCCCCCAGCCCGGCCGGGTCAACGCGCAACAGGGGGAAAACACCGCGCTTTAAGCCATGGCAATCGCACCGGTTTCCTGTTTAGGTGCCGGAAAACCACATGTTTTCCAGACCAAGAGACTGATTATGCCCAGACTGTTCGCCGCATTCCTGATTCTCGTCCTGAGCCTTGCCCGTCCGCTCGCGGCGCAGCAGGAGGTTCCGGATGTGGTCTGGGTGCAGATCGAAGCCCGGCCCACGCTGGAGCAGGCCCGCGACCGCGCCGCCGATTACGCCACCCGCCTGTCGGATGTGAACGGCTTCCTGCTGAACACCGGCTGGTACGGCATCGCGCTCGGCCCCTATGAGCGCACCGATGCCGAAAGGGTGCTGCGGGTCTACCGGCTGCAAGGGCAAGTTCCGCGCGACAGCTTCATCGTCGACGCCGGCGGCTTCCGCGATCAGTTCTGGCCCGCCGGGACCGAGGCGCTGACCCAGGCCCCCATCGCCGCAGCGAACCCACTGGAGACCACTGCGACCGATGCCGCCACCGTCCCCCCTGCCGCGTCACCGGCGCCGACCGAGACCGCTCCGGTGGATGAAACCCCCGAGGAAGCGCGCCGCAACGAGATGCTCCTGACGACGGACGAGCGTCGCGACCTCCAGACCGCGCTGAAGGCGGCGGGGTTTTACAATTCAACCATCGACGGCGCCTTCGGTCGCGGTACCCGCTCCTCGATGGCCGACTGGCAGGCGGCACAGGGCTATGAACCCACCGGCGTCCTGACCACCCGCCAGCGCAAGGCGCTGATGGACGACTATAATGCACCGCTGATCAGCGTCGGCCTGCACTATGCCCGTGACGAGGGCGCCGGCATCGCCATGCAGATGCCGCTGGGGGTGGTGAAATTCGCCCGCTATGAATCCCCCTTCGTGCATTACGACCCGATCGGCGACAGCGGCATCCGCTTGCTGCTGATCAGCCAACCGGGCGACCAGGCGGCGCTTTACGGCCTCTATGACATCCTGCAGACGCTGCAGATCGTGCCGCTCTCAGGCCCGCGCGAAAAGGGCCGCGACAGCTTCACCATCGAGGGCAGCGGCCATGGTATCGTCACCCATGTCGAGGCCAGCCTGAAGGGCACCGAGATCAAGGGGTTCATCCTGGTCTGGCCGCAGGGCGACGAGGCCCGCCGCAGCCGCGTGCTGGCGGCGATGCAGGACAGTTTCGAGCGGCTCGACGGCGTGCTCGACCCCAATGCCGGGGCGAATGCGCCGCAAACCGTCGATCTGATCTCGGGTCTGGCGGTGCGCAAGCCGCGACTGTCCCGCTCGGGCGTCTATGTCGACGCGCGGGGCACCGTGCTGACCGCGGCCGAGAACGTGGCGCATTGTTCGCGTATCACGCTGGATCACAACTATGACGCGCGGGTGATCGCCAGCGATCAGCAGAGCGGCCTGGCGCTGCTGCGTCCCGAACAGGTTCTGGCCCCGATGGTGGTGGCGAAACTGCGCCCCGGTGCGCCGCGGCTGCAGGCCGAGGTGGCGGTGGCCGGCTATTCCTATGGCGGCGCGCTTGGCGCCCCGACGCTGACCTTCGGCACCGTGGCCGATCTGAAGGGGCTGGAGGGGGAAACCGGCGTGACCCGGCTGGCGCTGGCGCCGCTCGAGGGTGACAGCGGCGGCCCGGTGCTGGATGACACCGGCACCATGCTGGGCCTGCTGCTGCCGGCCAAGACCGGCGCCCAGCATCTGCCCGAGGGCGTCAGCTTCGCCGCCAATTCCGAGGTGATCGCGGCGCTCTTGACCAAGGCCGGCATCAGCGTCGCGCGCAACGATGGCAGTGCGCCGCAGCTTGCCCCCGACGACCTGAGCAAGCAGGCCATGGGGATGACCGTTCTGGTCGGCTGCTGGGACTGATCGGCCGTCACTGAAACCGGTTCTGGGGGAAAGGCGCCACCGGCGCCTTTTTCCGTCTGTGGCCACCGGCCCGGCTGCCGCCCGCCCATGCCGCACGGTGCCCCTTTCGCCTGCCCATCAAGCTGCTAAATTAGCGCCGACACCAAAAGGGAAACCGATGCCCCGCTACGAATATAAAGTCGTCCCTGCCCCGGCCAAAGGCCTCAAGGCAAAGGGGCTCAAATCGCCCGAATCGCGCTTCGCGCTGGCGATCGAATCCACCCTGAACGAAATGGGAGCCGCCGGCTGGGAATATCTCAGGGCCGAGCTTCTGCCCAGCGACGAGCGCAGCGGCCTGACCAGTTCGACCGTCAACTGGCGCAACGTGCTGATCTTCCGCCGCCCCCTGGCCAAGGGGGCCGCGCCCTTCAACCCGCGCCTGCTCGACATCCCGATGACCGCGGCGGACGTGGTACAGCCCGACCCCGCCTTTTATGAGGCGGAGGAGAGCGGTGAGGCGGAGGATGGCGAGGACGAGGATCGCTCGCCGCGCGCCGACCGCGGGATCGGCGCGGCGCTGAAGACGCGCGCCCAGCTCGCCGGCGTGCGCCGCCCCGGATCCGAGGACTGATCCGCAGGGAATCGGCTGGCGCTGGCTATTCGTCGATATCCAGCGCCAGCGCGTGAAGCCGCGCCAGCAGATCCTGCCCCAGCGCGGCATGCACAGCGCGGTGCCGTGCCAGCCGGCCCTGCCCGGCGAAGGCCGCCGCCCGGATCGTCACGCGATAGTGGCTTTCGCCGCCCTCGCCATATCCGGCATGGCCGCGATGCTGCTCGCTCTCGTCCTCGACCCGCAGCAGGTGCGGCGCAAAGGCCCGCTCCAGCCGCGTCATGATGTCATCTCTTTTCGCCATTATTTCGCTCATGCGGCAAAAATTTCGCCGCCCCCTCTTCTATCTCGCGCCACTTAGATTAAACTCCGGCGTCCGAGTCCAGAACGCCCCCCAAAATGAGGAGCAGAGCGATGTCCAAATCGGATCCTTTCGGCTTCGATCTGTCAGTATCATCGGCCAAGAAACGTAATCCGCGCGGCCGTCGCGGCATGTCCGGAGCCTCCGAAACCTCGGTCCGCATCTGCGATCACGAGGGCTGTAACGAGCCGGGCAAGTTCCGCGCGCCCAAGGCGCCGGACGTGCTGGACGACTATTTCTGGTTCTGCCAGCAGCACGTGCGTGAATATAACCAGAAGTGGAACTTCTTCGAAGGCACCACCGAGGCGGAGCTGAATGCGCAGCAGACCAAGGACAAGGTCTGGGAACGCACCACCCGCCCGATGACCGACCCCGAGGCCCGCGCCTGGGCCCGGCTGGGGATCGAGGATCCGCATCAGGTGCTCGGGGCGAATGCCACCAAGAACGCCGGTCGCGCCGCCTCCGGCCGTCGGCTGCCGCCGACCGAGCGCCGCGCCGTCGAGATTCTCGATGCCAAGGACAACTGGACCAAGTCCGAGGTGCGCCGGGCCTACAAGAAGCTGATCAAGGTGCTGCACCCCGACATGAACGGCGGCGATCGCAGCCAGGAAGAACAGCTGCAGGAAGTCGTCTGGGCCTGGGAACAGATCAAGGAAAGCCGCAACTTCAAGGACTGAGCCCGCCTCCCTCCCCCCCTGCTGCCTGCGGGGCCATTTCTTATGGCAGAGCCCCCCGATCCTGCTGACGCAGGCGCGGGGAGCTTTCTTTTGCCCTGCCACAAGTCCCCGGTATCATCGCCGCATATCTTATTCCGCCGCACATTTTGTCCGACGGTTCTTTTGACTGCGAGAGGTGACCGGCGAAGACGGCAATACGGCCTATTCCCCCCTCCTGGGGCGGCGACTTCGATGTCTGGAAGGACAGCGGCCGCGACGCCCCAGATGCCCGACACCACCGAAGACGGGCTGGAGATCGGCACCATCGCCGGGGTCGTCAGGTCGCCGACGGCGACGCCCGGGTGCGTTTCACGGCCTCCGGTGGCGGACATCACGTCAAGGCCGATATGAGCTGCGGCCGGTTCCGTGACGGCGCGTCGCCACCTCGCTCCGGTCCCGAGCCGCATTCCCAGGCAGACCGCGCGACGCATGGTCCCGGCCGGAGCGCCTTGCGCTTGCCTCTGCCCGCGATATGTTGCACCACGGAGCTGCCCGGCATTTGGCCGGACAGATTGAGAGTAAGGGACGAAGTGCATGGCTGACGGCGCGCTCGATATCAACGCAAAACCGACCGAAGAGATTTCCGTGCGCGACGTCTTCGGTATCGACACGGATATGGTGGTAAAGGGCTTCGCCGAAACCACCGATCGGGTGCCCGTGATGGATCCGACCTACAAGTTCGATCCCGACACCACCCTGGCGATCCTCGCAGGGTTCTCGCATAACCGCCGGGTGATGATCCAGGGCTATCACGGCACCGGCAAATCCACCCATATCGAACAGGTGTCGAGCCGGCTGAACTGGCCCTGCGTGCGCGTCAACCTCGACAGCCACGTGAGCCGGATCGACCTGATCGGCAAGGATGCGATCAAGCTGGTCGACGGCAAGCAGGTCACCGTGTTCCACGAGGGCATCCTGCCCTGGGCGCTGCGCAACCCGACCGCGATCGTCTTTGACGAATATGACGCCGGCCGCGCCGACGTGATGTTCGTGATCCAGCGGGTGCTGGAATCGGACGGCAAGCTGACCCTGCTCGACCAGAACGAGATCATCACCCCGAACCCCTATTTCCGGCTGTTCGCGACCGCCAACACCGTTGGTCTGGGCGATACCACCGGCCTCTATCACGGCACCCAGCAGATCAACCAGGCCCAGATGGACCGCTGGTCGCTGGTCGCCACGCTGAACTATCTCAGCCATGACGCCGAGATGATGATCGTGCTGTCGAAGGCACCGCATTACAACACCGAGGCCGGCCGCAAGAAGGTCAGCCAGATGGTGACCGTCGCCGATCTGACCCGCACCGCCTTCATGAATGGCGAGCTGTCGACGGTGATGTCGCCGCGTACGGTGATCAACTGGGCGCAGAACGCCGAGATCTTCCGCAACATCGGCTATGCCTTCCGGCTGTCCTTCCTGAACAAATGCGACGAGCTGGAGCGCCAGACGGTGGCCGAGTTCTATCAGCGCTGCTTCGACGAGGAACTGCCCGAAAGCGCGGCGAGCGCCAGCCTGAAGTAAGGCCGCAGGCCGCCCGGTGATATCGGGCCGGAAAGAAGACGGGGCGCGGGCTTGCAGGCTCGCGCCTTTTTCGTGCGGGCTGCGGCCCTACCGATAAAAACCCGGCCTGCCTAACGGAGTGGTCGGCTGGCATTTCCGGGACGCTGGCGATCAGCCCCCCTGCCCCTGATCTGCGCGCTCCCTCGGCCAGATGGCGAAAACGCGAACGCTGGCACCGGCCGGCACCGATCTGGGGCTGGCCTTTGACGGTCAGGCGCCGGAATTTCCGGTGATCGACGTGCTGCAGGCTCATGCCGATCATCTGGTGCGCCTGGCGCTGGATTGAGACCTTGGGACGCGCCGGAATCCACGCCACCCTATGGTCAAGGGGCCGGAATGCCTCTAGGCTGCGCCCAAGACATAAGACCGGACCTGACCCGCGATGAGCAAACCCACCGACAACCCCGCCGATCCGTTCAAAAAGGCGCTGGCCGAAGCCACCAAGGTGATGGCCAGGGACCCCGATCTGAACGTCACCTATTCGGTCGACCCTTCGGGGCTTTCGGGCGAGAGCATGCGCCTGCCGCAAGTCAGCCGGCGGATGACCCGGGACGAGGTGCTGCTGGCGCGCGGCACGGCCGACGCCCTGGCGCTGCATCGCCGCTATCACAACGAGGCGGTGCATTCGCGCTATGCCCCTCCGGGCGACATGGCCCGCGACATCTATGAGGCGATGGAAACCGCGCGCTGCGAGGCGATGGGCGCCCGCGACATGCCCGGCACCGCCAGCAATATCGACGTCAAGATCGCCCATGAGGCGCTGCGGCGCGGCTATGACAGCATCAAGGACGCCTCGGAAGCGCCGCTGCCTGTCGCGGCCGGCTATCTGATCCGTCACCTGGCAACCGGCAGGCCCTTGCCGCGCGGCGCCGAGAACGTGATGGAGCTGTGGCGCGGCTATATCGAGGACCAGGCCGGCAGCACGCTGGAAGAGCTGCAGGAAAAGCTGTCGAACCAGACCGAATTCGCCAAGTTCGCGCGTCGGATGATCGAAGATCTGGGCTATGGCGATCAGCTTGGCGAGGATCCGGATCAGGCGGACGAGGATCAGGAGGATCAGGCCGAGGAAGACGCCGAGGAGCAGGAGAACCCCGACAGCACCGGCGAGGAGGATCAGGACGATCAGACCGCCGAGGCCGATCCGGAGCAGTCGCAGGACGACCAGCAGGACAGCAGCGAAGCCCAGGTCAGCATGGACGAGCTGGCCGATGAGGAAATGGGCGAGGACACCGAGATGCCCGATGGCGAGGCGCCGCTGCAACCGCCGCCCCCGCCGCCCGCCTCGGAGGCCGATCCGAACTATAAGGTCTATCTGAACACCTTCGACGAGGAGATCGGTGCCGAAGATCTGGCCGAGCCGCAGGAACTGGAGCGGCTGCGCGCCTATCTGGATCAGCAGCTCGAACCGCTGAAGGGCGCGGTGAGCCGGCTGGCCAACAAGCTGCAGCGCCGGCTGCAGGCGCAGCAGAATCGGTCGTGGGAATTCGACCTTGAAGAAGGCGTGCTCGACGCCGGGCGGCTGGCCCGCGTGGTGGCGAACCCGACCACGCCGCTGAGCTTCAAGCGCGAGAAGGACACCGAGTTCCGCGATACCGTGGTGACGCTGCTCTTGGACAACTCGGGCTCGATGCGCGGGCGGCCGATCTCGATCGCCGCGATCTGCGCCGATGTTCTGGCCCGCACGCTGGAGCGCTGCGACGTCAAGGTCGAAATCCTCGGCTTCACCACCCGCGCCTGGAAGGGTGGTCAGGCGCGCGAGGCCTGGCTTGCCAATGGCCGGCCGCAGCAACCGGGGCGGCTGAACGACCTGCGCCACATCATCTATAAATCCGCCGACGCCCCCTGGCGGCGGGTGCGCGACAACCTCGGGCTGATGATGAAAGAGGGCCTGCTGAAAGAGAACATCGACGGCGAGGCGCTGGAATGGGCGCATCGCCGGATGATGGCGCGGCGCGAGCAGCGCAAGATCCTGATGGTGATTTCCGACGGCGCGCCGGTGGACGATTCGACGCTGAGCGTGAACCCGGCGAACTATCTCGAGAAGCACCTGCGCGACGTCATCGCCATGGTCGAGAAGCGCAAGCAGGTGGAGCTGTTGGCGATCGGTATCGGTCACGACGTGACCCGCTATTACAACCGCGCGGTGACCATCACCGATGTCGATCAGCTGGCCGGGGCGATGACCGAACAGCTTGCCGCGCTGTTCGACGCCGACCCGCGGGCGCGTGCCCGGGTGATGGGAATGCGCAGAGCGAGCTGAAGCGCCTGCCTCCGGCGGCCGTATTTGAAACGAGAAGAATGAGCGGCGCGATCATCGCGCCGTTCTTTGCGTTTTGACCTTGGCGAAATCGGTCGCCCCCTGCCCTTGCCCTCCCCCCGGCGAAAGATCATGATCCCGCCCTGCAAGACAAAGACGACAGGAGACCGCCATGTTCCAATCCTTCGAGGTGACCGCGCGCCCGGATCAGGGGCCGCCCCGGCTGGCCCGGCTGCGGCAGGAGCTGACGGCCGAGGGGCTGGCAGGGTTTCTGGTGCCGCGCGCCGATGCGCATCAGGGCGAATATGTCGCCGCCCATGACGCCCGGCTGTCCTGGCTGACCGGTTTCACCGGCTCGGCCGGGTTCTGTGCCGCGCTCGGCGATGTCGCCGGCGTCTTCATCGACGGGCGCTATCGCACCCAGGTAAAGGCGCAGGTGGCGCTGTCGGATTTCACCCCGGTGCCCTGGCCCGAGGTGCAGCTTGCCGACTGGCTCAAGGACCAACTGCCCCAGGGGGGCCGGATCGGCTTTGACCCCTGGCTGCATTCGGTGGCCGAGATCGAACGGACCCAAACCGCGCTGGCGGGCTCGGGAATCGAGCTGATGCGCTGCGCCAATCTGATTGACCGCATCTGGGACGACCAGCCGGCGCCACCGATGTTCCCGGTCAAGGCGCATCCCATCGAATTCGCCGGCGAAACCGCGGAGTCGAAATGCACCCGTCTGGCCGAAGGGCTGCGCAAGGCGGGCCACGGGGCAGCGGCGATCACCCTGCCGGATTCGATCATGTGGCTGCTGAACATCCGCGGCGCCGATATCCCGCGCAACCCGGTCGCCCATGGCTTTGCCATCCTGCACGACGACGGGCGGGTCGATCTGTTCATGGCCGCCGAAAAGCTGAAAGATCTGGGCGATCACCTGGGGGCCGGCGTGACCGTTCATGCGCCGGAAAGCTTCCTCGACGCGCTGGCCGCGCTCCACGTGCCGGTGCGGCTGGACAAGGGCACTGCGCCGCAGATCCTGGCCGATGTGCTGGGCGACAAGGCGGTCTATGGCGAAGAACCCTGTGCCCTGCCCAAGGCGCGCAAGAATGCCGCCGAGATCGCCGGCGCGGCCGAAGCGCATCTGCGCGACGGCGCCGCGATGGTCGAGCTGCTGTGCTGGCTCGACGCCCAGGCCCCCGGCACGGTGAGCGAGATCGACGTGGTCAGCAAGCTCGAGGACTGCCGGCGCCGGGACAACGCGTTGCAGGACATTTCCTTTGAAACCATCGCCGGCACCGGCCCCAATGGCGCCATCATCCACTATCGCGTGACCAAGGAAACCGACGCCCGGCTGGAGAACGGTCAGATGATCGTTCTGGACAGCGGCGGGCAATATCTGGACGGCACCACCGACATCACCCGCACCATCGCGATCGGCGAGGTCGGGGCGGAGGAGAGACATTGCTTCACCCTCGTCCTGCAGGGGATGATCGCGGTGTCTCGCCTGCGCTGGCCCCGGGGGCTGGCCGGGCGCGATCTGGAAGGCTTCGGGCGGATGCCGCTCTGGCTGGAGAACAAGGACTTCAACCACGGGCTCGGCCATGGGGTCGGCGCCTATCTCAGCGTCCATGAGGGGCCGCAGCGACTGAGCCGGTTGAGCGAGGTGCCGCTGGAGCCGGGGATGATCCTGTCGAACGAACCCGGATACTATCGCGAGGGCGCCTTTGGCATCCGGATCGAAAACCTGATCGTCGCGCAGGAGGCCCCCCCGCTTTCGGACGGAGATCCGGAACGTCACATGCTGAATTGGCGCACCCTGACCTATGTTCCGATTGACCGCCGGCTGGTGGTCGTGGAAATGTTGTCCGCGGCCGAACGCGCGTGGCTGAACGAGTATCACGCGCAAGTGGCCCAGCTGATCGGGCCCCGGGTGACCGGCGCAGTCCGCGATTGGCTGGACCGGGCCACGGCACCAATTTGACCCATCGGGCGGCCTCTGCGCCGCCCGTAGGCCTCCCCGGCAGTGACGCCGCGACGGTCCCGGTGACTGACACCGGAATGTTACATGGTGCCGCCAAGGAATGATTGAACGATACGCCAGGGGAAGGACGATAGATGGCAGACCATATAAGGATCCGCAAAGTGCCCGGGATTTGGACCGTGCGCTCAGGCGGGGCGGTACTGGGAGAAACCGCAAACGCATTGGAGCTGAGCGAGGGCGATCTCGCCCCGGTGATTTACTTCCCTCGCTCCGATATCGCCATGGCCTTTCTCGAACGCACCGACAAGACGACCCACTGCCCGCATAAGGGCGATGCGCACTACTATTCGATCATCACCAAATCCTCGGTCCATGAGAACGCCGCCTGGACCTATGACGCCCCGGCCGAGGGGATGGAGGCGATCAAGGATCACCTGGCCTTCGCCCCCAGCGAAAGCGTGACTGTCGAACAGATTTGATCACGCCAACCAGCCGCCTGCGGGCCTCTGCCCGACATGCAAACGCCCCGGACCTTGCGGCCCGGGGCGTTTTCTGTTCCGGAGATGCGCCGATCAGGCCGACGGCAGCAGCCAATCGGAAGCGGCGGTCAGCTCTGCCACCGTCACGCCGTCAAACTGGGCCACCAGCTGCCCCTCATAGGAGATCAGCGCGCTCAGCCCATCGGCACTGGCCGCGAGGGTGAGGTTGGCGGCCAGGTCCGCGGCGGTATAGCCGGAACTGTCGGCGGCACGAAGCGTCAGCGTCTCGCCATCGGCCAGCGAGAAATCGGTGATCTCGACCCCGTCGCCACCCTTGTTGAGGATGATGAACTGATCCACACCGGCGCCGCCGGACAGGATATCGTTGTAATCTGCGATCAGGATATCGTCGCCGGCGCCGCCATAGACCATGTCCTGGCTGACCGTGTTGTCTTCGGCGTTGATCAGGTCATCGCCCTTCTGGCCGCGCAGGATATCGTCGCCGTTGCCACCGTTCAGGATATCGTCGCCGGTGCCGCCCAGGAGTTCGTCATTACCATCCTGGCCCAGCAGCTGATCATCCTGGCCGCCACCGAGGAGCTTGTCGTTGCCTTCGCCGCCAAGAAGGATATCGGCGCCCCTGTTGCCCGACAGCGTATCATTGCCTTCTCCACCATCAATGGTGTCGTTGCCACTGTTGCCCGAGAGCTTATCGTTACCGGTGCCGCCAAAGATGCGATCATTGCCGGCCCCGCCGGAGATCACATCGTTGCCGTCGTTACCATAGATGGTGTCATTACCAGCATCGCCAAAGATGGTGTCCTTGCCAGCATCGCCGCGCAGGAAATCCTTGCCTTCGCCGCCATAAATCCGGTCATCGCCGTCGCCGCCGCTGACGAAGTCATTATTGCCGCCACCATAAAGTTCGTCATTGCCGTCATGGCCCCAGATGGTGTCTGCACCATAGCCGCCATCGGCGTAATCGTCGCCCGGCCCGCCCGACAGCGTATCATTGCCAAGATGGCCGATCAGCGTGTCATTGCCGCCGGCGCCGTTCAGGAAATCATCGCCATCGCCGCCGCGCATGACATCGTCACCGCCATAGCCATAGAGCTCATCATCGCCGCCGCGGCCGGTCATCTCATCGTCACCGCCGGTGCCCTTGAGCACGTCATTCGCCTCGGTGCCGACAAAACGATGCGACAACGCCGCCGCTTCGACCAGAATGAATTCATCCCAAAAAGGATCGGAAACAAGCGTCGCCATGGCATTCTCCTTTTAAACCACAACAGCAGCGCAGAGGTCATCGACCAGTGCTGCGCCATTCTTAACTGATTATTAATCATTTCATAGACATTGCGCCAGCCCGAGATGCCTTTAGGCCAAAATATTCTCAAATCTTATTTATTTAGAACAGACAATCTCGGGAATCAGGGAGAACTGTTTCATGATCAGGAGTGCTCTTCTGCTGCTGTCGCCGCCAGCGCGCGATTGTATGCCTTGAGCGCGTCGATCTGATAAAGCGCCCCCAGAATTTCAGGTTCCGATTCGCCCTGATGGCGAACAATGACCGGCACATAATCAACCTTGGCACGATCGAAGATCGGCATCGCCGCCTCCAGCGTGGCGCTCGCCTCGATGCAAAGCCCCTGCTCCACCATCTCTCGACAGGCGCCATGTTGGGCGCAATCCGGATCGGAGGTCGGCCGCATCACCGCGCCGGCGCGCAGCATCGCCAGCAGATAGGCCTGCGGCCCGGCGGCCAGATGGGTGCCGCGACGCTCCAACTGGGTCAGGAAGAACGACCGGTCGACCAATCGGGTGGCGAGCGCGCTCGACAGGCTGACCGAGGCCATCACCGCGATGCCGATCTGCCAGTCTCCGGTCAGCTCGAACACGATCAGCGTGGTCGAGATCGGCGCCCCCAGCACCGCCGCGGCCACGGCCCCCATGCCGGCAAAGGCATAGAGCGTCGGCCGCCCGGAAATCTCGGGCAAGAGGCCGGTGGCGACGATGCCAAAGGCAAGCCCGGTCAGCGCACCGACCATCAGCGAGGGTGAAAACACACCGCCCCCCATACGGCCGCCAAAGGTGATCGCCACCGCCACCGCCTTCAGCACCGCGAAAACCATGGCCTCGCGCAGCACCAGATCGCCCATCAGCGCCCGGCTCATCGTCTCGTACCCCACGCCGATGATATGCGGAAACCAGATGGCGATGCCGCCCAGCATAGCGCCGGAGATCCCCGGTCGCAGCCAGCGCGGCAGGTGCAGCCGGGCCTGCAGGTAATTGCCCATATCCTCGGCGAAAAAGATGCCGCGCATCAGCAGCACCGCCACCAGACCGCAGAGCAGCCCCAGCACCAGGAAGGCCGGCAGTTCGACATAGAACTTCAGTTCTCCCGGGGTGGTCAGGGCGAATTCGGCGACATTGCCGTATTCCAGCCGGCTGATCACCGTTCCGGCGACCGCGGCGATGACGATCGGGGCGAAGGCATGCACGGCGAAGTGCCGCAGCACCACCTCAAGCGCGAAGAGGGCACCGGCGATCGGAGCGTTGAAACTGGCCGAGACGGCGGCGGCCACCGCACAGCCCAGCAGATCGCGCCCGGTGATGCCATCGGCGTCGATCTTGCGGCAAACCCAGGTCGAGATCACCCCGGCCATATGCACCACCGGCCCTTCGCGGCCGGAGGATCCCCCGGTGCTGAGCGTGATCAGAGAGGCCAGCATCGAGGCAATGCCCTCGCGCCGCTCGACCCGGCCGTCGCGCAGCGCGGCACCTTCGATCACATCGGCGACCGAACGGACCCGCCCGTCCGGAGTAAAGCGATGCAGGATGACGCCAACCACCAGGCCACCGCAGATCGGGATCAGCAGCAGGTGATACCAGGGCAGAGAGGCGGCAAAACTGTGCAGATGCTGCACGTCCTTGGTGCCGTAGGCCAGCGATTGCAGCTGGTCGATGCCACGTCGGAACCCCAGCGCGGCAAAGCCGGCGAGAATCCCGATCAGCAGGGCAATCAGCCAGAACTGGAATTGGCTGGGGCCGCGCCGACGCAGCACCCGCCAGCCGTCCTTGCAGGAGGTCAGCGCCTGATCGAGCTGTTGGGCAAGGATGGATCGGTTCGGCTCGGCCATCACGCATCGCGGAGTTGTTACATTCGCCCCCCTCTTTAGGCCAGCCGGCGCGCGGCGGAAAGGCGCCTGTTCAAGGCGCCAGCAAGGCGTTGCGAATAAACCCGGTTTCGAATGACCCCGCCCGGGGTCAGCGGGCCTTCGCCTAGCTTGTCAGCAGGGCGCGGGCAGCGGCGCGGGCCTCGTCGGTGATACTGTCGCCGGCAACCATGCGGGCGATCTCATCCACCCGCGCCTCGGGTGCCAGAGGCGCCACGGTCGACAGCGTCACCCCGTCGGACACCCGTTTCTCGACCCGCCAGTGATGCGCACCGCGCGCAGCCACCTGCGGCGAATGGGTGACAACCAGCACCTGCCCGCCCTGCGCCAAAGCCTCCAGCCTGCGACCAACCGCATCGGCGGTGGCGCCGCCGACCCCGCGGTCGATCTCGTCAAAGATCATGGTGACGCCGCTGTCGGAACCACGCAGGCAGACCTTGAGGGCCAGCAGGAAGCGGCTGAGTTCGCCGCCCGAGGCGATCTTGTTCAAGGGACCGGCCGGCGCCCCGGGGTTGGTGGCGACCGTGAAGGCCACGGCATCAATCCCCTCGGGGCCCGGATCGGCCGGAGAGATCAGGGTTTCGAACACCGCGCGTTCCATCTTGAGCGGCGCCAGCTCCGCCATCACCGCCCGGTCGAGCCGCCCGGCCGCCTCTGCCCGCGCGGCCGACAGGACGCCGGCGGCGGCGTCATAGGCAGCTTCAGCCACCTTCAGCGCGGCGCGGCGGTCTTCCAGATTGTGTTCGCCCGCATCCAACGTTGCCAGACGGCGCCGCAGGGTTTCGGCGAAATCGCCCAGATCGTCGGGCTGCACCCCATGCTTGCGGGCAAGCGCCCGGATGGCGAACAACCGCTCCTCGGCCTGCTCCAGTTCCGAAGGGTTGAACTCCAGCGCCTCGAGACAGCGTTCCACGCCATCCTGCGCCTCGCCCAATTCGATCATCGCCCGGCCAAGGGCCGCCAGTGGCGCCTCCAGCGCGTGACCGGCATCAGCGGCGACGCCATCGAGCCAGCGCAGCGCCTCGCTCATCGCCCCCTCGGCCCCTTCGTTGCCCAGCAAGGCGAAAGCGCGGGCGACATCATCACGAATGCGCTCGGCCCCCTGCATCTGCCGGCGGCGGGCGTCGAGTTCGGCGTCCTCCCCGGGCTGCGGGTCAAGCTTATCAAGCTCGGCGACGGAATGGCGCAGGAATTCCTCTTCCTCCCGCACCGCATCAAGCCCCGCCTGCATCTCGGCCACCGCCTTGCGCGCGGCCTGGAGCCCCCGCCAGCTCGCCCGCACCTCGGCCCCGTCGAGGCCGGCGAAGGCGTCCAGCATCGCCCGGTGGGCGCGCGGGTTCAGCAATCCGCGGTCGTCCTGCTGGCCATGGAGCTCCACCAGAGTATCGGAGAGCGCCCGCAGCACCTCGCCGGAACAGCGCCGGTCATTGACCCAGGCGGTCTTGCGGCCGTCGGCGGTATTGACCCGGCGCAGGATCAACTCCTCACCCGCGGGCAGCCCGGCCTCTTCCAATACCCGATGGGCGGGATGGCCTTCGGGCAAGTCGAAACTGGCGACCACCTCGCCCTGATCGGCCCCCTGGCGCACCAGTTCGGCGCGGCCGCGCCAGCCCAGAACGAACCCCAAGGCATCGAGAAGAATCGATTTGCCCGCCCCGGTCTCGCCGGTCAGCACATTCAGACCCGGCTGGAAGCTCAGCTCCAGCCGGTCGATGATCAGCAGATCGTGGACATCAAGCGAACGCAGCATGGATGCGGCCCCAGCCTGCCCCCCTGGAGATCAGAGCCATTTCCCCTGAACCGACTGGCGATAAATCTGGCTGAGCCAGCTATTGCCCTTGTCCTTCAGCTTGAGCCCATGGGACGTCAGCAGCTTGTAGCTGTCCTGATACCATTCCGACGACTGGTAGTTATAGCCGAGGATGGCACCAGCGGTCTGCGCCTCGTCAGTCAGGCCCAGAGACAGATAGGCTTCGACCAGACGGTGCAGCGCCTCGGGGGTGTGACTGGTGGTCTGGAACTGCTCCACCACCACGCGGAACCGATTGATCGCCGCGGCATATTGCTTGTGCCGCAGGTAATAGCGACCGATCTCCATCTCCTTCGCCGCGAGGTGGTCGAAGGCGAGGTCGAATTTCATCATCGCCGAAGTGGCGTATTCGCTGTCCGGATAGACCTCGATCAGCGTCCTGAGCGCCTGCAGCGCCTGGAAGGTCAGCCCCTGATCGCGGCCAACCTCGTCGATCTGGTCATAATAGCTGAGCGCCAGCAGATACTGCGCATAGGCGGCATCCTCATCGGTCGGATAAAAGTCGATATACCGCTGCGCGGCGGCACGGCTTTCTTCGTAATCCTGGCCCTGATGATAGGAGAAGGCCTGCATGATCAAGGACCGCTTGGCCCAGCTCGAATAGGGATAAAGCCGCTCGACCTCAGAGAAGAAATAGGCGGCGTCGGCCGGGCGCTTGCGCTCCAGTTCGAATTCGCCGCGCTGAAAGATCTGCTCCGGCGTATAGCCGTCCAACTTCTGAGAACGATCAACAGGGCCAGTTCCGCATGCCGCCAACAGCGCCATCAGAATGAATGCCCCGACGGTTTTTGCCCCGGACCTGCCGCCGATCATGCTTGCCAACCCTCATCGTCCTTGTCAGGCGGATCGCCTGTTTGCGCCTCGGTCTAGCACAGAAATTTCCGGTGCAAAACGTCTTAAACGCCGATCACGCAACGGTGGCGGCCGGTTCCCGCCCGAGCGGTCAACCACTCAGGCAACTTGGGGAATTTCGTCCCAAACCAGTCCCTTACCCGGCAGGCGCGCGGCGGTTTCCGCATCGCACAGCACCGGGCGCACTGCACCGGGGGTGGCAAAAAGCTTGCGCAAAAGTTCGTTGGTCAGGGCATGACCTGCGCGATCGCCGGTATAATGCCCAAGGATCACGCCACCGGCCAGCGCCAGATCGCCCAGGGCGTCCAGCATCTTGTGGCGCACCGCCTCGTCCGGATGGCGCAACCCGCCCGGGGTCAGAATCTTGTCGCCGTCAACGACCACGGCGTTGTCGAGCGTGCCCCCAAGGGCCAGCCCATGCTGCTGCATCGCCTCGACATCGGAAAACCGGCAGAAGGTGCGGCTGTCGCACAGCTCACGCGCGAAGGTGCCATTGCCCATGTCGAGCGTCTTGCTTTGCCGCCCGATCGCGGCATCGGCGAAGTCGATGTTGAACTCGATGATCAGCCGGTCGGCAGGGGCCAGCGTCGCGCGGGCGCCATTGCGTTCGACCGAAACGGTCTGGAGAACCTCATAGGCGAGCACCGGAGAAAGCTGGCGGCGCAACCCGCGCCCCATGATCCCGCGTACGAAGGGGGCGGCGGACCCGTCCATGATCGGAACTTCGGGGCCGTCGATCTCGATCAGCGCATTATGCACGCCGCACCCGGCCAGAGCAGCCATCACATGTTCGACGGTGGAGACGGAAACGCCCGCGGTATTGATCAGCCGGGTACAGAGCGGCGTCTGTTCCGCCACATCGTAAAGCGCCGGGATCATCGCATCGCCCAGGGCGATATCGGTCCGCTTGAACCAGATGCCGTAGCCCGCCGCAGCCGGGCGGATCACCATCGTGGCCGGCTCACCAGAGTGCAGCCCGACCCCTTTGAACGTCACCGCGGTTCTAAGCGTATGTTGCAAGTTCGGCCTCTTACCGTCGTTTCCAGAAGGGCTCCCACCGGCTGAGTGAGGCAGGCAGGCCCGCTGTTGATCTCCAAGTAATCAGCCCCCCGGTTTGCCTCAACTCAATCTTTGTAACCGAATGAAACATGGCTGTAACAGTTCGGCAAAAGCTCGCTTAGATCATACTAATAGCCTGATATATAAATGAAAAAGGCCGCCCGAAGGCGGCCTTTCAGAAAACAATTTGACCAGCTCAGTTTGCCTGGCGACGCAGGAAGGCGGGGATCTCGATGCGATCCTGTTCCTGCTCCGGCTCGGCGGCCTGTTGCGGGACAGCACTGTCATTGCGGCGCATTTGCGGCTGGGTGCGCATCTGCGGCTGCGGCTGCGGCGCGGGGGCCGGCTGCGACGGCGTATCCGGCGCGTGGCCAGTCATCCGGTCGATCAGCCGGTTGAAGCCGAAGCCGCGACGCTCCTGCGGAGCGGCCGGAGCAGGCTGCGGCGCCGGACGGCGTTGCGGCATCCCCTGCTGCGGTGCAGACGGCACCTTGCGAGCAGCGGCATGCAGCCGGGCCAGCGCTTCCGGCGACGGCGTGCCAGGAGCGGGAGCCCGCGGCGCGACGAAGCTCTCCGCCTCGGTTTCCTCGTATTCGTTGCGCGGCTGGAACGCCGGCTGGGCCGGACGATAGGCCGGCGGCGGCAGGCCGTCATCCTCGTCGATCACCGGCTGCTGCGCATAGTCGTCGCGATAGGATTGCGCCGGCTCGTCCAGACCTTCGAACAGGCTCGGCTCCTGCACCGGCTGGGGTGCCGGGGTCGCGGCGGCGACGGCCGCTTTCGGCGCCGGCGCGGCCGGGGCGTGAGCGACAGGGGCGGCAACTTCGACCGGCGCGCTGTCTTCCTCGGCCGAAACCTTCTGTTTCAGCGGCTGCGCCAGCGGGCGACGCGGCACCGGAATTTCGCTCTGGCTATCGGAGGCGTCGATGCCGGTGGCGACGACGGAAACCCGCATCACCCCTTCCATATTGGTGTCGAGCGTCGAACCGACGATGATATTGGCTTCCGGATCGACTTCCTCGCGGATGCGGTTGGCGGCCTCGTCCAGTTCGAACAGGGTCAGATCGTGGCTGCCGGTGATGTTGATCAGAACACCCTTGGCGCCGCGCAGGCTGATCTCGTCGAGCAGCGGGTTGGCGATCGCCTTCTCGGCGGCCTGGATGGCGCGATCTTCGCCCTCGGCCTCGCCGGTGCCCATCATCGCCTTGCCCATCTCGTCCATCACCGAGCGGACGTCGGCGAAGTCGAGGTTGATCAGGCCCGGGCGGACCATCAGGTCGGAAATCCCCTTCACGCCCTGATAGAGCACGTTGTCGGCCATCGAGAAGGCCTCGGTGAAGGTGGTCTTCTCATTCGCCAGGCGGAACAGGTTCTGGTTCGGAATGATGATCAGCGTGTCGACGACCTTCTGCAGCGCCTCGACGCCGTCCTCGGCCTGACGCATCCGCTTGGCGCCCTCGAACTGGAACGGCTTGGTCACCACACCGACGGTCAGCACGCCCAATTCACGCGCTGCCTGCGCGATGATCGGCGCCGCACCGGTACCGGTGCCGCCGCCCATGCCGGCGGTGATGAAACACATGTGGGACCCGGCCAGATGATCGACGATCTGCTCGATGCTTTCCTCAGCAGCGGCGGCACCGACCGTGGCGCGGGCGCCAGCGCCCAGCCCTTCGGTCACCTTGACGCCAAGCTGCACCCGGTTCGGCGACAGGCTTTGCTGCAGCGCCTGAGCGTCGGTGTTCGCGACAACGAACTCGACCCCCTCAAGCTGCTTTTCAATCATGTTATTGACGGCGTTGCCACCCGCCCCGCCGACGCCGAAAACGGTGATCCGCGGCTTCAGTTCTTCTTGGCCGGGAATCGAAAGATTCAATGTCATTAGTACTGTCCGCCTGTGCTGATCCGAGCCGATTCACGGCCTTGTTCTGCCTATCAACTCTAATAATTACCGGACTGTGACGGAAACGTCACGCAAAAACTGGGATCAGCCCACGAAATATGGGAGAAAAAGCCGCCAAATTGGCGGCATCTTGCCGGTTTCTACCGAATATCGACATTAGCCAGGCTTTAAACACAACATAGAGAAGGGCGCGGAAGGACAGGCGCCATCCGCGACGAACTCACTGCGATATGTGGGGCCCTGCTCGACCCTCGTGGCTGCCTCTCATCCGCGCAGCTCTCTTGTTGAAAGATACCATGGCCGCGGCACGCAAGCCACTGAAATCCATCGCCATCACCCAGCATTTTCCGAGCCGGAGAACTGACGCCTGTCCCAGGGGTCAGGCGCCACAAATCCCTATCGCATGCCGACAGTTCGACTTACCAGTTGTCGCGGAACCACTTCACCGCCCGGCGGAAACTGCGCGCCGGATAGCGGTCGACGGGGATCTCGAAATCCCACCATTCGTCCTGCGGATTGGCCGCGAACAGGCTCAACCCCACCGCCGAGGCAAACCCCGGTCCGGTCGCGGATTGCGGCAGCCCATGCACCCGCAGCGGCCGTCCCAGACGGACCTGCTGCCCGAGGATCCGCGTCGCCAACCCATCAAGCCCCATGATCTGGCTCGACCCGCCGGTCAGCACGATCTGCTGGCTCGGCAGATATTCGAAACCGGCGGCATCGAGCCGCGCGCGCACCTCTTCCAGGATCTCCTCGACCCGCGGCCGCATGATGCCGATCAGCTCGGCCCGCGAGGCGGTGCGGCGATCATGCTCCCAGTCACCGGTATCGCCGCCGATGTCGATCATGTCGCGATCGTCGGCTCCGGTGGCATGCACCCCGCCGCAGAAGGTCTTGATCCGCTCGGCATTGGCCATCGGCACGCCCAGCCCCATCGAGATGTCGCTGGTGATGTGATCGCCGCCCATGCGCACGCTATCGGCATAGATCATGTGCTTTTTCAGGAAGATCGAGATCGAGGTCGAACCGCCGCCCATGTCGATGCAGGCCGCGCCCAGTTCCTGTTCGTCCTCGACCAGCGCGGAAATCCCCGAGACATAGGCCGAAGACGCGATCCCGGCCAGTTCGAGATCGCACCGCTTGATGCAATGAACCAGGTTCTGGATCGCGGTGCCATCGACCGTCAGCATATGCATGTCGACCGCCAGATTGTGACCCAATTGGCCACGCGGGTCGATCAGACCCGAGCGGTTGTCGAGCGCGAAGTTCACCGGCTGCGCATGCAGCACCTCGCGGTCAGAGCCGTAATCCGGCACCTCGCAGGCCGAGAGCACCCGGGCGATCTCGGCTTCGGTGACCACCTGCCCCTCCAGTTCCACCGTGGAGTCGAGACCGTAGGATCGCGGACTGGCGCCGGAGAAGCAGGCGATCACGTGATCAACCCGGATCTCGGCCATCTTCTGGGCGGCCTGCAAGGCCGTGCGAATGGCGCGCTCGGTCTCCTGCATCGCAGTGACCTCGCCGAATTGCACCCCACGCGACCGGGTGGTGGCCGCACCGATCACCCGGAACCCGCTCTGCCCGGCAAGCGACCCGATCGAGCTGTCCTCGCTCAGCTTGCCGGTGCCGTCGAAACGCAGCACCAGACAGGCGATCTTGGAACTGCCGATATCGAGAATAGCGATCACACCGCGTTGCAGCGCCTGCCGCCGCATCTGTCGCATCGCCCGTTGCGATTGATAGAGATCCGTCATTGTCCGCTACTGCCCGTATCCGTTCGTTTTTCTTGCTTTCCACCAATCCTCGACCGCGGCCTGGCTCATCCGGATGGTCGGCCGCGCCTTCAGCCGCATATCCACCACGGCGACGTCGCGGTCGAGCAGCGACTGCACCTCGTTCAGCGCCAACACCCGCTCCAGCGCCCGCACCGGCGCTTCGGGCGGCAGCAGGATCCGCTGCCCGCGATCCAGCACCAGATCCCAGCGTCGTTGACCAATGCGCACCAGCCCGCGCACCCGCCCCGCCAGGGGCCGCGCGGTCGAGATCAGCGCCAGCGCCTCCGGAACCTCGGTATCCGCCCCCTCGCCCGCGATCACCGGCAGCTCGGGTCGTTCGGCCCGACCGAGCAGACTGCCGACATGGGTGCCGGTCTCGTCCAGCATCGCCAGGCCCGAACGGTTGCGCCAGATCACCGCCGGCTGCCGCTCCACCACATCGACTTGCAGGATGCCACCCGGGCGGATCCGCACCGAGGCGGCCTTGACCGGGTCGAGCCCGACGATGGTCTGGCGAATATCCTCGAGGTTCAGCTCGAAGGAACTGATCGGGAAATCCAGCCCCACCGCCTCGCGGATGTCCTCCGAGAGGTTGCTGTCGGCGCCGTCGATCGCCATCAGCCCGACCATGAACTCAGGTCGTTCCTGGATCGAGGCCCGCATCTGCGCGATGAAGAGGTTCAGCGCATCGCGCCGCTGCTGATCGGCCAGAAAGGCCGAGCCGATCGCGAAACAAAGGCAGAAGGGCACACCGATGCGCAGCCCCAGACGAATGCCCGGGGTCAGCATCCAGCGCTGCATGCGGTATTTCATCCGCGACGGCGCCGGATCATGCGGCGCCGCAGGGCGGTTGAACCGGATCAGCGGTTGCACGAGGCGTCCTCCACCATCCAGCGACAGAAGGCCCCGAAGTCCATCCCCAGCACCGCCGCCTGCTCGGGGCTGAGCGATGTCGGCGTCATCCCCGGCTGGGTATTGGTCTCCAGCAGCACCAGCCCGTCGGCGCCGCGCGCCTCGTCCCAGCGGAAATCGGTCCGGCTGACGCCGCGACAGCCCAGGGCGCGATGGGCGCGCAGGGCGTAATCGAGGCAGAGATCGAAGATCTCGGCCGGGATCGCCGCCGGCACCACATGGCGCGACCGCCCGGGCGTATACTTGGCGTCATAATCATACCAGCCATCGGTCAGGATATCGGTCACCGTCAGAGCGCGATCGCCCATCACCGTCGCGGTCAACTCGCGCCCCGACGCATAGGTTTCGACCATCACCCGGTCGGGCATCTCGACCGCAAGCTGCGGCGGCTGGTTGGCCCCCTCAAGCACCAGATAGACCCCGACCGAGGAGCCTTCGTTGTTCGGCTTGACCACATAGGGCGGCGCCATCACATGCCGGACCGAGACCTCGACCTTATCGCAGATCAGGCTGTCGACCACCGGCAGGCCGGCGGCGCGATAGGTCGCCTTGCTGCGCTGCTTGTCCATCGCCAGCGCCGAGGCCAGAACCCCTGAATGGGTATAGGGAATGCGCAGCCATTCCAGCATCCCCTGCACACAGCCATCCTCGCCCCACCGCCCGTGAAGCGCGTTGAAAACCACGTCCGGAGAGATATCCCGCAACCGCTCGGCCAGATCCGGGCCGGCATCCAGCTCGACCACCTGATAGCCTTCTCCCCGCAGGGCGGCGGCGCATTCGCGCCCGGAGGACAGTGACACCTCGCGTTCAGCCGAGGCACCGCCCATCAATACCGCCACAAGGGGAGTCTTTCCGCTCGACTGACCCACGTTGTGCCTCAATATGCCCGAACCTTTTTGGCCCGTGTTGTTTCCCGATCCGCCGCGCCCGCCATGTGCCTGCCGGTTGCGCAACGAGGTATTATGTCACGTCCGGCTTGCCTTCTGGGTCACCGATCCGCATGATTTCCCACTGTAGCGTTATCCCGCTGGTTTCGTAAACCTTTTTTCGAACCAGCTCGCCCAGCCCTTCCAGCTCTGCGGCAGTTGCGCCACCGGCGTTGATCAGGAAGTTGGCGTGTTTCTCGCTCATCTGCGCGCCCCCCAGACGGGCGCCGCGCATGCCGGCCTCCTCGATCAGCTTCCAGGCCTTCAGATCATGCACGTCATCGGCGCGCCCGGTGCTGGAAAACCCGGCCGGATTGCGAAAGGTCGACCCGGCACTGCGCTCCTTGGTCGGCTGCGTCTCGTCCCGCCGCCTGAGCTGCGCCTCCATCCGCGCGGCCAGCTCTGCGGGATCGCCCGCAGGCCCTTCAAAGGTTGCCTCGACCAGCACCAGCCCCTCGGGCAGATCGCTGTGCCGATAGGCAAACCCCATGTCCTCGGGCGCCAGCTCGACCACCTCGCCGTCCCGCGTCACCGCCCGGGCCGAGACGAAAACATCGGCGACATAAGACCCATAGCAGCCGGCGTTCATCCGCAGGGCGCCGCCGATGCTGCCCGGAATGGTGCGCAGAAAGCCCAGATCGACCCCGGCCTCGGCCGCTCTGCGCGCCACATGGGCGTCGAGCGCGGCGGCCCCGGCGGTCACCCTGGTGCCCAGGACCGTGATCGCGTTGAAGCCGCGCCCCAGCCGGATCACCACCCCCCGCAGACCGCCATCGCGCACGATCAGGTTCGACCCCACCCCCATCGGCAAGACCGGCACCTCCGGATCAAGCGCCGCCAGGAACTGCGCCAGGTCGTCCTCGTCCTCGGGTTGGAACAATACCTCCGCCGGCCCGCCGACGCGCAGCCAGGTCAGATCGGAAAGCGGCTTGGCCAGGCTCAGCCGGCCACGGACTTGGGGCAAATCATCAAGCATCATACGCCTCTGCTAGCGCCCCGCGCCCGCCGGAACAAGCCGGCCCGCATCATGCATCCTGAAAATCCCGCGAAACGGCGACGGGACCCCATTGCAGGGCTGTTCAGGACCGGACATTTGCGAAGGCAGAGACGATCAAGCCCCCTCCCCCGGTCCGCCCTGCACGATACTGCGGGATCAGGCGCCCGGCACGGGCCACCCCATCTTTCCGTACCCCCCGCAGGGATTTCGCCTAGAGATGACCCAGGACGGAGAGGACAAGCGCCGCGACAGAGACGACCACCCCCAGCACCGGCACCGCCATCGGCACCCGGAAGGACGCCACCGGGGCGCGGCGCTTTTGCAGGATCAGGGCCAGGTTCACCAGCACGAAGACGCCGAGCAGGATCGAGGAGGTCAGCCCCGCCAGGGTGATCAACGGCACCAGCGCCGAGGCCAGGGTGACCAGAACGCCCACCAGCACCGTCGCCAGCACCGGCGTGCCAAAGCGGGGATGCGCCTGATGGAAGATCGCCAGCGCCGCGCTGCGCCGCCCCAGGCCGAACAGCACCCGCGCCGCCATCACGATCTGCGCCAGCACCCCGTTCAGCGCCGCGAAGACGGCGATGACCGCCAGGAAATGGCCGCTTCCCTGACCAGAGGCGCGCCAGACCAGCACCAGCGGGCTATCGCTCGCCGCGAGATCGGCCAGCGGCACCGCCCGCACCGCTGCCCATGTCACCGCCGCATAGAGCACCGAGGTGACCAGCAGGGAGATCAGGATCGCCCGCGGCAGGTTGCGCTGCGGCCGCTCGACCTCCTCGGCCATGTTCACGATATCCTCGAAGCCGATGAAGGCGAAAAAGGCCAGCACCGCACCGACCCCCACCCCGGCCAGTGACAGCGGCCCGGGCGTCAGGATATCGACGCCCGGCGCCGCAGAGGCACCGGCCCAGATCACCAGGATCAGCCCGCTCACCTCGATCACCGTGAAAAGCGCCGCCAGCGCCAGGCTTTCGAGCACCCCCAGCACCGCCACCGCGGTCAGGACCACCCCGAGCGCCACCGCCACCACCACGGTGCCGACCGGCAGCACCTGGGTCAGATACCCCACGCCCCCACGCAGCACCGCCCCGGCCGAGATGGTGCCGGCGGTGACGATGGCGAGCCCCACCAGCAGCGCCAGCGCCTGACTTTTCAGCCCCTGCCCGACATAGGCCGCCTCTCCCGCCGCTTCCGGCAGCCGGGTGGAGAATTCGGCATAGCTGAGCGCGGTCGGCGCCGCGATCAGCCCGGCGATCAGAAAGGACAAGGGCGCCCAGACCCCGGCCTGGGCCGCCACCGCGCCGACCAGCACATAAATGCCGGCCCCGATCATCACCCCCACACCATAGGCCGTCAGCAGACCCAGCCCGATCCGGCGTTTGAGGGGGGCGGTCATCAGCGCTTCGTTCCTTCAGAGCAGCGAAAGCAAATAGGGGATCACAACTTTCCAGAGCGTAGCAGCGGCCCCTATTACGATGGTCGCGTCCTTGGCCAGCGCAGCCCCCTCTTTCAACACGCCTCGCGCCGTCTTGCCAGAGATCGAAACAATCCTGAATGTGCGGCTTGCGAAACGATAGAGCGCATTCCGTCGCTCCACAGGATCGGCGTTGGGGTCAGCAACGATCATCGCATCCTCCGTCATTTCGGTGGACAAATCGCCTTCCGTAGCCTGCACGAGAATGCTTGCCGCGTCGGGCAATGCCGCACCCCCGGCCAGATCCGCTGCATGCAGTTTCTCAACCAGCCGCGCATCCACGACCTCCTGAACCTTCTGATCCAGTTTGCGGATGTCGTCGGCAGTGGCGAGCAGTTCCGACTTGAAATCGGCGACCAGCGCATCTTTTTGTGCTTCCGGACACTCGCCCAGGACTTCCTTGTGCGACACCCGACGCGCCACCTGCAAAGCCACATCATAAAGACGCTGCGGTCGATCCTGATAACGGCTGATCCCTTCCCGGAGCTTTTCCACCTCGGGCAGCAGAGCACTATACTGATTGTTTCTGACGCTGAGATCGCCAAAGGTTTCGGACGCGTCATGCAGACGGTCAAGACAGTCTTGCAAAACACTCCGGTCGATATCGGTGACAGGTATCGCCTGGATCAGGTGGGTTGCGGGGTTGACCTCCAACGTCTCTGCATTGGGGAAGGCCAGCGCGGCGTGTTTCAGGCGAAGATCCCGAATGATCGCGTTCACATGCGCAGCCCCCTTTTCCCAATCAGCATCCGGGATCAGCGCGATTTCAGTTAACAGTGCACGATTTTGAGGGCGGCCTTCGAGCAGGTCAGAGTACCATTCGATCCAAAACGTCCAATCCGCCTGTCGCTCTCTCCAACCGGTACGAGCAAACGAACTGACCATCAGCACTATTTCGCCATCGAGCCACGCATCATTTGCCTCCTCTGCCCATCTCTCCATCTGGGACGGCCAAAGACCTGACGCAGTCCCTTGGCTAGAAAGAAGCTCGATATCTGTCGCTAAGGCTATAGAAGCACGGGCGGCCGCACCGGCATCAGATGCCGCCATAGCAACACGGACAGCCTCAACTGCGAAATCGACGGCGCTACCGCTAGCCCGAGCTACACGAGCGGCGCTTGAGGCCACACTTGCAGCTTGGGTAGAGCCGCGAGTGTCGTATCCTGCGGCGCTGTTACTAGCGCTTATGGCTGCTGACCTAATCTCAGGGGCTGGCCAAGCACCGGCTATCTCTGCAGTAAGGACACACCGACAGGCAACCAAAAATCGAGCTTCGAACTCCGGTGTTTTAACGCCGGCTTGCTCAAATATTCTCGGCAATACCCGCGCCGCGACCCGCGATGCGATCCAAGCCGCCTCCTGTGCACGCGTTTCCTCGGGGCGCGCCTCTAGCCAGTCCCTCAACTCCTCCGGCGTCATTCCCTCCCCGGCCATCGCTTACCCCTTCAACCGCTCCGGCAGGCGGTTGGCCCAGGCGCTGATGGTGCCGGCGCCGAGGCAGACGACCATGTCACCGGGTTTGGTTTCGGCCCGCACCAGGTCGGCCAGCTCCTCTTCCGATTTCACCGCCAGCGCATGGCGGTGGCCGTGACGGATAAGGCCGGCGACCAGATCGTCCCGGCCGGCGCCCGGGATCGGGTCTTCGCCCGCGGCATAGACCTCGGCGATGCCGACCACATCGGCCTCGTTAAAGCAGGCGCAGAAGTCGTCGAAAAGCGCGTGCAGGCGGGTATAGCGGTGCGGCTGATGCACCGCGATCACCCGGCCCGAGGTCGCCTGTCGCGCTGCCTTCAGCACTGCCGCGATCTCGACCGGGTGGTGGCCGTAATCGTCGATGATGGTGACGCCGTCGACTTCCCCCACCTTGGTGAAGCGGCGGTTCACCCCGCCGAACTTGGCCAGGGCATCGCGGATTTCGCCCCGTCGCATGCCCAGATGCCGCGCCACCGCCACGGCGGCCAGCGCGTTCGACACGTTGTGATCGCCCGGCATCGGCAGGGTGCAGCCCTCGATCACCTGGCCTTCGGTCTGCAGCAGGATGTCAAAATGCGCCACCCCCGCCTCGTAATGCAGGTTGACCGCCCGCACGTCGGCCTGGGCGTTGAAGCCATAGGTCGTCACCCGGCGGTCGGTGACCCGGCCGACCAGCGCCTGCACCTCGGGGTGATCGGTGCAGCAGACGGCGAGCCCGTAGAAGGGGATGTTCGACACGAACTGGAAGAAGCCGTCGCGCAGCCGGTCGAAATCGCCCCAATGCTCCATATGTTCGGGGTCGATATTGGTGACCACGGCGATGGTGGCGGGCAGCCGGTTGAAGGTGCCGTCGCTCTCATCCGCCTCGACCACCATCCATTCGCCCTGCCCCATCCGCGCGTTGGAGCCATAGGCATGGATGATGCCGCCGTTGACCACGGTGGGATCGAAGCCGCCGGCGACCATCATCTCGGCCATCAGGGTGGTGGTGGTGGTCTTGCCATGGGTGCCGGCGATGGCGACGTTGGACCTGAGCCGCATCAGCTCGGCCAGCATCTCGGCCCGGCGCACCACCGGCAGGCCACGACGGCGGGCCTCGTCCAGCTCGGGATTGCCCGGCTTGATCGCCGAAGAGATCACCACGACCTCGGCGTGTTCCAGATTGTCGGCGCGCTGGCCTTCGAAGATATGGGCGCCGAGCCCGGCCAAACGATCGGTGATCTTCGAGGTCTTCAGATCCGACCCCTGCACCTGATAGCCGAGGTTCAGCAGGACCTCGGCAATGCCGGACATGCCGATACCGCCGATGCCGACGAAATGGATCGGGCCGACATCGCCGGGCAGTTTGGTTGCGGGGGTCATGATATCTCCAATTCTAGGCCGAGGCTGCGGCCAGCTCTTCAACCAGCGCCACCAGCCGTTCGGTGGCGTCCGGGGCACCCATGGCCACTGCGGCGCGGGCCATGTGGTGGGCGGCGGCCGGGTTGGTCAGGACGGCGGTGATCTGCTCCGCCAGGGTGGCGGCGTCAACCCGCGATTCCGGGATCAGGATGGCGGCGCCGGCCTCGACCAGGCCGCGGGCATTGGCGGTCTGATGGTCGGCCGCGGCGGCGGCAAAGGGGATCAGGATCGACGGCCGGCCGATCACCGTCAGATCGGCGATGGTGGAGGCGCCGGCGCGGCTGATCACCAGTTGCGCCTCGGACATCCGGGCGGGCACGTCATGGAAGAACGGGCGCACATCGGCGGCAATGCCGTGCTGCGCGTAGAAAGAGGTGACCCGCGCCATATCCTCTTCCCGCGCCTGATGGCTGACGCGGAGATTGCGCAAGAGCGCGGGCGGCAGGGCGGCGATCGCCGCGGGCACCGCATCCGACAGGATCCGCGCGCCCTGGCTGCCGCCAATGACGAGCAGCGACATCGGATAGTCGCCCGGCACGATATACCCGGCCCCGGCCCGCGCCAGCACCGCGCCGCGCACCGGGTTGCCGACATGAAACCCTTCTGCCCCCTGGGGCAGCGCGGTCGGCCAGACACCGCAGGCGACGCAGGCCACCCGCTTGGCAAAGACCTGGTTGACCCGACCCAGAACGCCGTTTTGTTCATGGATCATCCGCGGCAGGCGCAGCAGCGTCGCCGCCCCCAACGCCGGGATCGACGGGTAACCGCCGAAGCCCACCACCACATCGGGGCGGTCGCGCTGCATCGACCAGGCAGTGCCCAGCACCCCGGCGGCGATCTTCGGCACCACCATCGCCTTGGACAGGACGCCGCCGCGAGCGAAGGTCGCGCTCGAGACCTCGGTGATCTCGGTGGTATGCGGAAACCCCTTGGTATAGCGGGCGCCGCGCGCATCGGTCGACAGTTTCACCCGCCAGCCGCGCCGCAGCATCGCTTCGGCCAGGGCCTGGGCGGGGAACATATGGCCGCCGGTGCCGCCGGCGGCGATCATCAGCAGCTTTTGTGACATGGGCATTTCCCTGCTCTTCCTCTGGTCGGACCGGCAATGGCGCAAATCGCTTCGCGCCGCCAGCCCATCAGCCCCGTCCGCGCAGAATGTCGCCGATCTCTCCCTGCGGGCGGGTGCGGGTGAGTGCCAGCAGCATGCCGACCGAAATGCCGGCTGCGATCAGCGACGAGCCGCCATAGCTGACGAAGGGCAACGTCATCCCCTTGGCGGGCAGCAGCCGCACCGCCACCCCCATGTTGATCATCGCCTGCACCCCGAAGATGCAGGCCAGACCGGTGCCGGCGAGGCGGATGAAGGGATCGCGTTCGCGCATCAGCCGCAACAGCGAGCGCACCACCACCAGGCAATAGAGCGCGATGATGATCATCACCAGGATCAGCCCGTATTCCTCGGCCGCGACGGCGATGATGAAATCGGTATGGGCATCGGGCAGCGACCATTTCACCTGGCCCTCCCCCACACCAACGCCGAACAGCCCCCCCTCGCGGATCGCGTTGGTGGCATAGCCGAGCTGGGTGGTCGGATCGACCTCGGGGCTGAGAAAACCGTCGATCCGGCGGGCGAAGTGTTCCGAACTGGAATAGGCCAAGGTGCCGGCCAGCACCACGACCCCGGCCATTCCGGCCAGCAGCAGCATCGGCGCGCCGGCGACGAAATACATCACCCCCCAGCCGAACAGCACCAGGCTCGCCTGTCCGAAGTCGGGTTGCATCACCAGCATGCCGACGATCACGGTGCAAAGCGCCACCGACCACAGCTTGCCCGGCGGGCCGTTGATTTCCTGACTGGCGGCCAGCATCCAGGCCGAGACGACGATGAAGGCGGGCTTCATGAACTCGGACGGCTGCAAGCTGGCGAAGCCCAGCGAATACCAGCGCACCGCGCCCTTGCCGAAATCGGTGCCCAGGACGGGGAGCAGCGCCAGGGCCACCAGTGACGCCGCGAATCCGACCACCGCGAGACGACGCACCATCGTGGGCGACAGCATCGAGGTCAGCAGCATGGCCGCCATCGCCATGGCGCCGAAGGCCGCCTGCCGCTCGACGTAATGGAATGGCTGAAAGCCGTTGCGCGCGGCCAGCGGCGGCGAGGCGGCAAGCCCCAAGAGCAGGCCGACCACCGAGAGGATCAGCACGCAGGACAGCGACCATTTGTCGACCGTCCGCCACCATTTCGGAAGAATGGGTTCGCCCCGTTGCGCGGGTACCGCGCCATAGACCATCTCGGTCATGGTAATCCTGCCCGTATCGTTCTGCCGTTGACTGCCAAATCACGCCCGGTTTGCCGGGTCTGACGACGAGTCTAGCCTGAAAATGGACATCGCACCAGTGCGATCCTCTTGCCAACGGCGGCGATCCGCGCCAAGCGGCGAAGATGGAGTATCAAACGGTCATCCTTGGCGCCGGCGCCGCCGGCATGATGTGCGCGGCCCATGCGGGACCGGGCGTTCTGGTCATCGACCACGCAAGCGCCCCGGGCGAGAAGATCCGCATCTCGGGCGGTGGTCGGTGCAATTTCACCAATCTCTATGCAGAGCCCGCGAATTACCTGTCGCAAAACCCGCATTTCTGCAAATCGGCGCTCGCCCGCTATAGCCAGTGGGATTTCATCGACCTGATCGGCCGCCACGGCATCGCCTGGCATGAAAAGACGCTGGGACAGCTTTTCTGCGACGACAAGGCGACCCAGATCGTCGAGATGCTGCGGGAGGAGATGACCCGCGCCGGCGCCACGCTCTGGCTGTCGACTCAACTCATTGCCCTCTCCCATGGGGCGAGCGGCTTTTCGCTGGAGCTTGAGCGCGAGGGCAAGCGGGTCGCCGTTACCTGCCGCAATCTGGTGTTGGCAACCGGGGGCAAGTCGATCCCCAAGATGGGGGCCACGGGCCTCGCCTATGACATCGCGCGCCAGTTCGGGCTGCAGGTGACCGAGACGCGGCCGGGGCTGGTGCCCTTCACCTTTACCGACGGCCGCTTTGCGCCGCTGTCGGGCACCGCCCTGCCCGCCCGGCTGTCGAACGCGCGCGCCAGCTTCGACGAGGCGCTTTTGTTCACCCACCGCGGGCTGTCGGGGCCGGCGGTGTTGCAGCTCTCCTCCTATTGGCGGGAGGGCGAGGAGATCGCGGTGAACCTGATCCCCGCGCTGCCGCTTTACGACCTCTTGCGCGCACAACGCCAAAGCTCCGGCCGCAAGGCGCTGAGCACGGAACTGGCGCGCCACCTGCCAGCGAAACTGGTCGACCACCTCGGCCCCATGCTGGGGATCACCGGCAACCTCGCCGATCAATCCGACGCGGCCCTCGCCGCGCTCTGCGCGCAATTGTCCGACTGGCACCTGACGCCGTCCGGCACCGAAGGCTATCGCACCGCCGAGGTCACCCTGGGCGGCATCGACACCGACGGGCTGTCGTCGAAGACAATGGAGGCAAAAACGCTTCCCGGCCTCTATGCGATCGGCGAGGCGGTGGACGTGACCGGCTGGCTTGGCGGGTATAATTTCCAATGGGCCTGGTCATCGGCTGTGGCGGCAGGCCGAGCGATTGTGGCGCGGGGGTGAGGGCGCAGTAATGTTGGCGCGAGGGGAACGGGCGGCATTAGCCCACAGCAGTCACTCGTGATTTGCGCGGCGTACGTCTGCTGCGAGCCCATTTTACCGAATGCTGCGATCTACATGAATGTCCGGTGTGGTGGGGCGGTCAAAAACGTGACAAAGTTAAGCTGAGTTTTGCAAAGCGCTTGTGGCACCAGGGTTTTCAGCAATTTCTGGGATTTGACATCTTTTGACAAGTACGATCGTTTATGGTGCGTGGGTATTGGCATGGGGTATTTGTCCGGTGTGCGGACGGAGTGGGCGCCGGATTTGGGGCGAGAAAGAAAATGCGTTTCGGCTTAGTTGGCTTTGATCTATTGGGACGGAGTCGCGCGGTGTTGCCTTCTATCAGAAATTTTGCCTGGTGACTGGAAAACTTGAGTATGCAGTCGTTTCTGATGTGGAGGCTCACAGTAGCCCTTACCCCTACGTCTATGTAGAAGACGATGGATCGGTTCGTGAGCTATCCGAAGACGAGCGGCGGTATCTGCAAGAAAAGTTCTACCCAACAGATGGCGCGCGACCATATGTTAAGCGGTCATATTGGACGAGAACTCCGGACAACAGGCTTTCGGGTTTTTGCCCGCGGCACAAAGTTCCTCGA
Organism: Pseudodonghicola sp.; assembly: GCF_048268305.1. Taxonomy (NCBI): domain Bacteria; kingdom Pseudomonadati; phylum Pseudomonadota; class Alphaproteobacteria; order Rhodobacterales; family Paracoccaceae; genus Pseudodonghicola; species Pseudodonghicola sp. The sequence goes on from NZ_JBLWVT010000011.1 coordinate 37,510, forward strand.
GGTTTGGCCCCGGGTGCAACCTCAAGCCGACCGCGTTGGTGGCAGCTTTGGAGGAAATAGAGGTCATACTGCGTACCGACGTCGAAGCGGATCGACTGTCACGTAACTGTCGCTGATAGCCTCGTTCTGAACCTTCTTCGCAGCGCAGCATGTGCCAAAACTCATACGTTTCTGTCACCGGCGCAAACGACCGTTTTTGGCATGGCTGTTTCTGACAGCTGACCTTGGCGCATTCGCAACGAAAGACCTCTCCGTCCCGCATAGCAGACCTTCGGGCTCGGCACGGCGAAGGCCCGCTCTCCGCCAGCCTCCCTCACTCTCCCAGCCGCGCCGTGACCTCGGCCACGAAATCCTCGCCGCGCCGCTCGAAGCTGTCGTATTGGTCGAAGCTTGCCGCCGCCGGGGCCAGAAGGACGGTGTCGCCGGCCTCGGCCTCCGCCATCGCGCGCTCGACCGCGCGGGCCATGGTGGTGCAGACCTCGGCCTCGACATTCAACTGCATGGCGAAATTCGCAGCCTCCCGTCCGATGACATAGGCCTTGGTGACCGATCCGGTGGCCGGCAGCAGCGGGCCGAGGCCGCCTTCCTTCTCAAGCCCGCCGCAGATCCAGCGAATGCGGGCGAAGGCGCCCAGGGCCTTGGCGGCGCTGTCGACATTGGTGGCCTTGGAATCGTTGACGTAGGTCACCCCGCCGGCCTCGGCGATCACCTGGCTGCGGTGCGGCAGGCCGGGATAGGAGTGCAGCGCCTCTTCGATCACCTTGGGCGACAGGCCCAGGGTGCGCGCCACCGCATAGGCGGCGCAGGCGTTCTGATGGTTGTGCGACCCCGGCAGCCCCTTGACCGCGCGCAGGTCGATCGAGGCCACCTGCCGGCCCTTGCGATATTCCGACAGGAACCCCTTGCGGGCGAAGACTTGCCAGCCCGGCCCGGTCAGCTTGCGCGCGACCGAGACGCGGATCACCCGATCGTCCGCCGCCCCCTCGCCCATCTGATCGGCCAGGAACAGCCCCTCGGGCTCGTCCACACCGATCACCGCGCGATCCGGACCGCCCTCGGCGAACAGCCGGCGCTTGGCGGCGAAATAGCCCCCCAGCCCCGCGTGCCGATCGAGGTGATCAGGCGAGAGATTGGTGAAGACCGCCACATCGGGGGTCAGCGCCCGCGCCAGATCGGTCTGATAGCTGGACAGTTCCAGCACCACCACGCCGCCATCCTCCGGCGGGTCGAGATCGAGAACGCCGCGTCCGATATTGCCGGCCAGTTGCGACGACCGCCCTGCCTCGGTCAGGATGTGGTGGATCAGGGCGGAGGTGGTGGATTTCCCGTTCGATCCGGTCACCGCCACCACCCGCGGCGGGGTGTCGTAATTGTCCCATTCCGGCGTCGCGAGAGAGCGGAAGAACAGCCCGATATCGTTGTCGACCGGCACGCCGGCCTCAAGCGCCGCCAGAACCACCGGGTTGGGACGGGGATAGAGATGCGGGATGCCGGGCGAGACGATCAGCGCCGCCACATCGTCGAAGGCACCCTGGCGGGACAGATCGGTGCAGGAGAAGCCCTCGGCCTCGGCCTTGTCACGGGTGATCGGGTTATCGTCCCAGCAGATCGGCTCTGCCCCCCCGGCGCGCAGGGCGCGCGCCGCCGCCAGCCCCGACCGGCCCAATCCCAGAACGGCGATCTTGACGCCATCGACTCCACGCACGGGGATCATCCTGCCTATCCTTTCGACTGCTCGATTGCCCGGATCATTGGCTAGCGCAACGGAAGGGCAATGGAAAGCGGCCGTGGAGCGCAGGGCCGCCGGAGGCCAGCGGATAGGCCAACCGGCGCCCGGTCAATCGGGCGGCGACGGAGGGATGGGACCAGTCGAACAGCACCAGATGCCAGCGCGTGGGCTCTGTCCGCGCGGTGTAGATCATGCCGTCGGCAGTCTGGTCGCGGGCGAGATCCGACAGGCCCCATGTGGTCGCCGCCAGCCCCGCGGCGCGTTCGGGCAGCCAGGGCACGGCGGCAAGGCGCGGGTCGGCGCCCCAGGCGACGCATTGGTCGGCATCGCGCAGGTCCAGCACCTTGGCACAGGCGATCTCCAGCTCGCAGATCACCCGGGGCGGATCATCGTCGCGGACATAGGTCTTGATCGCATGTTCCGCCCAGTCCGGCCGCGAGGACATGTAGAGCGCCGGTTGGCCGTCATGGTGAAACCGCCCCTCGGGGCTGAGCGCGGGGCTGAGCGCCCGATCGGCGCGATCGGCAGCGACGATCCGATAGAAGCGCCCGCCGATCTGGCGAAAATACATGTCAGCCTCTCCCCTTCGCCGCGCAAACGATCCGTTTCTAGCGGCTAGGATCAGGGAAGGAAACCGCCGAAGTTGCAGCCTCGCCCACAGAAGACGCGCGAGGCACCGGGGCCCGCCTGCCCGCCATCGCGCTTGCCCCGTTCCGAGAGGCACGATAGTCTTGATCTCAGGCTTGGCCCGCGCCTCCCCCCTCCGTTCGGGGAAGTATCGCACATACGGGGTTCCGAAGATCATCGAACCATCTGTTCGAGCGCTCGCATAAGGAGGGGTTGCGTTTCCGGCTCGGAATGGAGGTTCCGCGATGCGACTGTCCGCACCGGTCTATCACTTGAAAAGACGCGCCAAGATGCTGGCGCGAAACGAGAAAATCCCCCTGCATCAAGCCCAGGATCGCATCGCGCGCGACGAGGGCTTCGCCGGCTGGAGTCTGCTGTCCCGGCACCTTGCGACCGGCCGGCGCGAAACACCCCTGCTGCGCAATCTCGCCGATGGCGACATGCTACTGATCGCGGCACGGCCAGGACAGGGCAAGACGCGCCTGGGCCTGCAGCTCGTGCTCGATGCCGCCGCAGAGGGTCGGCGCGCCGTGTTCTTCACGCTGGATTACACCGAACGCCAGGTGATCGAACGCCTGCAGGCACTGGCGGACACCTCGGCCACCATGCCGGAGATCGTGACGGCGGAAGAGATCAGCGCCGATTACATCGCCCGATATCTGGCGCAGGCGCCACGCGGCACGGTTGCGGTGATTGATTATCTGCAGATCCTCGACCAGCAGCGCAGCAAGCCGCCGCTCTCCGACCAGATGCGCAGCTTGCGGGCGTTCGCCCGGGGTCGCGGTGTCATTCTCGGCTTCATTTCGCAGATCGACCGCAACTTTGATCCCGAAAGCAGCCCGGTGCCGGGGATCGACGATCTGCGCCTGCCCAATCCGGTTCCGGACCGGGTCTTTTCCAAGGCCTGCTTCCGGCATGGCGAGGAAACGCGGTTCCAGTACCTGAGCTGACCGCCCTCTGCCGGGCCGCATCGGCCGGTCCGGCAGAAAACCCGGGCGGCGTTACCCGGCCGCCCGCGCCTCGAGCCCGGGATAGCGCAGGCCGAGGGTGATCCCCCGCGCGACGAAGGCGATCAGCAGCGCCAGCCAGAGCCCGTGATTGGCCCAAAGCGGCACCAGCGCCGCGACCGCAAGCGCATAGATCGCGAAGCTGACCGCCATCATGTTGCGCATGTCGCGGGTGGCAGTGGCGCCGATGAAGATGCCGTCCAGCATGAAGGCGCCCACCCCGGCCACCGGGGCGATCACCAGATAGGGCAGGAAATCGCGGGCGCGGGCACGCACCTCGGGCGCGGTGGTCATCAGGTCGATGATGGCGCCGCCGAAGACCGCGAAGACCAGCGCCAGCACGGCGACGATCACGATGCCCCAGGCGCTGCTTTTCACCGCCGCTTCGCGCAGCCGGTCGCGGGCCCGCGCCCCCATCGCCTGGCCCACCAGCGTCTCGGCGGTGAAGGCGAAGCCGTCGAGCGCGAAGGCGGAGAAGGTGAGGAATTGCATCAGCACCTGATTGGCGGCCAGCGTCACATCGCCAAAACCCGCCCCGATGAAGAGGAAGCCCACGAACATCGCCTGCAACAGCAGCGAGCGGATCAGGATATCGGTATTGACCGAGAGCATGTGGCGCAGCCGCGCCCGGTCAAAGACCAGCGCCGGATTGCGCCAGTCGGCCGCCCGGAACGCGCCGCGACAGAGCCAGAGCCCCAGCGCCAGCCCGCTCCATTCGGCCAGGAATGTGGCGAAGGCCACCCCTTCGACGCCCCAGCCAAGGCTGAGCACGAAGAAGAGATCGAGAACCACGTTGAGCCCATTCATCCAGAGCTGCAGCACCAGCACCGCGCGGGTGCGCTCCTGCGCGATCAGCCAGCCGGTGATGCCATAGATCGCGATCGCCGCCGGCGCCGACCAGATGCGCAGCCGCAGATAGCCGGCGGTCAGCGCCTCGACCTCGCCACTGCCGGGCGCGAGGTGAAAGGCGGCCCAGAAGATCGGCGCCTGCAGCGCGATCAGCGCCAGACCGGCGACAAGCCCGATCAGCAGCCCCCGCGACAGCAGCGCCGCGACCTCGCCCCGCTCCCCCGCGCCCAGCGCCTGGCTGGTCAGCCCGACGGTGCCCATGCGCAGAAAGCCGAAGATCCAATAGATCGACGACAGGATGATCGCCCCCAGCCCCACCGCGCCGATCGGCGCGGCCAGGCCCAATTGCCCCACCACCGCAGTATCCACCGCGCCGAGGATCGGCACGGTGACATTCGACAGCACGATCGGCAGGGCGATCTTGAGGATGCGCCCGTTGGTGATCGTCCCCATCGGTGCGGTGGTGGCGCCGCTCACTCGACCGGGCTCACGACCGGGGCCTGCGGCATCAGGAAATGGCCGGTCGCCTGGGCGAAGATCTTGTCGTGGTGATCCTGCCAGGCCATCACATGGACCGAGGCATAGCGCCGGCCCGAGCGGCTGATCTTGGCCCGGGCATAGGCATCGCGCGGCAGGCCGGACCGCAGGTAATCGACCGACATGTCGATGGTCTTGGGCAACCGCGGCAGCTTGCCGGCGGTCAGCACATTGGCATCAAACTCGCCGCTTTCGATCCGCGGCCAGAGCTGCGACCAGCCGAGGGTAATGATCGCCGTCACCTCGAGAAAGGCGGCGGTGGCGCCGCCGTGCAACGCCGGCAGCAGCGGGTTGCCGATCAGCTTTTCATCATAGTTCAGAACTGCCGTCAGCTCGTCGCCGCGGCGGTCGAAGGTGATGCCGAGAAAACCGATATAAGGAACGGCCTCGACCAGCGCATTGAGGGCGGCGTCGCGGCGTTGCTTGACAACCTGGATCGGTTCGGGACGGGGACGGGCCATCAGCGGGACTCCACGGTAAAGCTGCCGGCGGCGGTGGCGACGGGGCGATCGGGATCCTCGTCCATGGTGACCGCGCGGACGAAGGCGACATTGCGGGTGACGTGATAGCAGGTGGCGGTGGTGGTCACCGTCTGCCCCGGGGTGGCGGCGCGCATATAATCGATCCTGAGCCCGATGGTCGCGGTCGCCCCGGGGGAGGACGGGTGGCTCATCACCGCGGCGCCGCAACAGGTGTCCATCATCGCCGAGACGGCGCCGCCATGGATCACCCCGGTTTCCGGGTCGCCGATCAGCGCTTCGGAATAAGGCATTGCGATGGTCGCGCTGCCCTTGCCGATATCGGTCAGCCGCAGTCCGAGCGCACGCGCATGCGGCAGCGCCTCGATGAATTGTTGTGCCATTTTCACCTGATCCGACAAGGGGATACCCTCCTGCATAGTGGTCGTTTGTCCTTTATGATCCGCCGCCCACCGTTCCGGCAAGCCCAGCCATTGCGCTCGCCTCGGCTCCGCCATAAGTTGCGCCGCGAGGGAGAAAGTGCAATGTCCGATCCGCGTTTATCGTTCAAGGAGATGTGCGCCGAGTTCGATGTGACTCCGCGTACCTTGCGCTATTACGAGTATATCGAGCTGCTGAGTCCGGAGCGCGAAGGGCGGTCCCGGTACTATGGTCCGCGCGAACGCGCCCGCATGATCCTGATCATGCGCGGCCGCAAATACGGCTTCCAGCTCGAAGAAATCCGGCAATGGCTGCAGATCTATGAGAACGAGGGCACCCGTGCCCAGTTGCAGGCCTTTATCGCGATGGCCGACCGCCAGCTCAAGGAACTGAACAGCCAGCGACAGCAGCTCGACGAGGCGCTGGATGAACTGGTCAAGATGCGCGAAGAAACCCTGCGCGCCCTGGACTGAGACGAACGTGACGTCACGCGCCTTCCCTTGGCGGATGCCCAAGGGTTAGGCGTGTCATATGCCGCGCCCTGCCCGGCGCGACCGCCGATGCCCATTCGCAAACCGCCTGCTCTGCCCGCTTCCCGGCCGGGAACAGACGCGATCAGAGACCGCGAAAGCGGCGCAGGGCATTGCCCCGCCCGTCGATCATTCCCCCCGCTCCGACCTGCCCCAACGTGACGGGAGGGGTCTGCCCTGCCCGCTCCGCCGGTCGCCTGCAAGTCCTGTCGCCTCCCTTCAGGGCATTATAAACTAAAGATAAAAGTGACATCTATTCAGCCTGACCCGGCTCGGGCCCGTGATGCGACGTCACCGATCCAAATGACGCAACGTCCGGGTTACGTAAACGTCAACTTGATGTTGTAGAGCCGGCATCGAATGCGCACGTTTAACCGAAGACCCTGCCCGCAGACGACCAAGGATGACCGACCAGATGATGACGATCCGCGAAATGTGCGACGCCTTCGACGTGACGCCGCGCACCCTGCGCTTTTACGAATCGAAGGAGCTGCTGTTTCCGAAACGGGACGGTCAGAAGCGGCTCTTCAACAAACGCGACCGCGCCCGGCTCAAACTGATCCTGCGCGGCAAGCGCTTCGGCTTCAGCCTTGAAGAAATCCGCCAATTGCTCGATCTTTATGATATTGGCGATCAGCAGCACACCCAATTGTCGCGCACCTATGAGATCGCCCGCGAACGCCTCGCCGATATGGAACGCCGCCGCGAAGAGCTGGACACGGCGATTTCCGAGCTGAAGGATCAGCTCAAATGGGGCGAACATATAATCGCCTCGATGAACGAAACCGGGAAGGCCGCCGAATAGGCCCTGCCCGCGCCCCGACCAAATCCCTGACGCAAACCGAGACATTTTGGGAGGCTCGACATGCCCAGCTACACCGCACCCACCAAGGACATGCAATTCGTCCTGCATGACGTCCTCAAGGTCAGCGACTCCGACATCCCCGGCTATGCCGATCTGGACCGCGATTTCACCGCCGCCATCCTGGAAGAGGCCGGCAAGATCAGCTCCGAAGTGCTGCATCCGCTGAACACCGTGGGCGACGTCGAAGGCTGCCGGCTGGAAAACGGCGTGGTCTATCCGCCGACCGGCTTCAAGGACGCCTTCGAGAAGATGAAGGAAGGCGGCTGGCCCGGGCTCGACATGCCCGAGGAATTCGGCGGCCAGGCCCTGCCCTATCTGGTCTCCACCGCGGTGGGCGAGATGTTCTCGGCCTCGAACCAGGCCTTCACCATGTATCAGGGCCTGACCCATGGCGCCGCCAGCGCCATCCTGGCGCATGGCTCGGACGACCAGAAGCAGACCTATCTGCCCAAGATGGTCGCCTGCGAATGGACCGGCACCATGAACCTGACCGAGCCGCATTGCGGCACCGATCTGGGCATGATGCGCACCAAGGCCGAACCGCAGGCCGATGGCAGCTACAAGATTTCCGGGCAGAAGATCTTCATCTCGGCCGGCGACCACAACATGGCCGACAACATCATCCATCTGGTGCTGGCCAAGATCGTCGGCGGCCCCGAGGGCATCAAGGGCGTGTCGCTGTTCATCGTGCCCAAGGTCCTGGTGAACGCCGACGGCAGCCTGGGCGAGCGCAACGGCGTCTCGGTCGGCAAGCTGGAAGAGAAGATGGGCATTCACGGCAATGCCACCTGCGTGATGAACTATGACGGCGCCACCGGCTATCTGCTGGGCGAGGAACACAAGGGCATGCGCGCCATGTTCACCATGATGAACGAGGCCCGCCTGGGCGTCGGCATGCAGGGGCTGGCGCAGGCCGATGCCGCCTATCAGAACGCCGTGATCTACGCCAAGGACCGGCTGCAGGGCCGCGCCGTGACCGGTGCCGAGAACCCCTCGGGCCCGGCCGATCCGATCATCGTGCACCCCGATATCCGCCGCAGCCTGATGGATCAGAAGAGCTTCACCGAAGGCGCCCGCGCCTTCGCCTTCTGGGGCGCCACGCTGATCGATCAGGCGCATCGCGCCGGCGACAAGGCGGCCGATGGGCTGATCTCGCTGCTGACCCCGGTGATCAAGGGCTTCCTGACCGATCAGGGCTATGACATGACGGTGCAGGCGCAGCAGGTCTATGGCGGCCATGGCTACATCGAGGAATGGGGCATGTCGCAATATACCCGCGACGCCCGCATCGCGATGATCTACGAGGGCGCCAATGGCGTGCAGGCGCTCGACCTCGTCGGCCGCAAGCTGGCCCAGGACGGCGGCAAGCATGTGATGGCCTTCTTCGAACTGGTCAAGAGCTTCTGCAAGGAGAATGCCGGCGACGACGAAACCTATGTCCGTGACTTCATCGAGCCGCTGAAGAAGGCGTCGAAAGACCTGCAGGCGGCGGGGATGTATTTCATGCAGAACGGCATGAAGAACCCGAACAACGCGCTCGCCGGCTCCTATGACTTCATGCATATGTTCGGCCATGTCTGCCTGGGGCTGATGTGGGCGCGCATGGGCAAGGCGGCGCTGGCGGCCCTGGCCGAGGGCACCTCGGATCCGGAGTTCTACAAGGCCAAAGTCCTGACCGGGCGCTATTACATGGCGCGCCGTCTGCCCGCCACGGCGCTGCACCTGTCGCGCATCGAAACCGGTGCCGAGACGGTGATGGGCCTCGACGCCGATCTGTTCTGATCCCGGTCGGGCGCGCCCCAGGTGGCGCGCCCTGCCCCGTCGGACCTCTGGGAGGAGATCATGCCGAAACGCTTCCGCCTGACCCGCCGCTTCCCGGTCGCCATGACCGAAGACGGCTTTCGCCGGTTGCGCGCCTTCGCCGCCGAGGCCGGGCTCGACGAGGGCGAGGCGCTGTCCTTTCTCTTCGAGAACTTCGACCAGGTGACGGATGCCGAAGAGCTCGCCTTCCGGCTGCGGCGGTTCAACGCCGAGCTCGACGCGAGGAAACGCTAGCGCATGTGCAGCAGAACGCGCATGGTCGGCCAACCCGGCTGCGAATGGCCGGTTTCGGGAGCCTCCGGCGGCCGTATTTGCACCGAGAAGAAGGCTCAGCTCAGGTCCACCCCGCCATCCGGCGCCAATCGCGCCGCGGCGGATCGGGCGGGACGGCGGGGCTTCTCCTCGTGCGGTCATCGGCTCGGCAGCCTGTACCGCGGCGCAAGCAGACACGAGTCGCGGTTAACAACGGATTACCATGAGGGCGCGCCCCCTGCTTCTTCTCGTTTCAAATACGGGCATCCGGAAGCAGTCGCAGGCGCCAAGGGAGGATTGGGAGGATGACCATCAAACTCTATTGCTTCGGCGAAAGCGGCAATTCCTACAAGGCGGCGCTGGCGCTGCAACTCAGCGGGCTGGACTGGGAGCCGGTCTATGTCGATTTCTTCAACGGCGAGACCCGCACGCCGGAATATCGCCGGACCGTCAACGAACTGGGTGAGGCGCCGGTGCTGGTGGACGGCGATTTCAAGCTCAGCCAGTCGGGGGCCATCCAAGCCTATGTCACCGACAAATCCGGCAAGTTCGGCGGCACCACCCAGGCCGAGAAATACGAGGTTCTGCGCTGGGTGCTCTGGGACAACCACAAGCTCAGCAGCCAGGCCGGGATGACGCGCTTCCTGATGAACTTCCTGCCCGAGCAGCACCGCAACGCGGATGTGATCGCCTTTTCGCAAGGCCGCCTGAAGGCCGCCTATCAGGTGCTGAACGACCATCTGAAGGGGCGCGACTGGATCGTCGGCGACGGCATCACCAACGCCGATCTGAGCTGCTGCGGCTATCTCTATTATCCCGAACCCTTCGGATTCGACCGGGCCGACTGGCCCCATATCGACGCCTGGCTGACCCGCCTTTCGGAACAGCCCGGCTGGAAACACCCCTATGATCTGATGCCCGGCAACCCGTCGGACCGCGCATAAGGAGAAGACCATGACAGACGCCTATATCTATGACGCGCTGCGCACCCCGCGTGGCAAGGGCCGCAAGGACGGCGCCCTGCACGAGGTGACCTCGCTCAGGCTTTCCGCCCTGACGCTGAACGCGCTGAAAGAGCGCAACAATCTCGACGGTCACGCCGTCGAGGACGTGATCTGGGGCAATGTCACCCAGGTGATGGAACAGGGCGGCTGCCTGGCGCGCTCGGCCGTGCTGGCCTCGGATCTCGACCAATCCATTCCGGGGCTCGCCATCAACCGCTTCTGCGCCTCTGGCATGGAGGCGGTGAACCTGGCCGCCAACCAGGTCAAGGGCGGCGCCGGTGAGGCCTATATCGCCGGTGGCGTGGAAATGATGGGCCGGGTCGCCATGGGCTCGGACGGCGCCGCGATCGCGGTCGATCCCAGCCTGGCGATGGAGACCTATTTCGTGCCGCAGGGCATCTCGGCCGATATCATCGCCACCGAATACGGCTTTTCGCGCGAAGAGGTCGATGCGCTGGCGGTCGAATCCCAGCGCCGCGCCAAGGCTGCCTGGGACGCCAACCGTTTCGCCGGATCGGTGATCACGGTGCGCGACCAGAACGGTCTGGTGATCCTCGACCGCGACGAATTCATGCGCCCCACCACCGACATGCAGACGCTGGGCGCGCTGGCGCCGTCCTTCCAGATGATGGGCGAGCAGATGCCGGGCTTCGACAAGGTGGCGCTGCTGAAATACCCGCATCTGGAAAAGATCAACCACGTGCACCATGCCGGCAACTCCTCGGGCATCGTCGACGGCTCTGCCGCGGTGCTGATCGGCAACAAGGAATTCGGCGAGAAATACGGGCTGAAGCCGCGGGCGCGCATCAAGGCCACCGCCAAGATCGGCACCGATCCGACCATCATGCTGACCGGTCCGGTGCCGGTGACCGAGAAGATCCTCAAGGACAATGGCATGTCGATTTCCGACATCGACCTTTTCGAGGTGAACGAGGCCTTTGCCGCCGTCGTGCTGCGCTTCATGCAGGCCTTCGATATCGACGCCTCCAAGGTCAATATCGACGGCGGTTCCATCGCCTATGGTCACCCGCTGGGCGCCACCGGGGCGATGATCATCGGCATGCTGCTGGACCAGCTGGAGCGCGAGGACAAGGAAGTGGGTCTGGCGACCCTTTGCATCGCGTCCGGCATGGGCGCGGCCACCATCATCGAGCGCGTGTGAGCGTCGGAACGGGAGACAGGATCATGGCTGAATTTACGCTGACCCAAGACGCCGAGGGCGTCGCCACCATCACCTGGGACGTGCCGGGCAAGTCGATGAACGTGATGTCCTTCACCGGCCTGGCCGAGCTGGAGGCCTGCATCGACGACGCGCTGGCGGATGCCAGCATCAAGGGGATCGTCATCACTTCGGGCAAGGCCGGCTCCTTTGCCGGCGGCATGGATCTGAACCTGCTGGCCAAGATGAAGGAAGACGCCGGCGACGATCCGGCACGCGGGCTGTTCGACGGCATCATGCAGATGCATGCGCTGCTGCGGAAGATCGAACTGGCCGGCATGGACAGCAAGACCAAGAAGGGTGGCAAGCCGATCGCCGCCGCCCTGCCCGGCACCGCCGCAGGCATCGGGCTTGAGCTGCCGCTGGCCTGCCATCGCATCTTCGTGGCCGAGAACCCCAAGGCGAAATACGGCCTGCCGGAAATCCTCGTCGGCATCTTCCCCGGCGCCGGCGGCACCACCCGGATGGCGCGCAAGCTGGGGGCGATGGGCGCCTCCTCCTTCCTGCTGGAAGGCAAGATGGTCGATGCCAAGGCCGCCAAGGCCGCCGGCGTGATCGACGAGATCGCCGCCGATCCGGTTGCCGCCGCCAAGGCCTGGGTGCTGGCCGCCAAGGATGCCGATCTGGTGAAACCCTGGGATGCCAAGGGTTACAAGATGCCGGGCGGCGCCCCCTATCACCCGGCGGGTTTCATGACCTTCGTCGGGGCAAACGCCCTGGTGCACGGCAAGACCAAGGGCGCCTTCCCGGCCCCCAAGGCGCTGCTGTCGGCGGTCTATGAAGGCGCGCTGGTCGATTTCGACACCGCGCTTCGGATCGAGGCGCGCTGGTTCACCCATGTGCTGATGAACCCCTCCTCCTCGGCCATGATCCGGTCGCTGTTCCTGAACAAGGAAGCGCTGGAGAAGGGCGCGGTGCGGCCGAAGGACGTGCCCGACCAGACCGTCAAGAAACTGGGCGTCCTGGGCGCCGGCATGATGGGCGCGGGCATCGCGCTGGTCTCTGCCCAGGCGGGGATGCAGGTGGTGCTGATCGACCGCGACCAGGCCGCCGCCGACAAGGGCAAGGCCTATACCGAAGCCTTCCTCGACAAGGGGCTGAAGCGCGGCAAGGTCACCGCCGAGAAGAAAGAGGCGATGCTGTCGCTGATCACCGCCACCCCGGATCTGGAGCAGCTCAAGGGCTGCGACCTGATCATCGAGGCGGTGTTCGAGGATCCGAAGGTCAAGGCCGAGATGACCCAGAAGGTCGAGGCGATCATCCCCGAGGATTGCATCTTCGCCTCCAACACCTCGACCCTGCCGATCACCGGGCTCGCCAAGGCCTCCAAGCGGCCCGAGCAGTTCATCGGCATCCACTTCTTCTCGCCGGTCGAAAAGATGCTGCTGGTGGAGATCATCAAGGGCAAGGAAACCGGCGACCGCGCGGTGGCCAAGGCGCTGGATTACGTGCGCCAGATCCGCAAGACCCCGATCGTCGTCAACGACGCGCGCTTCTTCTACTGCAACCGCTGCATCATCCCCTACATGAACGAGGCGATGCGGATGGTGACCGAGGGCGTCTCGCCGGTGCTGATCGACCATGCGGCCGAACAGCTCGGCTTCCCGGTGGGGCCGATCCAGCTGACCGACGAGACCTCGATCGACCTCGGCGCCAAGATCGCGCGGGCGACCAAGGCGGCGATGGGCAATGCCTATCCGGAAAGCCCGTCGGACGATCTGGTGTTCTGGATGGAGGCCGATGGCCGTCTGGGCCGCAAGGCCAAGGCCGGGTTCTTCGACTATGACGAGAACGGCAAGCGGCTGGGCTATTGGAAGGGGATGGCGGACAAATATCCGCTGGCCGATCCGCAGCCCGATCTGATCGAGGTGCAGGAGCGGCTGATGTTCGCCCAGGTGCTGGAAGCCGTCCGCGCGCTGGAGGAAGGCGTGCTGATGGACATCCGTGAAGGCGACGTCGGCGCCATCCTGGCCTGGGGCTTCGCCCCCTGGTCCGGCGGCCCGCTGAGCTGGCTCGACATCATCGGCGCGCCCTATGCGGCCGAGCGTTGCGATCAGCTTACCGCCAAATACGGCGAGCGCTTCACCTGCCCGCCGCTGCTGCGCGAGATGGCCGAGAAGGGGGAGACCTTCTACGAGCGGTTCAACCCCGAGGCCAAGGCGGCCTGAGCCGGCCTGAGCCGCACCACACGGGTGACCTGACCCCGGACCCGGCGTTCTCCGAACGCCGGGTCTTTTCTTTGTCGGCGAGGGCCAGACGAAACCGTTTATTAACCAGAGCGCGCGAAGGTCATCCCGAAGCGCAGACGCGAAAGGCAGCGGCGTGCAAGGGACCATTCTGATCCTCGACGGTGTGGCGACCACCCGCATCATGCTGAAGGTGCAGCTTTCTGCCGCCTGGTATCGCGTGGTGCAGACCGGGCGCCTGACCGGTATCCTCCAGCTTGTCCGCAAGGTGCGACCCGATCTGATCATCACCTCGCTGTCACTGCCTGATGGCGACGCGCGCAGGCTGCCGCAGCTTCTGCGCCCCGACCCGCTGCTGGCGGCGATCCCGATCCTTGCCATCGTCGGCCAGAACGACCGTGCCGCGCGGCTGCGCGCGCTCGAGGCCGGCATGGACGAGGCGCTGTGCGAACCGGTCGACGACCGGCTGTTGCAGGCCCGTATCCGTGGCCTGATCCGGTCGGGCTTCAGTGCCGAGGAAATGGATCTGGCGACGGCGCCGGTGCCCCTGAACGGCTATACCCCGCAAGGCATGGCCGATCCCGCCCGCGCCTATGTGCCGCCGCCGACGCGGGCGCGGGTGGTGCTGCTGAACCGCCGGGAGGAGACCGCGCAGCGCTGGCGGACCGCCCTGGCAGAGGAGTGTCACCACCACCGGATCGAAAGCCAGTTGATCGGCGACATGCAGGGGCTGTTCGGTGGCCAGGAGGGCCCCGACGCGGTGGTGGTGGAGCTGACCGCGGACAGCGACGACACCGGCCTGGGCCTGCTGGCCGATCTGCGCGCGCGCGGCGCCACCCGCGACATCGCGGTGATCGCCGTGCCCGAACCCGCCACCCCCAGGCTGGCGGCAGAGGCGCTGGACCGCGGAGCCCATGACGTGCTCGCCAACGGTTTCGACGCGGCCGAACTGGGGCTGAAGCTCGACGCGCAATTGCGCCGCAAGGAACGTTCAGACCGGATGCGCGCCACGCTGCGCAACGAATTGCGCGCGGCGGTGCAGGATTCTATGACCGGGCTTTACAATCGCCGCTATGCGATGCCCCGACTGGCCGAGATCGCGCGAGCCGCGGCCGAACAGGGGACCGGCTTTGCGGTGATGCTGGCCGATCTCGACCATTTCAAGCAGATCAACGATCAATGGGGCCACCCGGTCGGCGATGCCGTGCTGATCGAGGCCGCCCGCAGGCTGCGCGCAGCGCTTGCCCCCGGTGATCTGATCGCCCGCATGGGGGGGGAGGAATTTCTGATCGCCCTGCCCCGGTGCCGCCCCGAAGAGGCGGCGGACTTGGCCCGCCGGCTTTGCGCGGCGATCCAGTCGACGCCCTTCCGTGCCACCGGCGCCGATGCCCCGATCACCATAACGGTCAGCATCGGGGTCGCCCTCGGCGGGTCGCAAGAGGGGCCGCGTCATCCGGTGCTGCCCTGCTACCAGGATCAAGACCCGGCGCTGGCGCTCAGCCGGCTGATCCGGCGGGCCGACCGGGCGCTCTACACGGCCAAGCGCAGTGGCCGCAATCAGGTGATGTTGGCGCATCCCGCCGCAGCCTGAGCGGCGCGACGACGGCGAGGCGCCCGAAAGCTCAATCTCGCTCGGGCGGCGGCGGCGCGCGACGCTCGTCCTGGCGCTGCAGCGCCTCCTGCAACCGGTCGGCATATTGTGCCCGCTCGGCCTCGGTCATCGCCTTCACCCGGGTCAGCCAGGCGTTCCGCATGGCATCGGCGAAGTCTGCCTGCCGGGCGGCATCCCGGGCGATGAAGGCCTCCAGCGGCGTCGGATCGAAGGGCACCGCACGCAGCGCGGCATCCAGCTCGGCCGCCTCGGCCCGGCGACGGGCATCGCGGCCCTCGCGCGTTTCCCGATCGCGGTCGCGCAGCATCTTGCGATCCTCACGCGGCAATTCGCGGAACATCAGCGCCCCCAGCGGCATCGGCGGCCGGACCCGATCGGGCCTGTCGCCGAAGCGGATGGCCGCCCCCACCGCCAGCCCCGCCACGGCGAGGTTCAGCGCCAGCGAGACGCCCAGAAGCAGCCGCAGCCAAGGCCGCATCCGGGGCGGCTTACGATTGGTGTCGGTCTCGGTCATCTCAACCCTCCTCCTGCAACAGGGTGGACAGCACATAGCTGCCGTCCAGAACATCAACGTCGGTCTGCGGCTGGCTTTGCTGCACCACCAAGCCCAGCGGATCGGGCAGGAAATTCGGCGGCGACACCCCGAGCCAGACCCCGGCGGCACAGGCCACCGCCATGCCGCTGAGCGCCGGCCAACCGCCCAGCGCCCCCCAGAGCTGCGACAGCAGCCCCCCGGAGCCCGAATTCGCTATCCCATCGGCGACCAGCGGTCGCGCGAAACCGGCCTGAACCATCGCCGCATCCGCCCGCATCCTTTCGGCCAGGCCCACGGGCATGATGATCGTTTCCTGGCGGGCGGCGGCGAAGAACGCATCCAGCCCGACGTCCTCTATCTGTTTCTCAGCCATCGCTATACCCCAGTTTCTCGCGCTCCCCGGCCAAGGCCGCGGCAAGCGCCCGCTTGCCCCGGGCGATCAGACTTTCGACCGCCTCGACGCTGATTTCCATGATCCCCGCGATTTCGGGGTTCGAAAGCTCTTCGATGTGGCGCAGCACCACCGCCTGCCGCTGACGATCCGGCAGGGTCATCAGCGCGGCCTGCAACGCCTCGGCGCGGGCGCCCTCCTGCATCTGCTCGGGCGCCCCCAGCGCGGGATCCGATGGTTCGGGCACATCGTCGAGCCGATCCAGCCCCGCCCGCGCCCCGCGCCGCTTGCGGTCGAGACAGAGGTTCATCGCCACCCGATACACCCAGGTCGAAACCTGCGCCTCTCCCGGGCGCCAATCCGGCGCCATTTTCCACAGCCGCATCATCGCCTCCTGGGCGACATCCTCGGCCTCGTCGCGATCGCCCAGCACCCGCATCGCCACCGCATAGGCCCGCGGCCCCAGCCGTGCCGTCAGACTGCGCGCAGCCAGGGGATCGCCATTGGCGAAGAGCACCAGCAAGGCGTCATCGGACAAATCCTTGTCCTCTGAGGCGACGGCCGCCGCCCCGCCCTGAGGCGAAGCGGCGCGTCCACGCCCGGCCCGGGGGCCAAATATACTCCCGATCCGGGTCACAGGGTTAGTTGTTGCCCTGTTGCGGTGTCGACGGCGTCAGAGCGCCCCGGCCCGACCCGTCGCAATCCCCGCTCATGCGCTTGTGCTGCATCATCTGCCCGCCGTTCGGTCCCATCGCCTTTTGCATATGCTGCTGCATCCGGGCCTGCGCATCGTCGAATTCCTGTTTCGAAAGGCTGCCGTTGTTATCGGCATCCGCGCGCGAGAACATGCGGTCCATCATGTCGTCGGTGCCTCGCGGCCCCTTCATCTCGTCCGGGCTCAGCGCGCCATCGCCATTCTCGTCCATCTGCTTGAACATCTGGGCGGCACGCGCATCGGCACGCTGGCGGGCCTGCGCCTGCATCTCGTCCAGGCTGATCGTGCCATTGCCGTCGGTATCGACAGCCTTGAACCGTGCCTGCGCCTGGGCCTGCATCTCGTCCTTGGTGATCTGGCCATCACCATTGGCGTCCAGCTCTTCGAAGGACATCCGAGGCCCCATCCCCGGCCCCATGCGGGAGCCGTCCATCGGCCCTTGCTGGGCCAGAACCGCACCGGCGGCGACAGCGCCTGCTGCGATGACGAGTCCTGCGATGAAATGACGGTGTTTCATATCTGTCTTCCTTTCGCTGACCGACGGCCCCTTGCCGCCGTTCATATCCTTCAAACGGGGCCGAAGGCAAAATCCGTCGCAGAAAATTCCAGGTTTCTTTTCTCCCCCGGATTTGCGAGGCTGCTCTCCGGCTCGTCCGCGGGCCTTCTGGGAGGAAGACAATGCACGATCAGACCATTTCAGCCGAGGCCACCGACAACGAACGCCCGTTCTGGCCATCGCTTCGCCGGGGTTTCTTTGGCCGCTGCCCCTGCTGTGGCGAGGGGCGGCTGCTGCACAGCTATCTCAAGGTGCGGGATCGGTGCGACCACTGCGGCGAGGTCTATCGCCACCATCGCGCCGACGACGGCCCGGCCTATCTGACCATTCTGCTGGTCGGCCACCTCATGGCGCCCCTGCTGTTGATCGTCTTCGAACTCTACCGGCCTGAGCCTATGGTGCTATTCTCCATCTTTGCAGTTGGCTGTCTGGCGCTGTCGCTTTACCTTCTGCCCAGACTGAAGGGCGCGGTGGTCGCATTCCAATGGGCGCGGCGCATGCACGGGTTCGGAGAGGCGAGCTGACCCTTCCGCAAGTTCAAGAGGAGGGGAAAGATGACCGAAACGACCAAACCGCTGGACAAGAGTGCGGTGCGCAATGCCGCCACCGTGATCGTGCTGCGCGACCGGCATGACAAGCCGGCGATCCTGATGGGCCAACGCGGCGCCCAGGCTGCCTTCATGCCGAACAAGTTCGTGTTCCCGGGCGGCGCCGTCGATCCCGACGACGCCCGGGTGCCGCTGGCCGCGCCGCTGCCGTCGCTGTGCTTCAACCGGCTGGCGGACAACGCCCCGCCGGGCATGCAATCGGCGCTGGCCGCCGCCGCCATCCGCGAGCTGTGGGAAGAGACCGGGCTGATCCTGGGCCGCCCGGGCACCTGGCCGGGGCTGGTGCCCGCCGACTGGACCCGCTTTGCCGCCACCGGGCACATTCCTTCGGCCGAGGCGCTGCAATTCGTGTTTCGCGCGCTGACCCCCCCGGGTCGGCCGCGCCGCTTCGACGCGCGGTTCTTCCTGGTCGATGCCGCCGCGATCCAGGGCGACCTGGACGATTTCGCCCATGCCTCGGACGAGCTGTCGCACCTGCAATGGATCCCGCTCAACGACGCCCGCCGCTTCGATCTGCCCTTCATCACCGAAGTGGTGCTGGCCGAGATCGCCGGCCGGGTGCGCGAGGAAGCGCCGCCCGCATCGGTTCCCTATTTCCGCAACAGCGACGAGGAAAGCCTGTTCCTGCGGCTGCACGGCCACCCGATGCCCGAGAGCTGAGGCTCAGATCGCGAGCACCAGCGCCAGGATGGACAGGCCCAGCAGCCCCATCCCGGCAATCTCGCGCCGGCTGATCCTTTCCCGAAAGACCAGGATCGAGGCCAGAAGACTGAGCAGCAACTCCACCTGACCCAACGCCTTCACATAGGCGGCATTCTGCAATGTGAAGGCCAGGAACCAGCAGAACGACCCGCCCAGGCTGGTGAGCCCGACGAAAACCGCAGTGCGCCGCGCCGCCCAGACCGCGCGCAGCTCTGCCCGGTCGCGCCACAACAGCCAGAGCCCCATCGACAGCATCTGGAAGGTGACGACACAGGCCAGAGTCACCCCGGCACGGAACACCGGATCCGGCGTATCGAGTTCAAGCGAGGCGCCGCGATAGGTCACCGCCGAGACGGCGAACAACACGCCCGAGCCCAGCCCCAGCGCCGAGGCGCGGTTGGTCAGATGCCGCCACCAGGCGCCGTCGCTGCCGGGCGGCTTCGACAGCACCAGAACCGCGCTCAGCCCCAGAAGGATCGCCACCCAACCGCCCAGGCTGACCCTGTCGCCCAGGACCAGCAGCCCGACGATGGCGGTCTGGATCACCTCGGTTTTCTTGAAGGTGATGCCGACGGCGAAATTTCTCTGCTTGAACAAGGCCACCACGCAAAGCGTGGCGAGGATCTGGGTGGTGCCGCCCACCACAGCGAAGACCCAGAACCGCAGATCAAGCGCCGGCAGGCTGCGCCCGGAAATCGCCAGATAGGCTCCTAGAACCAGCAGAACCAGCGGCGCCGAATAGACAAAGCGCGAGAAGGTCGCGCCAGCGACCGACAAGCGGCTGCCGCTCAGCACCTTTTGCAACATGAAGCGCACGGTCTGAAAGCTGGCCGCGGCGAGGGTAACGGGAATCCAGAGAGCCATGCCCCTCTATGCGCCCAAATCGCGATGCCGGCCAGAGCCGCCGTCCGCAAAAATTATCGACCCGAAATCAACGCGGTTGCCCGACGATCCGCCCCCCTCGGCCACGGGGAGCGCCAAATGGGCCCTCGCGATCCGCGGCGCGGGATCAGCGGCCCCCGCGTCTCGAGATTGACGTCGATCAGCATATGTTCCCCCGTCGCCAACAGCTCATCGCCGCGCCAGATCTGGTGGAACAGGCGCATCTTCTTGCCCACCCCCATCAGCCTGGTCCAGGGCCATTCCAGCGCCGGGCCGAATTGCGCCATGAAATACCGCCGCGCCCAGCACCCAATGCCTGAGCCTGCGGCTGGCCGAGGCAAACCGCCTGGTCACCGACAGCGACATGCCGCTGATAGAGGTGGCGCTGGCGACCGGCTTCTCCTCAGCCGCCAGTTTCGCCCGGGCCATCCGCGCCGCCCATAGCAAGCCGGCCCGCGCCCTGCGCGCGGGATATGACCGCGAAATCCGGGCCCTCCCGGGCCTTCTTCTCTGCCCAAATACTCCCGCCGGAGGCATGCCGCGCCAGCGGCATTCCCCGCTCGCGGCGATCAATAGGGCATCGGATGGGCGCGATGGGCCTGGTCGATCTCGCCCAGAACCTCTTCGCTCAGGCTCACCTCGACCGAGCCGAGGATGCGGTCCAGATGCTCCAGCCGCGTCGCCCCGAAGATCGCGGTCGCCATAAAGGGACGGGTCCGGCACCAGGCCAGGGCCAGATGCACCGGATCGAGCCCGTGGCGTTCGGCGATGCCCATATAGGCCTCGACCGCGGCCTCGACATGGGGCGACTTGCGCCCGCCCATGTCAGGCACCAGCGACATGCGCGATCCTTCGGGCACGGCGCCATCGCGATACTTGCCGGTCAGATACCCAGCGGCGAGCGGCGAAAAGGCCATCAGCCCGACGTCCTCGTAGGCCGAAAGCTCTGCCAGATCGGTGTCATAGAGCCGGCAGAGCAGCGAATATTCGTTCTGGATGGTGGCGACGCGAGGGCCACCGATCTCCTCCGCCAAGCGCAGCCACTGCGCGGTGCCCCAGGCGCTTTCGTTCGAGAGACCAAAATGGCGGATATTGCCGGCCTTCACCTGTGCCTTCAGCGCCTCGAGACAATCGACCATGTTGTCGATCACCGCCGCCCGGTCGCCGCCCGAGGGATCATAGGTCCAGTTCCTGCGGAACATGTAGCTGCCGCGATTGGGCCAGTGGAACTGATAGAGGTCGATCACATCGGTCTTCAGCCGCTTGAGCGAGCCCTCGATGGCCCCGGCGATGGTCTTCGACGAGATCGGCGCCCCGTCGCGCGCCACCATGGAGCCTTCGCCGGAATGCTTGGTGGCAAGCACGAATTCCGGCCGCCGGCCCGGATTGGCGGCGATCCAGTCGCCCACGATCGCCTCGCTGTGGCCCATCGTCTCTTTCCGCGGCGGATTCACCGGATACATCTCGGCGGTGTCGATGAAGTTGATCCCGGCCGCCAGCGCCCGGTCGATCTGGGCATGCGCCTCCTCCTTCGGGGTCTGGTTGCCATAGGTCATGGTGCCAAGGCAGAGTTCCGAGACCATCAGGCCAGTGCGACCCAGCGGGTTCATCTTCATCGCGCGGTTCCTTTTGAGGAAATGGGAAACATGTCGGGCCGGACCCTAGCGGGCTGACCGATGGGGGCAATCGGAAACCGGCACGACAGCGGCGAGTTTCGAGACCGACGCCGTCACGGCAGGCCCTTGGCGCGAATATTTCGGCACAGAAGGCGCTTACGAGACCCGACAACCGCTTGGCAACGAGAGCCGGACGGCGGGGGCCGGAGGGAAAGCGCGGGCGCCATCTGCGGCGCCGGCGACAGAAGCTGTCGCAAAACCGCTCGACATCGCGACGGATGCCGTCAGTCTGGGCGGACCATGCAATTGATCCTGTCCTTTTCCGCCCTGTTCCTGTCGATTCTTCTGCTGCAGCTTTCGACCGGGGGGGTCAGTCCGCTCGATGCGCTATCGGGATTATCATTGGGTTTTTCCACCGCCGAGATCGGCATCCTCGGGTCGTCGCACTTCCTGGGCTTCTTCGTCGGCTGCTGGTGGGCGCCACGGCTGATGGGCACCGTCGGGCATTCACGCGCCTTCGCCGCCTTCACCGCCGCCGGCGCCATCGGGCTTTTGGCGCATATGCTGGTGATCAGCCCCACGGCCTGGGCGCTGATGCGGATGGCCTCGGGGCTTTGCGTCGCGGGCTGCTATACGGTGATCGAGGCCTGGCTGCAGGCCAAGGTCACCAACGAGACGCGCGGCCGCGCCATGGGCACCTACCGGGTGGTCGACATGAGCGGCTCGCTCTTGGCGCAGCTTCTCATCGGCGTGCTCGCCCCGGCCGATTACGTCTCCTACAACATTCTGGCGATCCTCTGCTGCGCGGCGCTGCTGCCGCTGACCCTGACCCGCGAAGCCCAGCCCGAGACGCCGCTGGCGCCGCGGCTGCGGCCCGGTCTGCCGCTGAGCCGCTCGCCGCTGGCGGTGGCCGGGGTTCTGGTGGCGGCGCTTTCCTCCTCCGCCTTCCGGATGGTGGGGCCGGTCTATGGCCAGGAGGTCGGGCTGAGCACCGATCAGATCGCCACCTTTCTGGCCGCCTTCGTGCTGGGCGGCGCCTTGGCGCAATATCCCGCAGGCTGGCTGGCCGACAAATTCGACCGCCGCTGGGTGCTGATCTGGCTGTCGGTCGCGACCATCGGCGCCTCGGCGATCACCATCGCCGCCGACGGTTCTGGAACGTGGGGGGTGATGGGGTCGGCCTTCCTGTTCGGGCTGACCAGCTTTCCGATCTATTCGGTGGCCGTCGCCCATGCGCATGATTTCACCGAGACCTCGGAGCGGATCGAGCTGTCGGCGGCGCTGATGTTCTATTTCGCGCTCGGGGCGATCGCGGCACCCTATACCGCCTCGCTGCTGATCGGCGCCTATGGGCCTTCGGCGATGTTCCTGCTGATCTCGGCTGCGCATGTTCTGCTGGTCATCTTCGGCCTCTGGCGGCTGCGGGCCCGGCCGGCCGAGCGGCGAACCCGCTATATCTACAGCCCGCGCACCTCTTTCCTGATCGGCAGGCTGACCGGGCGGCAACGCGACCGCGACCAATAGGCGCGGCGCGCCCCTTAGACAGCGGAGATCGCCAGGCCTAGGCTAACCCGGCGACACATAGCGGAGAGCGGTCATGGATCTCAGATTCGACGGCAAGACCGCGATCGTCACCGGCGCCGCCTCGGGCATCGGCAAGGCGATCGCCGAGGAATTGGCGGCGGGCGGCGCCGAGGTGATCATCGCCGACCGCAACATGGATCACGCCACGGCGACGGCAAGGGACGTAACGGCGAGCGGTGGCAAGGCGCAGCCCTTCGCGGTCAATGTCGCCGATCCCGCAGCGGTCGCGGCCCTGGTCGATTTCGCGGTGGCGCAAACCGGCAAGCTCGATCTGATGGTCAACAACGCCGGCATCGGCGGCGATCAGGCCCCGGTGGGCGAGCTGGCGATCGAGTCCTGGAAGACGATCATCGACATCAACCTGAACGGTGTCTTCTACGGCATGCGCTATGCCATTCCGGCGATGCGCAAGGTGGGCGGCGGTGCCATCGTCAACATGGCCTCGATCCTCGGCACCGTGGCGTCGCAGAAGATCGTCGGCTATGTCGCGGCCAAACATGCGGTGGTGGGGATGACCAAGACCGCGGCGCTGGATCATGCCGCCGACAACATCCGGGTGAATGCGATCGGACCCGGCTATATCGATACCCCGCTGCTCGACACGCTCGACCGCGCGACCTACGAGGCGTTGAAAGGGCTGCATCCGCTCGGGCGGCTGGGCAGACCTGAAGAGGTGGCGGCGCTG
Organism: Pseudodonghicola sp.; assembly: GCF_048268305.1. Taxonomy (NCBI): domain Bacteria; kingdom Pseudomonadati; phylum Pseudomonadota; class Alphaproteobacteria; order Rhodobacterales; family Paracoccaceae; genus Pseudodonghicola; species Pseudodonghicola sp. Next base: position 60,921 of record NZ_JBLWVT010000011.1, read on the forward strand.
GCCTGCTTCCTGCTGTCGGACCGGGCGAGCTTCATCACCGGCTCCTATCACCTGGTCGACGGCGGCTATACCGCCCAGTGACCCCTGCCGACCGGGCGCCAGCGCTTGCCTCTGGCCTTTCGGCGGCCTGAAATGTAAGGGATGTCCGATCACGAAAACACTCGGGCATCCCATGGCACGCATTCTCATCACCTCGGCAATTCCCTACATCAACGGGATCAAGCATCTGGGCAACCTGGTGGGCTCGCAGCTTCCGGCCGACCTCTATGCCCGCTATCAGCGCGGCCGAGGCGCCGAGGTGATGTTCCTCTGCGCCACTGACGAACATGGCACCCCGGCGGAACTGGCGGCGGCCAAGGCGGGCAAGCCGGTGGATCAATATTGCACCGAGATGCACGAGGTACAGGCAGATATCGCCCGCCGCTTCGGCCTCAGCTTCGATCACTTCGGTCGCTCGTCGAGCCCGCAGAACCATCGGCTGACCCAGCATTTCGCCGGCCAATTGGCCGAACACGGGCTGATCCGCGAAGTGGTCGAACAGCAGATGTATTCCAAGGCCGACGGCCGTTTCCTGCCCGACCGCTATATCGAGGGCACCTGCCCCAACTGCGGCTACGAGAGCGCGCGGGGCGACCAATGCGACAATTGCACCAAGCAGCTCGACCCGACCGACCTGATCAACCCGCATTCGACGATCTCCGGTTCCACCGATCTGGAACTGCGCGAGACCAAGCACCTGTACCTGCGGCAATCGGCGATGAAGGACAAGCTCGAGGCCTGGATCGACAGCAAGACCGACTGGCCGATCCTGACCACCTCGATCGCCAAGAAATGGCTGCATGACGGCGACGGGCTGCAGGACCGCGGCATCACCCGCGATCTCGATTGGGGCATCCCGGTCAAGAAGGGTGCCGAGGATTGGCCGGGGATGGAAGGCAAGGTCTTCTATGTCTGGTTCGACGCGCCGATCGAATATATCGCCTGCGCCAAGGAATGGGCCGATGCCAAGGGGCTGGACGACAGCGCCTGGGAACGCTGGTGGCGCACCGACAAGGGCGCCGACGACGTCCGGTATGTCGAATTCATGGGCAAGGATAACGTGCCCTTCCACACGCTGAGCTTCCCCGCCACCCTGATGGGCTCGGGCGAGCCGTGGAAGCTGGTCGATTACATCAAGTCGTTCAACTATCTGAACTATGACGGCGGCCAGTTCTCGACCTCGCGCGGGCGCGGCGTGTTCATGGATCAGGCGCTGGAGATCCTGCCGGCGGATTACTGGCGCTGGTGGCTGCTGAGCCATGCGCCGGAAAGCTCGGACGCGGAATTCACCTGGGACAACTTCCAGGTCTCGGTCAACAAGGACCTGGCCGACGTGCTGGGCAACTTCGTCAGCCGGATCACCAAGTTCTGCCGCTCGAAGTTCGGCGAGGTGGTGCCCGAGGGCGGCGCCTATGGGGAACAGGAAGAGGCGCTGATCGCCGACCTGACCGCCCGCGTGCGCGCCTATGAGGCCTGCATGGAGGCGATGGAGGTTCGCAAGGCCTCGCAGGAGCTGCGGGCGATCTGGGTCGCGGGCAACGAATACCTGCAATCCGCCGCGCCCTGGTCGACCTTCAAGGAAGACCCCGAGCGCGCGGCGATGCAGGTGCGGCTGGGGCTGAACCTGATCCGGCTTTACGCGGTGCTCTCGGCCCCCTTCATCCCCTTCGCCTCTGCCACGCTGGTCGCGGCGATGCGGATCGAGGATCAGAGCTGGCCGGGCGATGTCGCCGCGGCGGTTGCCGCCCTGCCCGCCGGCCATGGCTTTACCGTACCGGACGTGCTGTTCGCCAAGATCAGCGACGAGGATCGCGAGGACTGGCAGACCCGTTTCGCCGGCATCCGCACCTGAGACGAGTGATCAGACCGAGACAGGGGGCGTGCCAATGGCGCGCCCCTTTCGTTTGTGGGTTATCATGCCTCAGGGCGCCCCTGGCTGGGGGCGGCTTGCGTCCCGCGCCCGGTATATCCCTGTGGATAACATGGTGGAGAGATCGGGAAAACTCTGCGGCAGAGGGCATCTGTCGCAGGTTCCTCACCCTCTTCGGCGGCTTGTGGATAACTTTGGGGCAACCTGCTTCGCAGGGCCTCAGAGACCTGCCACCGACTTGATCTCTTCCACCACCCGTTCGACGCCCTCGCCGTGCTTCAATGCGGTGAAGACGAAGGGGCGGCCGTTGCGCATCCGGGTGGCGTCGCGGTCCATCACCTCGAGCGAGGCGCCGACATAGGGCGCCAGATCGGTCTTGTTGATCACCAGCAGGTCCGACTTGGTGATCGCCGGGCCGCCCTTTCTCGGGATCTCCTCCCCCGCCGCCACGTCGATCACATAGAGCGTCACATCGGCGAGTTCCGGGCTGAAGGTGGCCGACAGGTTATCGCCACCGGATTCGATCAACACGATCTCGACCTCCGGGTGGCGCTCCTGCATCTCGGCCACGGCGGCGAGGTTGATGCTGGCGTCCTCGCGGATCGCGGTATGGGGGCAGCCGCCGGTCTCTACCCCGATGATGCGGTCGGCGGGCAGGATCTGCATCCGCATCAGCGCCTCGGCATCCTCCTGAGTGTAGATGTCATTGGTGATCACGCCGATCGAATAGTCGCCTTTCAGCGCCTCGGCGAGGCGGGCAGTCAGCGTGGTCTTGCCGGCGCCGACCGGGCCGCCGATGCCGATGCGCAGCGGGCCGTTCATCTGGGTCATGATTGGAAAAGCCTCGGGTCAAGGGTTTCATGGTGCAGCGCGGCGATGTCGGAGAGAAAGGCGTTGGAATAAACCTCCTCCGCCATTTCCGCCTCGGCCGCGACGCGGGTGATCAGGGGGGCAAGCGCGGCCAAAGCGGCCTGCCCTTCGGTCTGGCCCAGCGGCACCAGCCGCACGGCGGCCGAGACCAGGTTCGACAGGAAGGACTGCAGGTAGAGCGCGCAGGTGGCCTGCGGGTCGAGCGCCATCCGCCGCGCCGCCTGCCCCACCGCCACCGGCAGCAGCAGCGGCGGCAGCTTGATCCCCCAGATGGCGGCGGTGGTGCGGGCAAAGGCCGTCCCCTGCCGCGCGCCTTCTCGCTGCCGCTCGGCGGCGGGGGCGAAGGCCCGCGCCTCGGCATCGACGGCGAGAAGATCGGCGATGGTCTCGGCCCGGTAGCCACGCCAGAGGAAAGTGGCGTCGGAGCGGCCGGAACCGTGCTGCGTCAGATCCTCAAGCCAGGTGCTCAGATCGGTAGCGCTGGCGATCCAGCCGGCGCGGATGGCGGTTTCCAGCCCGTGGGAATAGGCGAAGCCGCCCAGCGGATAGGCCGGCGACAGCCATTGCGCCAGCGTCAGCAGCCCGGGATCAAAGCGAGTGGTCTGGGCCATGGTCGTGATCATGGTCGTGGGAATGGTCATGGCTGTGCCCGTGATCATGGGAGTGGTCGTGGCTATGGTCGTGAGAATGGCCATGCGCGGGACTGTGGTCATGGGCAGTATGCACATGTTCATGGCTATGGGTGCGGCCATGGCCATAGGCGCCGCCTTCGGGGGTGAAGGGGGCGATTTCTTCGGTCACCGTGGCGCCCAGATGTTCCAGCATGTGGCGGATCACCGGATCGCGCTGGATCACCAGCCGGTCGGCAGCGATCTGGCAGGGGGTGTGACGGTTGCCGATATGCCAGGCGAGCTGCGGCAAAAGCGGGCCGGTGATCGACAGCACGTCTTCCGCGGCGGCCTTGATCTCGACCAGGGTGCCATCGGAGAGCGCCAGCGCATCGCCATCGTCGAGCGAGGTGGTCTGCGGCAGATCGACGACAAAGGCCCGCCCCGCCGCGGTCACCAGTTTCTTGCGGCGCAGGAAGCGGCCGTCATAGTCGAGCAGCACGGTCTCGGCATCGCCATGCCAGTCGCCCTTGCGGTGAAAGCTCTGGGCCAGGGGAAGGTCGGTCATTCGGGTCGTCCTTGGTCGTTTGGGTGGGCGCGGCGACGGCGGGCCGGCCCCGGGATGCGGTTTCAGTCAGTTTGGCGCCGTCCTCACCGGAAGGCAAAGGGGCGAATGGGCGCGGAACTTTCCCCCATTGAAAGCCTGTTCCCGGGGCGTCGGCCCCGGTTCGCCCCCACCCTCGGGCCGGCTGCAAACCTATGTTCTCTGTGGCACGGCGGGCTCAGGCGAGCTGAACTCGATCCCTCAGAACAGGAAATACCGCTGCGCCATCGGCAGCACCTCGGCTGGTTCGCAGGTCAAAAGCTCGCCATCGGCACGCACCTCATAGGTCTCGGGGTTGACCTCGATATGCGGGGTGGCGTCATTCAACTTCAGATCCTTCTTGCCGATGGTCCTTGTGTTCTTCACCGCCAGCGTCTGTTTCGCCAGCCCCAGCCGCGCCGCGATGCCATCCGCCTGCGCCGCCTCGGACACGAAGATCACCGCCGAGTTTTCGACGCTGCGGCCATAGGCGCCGAACATGGGGCGCGAATAGACCGGCTGCGGTGTCGGGATCGAGGCATTGGGATCGCCCATCTGCGCCATCACGATCGAGCCGCCGATCAGCACCATCTCGGGCTTCACCCCGAAGAAGGCCGGGGACCACAGCACCAGATCGGCGCGTTTGCCTTCTTCGATCGAGCCGATCTCATGGCCGATGCCATGGGCGATGGCCGGGTTGATGGTATATTTGGCGATATAGCGGCGGACGCGGAAATTGTCGTTGTCACCGGTTTCCTCGGCGAGCCGGCCGCGCTGTTTCTTCATCTTGTCGGCGGTCTGCCAGGTGCGGATCAGCACCTCGCCCACCCGGCCCATGGCCTGGCTATCGCTGGCGATGATCGAAAAGGCGCCGATGTCGTGCAGGATATCCTCGGCCGCGATGGTCTCGCGCCGGATGCGGCTTTCGGCAAAGGCGACATCCTCGGGGATCGACTTGTCCAGATGGTGGCAGACCATCAGCATGTCGAGGTGTTCCTCGATGGTGTTCTTGGTGAAGGGCCGTGTCGGGTTGGTCGAGGAGGGCAGAACGAATTCCTCGCCACAGACCTTGATGATGTCGGGGGCATGGCCGCCCCCTGCCCCCTCGGTATGGAAGGCGTGGATGGTGCGGCCCTTGAAGGCGGCCAGGGTGTTTTCCACGAAGCCCGATTCATTCAGCGTGTCGGTGTGGATCATCACCTGCACGTCCATGTCGTCGGCGACGCCCAGACAGCAGTCGATGGCGCCGGGGGTGGTGCCCCAGTCCTCGTGCAGCTTCAGGCAGCAGGCGCCGGCCAGAACCTGTTCCTCCAGCGCGGCGGGAAGCGAGGCATTGCCCTTGCCGGCGAAGGCCAGGTTCATCGGGAAGGCATCGGCCGATTGCAGCATGCGGCCCAGATGCCAGGGGCCGGGCGTGCAGGTGGTGGCCAGCGTGCCATGTGCCGGGCCGGTGCCACCGCCCAGCATGGTGGTGGTGCCGGAATGCAGCGCATCCTCGATCTGCTGCGGGCAGATGAAGTGAATATGGCTGTCCATCGCCCCGGCGGTGAGGATCTTGCCCTCGCCGGCGATGGCCTCGGTGCCGGGGCCCACGATGATATCGACACCGGGCTGGGTGTCGGGGTTGCCGGCCTTGCCGATCTTGTGGATACGCCCGTTCTTGAGGCCGACGTCGGCCTTGTAGATGCCGGTCCAGTCGACGATCAGCGCATTGGTGATGACGGTATCGACGGCGCCCGCTGCCCGGGTGACCTGGGATTGCCCCATGCCGTCGCGGATCACCTTGCCGCCGCCGAACTTGACCTCTTCCCCATAGGCCAGCGCATTGGCGCCCGAGCCGCCGCTGAGGGCGGCGCCGGCGCGTTCGGCGATCAGGTCACGCTCGACCTCGATGATCAGATCTGTATCGGCCAGCCGCAGCCGGTCGCCCACCGTGGGGCCGAACATGGCGGCATAGGAAGCGCGGGAGATTTGGGTGGGCATCAGGACATCCCCTTTGGGCTGAAGCGAAAGGTGGGGAAACGAATGATCTTTTCCGGATCGCCTGCGATCCGGATCGCGCCCGCCCCTCCCCCCAGGGAGGGCGCGATTGCGCCCCCCCTAGGGGCAGGCACGATCCTCTGTTGCTTGTTCGACCAAGCCAGGGGCGCGAAGGGCGAGACCCCCGTCACAGCTCCCCCATCACCTTCTGATTGAAGCCATAGATCCGCCGCGCCCCGGACATCGGGATCAGTTGCACCTCGCGGCGCTGGCCGGGCTCAAAGCGCACGGCGGTGCCGGCGGCGATGTCGAGCCGCATGCCGCGGGCGGCCTCACGGTCGAAGTCCAACCCCGGGTTGGTCTCGGCGAAATGGTAATGGCTGCCGACCTGTACCGGCCGATCGCCGGTATTGGCCACCATCAGGGTGATGGCCACACGATCAGCGTTGAGGGTCAGCTTGCCCTCGGCGGGGAAGAGTTCTCCGGGGATCATCGCGCGCGCCCTCAGCCGGCCAGCGCCAGGGCGGAGCCGGCGGCGGCGACCAGAAGACCCGCACCGCGCAGGATCGGCTGGCGGCTGGCCTTGCCCAGCAGCAGACCGAAGCCCAGCCCCGCGACATGCAGCGCGGCGGTGACCACGGCGAAGCCCGCCAGATAGTTCAGCGCATGGGCGCCGCCCATCTCGGCCCCATGGGCGTGACCATGGAACACCGCGAAGATGGCGACCACGGCCGCGCCCGCCGCCACCGGCATCCGGGCGGCAACCGCCACCAGCAGCCCCAGCACGACAGACGATGCCAGGATCATCGGCTCGACCAGGGGCAAGGACATGCCGGCGAGCGCGACGGCGAAGCCGACACTCATGGCGCCGACAAAGGCCGTCGGCACGATCCAGAGCGCGCGGCCCCCCAGCAGCGCCGCCCAGAGCCCGACGCAGACCATCGCCAGGATGTGATCGGCCCCGGAAATCGGATGCGAGGCGCCGGCCATGAACGAGCCATGCTCGCCCGGGGTCACATGCGCCAGCGCCGGCTGGCAGATCAGCAACGCGGGAACGAGGGCGGGGATCAGGTGTTTCATCTGAGGTTTCATCTGGGCACTCCTGCGGATCAGCGGATCGGGTTGTGGACGGTCACCAGCTTGGTGCCGTCGGGAAAGGTGGCCTCGACCTGAACCTCGTGGATCATCTCGGGCACGCCTTCCATACATTGCTCGCGGGTGATCACCTCGGCCCCGGCCTCCATCATGTCGGCGACGGATCGCCCATCACGGGCGCCTTCGACCACCGCGTCGGTGATCAGCGCGATGGCTTCGGGGTAGTTCAGCTTGACGCCACGGGCCAACCGCCTGCGCGCCACTTCGGCGGCCATGGCGATCAGCAGTTTGTCTTTTTCGCGCGGGGTCAATTGCATCGGTTACAATCTCCAGGACGTGGGCAGCCCGTCTTGGCTCAGACGGTCGAGAATGGGCAGAAGGTGGCGGCGCAGACCAAAGCCGTCTTCGGCCAGCAGCCTGACGGCGAGCACGTCGGGGCGCAAGAGGCTCGCGCCGCCAAGCGCCGGCAATGCCGATCGGACCGGGGCCAGATGCGCCGCCGCCTCCGGCCCGACATAGAGGAGAGAGGCCATGGCACCGGCGCCGCGCGCCGTCCGCGCCAGTTGCGCCTGCAGATCGCCCTCCAGTCGCACCGCGTCGCGGTAAAGCGGCAGCCCGTCGCGATCGACGCTGATCCGGTCGCGAAACCGGGCATCGGTGAGACGCTCGCCCATGGCGGCGCGGCCGAAGATCACCGGCTCGACCATCAGGAGCCGCGCATCGGCTTCGAGAGAAATGTGCAGGGATCGCTCCAGCGCCGCGCCCTGATAGAGGATCAGCTCCTGCGGCAACCAGTAGAGCGTCGATCCCGGCGCACCACGCAGACGGCTATCGAACCGCCCCCAGCCCGAGGCGGCGCGATAGGCGCGTTCGGCCGCCTGCGTGGTCAGCACCAGATGCGCCGCCGCCCCCGCTTCGGCCTGCAGCCGCAGCCGATCACCGCCGGTGATGCCTCCGGCCGAGTTGATGACGATGGCCTGCAACGGACCGGGCTGGCGCGGAAACATCGCCTTCATCGCGCCACTGGGGCGATAGCGGTCCAGCACGCTGCCGGCCCCCGACCGCTTGGCCGAAACCCAAAGCGCGCCCTCGGCCCGCGGCTGCGGCGGCTGCTCCGCCGCAGGCATCTGTCGCATCGGCACGGTGATCGCGCGCCCCTCCCCATCTTTGTCTTGAGGACGAGGATCGTCTGATTTTACCGCAGCCTCCAGCCCGGGTTGCGCCGACCTTCGGCCCGCGGCCCGATTTTCGCGAGAAAACCGAGCATCACCAGCCTATTTGCCCAAAAATCAGGCGGCCTTTCGTGGATGTCAGACCAGGCTGCCCGCGGCAATCTCCGCCTCGGGGAACAGCCGGCGCGCATTGGCGCGGATTTCCGGCAATACCTCGATGGCGCGCCGCGCGGCCAGGTCGAATTGCACCGTGCTGGCCACCAGATCGGCCGCCACATCGCCGGTGGCGAGATTGCGCATGGTGTAGCGGGTGATCATCGACTTGCCGCCGATCTTCTCGACCCCGCCGGTGACCACGACCAGATCGCCGACCCCCAGCTCTGCCTTGAAATTCATGTTCAGATTGACGTCGGCAAAGCCGATGCGGCGGGCCAGCATATCCGGCCCGAAACCCAGCGCGGCAAGCAGATGATAAGAGCCGTCATCGAACATCGCGGTATAGTGGCGCGTGGTCATATGGCCCATGGCGTCGCACAGCCAAGGATGCACAACTCCGCGATAACATTCGATTTCCTGGGACATGAACGATCTCCTCCCCGTTGCTTGCCGATTTGACAGGGGTCTAGCACATCGTCCGGCCGACAGCAAAACGCCCCGGAACGCATCCCGGGGCGCGCTCACGTCTCTCGCAGGCCAGGGCCCACAGCGATCAGAACGGATAGCGCTGCTTCGGATCCTCGATGGTGATCCAGCGCAGGTCGGTGAATTCGGCGATCGCCGCCTTGCCGCCGAAGCGCCCGAAGCCCGAGGCCTTGACGCCACCGAAGGGCATATGCGGCTCGTCCGAAACCGTCGGCCCGTTGATATGGCAGATGCCGCTTTCCAGCCGGTTGGCCACATCCATGGCCCGGGTAATGTCCTGGCTGAAGACGGCCGAAGACAGGCCATATTCGGTGTCATTCGCCACCCGGATCGCCGCTTCGGTGTCCTTGACGCGGATCACCGACTTGACCGGGCCGAAGCTTTCCTCGGCATAGATGCGCATTTCTGCCGTCACCCCATCCAGCAGCGTCGCGGAATGAAGCGCGCCGTCGCGCGCGCCGCCGGCGACCAGCCTGGCGCCCTTGGCGGTGGCATCGGCGATCAGCGCCGCCATCTTCTCGGCCGCCGCGGGCGAGACCAGAGAGCCCAGCACCACCTCGCCACGCGGATCGCCCCAGGGCAGAGCGGCGGCGCGCGCCGCCAGCTTTTCGACGAAAGCATCGGCCACCGCCTCGACCACGATGATCCGCTCGGTCGACATGCAGATCTGACCCTGGTTCATGAAGGCGCCGAAGATCGCCGCATTCACCGCACCGTCAAGGTTGGCATCCTCCAGCACCAGGAAGGGGGCCTTGCCGCCCAGTTCCAGCAGGCAGGGTTTCAGGTTTTCGCCCGCGAGCCGACCGATGATGCGACCGACGCCGGTAGAGCCGGTGAAGTTCACATGCCGCACCGCCGGCGCCTCGATCAATGTGCGCACGACCTCTGCCGCATCCTCCGGCGCGTTGGAGATCACGTTGATCGCCCCGGCAGGCAGCCCGGCTTCGACCAGACATTCGCCGATCAGGCGGTGGGTGCGCGGGCAGAGTTCCGAGGCTTTCAGCACAAGGGTATTGCCGCAGGCCAGTGCCATGGCGACCGCCCGGGTGCCCAGGATCACCGGCGCGTTCCAGGGCGCGATGCCCAGGCAGACGCCGCGCGGCCTGGCCACCGACATCGCCAAGGTGCCCGGCTTGTTCGCGGGGATCACCTCGCCGCCGATCTGGCTGGTCATGGCGCCCGCCTCGCGCAGGATGCCCGCGGCCAGATGCACGTTGAAGCCCGCCCAGATCCGGGTGGCGCCGGTTTCCTCGACCATGGCCGCGATGAACTCGGGCGTGCGCGCCTCCATGATGTCCGCCGCCTTGCTCAGTACCGCGCGGCGCGCCTCGGGGCCGGTCGCCGCCCAGCCGGCGAAAGCCGCCTGTGCCGCCGCCACTGCCTTCAGCGCGTCGCCGGTGCTGGCCGCCGCCGCCTCGGTCGCGACCGCGCCGGTCACCGGATCGTGGCGCGCATAGCTGCGCCCGCCCTCGGCCGGCACGTCGGTGCCGCCAATCAACAGATCAAGTGTCACAGCCGTTTCTCCTCAGTTCAGCCCGTGGCTCGTCGCCTCGATATGCGCCCGCATACCGCCATCGCAGGGCAGATTCACCCCCCGCAGCCAGACCGACCCCGGCGACAGCAGGAAGGCCACCATCGGCGCGATATCCTGCGGCCTGCCGGGACGATCCATGATGCGCATATCCTCTTCGGCCCGTTGGCGATGAAGAGGTCGGGGTAGCCGTTGACCGCGATGCGGTCATAGGCCTGCATGCCGCGGTGGCAATGGTCGTCCGGGCTGATCCCCTCGCGCCCGTAGATGCGCGCGGCGAAGGGCGGGCGCACCGCCTCGAAGCCGGCGGCAAAGACCAGAACCGTCCAGCTCGTGCCCCCTGCCCCGAGGCGCCATAGGCGGTGCCACCATCGCCCCGGACCAGGGCCGAGGCCTCAAGCGTGGAGTTCACGGCGGCGAGCCAGGCCGGGGTGATGTCTGACAGCCGGAACTTTCTCAGCCCGATCACCACGGCGCCCAGAACCGGACCGAACAACACCCGGGGACCGCCGATATAGGCCATCAGCAGAACCATCGTGGAAGTCCCGGCGCCGGCCCGCACTACGAGAGAGGGGAGCCGGGTCTTTGCCACGCGGCACGAGTGCGACGGACTTTGTCACCACATCCGAATCGAGGTTGTCGTCGCTTTTCTTGTGTATCGCCTATCGATACAGTAATATCGGATAGTGATCATTGATGACCTGTAAATGACATGCCTAAACCGTAACCAGATACAAGCGACATGGTCGCCGGGAAACCGACCAAATGCACAAAAAATACGCAACATTGAAACGACGTGATTCCCACCCTGCAAGAACGGGGGATGCATCGCGATGCCCCGTTTTGTGAACCGCTTGCTGCGACGCGGCGAATCGGGGTCCCGCAAGTTGGATGACGACGCCGAGAACGATCCGCTGTTCATGCGCGCCACCGCGCGGACGATGATGGTGCTCTCCGCCTTTCATGAGACCGACCGACCGATGAGCCTGAGTGAAATCGCCCGCGCCGCAGGGCTTGATCGCAGCTCGACCCAAAGGATCGTGCATACGTTGCGCCAGCTTGGCTATCTGCAGCGCGACCGGCATGACCGGGGATATGTGCCGGGCATCCGCATCTATGACCACATCTTCGACGCGATGCGTCTGAACGATATATTGCAACCGGCGGTGCCGCTGCTGCTCGACCTCAGGCGCAATGTGAACGAACGGGTCGACCTATCGCTGATCGACGATCAGCGGCTGGTCTATGCCTTCCGCCTCCCCCCCAAACGGGAGGTACTGCATGCGATGATGGTGGGCTTAAGCGTGCCGATCTATTGCACCTCGGCGGGCTGGGCGGTGCTGTCGCTCCTGCCCGAGGAGGAGGCCCGCGATCTGATCCGCCGCTCCGACCGGCGGCGCTATACAGCCCAGACGCTGGTCGATGAAGAGGCCATCATGACCAAGGTCGAAGAGGCCAGGCAAAAGGGCTATGCCGTTGGGGTGGAACAACTTTTGCCAGGAGAAATCGCCATCGGCGCCGCCGTTCTCGACTCCTCGGGCAAGCCGATCGCGGCGGTGACGATTGCCGGCCTCTCCTCCGACTGGACGCCCGAGAATTTTGCCCGCGCAATCTCACCGGCGCTGATGCAGACGGTGGCGGCGCTCGGCCGGGTCTGACCCGGCCGCCCCTGATGCATCGGCCTTCTCAGGCCTCGATCGGCTCCAAGCCGCACCATTCGGCGATGAACAGGGCGATCGACAGCGTCACCCGTTCCAGCGAGGCGACCTCGACATATTCGTCGATGCCATGCGAAAGCCCGCTTTTCGCGCCATAGCAGAGCGCCGGGATCTTGTCGAAAAGCGCATAGATCCGGGTGTCGATATAGGCCGGCAGCACCACCGCAGGCAGCGGCTTGCCGGTGACCGCCTGATGCGCGCGGGCCAGCACCGCCTCGGCTTCGGTGCCCTCGCGCTGCTCATACCCATCCGACATGAAGCCGTTCCAGACCAATCGCGGCGGGTTGTTCGACAAATAGGGATCCCCCGAGACGAAGGCCTTCAGATGCGCCTCGATCTCGGCGGCACAGGCCTTCACGTCCCAGTTCGGCAGCAGCGAGATGCGGAAATCCACCGCCGCGGTCGCCGGCACGGAAGAGGCCCATTCGCCGCCCTCGATCCGCCCGACGTTCAGGTTGATCGGCTTCGGCATCTCGGCGAACAGCGGGTGTTCGCCCCGCCGGTCGTTCCAGGCGGTTTCCAACTGGCGCAGGGCGGCGATGGTGCGGATCGCGGCATCGATCGCATTGGCCCCCTCGCCCATCTCGCTGACATGGCGCGGAATCCCCTCGAATTCCACCCGGAACCAGATCACCCCCAGATTGGCGCGCACCATGGCCTCTCCTGTGGGTTCGGGCACCAGCGCCGCATCGGCCTTGTACCCTCGGATATGCGCCATCAACGCGCCGTCGCCGGTGCTTTCCTCCTCGACCACCGATTGCAGATAGAGCGTCGCCGCCGGTTGCCAGCCCAGCGCACGCAGGGCGTCGAGCGCGGCGATACCGCAGACCAGACCCGACTTCATGTCCCCTGCCCCGCGGCCATACATCTTGCCGTCGCGGATGGTGGCGGAATAGGGCGGATCGCTCCACATATGCGCAGGCCCCGTCGGCACCACGTCCACATGCCCCTGCAGGATCAGCGACCGCCCGGTTTCGTTGCGCGGCCGGTGGATGCCCACCACGATCGGCGCCTCGGAGTGCTGCGAGCTCCATTTGCCGGCGCCGGGATGATTGGCCAGCGCCTCGGGGTCCATGGCGAAACGTTCCATCTGATAGCCGCGCCTGCGCAGTTCGGCAAAGATGAAATCCTGAACGGTATGCTCCTCGCCCCGTTGCGAGGGACGGCGCACCAGCTCTTGCGTCAGCGAGATCTGCGCCGCGAAGCCTTCCTTCACGGCCTTGGCCAAACTGTCGCGCAAACTCGGATCGAGGGGCTGGTCGAGAGACATGTGGGGCGCCTTCTGTCTGAAAAAGATGGGGAAATCTCGCCTCCGGCGAATTCGGCAGGCAGACGCGTGCCAGCCTGACCGCACCGACCATATGCCGTCAAGCGCGGCGTTGAGAGCGCGGACTCATCGCCTCTTCTCTCCCTCGAAACCTGCCGCGTTTCGCCGACCGACCGGGCCGATCCGACAGAGTGGCAAAAAATGCACATATTTAAGGCAGTTTGCGAAAAACGCCCGCTTCCCCATTATTTCGCTTTCCCGAAAAACCGAAGCGCCGCGATACTCCACACACGGGTTATGTGCGGCCCACGACCAGAGAAACACGCACCACAAGAACGCTGATGAAACGCGACGACAACAGGAAGGATCAAAGATGACGTCCATCTGGAGGAACCTCCGTACTGGCATTCTGGGGGCCACTGCCATGGCCCTGGTATCGGCCCTGCCCGCTGCGGCAGAGACGATTACAGCAGTGATGCATTCCGGCCTGCGGGTGATGGACCCGGTGATCACCACCGCCCACATTACCCGCGACAACGCCTTCATGATCTTCGACACGCTGGTGGCGGTGAACTCGGACTTCGAGGTCAAGCCGCAGATGGCGAACTTCGAAGTGTCCGACGACGGGCTGACCTATACCTTCACCCTGCGCGATGGGCTGAAGTGGCATGACGGCGGCGAAGTCACCCCTGCCGACTGTATCGCCTCGATCAAGCGCTGGATGGTCCGCGACGGCGGCGGTCAGATGATCTCGGATCGCATGGAAAGCCTGGAAGCCACCGGCGACAAGACCTTTGCGCTCAAGCTGAAAGAACCTTTCCCCTATACCCTGCAGGCGATGGCCAAGCCCTCGGGGCTGGCACTGTTCATGATGCCCGAGCGGATCGCCAATACCCCCGCCGATCAGGCGATCACCGAATACATCGGCTCCGGCCCGTTCAAGTTCGTCACGGACGAATTCCAACCCGGCGTGAAGGTGGTCTACGAGAAGAACGAAGACTATGTGCCGGCGCCCGGCCCGCAAAGCTGGTTCTCCGGCGCCAAGGTGGTCAAGGTCGACCGCGTCGAATGGGTGACCATGCCCGACGCCCAGACCACGCTGAACGCGCTGATGAACGGCGAGGTCGACTTTGTCGAAGCGGTGCCGGTCGACCTGCTGCCGCTGCTTGATGGAATCGACGGGGTCAATGTCGAGGTGCTGCAGAAGCTTGGCGCCGTGACCATCGGCCGGATGAACTTCCTGCATCCGCCGTTCGACAACCCCAAGATCCGCAAGGCGGCGCTGATGGCGATGAGCCAGAAGGACGTGCTGACCGCGCTGATCGGCAATCCCGACTACTTCAAGGTCTGCGGCGCGATCTTCGGCTGCGGCACCCCCTACGAGTTCACCGACGGGTCGGAAACCCTGACCTCGGGCGGCGATATCGAAGGCGCCAAGAAGCTCCTGGCCGAGGCCGGCTATGACGGCACGCCCATCGTGCTGATGCAGCCGACCGACGTGGTCACCCTGACCGCCCAGCCGATCGTCGCCGCCCAGGCGCTGCGCAATGCCGGCTTCAACGTCGACCTGCAGCCGATGGACTGGCAGACCCTGGTCACCCGCCGCGCCAGCCAGGCCGCCCCGGCGGACGGTGGCTGGAACATCTTCTTCACCAACTGGATCGTGCCGGAAGTGTCCAACCCGCTGGCCAACATCATGCTGAACGGCCGCGGCGACAAGGCCTGGTTCGGCTGGCCGAACGATCCCGAGATCGAGGCGCTGCTGGGCGAATTCGCTGCCGCCGCTGATCTCGACAGCCAGAAGATGGTGGCACAGAAGATCCAGGCCCACGTGATGGACAATGTGAACTACATCCATCTCGGCCAATACTTCAGCCCCTCGGGCTGGAGCAGCAAGCTCGAAGGCGTCTCCGCCACACCCTTCCCGGTGTTCTGGGGCATCGAGAAAACCGAAGGCTGACGCCAACGGCGCGCCGTGCCTCCGAGGAGGACGGCGCGCCCAATTCCCCCAAGACCTGATCAAGACACTCCGGCCGGCCGCCCCGGCCGGAGCCTTGCCCCGCAGGAAGGAGCCGAGATGCCCATCTATTTACTCCGCCGCGTGCTGGCCGCCATTCCGGTGATGCTGGTCGTGGCTGTTTTCGTCTTTTTGCTGCTGCGTCTGACGCCAGGCGATCCTGCCGCGATCCTGGCCGGTGACATGGCCACCCCCGAGCAGCTTGATCGCATCCGCGACACGCTTGGCCTGAACGATCCGCTGCTGGTGCAGTTCTTCCGTTGGATCGGTGCCCTGCTGCAAGGCGACTTCGGCACCTCGCTGATCTCGAACAAACCGGTGATCGATCTGGTCGCCGACCGCATGTGGCCGACCATCTGGATCGCCATCATCACGCTCAGCCTGTCGGTGATCGTCGCCGTTCCGATGGGAGTTCTGGCCGCCTGGAAGCAGGGGAGCTGGGTCGACCACCTGGTGATGACCTTCTCGGTGCTGGGCTTTTCCATCCCGGTCTTCGTGATCGGTTATCTGCTGATCAAGCTCTTCGCCATCGACCTGAAATGGCTGCCGGTGCAGGGCTATAAGGCTCCGTCGAAGGACCTTGCCGGCTTCGCCGCCCGCGCCGTCCTGCCGGCGCTGACGCTGGCGTCGATCTATATCGCGCTGATCGCCCGGATGACGCGGGCCAGCCTGCTCGACGTGCTGAACGAGGATTACGTCCGCACCGCCCGCGCCAAGGGGCTCACCGAGCGGCGGGTGCTGTTCCGCCACGCGCTGCGCAATGCGGCGGTGCCGGTGATGACGGTGATCGGCACCGGCTTCGCGCTGCTGATCTCCGGCGTGGTGGTGACCGAAAGCGTCTTTAACATTCCCGGTCTCGGCCGGCTCACCGTCGACAGCATCTTTGCCCGTGACTACCCGGTGATCCAGGCGCTGATCCTGCTGACCTCGGGCGTTTACGTTCTGATCAACCTGCTGATCGACCTCTCCTATTCCCTGCTCGATCCGAGGATTCGTTACTGATGGCCGCGAAATTCCTGCGGGGGGCCTTTCCCCTCTCCACCCGCCAGCTCACCGACCGCGTCGGCATTGCGCCGATGATCGCCGCGGTGGTCCTGCTGCTGATCATCCTGGTGGCGATCTTCGCCCCCTATATCGCGCCGCATGATCCGATCCTGCAAAACCCGTCGATGCGGCTGCAGGCACCATCGCCGGACTATCCGCTGGGCACCGACAACTTCGGCCGCGACCTGCTGAGCCGCGTTATCTATGGCGCCCGGGTGTCGCTGGTGATCGGCATCGGCGTCACCATCATGGCTGTGGTCCTGGGCCTGGCGATCGGCCTTGTCTCGGGCTTCTTCCGCACCGCCGACGCCATCGTCATGCGCGTCATGGACGGCTTGATGGCGATGCCCTCGGTGCTGCTGGCGATTGCCATCGTGTCGCTGATGGGCGCCAGCATCTGGACGGTGATGGCCGCTATCACCATCCCGGAAATCCCCCGGGTGGTGCGACTGGTCCGCTCCATCGTGCTCTCCGCCCGCGAGGAACCCTATGTCGAGGCCGCCATCGCGCTCGGCACCTCGATGCCGCGGGTTCTGTGGCGCCACCTGATGCCCAATACCTTCGCGCCGCTCACCGTGCAGGCCACCTATGTCTGCGCCTCGGCGATCCTGACCGAAGCGATCCTGAGCTTCCTCGGCGCCGGCGTCTCGACCGAGACCCCCACCTGGGGCAACATCATGGCCGAGGCGCGGATCTATTTCCGCCTGATGCCGATGCTGATCCTCTGGCCCGGTCTGGCGCTGTCGCTGTGCATCCTGTCGATCAACCTGCTGGGCGATGCCGCGCGCGACATCCTTGATCCCCGCATGGGCAAGAGGGAGGACTGATCATGCCCGTTCTGCAAATCGAAGACCTGCATGTCTCCGTCGATTCCAAGGCCGGGATCGAGGTGATCCACGGCATCTCGATCGAGATCAACGAGGGCGAGACGGTCTGCCTGGTGGGCGAATCCGGCTCGGGCAAATCGGTCAGTTCTCTGGCGACCATGGGTCTTTTGCCCAAGGGATCGCTCAAGGTCACCTCGGGGCGCATCCTGCTGGATGGCGAGAACCTTCTCGACCTCAGCCCGGCGCAACTCCGCGATGCCCGCGCCACCCGGATGTCGATGATCTTCCAGGAGCCGATGACGGCGCTGAACCCGGTGATCAAGGTCGGCGATCAGATCACCGAGGTGCTGCAGGCTCATACCAAACTGTCCAACACCGAATGCCACGCCAAGGTGATGGACATGCTCGACCAGGTCGGCCTGCCGGATATCGAGCGGATCGCCCGCAGCTATCCGCACCAGCTTTCGGGCGGCCAGCGGCAGCGGATCATGATCGCCATGGCGCTGGTGCTGGAACCGCGCCTCCTGATCGCGGACGAACCCACAACCGCGCTCGATGTCACCACCCAGCTCCAGATCCTCAAGCTGATCAAGGACTTGCAGATCAAGCATGGCACCGCCGTGCTGTTCATCACCCATGACATGGGGGTGGTCGCCGAAATCGCTGACCGCGTCTATGTGATGAACAAGGGCGATCTGGTCGAAGACGGCCCGGTCAAACAGATCCTCTCTGCACCGCGAAAGGACTATACCCGCCAGCTGCTGTCCTCGGTCCCCTCTCTGGTGCCGCGACCGGCGCGACCGGTCACCGATCCGAAACCGGCGTTGCAGGTGAGCGAGCTGAACAAGATCTATGGTGGCGGCAAATTCCTGTCGAAGAGCAAGACAACCCATGCCGCGCGCGACGTGACCTTCGAGCTGAAGGCCGGTCGCACCCTCGGCATCGTCGGCGAAAGCGGATCGGGCAAGAGCACGGTGGCGCGCTGCGTGATGCGGATGATCGACCCCAGCTCGGGCGGCATCCGCGTCGGCGGGCAGGAGATCGGCGGGCTGACCCGCTCGGGCCTGCACCCCTTCCGCAAGAAACTGCAGATGGTGTTCCAGGATCCCTATCGCTCGCTCAATCCCCGGCTGACGATCGAGGAGAGCATCATCGAGGGCCCGGTGAACTATGGCATGCCAAAGGAACAGGCCCGCACCCGCGCGGCGGAATTGCTGGAACTGGTGGGGCTGCCCGCCTCGGCCGCCCAGCGCTATCCGCACATGTTCTCGGGCGGGCAGCGGCAGCGGATCGCCATCGCCCGTGCCCTGGCGATGGAGCCTGAGCTTCTGGTCGCCGACGAGGCGGTCTCGGCGCTCGATGTATCGGTTCAGACCCAGGTGCTGAAGCTGCTGGACGAGATCCAGGAGCGCACCGGCATCGCCATCCTCTTCATCACCCATGACCTGCGCGTCGCCGCCCAGATCTGTGACGATGTCTGCGTGATGCGCCGCGGCGAGGTGGTCGAGATGGGGGCCACCGCCCAGGTGCTGGGCAATCCGCAGCACGAATACACCCAGGCCCTGCTGGCGGCCGCGCCGGGGCGGGACTGGGATTTCGCCAACTTCAGACCTGTGGCGGCCTGACCGGGCCGCCCTTTCCTCACCAGATATCCAATGGAGCTCTCATGACTGCCCCCCGTATCGCGATTGGCGGCTTTCTGCATGAAACCAATACCTTCGGCCCCTCCAAGGCCACCTACGAGGATTTCGCCGGCGGCGGCGGCTCGGGGCGGATGCTGCGCGGCGCGGAAATCATCGACACCTGCCGCAACATCAACGCCGCAATCTCCGGCGCCATCCGCGAAGGCGAGGCCGAAGGCTGGGACCTGCGCCCCACCCTGTTCTGCGCCACCTCGCCTTCGGCCCATGTGACCGTGGACGCCTTCGAGCGGATCGCCGGCGAGATCATCGAGCGGATCGAGGCGGAGCTGCCGCTCGACGGTATTTTCCTCGATCTGCATGGTGCCATGGTCACCGAACATCACGATGATGGCGAGGGCGAGCTGCTGGCCCGCCTGCGCGACAAGCTGGGCTGGGACATTCCGATCGTCGTCTGCCTGGATCTGCATGCCAACGTCACGGCGAAGATGTTCGAAATGGCCGATGTGCTGGAAAGCTATCGCACCTATCCGCATGTCGACATGGCCGAAACCGGGCTGCGCGGCGCCAAGGCGCTGGGGCGGATGCTGACCGGTCCCAAGCCGGAAAAGGCGATGCGCGTCGCCCCTTTCCTGACCGCCATCGCCTGGCAATGCACCCATGCCGAACCTGCCCGGGGTCTCTATGCCCTGCTGGAGGAGCTGGCGGGAACCGACCGCGAGATGAGCTTTAACATGGGCTTTCCGGCCGCCGATTTCCCTGAATGCCAGATGACCGTGCTGGCCTATGGCCCCGGCGCGGCCGAGGCCGCCGACAAGATGATGGCGGCGATCGAGGCCGCCGAGCCCGCCTTCAAGGGCAAGGTCTGGACGCCGGAGGAAGGTGTCGCCGAAGCCATGCGGCTGGCGGCGGCCCCCGGGCGCGAGGGGCCGGTGGTGATCTCCGACACCCAGGACAATCCGGGCGCCGGCGCCGACAGCAACACCACCGGCATGATCCGGGCCATGGTCGCGCTGGGGGCCAGGGGCGCCATCGGCAACCTCTTTGATCCGGCGGCGGCACAGGCCGCCCATGCCGCAGGGGCTGGCGCCACCGTCACGCTGACGATCGGCGGGCAATCCGGCGTCGAGGGCGACGCGCCCTTCACCGCGGATTTCCTGATCGAAAGTCTTTCCGACGGCAGTTTCGAGGCCAAGGGCCCGTTCTATCGCGGCAGGGTGCTCAACATGGGCGCCTCCGCCTGCCTCAAGCTCGGCGATCTCAGGATCGTGCTGGTCTCGGCCAAGGCGCAAATGGCCGATCAGGAGATGTTCCGCCAGGTCGGGATCGAACCGACCGAGGAGCCGATCCTGATCGTCAAGAGCTCGGTCCATTTCCGCGCCGATTTCGAGCCGATCGCCTCGACCCTGATGGTCTGCGCCGCTCCCGGCCCGATGGCCGTCGACCCGGCGCTGCTACCCTGGCAGCGGCTGCGCCCCGGCGTCCGCGTCGGCGCGCTGGGTCCGGTGTTCAAACCGGAAACCGAGACCGCCTGAAGAAGTCACGATGAAGGAGGAAGACCGTAATGCCGGTCATTGAAGATATCGCAGACTATGCCGACGAGCTAACGGCGATCCGACGCGATCTGCACGAACACCCCGAGCTGGGGTTCGAAGAGGTCCGCACATCGGGCATCGTCGCAGAGAAACTGAAAAGCTTGGGGATCGAGGTCACCACCGGCATCGGCAAGACCGGTGTGGTGGGCGTGCTGAAGGGAACCAGGCCGGGCAAGACCATCGGGCTGCGCGCCGATATGGACGCGCTGCCGATCCACGAGGAAACCAACCTGCCCTGGTCGTCGAAGACCCCCGGCGTGATGCACGCCTGCGGCCATGACGGGCACACCACCATGCTGCTCGGCGCGGCGCGTTACCTCAGCGAACACCCGGATTTCGCCGGCACCGCCGTCTTCATCTTCCAGCCGGCGGAAGAAGGTCTGGGTGGCGCCCGGGCGATGCTGGCCGACGGGCTGTTCGACCGCTTTCCCTGCGACGAAATCTATGGGATGCACAACTCCACCATGGACGCCCCCGGCGTGGTGCGCATCAAGAAGGGCGCGGCGATGGCCGGGTCGAACTTCTTCGACGTGCGCATCACCGGCAAGGGCAGCCACGGCGCTCACCCCGAGGGCAGCCGCGATCCCATCGTCATCGCCACCAACCTGATCCAGCAAATCCAGTCGATCGTGTCGCGCAACATCCCGCCGACCAAACCGGCGGTGGTCTCGGTCACCATGCTGCATTCGGGCGCGGCCTATAACGTCATCCCGAACGAGGCGGAGTTCGGTGGCACCATCCGCTTTTTCGACCCCGAAGTGGGCGAGCTAATCTCGGAACGGATCCGCGCGCTCTGCGCCGGGGTGGCGGAAGGCTATGGTGTCGAGATCGACGTCGACATCCGCAATGTCTTCGACGTGCTGATCAATGATGATGCGCTATCCGATGCGATGATCGATGCCGCCGCCCCGGTGGTCGGCGCCGATCAGGCCGGCCTGCGCGACGAACTCGCCATGGGGTCGGAGGATTTCGCCGACATGCTGCGCGTCGTCCCCGGCGCCTATTGCACCGTCGGCCACTCCGGCACCATCGCGCCCCATAACCCCGGCTATGTGCTCGACGACGCGATCCTGCCCGTCGGCGCCAGCATCTATGTCAACCTTGTCACCTCTCGCGGAGCTGCCGCATGACCACCTGGAAAGACCTCTTCTTCGACACCGATACCATCGTCGAAGGCATGAAACCCTGGATCGAATGCGAAAGCCCGACCTGGGACGCCGCCGCCTGTGACCGGATGATGGATCTGGTGGCAATGAAATGCGCCGAACTGGGCGCCACCATCGAACGCATTCCCGGGATCATGGGGCTGGGTGGATCGGTGCGGGCGCATTTCCCGCATCCCAAGATGGGCACGCCCGGGATCATGATCACCGGCCATATGGACACCGTGCACCCCGTCGGAACCCTGGCCAAGAACCCGTTCCGCCGCGACGGCGGCAAGGTCTATGGCCCCGGTATCCAGGACATGAAGGGCGGCAACTTCATCACGCTGGAGGCGATCCGCGCCATTCAGGACGCCGGCATCGAGACGCCGCTGCCGATCGTCGCCCTCTTCACCCCGGACGAGGAGATCGGCACGCCGGCCACCCGCACGCTGATCGAAACCGAAGCGAAGCGCGCCAAATACGTGCTCTGCCCCGAGCCGTCGCATCCCGACAACGGGGTGACCACCGGCCGCTATGCCATCGCCCGGTTCAACCTGACCGCCGAAGGCAAGCCCAGCCATTCCGGCGCCAACATCAAGGACGGCGTCTCGGCGGTGCGCGAACTCGCGAAACGGATCATCGAGATCGAAGAGATGACGAGCGAGGATTGCACCTTCTCCTGCAACGTTCTCGCCTCGGGCCAATGGGTGAACTGCGTGCCCTCCTTCGCCAGTGCCGAATGCCTGTCGATGGCCAAGAAGCAGGAAGACCTGGATGCCGGCATCGAGAAGATGCTGGCGCTGTCGGGCGAACGCAATGGGGTGAAATTCACCGTCACCCGCGGCGTCACCCGCCCGGTCTGGGAGCCCGACATGCCGGGCACCATGGCGCTGTACGAACAGGCCAAGGCGATCTCCGAGGAGCTGGGCTATACCATGCCGCACCGCAGCCAGGGCGGCGGGTCGGATGCCAACTTCACCGGCGCGCTGGGGATCCCCAGCCTCTGTTCGCTGGGCGTCAAGGGCGCCGGGCTGCATACGCTGGAAGAACATATCGACGAGGATATGATCGTCCCGCGCACCCGGATGATGGCCGGGCTGCTGACCACGCTGGCCTAAGCCGAAGACCAAGAGCGCCCCGGCGGGCGCCCTTTTCATGCCTGCCCCGCCTCACCGCCATGGACCTCGCCCAAGAGGTCGAGCCAGGCGCGCGCCGCGCCCGACAGATAGGCGCCGCGCCGCCAGGCCATGCTCATCCGCCAGACCATGCCCGGCGTGGTCAGCTCCACCGCGCTGACCATCGGATGGTGCCGCTGCGCCGCGATCATCCGCGGCAGGAAGGTGACGCCGATCCCCGCCGCCACCAGTTCGATCATGAAGTCGATCTGACTGCTTTGCGCCGCGATCAGCGGTTCGAACCCGGCCTCGCGGCAGCGGTCCAGCACCATGCGGTTCAGGGTGAAGCCACGTTCGAAGATGATGAAGGGCATCTCGCGCAGCTCGGCAATGTCCAGCGTCGGGCGCGAGGCCAGCGGATGATCCACCGGCAACAGCGCCACCAGCGGTTCGCTGCGCACCACCTGCCAATCGAATTCCTCGGACATCGGCGCCAGAAGCCCGGCGAAGTCGATGTCGCCCGCCCGCAGGATCGCTTCGAGTTGCGAGCTGCCATGTTCCACCAGCCGGATTTCCACCCCCGGATAGCGCTGGCGGAACCGCGCGAAGACCGGCGCGAAGAGCGTGCTGCTGCCGACCGGCGGCAGGCCCAGCCGCAGAACGCCGCGCTTCAGCCCGCGAACCTCGTCCAGCTCGGCCAACAGGTCATCGCGTTCGGCCAAGAGCTTGATGCCGCGTCGATAGACAACCTCCCCCGCCGCGGTCATCACACTTCGGTGACCGATCCGGTCCAGCAGCCGCACGCCAAGCTCGTCCTCCAACTGCTTGACCGCCTTGCTGACGGTCGACTGGGTGGAGAAAATCGCCTTTGCCGCCTGGGAAAAGCCCCCCTGGCGCACGACTTCGACAAAGACTCTGAGCGTTCGGAATTCCATATCAAGTCCATATCGGAATATACATCAGTCAATCAATTCATTTTCATCATGGCTCGTCCGATCCTATTTTCAGCTCATGATGTTACGCCCTCTCCTCCTCCGCCTTCGCCGCGCCCTGCGCCGCAGCCGCCTGATGCAGGTGGCCCTTGTCTTTGCCCTCTGGGGTCTGGGCGAAGGGCTTGTCCGCCTTCTGGGCCTGCCGCTGCCCGGCGGGTTGATCGGCATGGTGCTGCTGCTGGGGCTGCTGCTGAGCCATCGGCTCAGCGTCTTCAGCGCCCGGCGCGGCGCCAACTGGTTTCTGGCCGACATGATCCTGTTCTTCGTGCCAGCCGCCCTGGCGGTGGTCGATCACCACGAATTCCTCGGGCTGATCGGGCTGAAGGTGCTGGCGGTCATCCTGATCAGCACCCTCGCGGTGATGGTGGTGACCGGCCTGGCCGTCGATCTGTTCCTGCGCTGGAGGCTTGGTCATGAGCGCGCTTCTCACTAACCCCTTGGCCCACGCCCTGTTCTGGTCGGGATTGACCATCGGGCTCTATGCCCTGTCGAAACGGCTCTATCGCCGGTTGGGCTATTGGTGGTTGATGCCGATGGCGCTGACGCCGCTGTTGATCGGCGTGCTGCTGGTGGCGCTGCACGACAGCTATGGCGATTACATCGGCGGCACCCGCTGGTTGATCCTGCTGTTGGGGCCGGCGACGGTGGCCTTCGCCATCCCGATCTATGAACACCGCCAGTTGATCCGGGCGCAATGGCCGGTGCTGCTGGTCGGCATGATCGCCGGCAGCCTGACCGCCGTGCTGACAAGCTGGGTGCTGGCCACCGTGCTGGGGCTGAGCGGCGCGCTGCGGCTGAGCCTGCTGCCCCGCTCGATCAGCACCCCCTTCGCGATGGAGGTCTCGGGCGATATCGGTGGCGTGCCGGAACTGACCGCCGTCTTCGTCATCCTGACCGGCATCGCCGGCGCGGTGATGGGCGATGTGCTGCTGGCGCGGGTGCCGCTGAAGTCTGCCCTGGCGCGCGGCGCGCTCTTCGGGGTGGCGGCCCATGGCGCCGGCACCGCCAAGGCGCATCAGATCGGTCAGACCGAGGGCGCGATTGCCGGGCTGGTGATGGTGCTGGTGGGGATGCTGAACGTGCTGGCCGCGCCGCTTCTGGCCGGTCTTTTGCACTGAGGTCCGGGGGCGCAAGGCCCCCGGCTCATGTTCGTCAGGCGCCGGCTTCGGTCAGCCGCGCCATATCCTCGGCGCTGAGGGCCAGGCTGGCGGCGCGGGCAAAGCTTTCCACCTGTTCGACGCTGGTCGCGCTGGCGATCGGCGCCGTCACCCCGGGCCGTGCCATCACCCAGGCCAGCGCCACCTCGGCCGGCTTGGCGCCATGGGCCGAAGCCACATCCGCCAGCACGTCCAGCAGGCGCATCCCCTTCGGGGTCATGTAGCCGTTCAGCCGATGCGCCCGGGCGCGGCCTTCAAGATCGGCCGCGCTGCGATACTTGCCGCTGAGGAACCCTGAAGCGAGGCTGAAATAGGTGACCACGCCAATCCCCTTCTCGATACAGAGATCGCAGAGCGGCCCCTCGAAGCTGCTCCGGTCATAGAGGTTATATTCCGGCTGCAGCACCTGATAGGCCGGCAGCCCCTCGGCCGCCGCGACCTCGATCGAGGTCTTCAGCATCTCGGCGTCATAGTTCGAAGCGCCGATCGAGCGGATCTTGCCCGCCTTCAGCAGGGTGTCATAGGCGCCGAGCGTTTCGGCATAGCCGGTTTCCGGATCCGGCCAATGCGAGAAATAAAGGTCGATCTCGTCAATCCCCAGGCGGGCGAGCGAACGGTCGACCTCAGTCAGGATCCACTTTGCCGACAGCCCCTTTTCGCCCGGCGCGCCCATGTCCGCGCCCACCTTGGTGAACAGACGGATCTTGTCGCGCATCCCCGGACGGGCGGCGAACCACTTGCCCAGCACCGTCTCGGATTCGCCGCCGCTGTGCCCCGGCGCCCAGGCGGAATAGACATCCGCCGTGTCGATGGCGTTGAAGCCGTGATCGACGAAGGCGTCGAGCACGCAAAAGCTCTGCGCCTCATCCGCGGTCCAGCCCAGCACATTGCCGCCGAAGACGATCGGGGCGATATCAAAGCCCGTGCTGCCCAGTGGTTTCATCTGCATCCTGTCTCTCCCTCTCCTTCAGGTCCCGCGCCCTGACGAGCGCGAAATGTCTGCTCAAGACATGCAGCGCGAGCGGAGGAAGGCAAGCGCAGAGGCACCAACCCGAACAGCCCCTCTGCCGGGTGACCGCAAAACAGGCGTCTCTCTCAGTCCTCCCCTCCCGGCGCGGCATCGCGGGCGAGGGCAAGAAACGCCTCGGCCGCCGGGGACAGATCGTGGCGCGCGCGCAGGTATTGCAGGAACCGCCGCCGGCTCGCCGCCCCCTCGAAGGACAGGAAGCGCAGCCCGAAGACATCGGCGAAAATGCCGGCATAGGCGGGCGCCACGGTGACGAAATCCCGGGTGCCGATCATCGCCATGGCGCTCATCAACCCGGTGACGCGCATGTCCTGCGCCGCCGGCATCGACCGGTTGCCCAAGAGCGTGCGATGCAGCATCTCGCTGAAATCGTCGGAATAGTTGATCCAGCGCGACTGTTCGAGATCCTCCAGCGCCGGCGCCTGCCCCAGCCGCGATCCGGCCCGCACCACCAGCCGCATCGGAACCTCCCACAGAAACTCGGCCGAGACGCCGTTGATCAGCGGGCGTTCCGGCCCGATGCCGATCTCCGCATCGCCGCGCGCCACCATCTCGATCACCCCGTCGCCAGCGGTTTCCATCACGCTGACCTCGACATCCGGATAGAGCGCGCGAAACGCCCCCAGCACCCCCGGCAGCCAGCAACACCCCAACATCTGCGGCACCGCCACTCGCAGATGCCCGCGCTGGAGCGAGCGCAGATCGGCGGCGGCATCGTTGATGTTCTGCACATCCGACAGCACCCGCATCACCGTTGGCCGGATCTCGGTGCCGAATTCGGTCAGCCGCGCGCCGCGCCCGGTACGGACAAAGAGCGGCACGCTCAATTCCTCCTCGAACTGTCGGATCAGCATGCTGACGGCGGCCTGCGTCAGGTTCAGACGCTCGGCCGCGCCGGTGAAGCTGGCGGCCTCGGCCACGGCACGAAAGGCGCGGAGCTGACGGAGAGAGACAGGCATCAGGAAACCTTATGGTTCATTAAATTCATTTCGTTTGTATTATTTTACCGCTGATCCGACAATCCGGCACAAGACCAACAGGGAAGACCGGACACCGGCATGCACATCGGAATTATCGGCACGGGCATTGTCGGCGCCGCGACTGCGGCCTGGCTGCAGCGCGATGGCCACAGCGTGACCT
This sequence comes from Pseudodonghicola sp., assembly GCF_048268305.1. NCBI lineage: Bacteria > Pseudomonadati > Pseudomonadota > Alphaproteobacteria > Rhodobacterales > Paracoccaceae > Pseudodonghicola > Pseudodonghicola sp. The sequence goes on from NZ_JBLWVT010000011.1 coordinate 87,995, forward strand.
TCATCGACCCAAAGGAGGCGGGCGAGGCCTGTTCCTTCGGCAATGCGGGGTCGCTGTCGCCCAGCGCGGTACTGCCTGTCGCCATGCCCGGCATGTGGAAGCGGGTGCCGAAATGGTTGCTCGATCCCGATGGGCCGCTGGTGATCCGCAGCCATTACCTGCCCACCGTCCTGCCCTGGCTGATGCGCTTTCTGCGCCATGCCAATGAACGGGAGGTCACCCGGATCGCCACCGCCATGCGCGGGCTGCTGGCGCCGGTCTTCGACGCCTATACGCCGCTGCTGCAACGGGCGAACGCCATGTCGCTGATGCGGCAGAATGGCTGTCTTTACGTCTATTCCTCGCGCGAGGCGGCGCAGAAATGGTCCTGGGGCGCCAACCTGCGCCGCAGTCTGGGCGTCGAGATGCAGGAGCTGGACGCCGAGGCCCTGTTCGAGCTGGAACCGGATCTGCGCGGCTCTTTCGGTTTCGGGCAATTCGCCCCCGACAATGGCTCGACCCCCGATCCCTCGGCGCTGGTCAAGGCGATCTATGGCCAAGCAATGAAGGACGGTGCCGACCATATCCGCGCCCGCGTCACCGGTTTTCGCAAGACCGGCAGCCGCGTCGATGCGCTCTGCCTGGACGACGGGCACGAGGTGGCGGTGGATGCCGTGGTGATCGCCGCCGGCGCCTGGTCGGGGCAGTTGACCCGGATGCTGGGGACCAAGGTGCCGCTGGAAAGCCAGCGCGGCTATCACGTCACCGTCACCGATCCGGGCATCACGCTGAATCGCAACGTCATGGCGGTTGAACAAAACATCATGGTCAACCCGATGTCGATGGGCCTGAGGCTCGCCGGCACGGTGGAGCTGGCCGGGCTGAAGGCGGCGCCGAACTATGCCCGCGCGGAGTCGCTGTTGACCGTGGGACGCACGATGTTCCCCCGCATGCGTCCCGATCCGCATACGGTCTGGATGGGACACCGGCCCTGCATGCCCGATTCCATGCCGGTGATCGGCCGCGCGCCGAAGGTCGAAAACGCCTGGCTCGGCTTCGGTCACGGCCATGTCGGCATGTGCGGCGGCGCCACCACCGGGCGCGAGCTGGCCAATCTGATCGCCGGGCGGGCGGCCGAGGTCGATCTCGCCCCCTTCGTGCCCGACCGCTTCGGCCTGTTGCCCTAGGGCGCCGGACAGGGCGTAAAGAATAACCCAGAAGGTCCGCAAAAGGACCGGACAGACCAACAGAAACGGAGGTTTCGAAATGCGTAGACAGTTTCTCAAGGGCCTCGGCGCCGCGGCGCTGGCGCTGACCACAGGACTTGGCCCCACGCTCGCGCAGGCCGCCGGCACCTATCCGGACAAGCCGATCACCATCGTCGTCCCCTTCCCGCCGGGCGGCTCGACCGACCTGCTCGCCCGCAAGATCGGCGAGGCGATCTCGGGCCCGTTGGGTCAGCCCGTGGTGGTCGAGAACCGCGGCGGCGCCGGCGGTACGGTGGGCGCCAACTATGTCGCCAAATCCGACCCCGACGGCTATACCCTGCTGATGGGCGTCACCGGGTCGAACGCCATCAGCGCGGCGCTCAGGGACGATCTGCCCTATAACCCGGTCACCGATTTCGCCCCGGTCAGCATCGTCATCTCGTCGCCGCTGGTGCTGGTCGTCAATGCCGACAGCCCCTATCAGTCGGTGCAGGACGTGATCGACTATGCCAAGGCGAACCCCGATACCTTCACCCATGGCACCCCCGGCGTCGGCACCTCGATGCATATGGCGGGCGAGCTTTTCGCCCTGGAATCGGGCACCAAGCTGGTTCACGTCCCCTACAAGGGCAGTGCCGCGGCGCTGCAGGATCTGCTGGGCGGGCGCATCGACGCCATGTTCGGCGACATCCTGGTCACCTCGGAATACATCAACTCGGGCCGTCTGCGGGCGCTCGGCGTCACCGGCACCCAGGAACACTATCTGCTGACAGGCGTGCCGACGATCGCCGAGGCCGGCCTGCCCGGCTATGACGCCGCATCGTGGCAGGGGATCTTCGCCCCCGCCGGCACCCCGCCCGAAGTGCTGGACAAGCTCTATGACGCCATTGCCGCCGCGCTGCAGACCGAAGACCTGCAGACCCTGTTCAAGGAACGTGGCTTCCTGGTCGAAGGCATGCCGCCGGCACAATCAAAGGATTTCATCGCCGCCGAGGTCAAGAAATGGACCGGCGTCGTCGACGCGGCGGGGCTGAAACAGTAACACTCCCCGACTGTGGGTCCGGTGCCGTCCCCGGGCGGCCCGGACCCGCCTTTTTTGCCGGATCTTCCGACCACAGCCTGCGGAACACCGTCTTGTCCAAACCCTCTCTCGCCTCCTATCTTCCCGGCGCCATCGTCGTGGCCGCCGGCATCGCCATCGCCCTCGGCGCCACCAGCTATCCGCTGGGCACATTGCTGCGCCCGGGCCCCGGCTTCTTCCCCCTGGTCATCGCCAGCGCCCTGTCGCTGATGGGTCTCGGGGTTCTGTTCGACACCTATCGCGCCGGCAGGCCCCAAGCCGCGCAGGAGCCCTTTGCCTGGCGCGCGGTGATCTTCACCGTGGCGAGCGTTCTCGTCTTCGCCTTCACCGTCGAGCGGATCGGCTATATCCCCGCCTCGGTCCTGCTGATCGCCATCGCCGGGCTGGCCGAAACCCGCCGCGACTGGCCGGCGCTGGCGCTTGTCGCGCTTTTCATGGCGATCTTCGGCACGCTGGTCTTCATCTGGGGCCTCGGCCTGCCCCTCAAAGCCTTCGGAGCCTCGTGATGGATCTGCTGCACGGTATCGAAACCGGTATCCTCACCGCCTTGACCTGGCACGCGCTGCTCTATTGCTTCATCGGGGTCAGCGTCGGCACCTTCGTCGGCGTGCTACCGGGGATCGGCGCCCTGGCCGCGATCTCGCTGGCGCTGCCGCTGACCTATTACCTCGATCCGACCGACGCGCTGATCATGCTGGCGGGCATCTTCTATGGCGCGCAATACGGCGGCTCGACCGCCTCGATCCTGCTGAACCTGCCCGGCACCGCCACGGCGGCGATCACCTGTCTTGACGGCTATCCGATGGCGCAGCAGGGCAAGGCGCCGCTGGCGATCTTCGTCACCGCGATCAACAGCTTCGTCGGCTCCTCCTTCGCCATCATCCTGGTGATGGGCTTCGCCCCGGTGATCGCCGAATTCGCGTTGGAGTTCGGGGCGGCCGATTACTTCTCGGTCATCCTGCTGGGGCTGGTCGCCGCCTCGACCATGACGCTGGGATCGCCCTTCAAGGCGCTGGCGATGGTGGTCTTCGGGCTGGCGCTGGGGATGGTGGGAACGGATGTGAACACCGGCCAGTTCCGCTTCACCTTCGGCTCGTTCGAGCTTGCCGACGGCTTCAGCCTGGTGGCGGTCGCCATGGGCCTGTTCGGCGTGGCCGAGATCATCGCCAATATCGGCCAGCCACAAGGCGTGATGCAGAAGGTCGGCCGCATCCGCTTTGCCGACATGCTGCCCACCCGGTCCGAGTGGAAACAGATCGCCTGGCCGACGCTGCGCGGCTCGGTCATCGGGTCGTTCATCGGCGCGCTTCCCGGCACCGGGCCCGGCATCGCCTCGCTGATGGCCTATGCGACCGAGATGCGGCTGTCGAAGACCCCCGAGAAGTTCGGCAAGGGCGCGATCGAGGGCATCTCGGCCCCGGAGGCGGCGAACAACGCCAGCGTACAGGCGGCCTTCATCCCCACCCTCAGCCTCGGCATTCCGGGCGACGCGGTGGTGGCGGTGCTGATGGGGGCGATGATCCTGCACGGGATCACCCCGGGGCCGAACCTGATCAATGACGAACCCCAGATGTTCTGGGGCCTGATCATGAGCTTCTGGGTCGGCAACCTGATGCTTCTGGTGCTGAACATCCCGCTGGTCGGCATGTGGGTCAAGCTGCTGAGCATCCCCTATCACCTGCTCTATCCCGGGGTGCTGATCTTCATCTGTCTCGGCGTCTATGCCGCCGACAACAACGTCTTCGACATCTTCGTGGTGCTGGGCTTCGGCATCCTCGGCTATCTGATGCGGCGCACCGGCTTTCCGGCCACCCCGGTTCTGCTGGGCTTCATTCTGGGCCCGCTCCTCGAGGAGAACTTCCGCCGCGCCATGCTGCTGTCGAAGGGCGATCTGATGGTCTTCTTCGAAAGCCCGATCAGCGCCACCTTCATGGGGCTGAGCCTGCTGTTCATCGCCTCGGTCTTCATGCCCGGGCTGCGGGCGCGGCTGGCGAAGAAAAGCCGCAGTTTCTCGGAAGACGACGACTGATTCCCGACGCCTCACTCACGGAACAGCTTCGGGACCAGAGCCGCCTCGCACCGTATTTCGGGTGCGGGGCGGTTCGCTTTTAAAGGCCGCGATCAGTCCGGCGTGCCGTAGCCGGCGCCGCCCGAGCTTTCGATCACCAGCCGGTCGCCCTTGTCCAGCGTGACCGCCGACCGCGCCGTCAACGCGATCCGTTCGCCCCCCTTGCGGATCACCGTCGCCGCCGAGCCGCGCGGCGAGCCGCCGCCGCGCGCCCCCTTGGCGACCCGGGCAAAGCGTTCGCCGCGGATCGAGGCGGCGATGCCATCGGTCAGCGCCTCGTATTCCCGGCGCACCCCGTCGCCGCCCCGGAACCGCCCCGCCCCGCCGGAGCCGCGCCGCCGCTCGGCCGAGATCAGCCGCATCGGCACCATGGCTTCCAGCGACTCAGCCGAGATGTTCATCGCATTGCCCACATCGGTGGAAATCGCCGCCGCGCCATCGGCATGGGGGCCGCCGCCGGCGCCGCCGGCCACGATCTCGGTCGACAGGAACGGCTCGCCCGCCGCATCGCGGCCCGAAAAGGCGATCACATAGGACATACCCGAATTGGCCGCCGGCATCCGCTCGCCGTCAGCCTCGGCCAGCGCCTGCAGCACGGCCGAGGTGATGCAGCGCACCATGTTCATCCGCGCGTTGACTGCCGCCGGCAGGCTGGCGTTGACCACGCTCGCCTCGGGCAGTTTCAGTTCGATCCGCCGCAGGATGCCGCCGTTCCGCAGCGCGTCTTCCCCCACCAGCGTCAGCAACCCGTAGAACACCGCCGACAGGGGCCCGGAACGCACGCAATTCACCGGCGCCCTGACCTGCGGCGAAGACCCGGCGAAGTCGGCGATGAGCCGACCGTCGGCAAAGCGGATCGCCACCTGTGCGGCGCAAGGGCCAAGCTCGGCCACCGGATCCAGTTCATCGGCGCCGCGAAACGGCCCCTCGGCCAGCGCCGACAGCCGCGCGATGGTCTCCGCCTCGGCCCGGTCCAAGAGCGCCTCGACCGCCGTCAGGAAGCCTCCAGTGCCGAAATCCGCCGCCAGCCGGCGCAGCCCCTCGGCCGCGTTGTGACCGGCGGCAAGCTGGGTTTCCAGATCGCCCACCACCACATCCGGCGCGCGGGAGGCGAAGCGGATCAGCCGCTCGAACTCCGGACTGAAGACCCCCGCCTGCCCCGCCCGCATCGGCGGCAGCCTGAGCCCCTCGTGATAGATCTCGGTGGCATCGGGGGGCACCGATCCGGGCCGGGTGCCGCCGATATCCTGATGATGCAGCAGGCTTGCCGTCATGGCGATCAGCCGCTCGCCCGCGAAGACCGGCTGCACCACGGCGATATCGGGCAGATGGGTGCCGCCCGAAAAGGGATCGTTGGTCACGAAGATTTCGCCGGGCCGCATGGTTTCGGCGGGGTAGTCGCGCAGGATCGCCCCCACCGCCCCGGGCAGCGCGCCCAAGAGAAGCGGGATCGCCTCTGCCAGCGCCAGCACCTCGCCGCCGCGGGTGAAGAGCGCGCAGGAGGTATCGGCGCCCTCGCGTACCACCGGTGAGACGGCGCAGCGCAAAAGCGTCTGCTGCATGGTCTCGGCCAGACCGTCGAGCCTGAGTTGCAGGATGGAAAGACCGTCGCTCATGCCGGGTTCCTTTCAAGGTGATAGGCCATGCCGTCAAAGCCGAGCCGCCAGCCCTCGGGCACCCAGATGGGGCCGGCCTCGGTTTCCGCCAGATGCGGGCCCTGGACCTGCCGTGTGGCGAGGGCGGCCATCGGCGGCAGCGCTGCGGCATGGTCGCGGTGCACCGCAATCTGGAACAGATGCCCCGGCCCCGGCGGCGTGATGCCATAGGCGGCGCGATAGCTGGCGGCGAAGATGTCCGCGATATCCTCGGCACTTGCCGGACGCTCCGTCAGCACCAAAGGCATCGGGTGCATTTGCCTGAGCGCCGCGAGGGTGAAGGTATAGATCGCTGGTGCCTCACCCATCGCCTCTGTCTCCAATGCGGTCAGCAGGTCATTGAGGTCTGCCGCCCCGAGCGCCGTCAGCGGCCGGTCGACCAGCCGTTTTGCCTCCGCCCGTCGGGCGACCTCGGCCAGGCCGATGGCTCCGGCGGCGCCCGGGGCGCGCGGCAGTGACACCCGGGTCAGCCCCATGGAGGCGGCGATTTCGCCGGCGAGCAGCGGGCCGTTGCCGCCCATCACCACCAGCTCCGCCCGGGTCGGATCGACGTTCCGGCGGGTGGCATAGCGGGTCAGCTCCAGCGCCATCAGATCGGCGGCGGCGGTAACGATCCGTTGCGCCGCCTCCGCCGCCGTCAGCCCCTCGGCAAAACCGGCAAGCCGCGCCTCCGCCCACGTCACGGGCAAACGGCCCAGAACCGCGAGCGCGTCATCCAGCGTCGGCGCCGCCGCCTCCCCGTCGAACCGCAGCCCCCGGGCCGTCTGCCGAACCCGGCGCGCGCCGCCGAGCGACACGCTCGCCACATCGACGGTGGGGATGCGCAGCGGCACACCGGCGACCGTTCCCTGTTCGGCCGCCACCGGATCGCCGCCACGCGCCATCGACATGTCGGCGCTCTGCGATCCGATATCGACGGCGAGCGTCACCCCCGGCGCCTTCAGCGCCGCCGCCGCGCGGGCGGCCACCGCCGGCGCGCCGGTCAGCAGGATGGCGCGATGAACCTCGGCCCTACCGGCCGACACCAGCACGCCGCGCCCGTCGCCGAAAAGGAGTTCGCCCCGGAACCCGCGCGCAGCAACGGCCTCGGCCATCGCCCGCACCTCTGCCGCGACGGTGGCCGCCAGCCAGGCGTCGAGCAGGACCGAGACCGTGCGTTCATATTCGCGCGGCGCCGGATCGACCCGATGCGACAGGCTGATCGCCACCCCGGGCAGGGCCGCGCCGATCGCCTCACCCGCGCGCCGCTCCTGCGCCGGGTTCACATGGGCGAAGAGAAAGCAAATCGCCACCGCCTCGATCCCGCGATCCTTCAGCGTGACAATCGCCCGGCTCAGATCAGCCTCGTCCAGCGGCGCGAGCTCCTCCCCCCTGGGGTCGAGCCGGCCGCCGATCTCGAGGATGTTCTCCGGATCGACCAGAAACACCGGCGCCGGCGATTTCGCCACCGGATCGTAGAGCGCCAGCCGGTTCTGCCGGCCGAGCTGCAGGGTATCGGCGAAGCCCCGGGTGGTCAGCAGCGCCACCCGGGCCGGGCGCCGCGCCAGCAGCGCGTTCAAGGGCGCGGTGGTGACGATCCTGAGATCCGCAAGCGCCACCGCCTCGATCCCCAGATGATTCATCCCCCGGCACAGCACTTCGGCCGCGCTGTCACCCACCGGCAGCTTGGCGATCCGCATCCCCGCCGCATCCCAGGCGACGAAATCGGCAAAGCGCGCCCCGAAATCCACCGCGAGCCGCATCATGCCGCCCCCCAGTCGATCATCACCGGCGCCGCGAGGTCGCGAAATTCGGTATCCCCCACGCCCGCCTTCCACATCAGCGACGAAAAGCAGGCCGGGCGATCCAAGGCCACGATGCCATGATGCCAGAGGCCGGGGGCATAGGTCACCACATCCTCGGGGCCGGCGACAAAGGCCAGCGGCGCCCGCTCGGGCCCCTCGGGCCAGATCGCCACCAGCCAGCGCGCCGCCCCCATCGGACAGAAGAGCTGCGCCGAAAACGGATGGCGTTCGATCACCCGGGCCCGGAGCGGGCCGGGCTCCGGCTGAACCTCATAGAAATCCAGCGCGGGTTCGGGTGCCTTGGCGGCATGGACGAAAGTGGTGGTGCTCTTGCTCAGCCGGACGTGTCCGTCGCGGATCAGCTTAACATTGCCCAGTCCGGGGCGGGCGACATGACCAAAGCGGGCGAAAGCCTCGGGTGTCAGCGGCTGGGCGATGATCTGCGAGGTGTCGGAAGATTGGGGCACGGAGCGTTCTCCATCGTCTGGCAAGGGGTCTGCGACCGACATCCGCCGGTCCTCGGGCAGACCCATCAAGGGGAAGGAAAGCAGGCGGCACGCGGCACGGCCCACCTTCGTGGCGGACAGGGCAAGGTCTTGACGGTCAACGACATGTCACTTCACCGCTCGTCGTGGGACGGGCCTCAGCCCAGAACCGGCGCGATCTGGCCGGCATAGCGGTGCAGAATCTCGATCACCGCCGGATGGCGGTCTGGGGGCAGTTCGCTTTTCGGTTCGGAGAGGCCCAGCGCCGCCTGTGTCGAGCCCAACCGCCCGACCGGCACGGCGATGCCGGTGGCGCCGGCCTCGAACTCGCCTTCCACCACACAGGCGCCATGGTCGCGGCAGGAGGCGACACAGGCAGCAATCCGGTCGCGATCCATCACCGTCTCGGCGGTGAGCTGTTCCAGCGGCGCGCCGCGGATCATCTCGGCCGCCCAGTCGGGGTCGCCCCAGGCCAGCAGCATCCGCCCGATCGACGTGCTGAGCAGCGGCAGCCGGCTGCCGACGGTGAAGCCGAAGGTATAGCGCGTGTTCTGCTGCGAACTTTGCGCGACATAGACCGCCTCGGTCCCGTCGCGCATGGCGAGGCCGACACTATATCCCAGCTCGCGCGCGCACATCTCGATCAGCGGCTGCACCAGACGGCCGAACTGATTGCCGCGCAGGAAGCCACCGCCCAGCACCAGCACATGCGGCGTCAGGGAATAGCGATTCTCCTCCTTCCGCACATAGCCCAGATGCACCAGCGTCAGCACCAGCCGCCGTACCACCGCACGCTCGATATGGGTCAGCCGGGAAATCTCGGCCAGCGTCAGCCGCGAGTGATCTTCGTCGAAGGCCCGCAGGACAGTCATGCCTTTCAGGAAGGTCAACGAGATGTCCTTGGTCGGGATGTCAGTCTGCACGGTTCAAAGCCTTTCCTTCCGCTGCCCGCACCATGCACGTTCAGAATATGTGCAGTCGATGCATTTTTACGTGCGATATACGCTCAAGCTGCCTAAAAAAGTTGACGGTGCTTATTCAATAGACGATCCGGTCTATTATCGCACAACAAGAAGCGAAAACGGACACCAAGGTTATCTAAATAGCCAATCCGACAGGGAGACGCGGATAGCAATGCTGAAAAAACTTGCCCTTACGGGCGCTCTCGCACTTGGCGCGGCGGCCCCGCTCTATGCCAAAGACACCCTGCGCTATGCGCATTTCATGTCCGCCGCGAGCTGGCAAAACCAGGTCATCTTCGAAGACTGGGCCAAGGCGGTCGAAGCCGAAGCCGGCGCCGACAATGTCGACGTCCAGATCTTCCCGGCGCAGACGCTGGGCAAGGCCGCGGCCGGCTATGACAACGCCGTCACCGGCATCGCCGATATCGCCTGGACCGTCCCCGGCTATTCCGCCGGCCGCTTCCCGCTGGCCCAGATCATGGAACTGCCCGGCCTGTTCCAGCGCGGCGCCGTCGGCTCCTGCGCCTTCCAGAAGCTCTATGATTCCGGCGCGCTGGACGAAGAGTTCAAGGATACCCACATTCTCTTCGTGCACACCCATGACGCGGGTCATCTGCATACCTCGAAAGTGCCGGTGCGCACGCTCGAAGACCTCAAGGGTCTGAAAATCCGCCGCCCCACCCAAGTGGTCGGGGGCCTGCTGGACGAATTGGGCGCCGAGCCGGTGGGCATGCCGGCCCCGAATACCTATGAAGCCCTGCAGCGCGGCGCCATCGACGGCTATATGCTGCCTTGGGAAAGCGTCGACAGCTTCCGGCTGGACGAGCTGACCCAGTATCACACCATCTTCGGCTTCTATGCGCTGTCCTTCGTCACGACGATGAACAAGGCGAAATACGACTCGCTCTCGCCCGAGGTGAAGAAGGCCGTGGACGACAACAGCGGCATGAAATGGGCGGTCACCGCCGGTCAGGGCTATGACGACGCCGGCGCCAAGACGCTGGCGCGGCTCGAGAAGGACTCGACCGTCATCACGCTCGACGATGCCGAGCGCGCCCGCTGGGACGCCGCCGCGCAGAAGGCTTCGGACGCCTATATCGCCGAGCTGAACGCCAAGGGCCTGCCGGGCACCGAAACCTATGCCGCGGTCAAGACCTATGTCGCGGAATGTGAAACGGACCTGAAGTAATCCGCCAATTTGCCTAGGGGCGGGCCGCATCGGCGTGGCCCGCCCTTCCCCTGTTGCTGCACTCACGGGATAGGACATGCTTGTTTCAGCAATCCGGCGTTTGGCCGGGTGGATCGAATCCACCTGTGTCGGCCTCGCGGTGGTCGCCCTGGCCTATATGGTCTTCGTCGTCGGCTTCAACGTGCTGGCCCGCATCGTTTTCGACCTGAGCGACACGGCGATCAACTTCATGCTCCCCGGCGCCATCGAACAGGTCTCCTACCTGCTCGGGCTGGTCGCGCTGGCAGCACTCACCGCCTCGATGAGCGGCGGCATGATCGCGGTCGACATCGTCGTGGGCCGGCTGCCCAAGGCGCTGCAGATCGTGATCGCGCGGCTGTGGTTCGTGGCCATCATCGTGCTCGCCGTCACCCTCTGCCGGCTGTTCTATCACGAGACCCTGGCCACCTTCGCCCGGCAGGAGCAGACCCAGGACCTGCGCCTGCCGATGTACCTTATCTACGGGGTCTATACGCTTGAGTGCGCGGCCCTTGCCGTGGTGGCGCTGCGCGAGGCGCTGACCAACCGCGGCCAGCATGCGGAGCTTTCGTGATGGACCCTTTGCTGGTCGGATATATCGCCATCGCCGTGATGTTCGTCGCGGTGCTGCTGGGGGCCCCGATCGGGCTGGCCATGATCGGCGTCGGTTTCGCCGGGTTTTCCACCATCATCGGCGTCACCCCGGCGCTGAACGTGCTGAAGACCGCCACCTATGAGACGATCACCAGCTATTCCTTCACCCTGATCCCCTTGTTCCTGCTGATGGGCAACCTGATCTCGCGCTCGGGCGTGGCGGCGGATCTGTTCCGCGGCTCGCTGATCCTGACGCGGGGCTGGTCGGGCGGCCTGGCCGCCGCCGGCGTCACCGCCTCGGCGATCTTCTCGACCGTGTCGGGATCGTCGCTGGCCACCGCCTCGACGATGACCCGGGTCGCCCTGCCCGAGATGCGCGCCCATGGCTATGACATGCGGCTGGCGACCGGATCGCTCGCCGCCGGCGGCACCCTGGGCATTCTGATCCCGCCGTCGATCGCGCTGATGCTCTATGCGCTGATCACCGAACAATCGGTGGGCGACATGTTCCTGGCCGGCATCCTGCCGGGCGTTCTGGCCTATCTGCTCTATCTCGTCACCATCCTGATCATGGCGCGCATCTGGAAACCCGGCGAACCCGATGCCGCCGCCGCGGCCACCTTGCAGACCCATGCGCCCCAGCCCGGCCGCCGGTTCGAGACGCTGCGCCTTTTTGCCCCCTCGCTGGTGCTTTTCGGCCTGGTGATGGGTGGGCTCTATGGCAACCTCTTCACCCCGACCGAGGCCGGCGGCGTCGGTGCGGCGCTGGCGCTGCTCTATGCGCTCAAGCGCCGCATCCCCCGCAAGGAGCTGATCGCCGCCTTCGTCGAGACCATCGCCACCACCGGATCGATCTTTCTGATCCTGATCGGGGCCGAGGTCTTCGGCTTCGTGCTGACCACCTCGCAACTGTCATCGGCGCTGGTCGATTTCCTGACCCAGAACGGTTTTTCCCCCTGGCAGGTGATGGCCGGCATCCTGATCTTCTATGTCATCCTGGGCTGCTTCATGGAAAGCTTGGCGATGATCCTGCTGACGGTGCCGATCTTCTTCCCGGTCATCCTTGCCAACGGCTTCGATCCGATCTGGTTCGGCGTCATCGCCGTGGTGACGGTGGAACTGGGGCTGATCACGCCGCCGGTGGGGATGAACCTCTTCATGGTGAAAAGCGCCTCGCGCGGGCTCAAGCTCGAGACCATCATGGTCGGTGTCGTCCCCTTCGTGCTGAGCGATCTGGTTCGCCTCGCCATCCTGTTGGCCTTCCCGGCCATTTCGCTGTTGCTCACAGGGCGCCTCTAGAGGCGCCCTAACAAAAACGAATGAGGGTCGCCCCATGTTCGATGAGATAATACACCACTTGTGCGATAATATTCCAAAATCCCCTGCCAACCCCGTGCTCGGGCGCAGGACAATGCCCACCGCCGGTCCGGAGACGCATCTGCAATCTCCGGCTCAACAGAACACCCCGTCTCACATATCCTGACCTGCAAGGAAGCCAGAGGAGAGCCCCCAATGATTAGCCAAGAGCTGAATGACAGCATCACCCGCGTCGATCGTGGCACCGATGCCGGCGAGGTCCTGCGCCGGTACTGGCAACCCGCCGCCCTGACCGAAGAGCTGAACACCAATCGCCCCGTGGTGCCGGTGCGCCTGCTGGGCGAAGACCTGGTGCTGTTCCGCAACGAGAAAGGCGAGCTGGGCCTGATCCAGCGCCATTGCCCGCACCGCGGCGCCGACATGTGCTTTGGCCGCCTGGAGGACAACGGCCTGCGCTGCCCGTTCCACGGCTGGCATTTCAACCGTGACGGCCAATGCGTCGAACAGCCCGCCGAACCCGAGGGCAGCAAGATGCACGAACAGATCCGCGCCCGCAGCTATCCGGTGGTCGAACGCGCCGGTATCGTCTGGGCCTATATGGGCCCGGGCGAGGCTCCCGCCTTCCCCGCCTTCGACTGCTTCGCCGCGCCCGATACCCATGTCTTCGCCTTCAAGGGCCTGTGGGAATGCAACTGGCTGCAGGCGATGGAAGTGGGGATCGACCCGGCGCATGCCTCGTTCCTGCACCGCTTCCTGCAGGATGAGGATCCGGCCGACGCCTATGGCAAGCAATTCCGCGACAAGGCGGTGAACACCGACCTGCCGATGACCAAGCTGCTGCGCGACTATCCGCGCCCGGAAGTGTCCGCCGATGAGACCCCCTATGGTCTGAAGATCACCGCCCTGCGCCATCTGGACGACGGCCGGGTGCATGTGCGGATCACCAACCAGATCTTCCCCGAGGCGATCTGCATCCCGATGTCGCGCGAGATGACGATCACCCAATGGCACGTGCCGATCGACGACGAGAATTGCTATTGGTACTCGATCTTCACCAGCTTCGACAAACCGGTCGACAAGAAGCTGATGCGCGAACAGCGCCTGAAGGAACACACCCTGCCCGATTACGCGCCGGTCAAGAACAAGCGCAACAACTATGGCTATAACCCGGACGAACAGGCGACCGAGACCTATACCGGCATGGGGCTCGACATCAATGTGCACGACCAATGGGCAGTGGAAAGCATGGGCGCGATCCAGGATCGCACCGATGAACACCTTGGCAAATCCGATACCGCGATCATCCGCTATCGCCGCATGCTGCGCGCCGCGATCGCCGCGGTGAAGGACGGCCGCGACGCCGAGCTGCCGATGCAGGCCAGCGACCTCGACGCGATCAAGGGGCCGATCTCGATCGACGCCCTCGCGGCGGATGGCGACATCAACAAGGCCTATGTCGACGAGGACAAGGCCCGCCGCGAACATTGCGGCTGGAACGCCAAGCTGGAAGCGGCCGAGTGATCGCCGCATAAATTCGGGACGGCGGGCTTTCGCGCCCGCCGTCCAGGTCAGGCCAGGATATGATCCCCGAAGGAAACGCGCCAATGACATCCCCATATTTCGAAAGCATCAGCAGCGGGCGGCTCGCCCGGGAGGGATTGCTGAGCGAAAGCGCAACCCAGCAGGCGGCCGATTTGATGAAGCGGCTGGAACAGGAAAACCTCGAAACGATCCGCGTGGTCTTTTCCGACCAGCACGGGTTGCTACGCGGCAAGACCATCGCCGCCGGCGCGCTGGCGTCGGTCTTTCGCTCGGGGCTGAACCTGCCGGGCACCCTGCTGCTCAAGGACACCTCGAACCGCACCGTCTTTCCGATCTGGGAGGGCAGCTCGTCCGGCCCGCTGGCGAGCATGGCCGGCGCCGGCGACATGCTGCTGGTGCCCGATCCTTGGACCTTCCGCATCCTGCCCTGGAGCAAGCATTCCGCCTGGATCTTCTGTGACCCGGTGTCGAGCGAAGGCACCGCCCTGCCCTTCGCGCCGCGTCCGGTGCTGCGCCGCGCGATCGACCGGCTCGCCGGTCTGGGCTATAGCCTGACCGTCGGGCTCGAAGTCGAATTCCACGTCTTCGATCGCGTCGGCGAGGCGCTTGGCCATCACGAGACCGGCATGCCCGGCACGTCGCCACAGACGCGGCTGCTGGATCAGGGCTATCAATACCTGTCGGAAAGCACCTATGACCGGCTGGAACCGGTGATGGACAAGCTGCGCCGCCAGGCCCAGGCCTTGGGGCTGCCGGTGCGCTCGACCGAGGTCGAGATGGGGCCGAGCCAGTTCGAATTCACCTTCGAACCCGCCGATCCGCTGACCCATGCCGACAACATGATCATGTTCCGCACCATGGTGAAGGAGGTCTGTGGCCGCGATGGCATGCACGCCACCTTCATGTGCCGCCCCCGCGTCGACAACAGCGCGTCGAGCGGTTGGCACCTGCATCAGTCGCTGTGCGATGTCTCGGGCAACAACGTCTTCATCCCCGGCGCCCCGGGCGAACTGCCCCCTGCGGCAAGCGCCTGGATCGCGGGGCTGCTGGCCTACGCCAAGGAAAGCTGTCTGCTGACGACGCCGACGGTGAACGGCTATAAACGGTATCAGCCCTTCCAGCTCGCCCCCGACCGGATCGAATGGGGGGAGGACAACCGTGGCGCCATGATCCGGGCGTTGATGCGCGCCGGCGATCCCGCCAGCCGGATCGAGAACCGCGTCGCCGAACCGGCCGCCAACCCGTACTTCTATTTCGCCTCGCAACTGCTCTCTGGCGCGGCGGGTCTGGAGGCGGGACTGGCGGCGCCCGCGCCTGTGGAGACCCCCTATAACACCGATGCCCAGGCCCTGCCCCCCAGCCTGATCGCGGCGATCGAGGCCTTCGAGGAAGGCAACCTCTATCGCGAGACGCTGGGCGAGGATTTCGTCAGCTATATGTCGGTGCTGAAACGGGCGGAATGGAAACGCTATCTCTCCACCGTCTCGGAATGGGAACAGCGCGAATATTTCGGGATCTTCTGACATGCCGCATTTCGTCGTCGAATATTTCACCGAAACGCCCGAAACCCTCGACAAGCCAGCGCTGATGGCGGCGGTGCTCGAGGTGGCGGCGGCCAGCGGCATCATGCAACGCGAGGATCTGAAGGTGCGCCTCCTGCCCTCCGAGGCGATCCTCTTCGGGGACGGGCGGCGATCCTTCATCCATGTGACCGTCTCGCTGCTGGCGGGACGGACAATGGAGGCGAAGCTCGCTCTCTCCACCGCCCTGACCGGAGAGCTGCGCCGCATCTGCCCGGATATCCAGGCGATCAGCGCCGATATCCGCGACATGGCGCCGGAGTGCTATAAGAAGAACCTGATCTGACCCCCACCCCGGCGGCGCCTTTGTGCCGCCGGGCCCTCTCCCCTCCCCCGGGAGGCGGGCAGAGCCAAATGGCCGCTAGGACCAGCGGTTGCAAAAACCTTCGATATCGCCGGACTGAAAATCGCCGAGCCGCGCCATGATGGTCTCAAACGGCCAGTCCCACCAGGCGATGGCGGCGAGCCTCTCGGCAATGGATCGCGAGAACCGCTCGCGGATCGGCTTCGCCGGAACGCCGCCGACCACGGTGAAGGGCGCAACATCCCTGGCCACCACCGCCCCTGCGGCGAGCACGGCACCATCCCCCACGGTCACCCCCGGCAAGACAATCACCCCATGCCCGATCCAGACGTCATTGCCGATGATGGTGCGGTCCTGCTTGCGCTGGTCGAAAAAGGCCTCGTCCCGCTGGGCGGTCGGCGAATAATACTCGGGACAATAGGTGAAACGGTGCATCGACGGCCGGTCCATCGGATGATTGGGGGCGCCGATCCTGACTTCGGCGGCGATGGCACAGAATTTCCCGATGGTCGCATCGCCGCCCATGCAACGCTGCCCTAGATAGGAATAATCCCCAAGCTCCACTCGATGCAGCGAGGTATCCGCAAGGATCTCGCAGCATCGGCCGATGTTGCTCTCCCTGATCTCTGCGCTCGGATGGATGAGGGTTTCGGCGATTTTCGGGCGGGGCTGTCGGGTTGTCGCGTGCATTGGCCATCTCCAGAATCTGGCCTGCATATCGCGGCAGGATGACGGAGATATGACGCAGGACCGCCCCGCCAAGAGCTGTCTGAGTTGATGCTGTATGTGTGGATTTGGAACGAGTACACCCCGGTCGAAGTTATCGACCGGGGTGTGTTTAATTCTGATTGATCGTGATAGAGAGAATAGAGCGCTTATTAGGACTGGCGGTGACCTACTCTCCCACGTCTTAAGACGC
>NZ_JBLWVT010000012.1:0-62835 GCF_048268305.1 Pseudodonghicola sp.
TGATTGCGGCTCGAAGGCGGGGTTCCTGCAGGCGACGGTGGCCTTCGCACTCGCCCGCGACGACCTGCGCGACGAGCTCCGCCAATTCCTCAACGAGATCGTTCATCTCGACAAGGCCGCACAGTAAGGCAACAACGACTAAAGGCGGGATATGACCAATATTCTGGTGACGGGCGGCGCGGGCTATATCGGCTCGCATGCCTGCAAGGCATTGAAACAGGCGGGCTATACGCCTGTCACCTACGACAATCTGGTGACCGGCTGGGAAGACGCGGTGAAATTCGGCCCGTTCGAACGCGGTGACTTGTCGGACCGGGCCCGGCTGGACGAGGTTTTCGCCAAGTATCAGCCGGTGGCGGTGATGCATTTCGCCGCGCTCAGCCAGGTCGGCGAGGCGATGAGCGAACCGGGCCGCTACTGGCGCAACAACGTCTGCGGATCGCTGACGTTGATCGAGGCGGCCTGCGCCGCGGGCTGCCTGAACTTCGTCTTCTCCTCGACCTGCGCCACCTATGGCGAACATGACAATGTGGTGCTGGACGAGAACACTCCGCAGGAGCCGCTGAACGCCTATGGCGCCAGCAAGCGCGCGGTTGAGGATATCCTGCGCGACTTCGGCGCGGCCTATGGTCTGAACGCGGTGATCTTCCGCTATTTCAACGTCGCGGGCGCGGATCCCAAGGGCGAGGTGGGGGAACATCACCGCCCCGAGACTCATCTGATCCCGGTGATGCTGGAGGCGATCGACGGCAAGCGGCCGGCGCTGACCATCTATGGCACCGATTACGACACGCCGGACGGCACCTGTATCCGCGATTACGTCCATGTCTGCGATCTGGTCGACGCCCATGTGCTGGGGCTGAAGTGGCTGGAGGCGGGCAAGGAAAGCCGGGTGTTCAACCTCGGCACCGGCTCGGGCTTTTCGGTGCGCGAGGTGATCGACGCTTCCCGTACGGTGACCAATCGCGAGGTTCCCTATTCCGAAGGGCCGCGGCGCGGTGGCGATGCGACCAAACTGGTCTCCGGATCGGTCCGGGCCGAGAAAGAGTTGGGTTGGAGACCGGATCGGTCTAAGATGGATCAAATGATCGCCGATGCCTGGAGATGGCACCAAACTGGACACTACGAAAAATAGCATTCCACTGGCGCCCGTCCCGGCGCGACTGCTGGATCTGACCCGGCTGATCCGTCGGGCGGGACGGCGTCCCACCGGGGTCGACCGGGTGGAACTGGCCTATTTGCGGCACCTCTCGCACGAGAGCGTGCCGCTTTTTGCTTTGGTGCGGACCACCCTGGGTTACGTGCTGCTGGGCCCCAAGGGGGTGGACCAGATCGCCGCCCGGCTGTCGGGGGCAGCGGATTGGGGGCGTCCTGACCTTCTGGCGCGGCTCAGCGTGCGGGCCGAGCCGCTGAGGCGGGCGGAAAGCGATCTGCGCCGCTGCGCCCTGGCCCGCAGCCGGCCGCGCGGGCTGGCGCGGATGCTCAGGCGGTATCTGCCGAATGGCTTCGCCTATCTCAACGTCGGGCACAGCGATCTGACGGCGATGACCCTGCGCGCGGTGCGGCAGGGCGGCGCCGGGCGCATCGCGGTGCTGATCCATGACGCCATCCCGCTGGATTACCCGCAGTACCAGCGCCCCGGGGTCGCAGAGGAGTTCGCGGCCAAGCTGCAGCGGGTGCGGGCGCATGCGGATCTGGTGATCTACAATTCCGCCGATACCCGCGCCCGGGTGGAACATCACATGCAGGCCTGGGGGCTGTTGCCGCCCGGGGTGGTCGCCCATCTGGGGGTGGAGTTGCCCAGTCCCGGCGATCTGCCGGCGGGCGTCGATCCGGCGCGGCCCTATTTCGTGGCGCTTGGCACCATCGAGCCGCGCAAGGGGCATGATGTGCTGCTCGACCTCTGGGAGGAGATGGGCGCGCAGGCGCCGGCCCTGCTGATCTGCGGCGCGCGCGGCTGGAACAACGAGGCGGTCTTTGCCCGGCTCGACGCCTTGCCGCCGGATGGCCCGGTGCGCGAGCTTTCGGGGCTGGACGATGGCCAGATCGCCGCAGTGCTGGCCGGGGCGACAGGGTTGTTGTTTCCCAGCCGGGCCGAGGGCTATGGCCTGCCCCCGATGGAAGCTGCGGCGCTGGGGGTGCCGGTGATCGCCACCGATCTGCCGGCAATTCGCGAGGTGCTGGGCAACATTCCAGTTTACGCGAAAGAATCTGATCTGTATCAATGGTTAAGCGCTATAAAGAGCTTGGAAACAGCCCGTTTGGCGCAACATGAGGCAGTGAGAGTAGCGGATTTTACCCCTCCCAGTTGGGAGGATCACTTCAACCTCGTCTTAAGGTTAACCTGATAGGCGCGGAAGAGCGGGCGATCTGCGGTAGATGTGAAAAGGGTTCGGTTTGGGCGTATGGCAGTCATATCGCCTCAGGTTGCAGCGGCAGCGCTGGCGCATCCGCGCCTTTCGCAAGCGGCGTGAGCTGACGGACGTCGCCAATCGCACCGCCTCGATCCGGTCGAACGATATCCTGCTGTTTTCGACCCTGCGCAACGAACGCATCCGGCTGCCGTATTTTCTGCAGTATTATCGTGGTCTTGGGATCAATCATTTCCTGATCGTCGACAATGGCAGCGATGATGGATCGGCCGATTATCTCAAGGATCAGTCCGATGTTTCGCTGTGGTCGACCACCGCCAGCTACAAGCGGTCGCGCTTCGGGGTGGATTGGCTGAACTGGCTGCAACGCTGGTACGGCCATGGCCATTGGTGCCTGGTGGTCGATCCGGATGAATTCCTGATCTATCCCTTCTGCGATACAAGGCCGCTCAGGGCGCTGACCGACTGGCTTGATGCCTCGTCGATCAAGTCTTTCTCGGCCATGTTGCTGGACATGTATCCGAAGGGGCGGCTTGATGCGCAGCCCTATCGCGAAGGGCAGGATCCGATCGAGATCGCCCGCTGGTTCGACAGCGGGAACTATTCGCTGAAGCGGAACAAGCGCTATGGCAACCTGTGGATTCAGGGCGGACCGCGCAGCCGGGTGTTCTTTCCCGACGCGCCGGAAAAGGCGCCGGCGCTCAACAAGATCCCGCTGGTCAAATGGGATCGCAAATACACCTATGCCAGCTCGACCCATATGCTGCTGCCGCGCGGGTTGAACCTGGTCTACGACGAATGGGGAGGAGAGAAGGCAAGTGGCATCCTGCTGCACGCCAAGTTCCTCGATACCTTTTCGACCAAGGCGGCGGAGGAGCTGGAGCGCAAGCAGCATTACGCGGCCTCGGTCGAATACAAGGCCTATGCCGAGAGCTTGAAGGACGATCCCGAGCTTTGGTGCAAGTGGTCGGAGAAATACATCAACTGGCGCCAGCTTGAGATTCTGGGGCTGATGTCCAAGGGCAACTGGGCATGAGCAGCAGCGTCGGCATCATCATGTTGGTGCATACCGCGCTGAACCGGGCCGAACAGGTGGCGCGGCACTGGACGGCGGCAGGCTGTCCGGTGGTGATCCACGTGGATCGCAATGTGTCTCGCCGGGTCTATCGCGCCTTCGCCCAAGCGGTGGCTGACGACCCGCTGATCCTGTTCAGCACGCGGCACCGCTGTGAATGGGGCACCTGGGGCATCGTGGCGGCGACCCAATCGGCGGCGGAACTCATGCTGGCGCAGTTTCCCGATGTGGGGCATGTCTATCTCGCCTCCGGATCCTGCCTGCCGCTGCGCCCGGTGCAGGAACTGATCGATTATCTCTCGATGCGGTCGCGCACCGATTTCATCGAAAGCGCCACCACCGCCGATGTGCCCTGGACGGTGGGCGGGCTGGACGAGGAACGTTTTACCCTGCGATTTCCATTCTCATGGAAGCGGCAGCGCTATCTGTTCGACCGCTATGTCGAATTGCAGCGGCGGCTGGGGATCAAGCGGCACATTCCCGAAGGGCTGGTGCCGCATATGGGCAGCCAGTGGTGGTGTCTGACGCGCCAGACCCTGTCGGCGATCCTGGAGGACCCGCGTCGCGGTGTGTACGAGCGGTATTTTCGCCGGGTCTGGATTCCCGATGAAAGCTATTTCCAGACCTTGGCGCGGCGCTATTCCACCAATATCGAAAGCCGGTCGCTGACCCTGTCCAAGTTCGATTTCCAGGGCAAGCCGCATATCTTCTATGACGATCACCTGCAGCTTCTGCGCCGGTCGGATTGTTTCGTCGCCCGCAAGATCTGGCCGCGGGCCGACCGGCTGTATCAGGCTTTTCTGACCGACAGCGACGGCGCGATGAAGCGGACCGAACCGAACCCGGGCAAGATCGACCGGCTGTTCGCCAAGGCGGTGGAGCGGCGCACGCGCGGCCGGCCGGGGCTTTACATGCAAAGCCGTTTTCCCAACCATGGCTGGGAAAACGGCATCACCTCGCACCCCTATTCGGTGTTCCAGGGCTTTGCCGAACTGTTCGATAACTTCGAGGGCTGGTTGGCAAAGTCCACCGGCGCGCGGGTGCACGGCCATCTTTTCGCGGCTGACCGCGTGGAATTCGCCGGCGGCCAGCATCTGATGAACGGCGCCTTGTCGGACAGCGCCGCGACGCGGGATTATGACCCGAAGGGCTTTCTGACCAGCCTGATCTGGAACATGCGGGGCGAGCGGCAGTGTTTCCAGTTCGGCCCGGCCGACAACCAGAAGATCAACTGGATCATCGCCCGCGATCCGAATGCCCAGATCTCGGTTATCACCGGCGCCTGGGCGGTGCCGCTGTTTCGCTCGAACGCGAATTTCGCCGAGCTCAGGAAAGAGGCGGCGCGGCTGCAGCGGATCGAGAGCAAGCATCTGGATATCCTGCGCTCGACCTATGTGAAGGCGCGGGTGCGGATCTGGAACATGGCCGAATTCATTGAGGCGCCGATGGAGCCCTTGCAGACCATCCTTGACGAAATCCGGCCGGCGGCGATGCGCCAGCATCTGGCCGAGGCGCCGAAGATGGCCGATCTGGACGGGTTCGGCCAGTTCCTGCAAAATCTGAAAAACCAGGGGATGCACCCCTATTTGATGGGGGATTTCCCAGTGGAACAGGGACAGGTCGCAGTGAAGAAACCGGCACGAAAACCCTATCTGGTGCGGTGATCGTTGATGACCGCAACCACTGCTTTCGATTATTTCGTGATCTTCGCCGAGATGCGGACAGGGTCCAACTTTCTCGAAGTGAACCTTAACGCGCTTGACGATGTGGCCTGCCATGGCGAGGCCTTCAATCCGCATTTCATCGGCTATCCCAACCGCGATGCGATCCTCGACGTGACCCAGGCGCAGCGCGATGCCGATCCCGACCGGCTGCTTGCGGCGGTCCGGGCGACACCTGGCGCGCTGGGCGGGTTTCGCTATTTCCACGATCACGATCCACGCGTGCTCGACACCCTGCTGGATGATCCGCGTTGCGCCAAGATCGTGCTGACCCGCAATCCCCTGGACAGCTATGTGTCGTGGAAGATCGCCCAGGCCACCGGCCAGTGGAAACTGACCGATGTGAAGCGGCGGAAAGAGGCGCTGGCGCATTTCGAGGCGGAGGAATTCGCCGCGCATGTCGCCGCCTTGCAGGCGTTTCAGGTGCAGCTTCTGAACCGGTTGCAGACCAGCGGGCAGACGGCCTTTTACGTCGCTTACGAGGACCTGCAGGATCTGGGCGTGATGAACGGGCTGGCGCGCTGGCTGGGGGCTGTGGCGCGGCTTGAGGAGCTTGACCAGTCGCTGAAGCCGCAAAACCCGGGTGCGGTGATCGACAAGGTCGACAACCCCGAGGAGATGGCACAGGCGCTCTCTGGTCTTGACCGGTTCAACCTGACCCGGACGCCGAATTTCGAACCCCGCCGCGGGCCGGCGGTGCCCAGCTATGTGGCGGGGGTCGACGTGCCGCTGCTCTATCTGCCGGTGCGCGGCGGGCCCGAGGCCGAGGTGGTGGATTGGCTGGCGGCGCTCGAGGGTGTTGCGGTCGAGGAACTGCCAACCAAGATGACCCAGAAGGAGCTGCGCCAATGGAAGCGCCAGCACCCGGGCCACCGCAGCTTTACCGTGCTGCGTCACCCGGCGGCGCGGGCGCATCATGTGTTCTGCGACAAGATCCTGAACGAGGGCAAGGGCAGCTATCGCCAGATCCGCGAGCTGCTGCGCAAGAAGTTCAAGCTGCCGATCCCTCAGAAATCCCCCGATGCCAGCTTTAGCCGGGCCGATCACCGCGCGGCCTTTGCGGCCTTTCTTGAGTTTCTCAAGATGAACCTGGCCGGGCAGACGCCGGTGCGGATTGACGCGGCCTGGGGCACCCAGGCGCAGGTGCTTGCGGGGTTCGGAGAGTTCGCCTTGCCCG
This sequence comes from Pseudodonghicola sp., assembly GCF_048268305.1. NCBI lineage: Bacteria > Pseudomonadati > Pseudomonadota > Alphaproteobacteria > Rhodobacterales > Paracoccaceae > Pseudodonghicola > Pseudodonghicola sp. The sequence goes on from NZ_JBLWVT010000012.1 coordinate 6,346, forward strand.
ATCTGGTGCTGCGCGAGGAGGAACTGGCCGAGGCGCTGCCGCGGCTGGCGCGGCAGATCGGTTGCGATGCTTCGGTCGCGCCGCAACCGGGGGCGCCGGATCAGCCCTTTGGGCTGGAAGACATCTACGACGACGAGATCAAAACGCTCGTCGCCGATGTCTATCAGCGTGATTACATGATGTTCGGCTTCGGACCCTGGCGGGCCGGTTGACCGGCCCGGCGGCTCAGGCCGCCAGGGTGTGGCTTTCGGTCAGCAGGGTGTAAAGCGTCGCCGGATCCGGATTGGCCCGCAGCTTGGCGCAAAGCGAGGCATCGCGCAGCGTCCGCGACACCAGCGCCAGCGCCTTCAGGTGTTCGACCCCGGCATCTTCCGGCGCGAAGAGCGAAAAGGCGATGTCGACCGGCTGGCGGTCGACCGAGCCGAAGTCGATCGGCTTTTCCAGCATCACGAAGGTGCCGACAACGCCGTTCAGTCCCGGCATCCGCGCATGCGGCAGGGCGACGCCATGGCCCACACCGGTGGGGCCAAGGCTTTCGCGTTCCAGCAGAGCGTCGACGGTGGCCTGGGCGTCCAGGCCATAGGCACTTTGGGCGAGATCTCCAATTTCCTGAAACAGTCGTTTCTTGCTGGAGACAGCAGAAAAAACTTTCACGGCCTCAGGCTTGAGGATGCTCGCTAATGCCATCAGAGATTGCTCCGCTCAGGCGCCGGTTGTCCGGCGCCTTATGCTATCAGTTTCCGGTTTGCGGGTCGATCCATCCGATATTGCCGTCATCACGGCGATAGACGACGTTCAACCCGTCCTTGCTTTCATTCCGGAAGATCAGCACCGGGGCGCCCGCCAGCTCCATCTGCATCACCGCTTCGCCGACAGAGAGCGAGGGAATCTTCGTCTCCATCTCGGCGATGATGATGGGCTGGAGCGTCGCGGGCTCTTCCTCATCGGTCTGTTCTTCCGCGGCGAGGATATACGAGGCTGCGCCCATAAGTTCAACAGGTTCCGCACGATCCCGGTGGTGGTCTTTCAGACGACGCTTATAGCGCCGCATCTGCTTTTCCATTTTCTCGCAGCAGGCATCGAAGGCCGCATAGATCTCGGTTGCGCTGCCCTTGGCCTTGGCGGTCAACCCGGTGGAAAGATGGACTGTCGCTTCGCAGACGAATTCGTAGGCGTCGCGCGAAAAGATCACAATGGCGTCGATCGGATTGTCGGAATACTTGGTGATCGCGGCATCGAGCTGCTCCTCCACATGGGTTTGCAGGGCCGTGCCGATGTCGATCTGCCGTCCGCTGATTTGGTAACGCATGTGCTCTCCTTTTCATTATGCACCCGGCATGACCGGGATATTCCCCGGCCTTGCGTCAGTTGCGGGTGGTTGAGACTGGCATCGCGGCGAAAACGGCACGACCGGGCCTGGAAGTGAAGGCCGGACCGGAATTCGCAAGGGGTCGCACGCGTGCCATGACTTCATTTGAGGCGAGATCTCGGGCGGGTGTCAACGTATCCTTGCGTCGCGGCGCATAAAATCCGGAGGATCAGCGGAGCGGCGCCAGCGGCGGCCGGGATCAGGAGATGCGGAAACTGTCACCAAGATAGACGCGGCGGACGTTTTCGTTCTCGACCACCTCGGTCGGGGTGCCCGACATCAGCACCTGACCGTCATGCAGGATATAGGCGCGGTCGATGATCTCCAGCGTCTCGCGCACGTTGTGATCGGTGATCAGAACGCCGATGCCGCGCTTTTTCAGATCGGCGACGAGGTGGCGGATATCGCCCACGCTGATCGGGTCGACCCCGGCAAAGGGTTCGTCCAGCAGCAGATATTTCGGGTCGGCAGCCAGGCAACGGGCGATTTCCACGCGCCGGCGTTCGCCGCCCGACAGCGCCAGCGCCGGTGCCCGGCGCAGGTGTTCGATCGAGAAATCCGACAACAGCTCTTCCAGCCTTTCGCGGCGGGCAAGGGGATCGCGCGCCGAGATGTCGAGCACGGCAAGGATATTGTCCTCGACGCTGAGGCCACGGAAGATCGACATTTCCTGCGGTAGATAGCCGATGCCCATGCGGGCGCGGCGGTACATCGGCAGGGTGGTCACCGCCTGGCCATCCAGCGTCACCGTGCCGGCCTCGGGAAAGACCAGCCCGGCAATGGCATAGAAGGTCGTGGTCTTGCCCGAGCCGTTCGGACCCAGCAGCGCCACCACCTCGCCGCGGTCGAGCGTCATCGACACATCCCGAATCACGACACGCTTGCGATAGGACTTGCGGACCCGCTCGACGCGCAGCCCCAAGGAGCCCTGGGTGACGGTCAGTTCCGGCGTTGCCATCACTTGCTGCCATTCTGGTTGAGGATGGTCTTGACCCGTCCGGTCAGCCGGGCGGTGCCGCTGCCCAGTTCGATCGTCATCTTCTCGGAACTCAGCGCGCTGGGGCCCTGGCTCAGCAGCACGTTGCCGGTCATCACGATGGTGCCGGCGTCGATGCTGTAATCGGCCCGATCGGCCTGGGCCGCATCCTGGCCGCTGACCAGCACCACGTCGCCGGTCGCCTCCAGCCGGGCAATCCGGCTTTGGTCGCGGTCATAGACCACAAAGACGCGGGCGGCGGTCAGCCGCATCTCGTTCTGCACCACCAGCACGTCGCCGGTGAACTCTGCCGATCCGTCCGCTTGGTTCACATCCAGGTTGTCCGCGGTCACCTCGACCGGGGCCGAGGTGTCGGCCTTGCTGTTGCCGAAGGCGACGCGGGTTTCCTGGGCCTGCGTCGCACCCGCTCCGAGGGCCAGCGCAAGGGTGAGAAACAAAAGACGGATATAGTGCACTGGTTAGTCTTTCTCGGGATTTCGCGGATCGTATACCAGTTTTACGCCCTTGGTGAAAAGCATATGGACTGGGGCGTCCTTGTTTTTTGCGCCGATTTGCATCTGCCCGGCGGTGAAATTGCCGAAGGGGCCGGTTCCCTCAACCTGTCCGGGTGTTTCGGCCGAGAAGGTGTCGAGCCCGGTGTCGAGCTGCTGCGTCGTCACCGTGTAGCCGGTCGAGGTGGTGATACGCACGTTTCCGGTGAAACTGGCGCGGTCGCCGGCCGGATTGAGCGTGCCAGCGTCTGATTTCAGCCGGATTTCCCCGCCCTTCGCCAGTGTCAGATGCGCCTGCAGCTCCTCGGCATCGGCACTGCCGCCGGCACTGGCGGGATGGGCCGTGCTGGCGCTTACCGTGATCTCGTCGCCGCCATTGGTGATGCCGGAAAAGAAGGCGCCGGTGATCTGCTGGCCGCGCACCCGCGCTTCGATATCCTTCTCGGCGAAGGGGGTGGTGCCGGTGGGGGCGATGCTGCGCGACAACAGGAACAGCGTCGACAGCAGGAACAGCGCCGCCAGCGGCAGAATGACCTTGAAATAGGCCACCAGTCGGGAATGACGATCCATCCTTCCCTCCGCTCCCTCTCAGCCCAGACCGACGCGCAGGCAGTCGTGGATGTGCAACAGACCCACCGCATTGCGCGACCCGGCGGGGTCGACCACGAACAGGCAGGTGATCTTGCGCCGGTTCATCACCGCGACGGCCTGTTCGGCCAGCGCGTCGGGGCCGATGGTGGTGGGATTGGCGGTCATCACATCCTTGGCGGTCTGGCTCAGCAGGCCCGCCATATGTCGGCGCAGGTCGCCGTCGGTGATGATGCCGATCAGCGCGCCCGAGGCATCGGTGACGCCGGCGACGCCAAAGCTCTTGCGGCTGATCTCAAGCAGCGCCTCGCTCATCGGGGTGTCGGCGGCGACCATCGGCAGCGCCTCGCCCACATGCATCAGGTCGCGCACCTTGCTCAGTTGCGCGCCCAGCTTGCCGCCGGGGTGGAAGTCGCGGAAATTCTCCGGGCCGAAGTGGCGGTATTTCATCAGCGCCACCGCCAGCGCGTCGCCCATCGCCAGCGTCAGCGTGGTGGAGATCGTCGGCACCATGCCGAAACCGCAGGCCTCGCCCCGGTTGGGGATCAGCAGATGTTCGTCGGCCTGGGTCATCAGCGTGCTGTCCGGCCGGCTGGAAAGGCCGATCAGCGGGATGTCGAAGCGGCGGGTATAGGCGACCAGATTGGCCAGCTCCGGCGCCTCGCCGGAATTGGAGATCGCCAGCACCACGTCGCCCTTGGCGATCATGCCCAGATCGCCATGGCTGGCCTCGGCCGGGTGGACGAATTGCGCCGGCGTCCCGGTCGAGGCCAGCGTCGCCGCGATCTTGCGGCCGATATGGCCGGATTTGCCGATGCCGCTGACGATGATCCGGCCCTTGGCGGTGAGGATCAGCTTCAGCGCGCGGACGAATTTGTCGTCCAGCGCCTCGGCCAGGACGTCGAGCGCCCGGGCCTCGTCGGTGATCACCTGGCGGGCGGTGTCGAGGAAGGTGGCTGTATCGGTCATGCGTGGGCGAAGATGTCGATTTCGGGCCAGCCTTCCAGATCCAGAAGCGCCCGATGGGGAAGGAAATCGAAACAGGCCTGGGCGATCTCGGTCCGCCCCTCACGCGCGAGGCGCTTGTTCAGCTCCTCCCGCAGCCGGTGGAGATAGAGCACGTCCGAGGCCGCATAGTCCAGTTGCGCGCCGGTCAGCTCTTCGGCGCCCCAATCGCTCATCTGCTGCTGCTTCGAGATATCGACGCCGATCAGTTCGGAGGTCAGGTTCTTCAGCCCGTGGCGGTCGGTATAGGTGCGTACCAGTCGGCTGGCGATCTTGGTGCAATAGACCGGCGCGGCCAGGGCACCGAAGGCGTTGTACATCGCGGCGATGTCGAAGCGGCCGAAATGGAACAGCTTCAGCACCTTGGGATCGGTCAGCATGCGGCAGAGGTTCGGCGCCTGGGTCTGGCCCTTGGCGACCTGCACGATATGGGCATTGCCGTCACCGCCCGACAGCTGGATCACGCAAAGCCGGTCGCGATGCGGGTTCAGCCCCATGGTTTCGCAGTCGATGGCGACGATCGGCCCGAGGTCGAGCCCGTCGGGCAGGTCGTTCTTGTAAAGATGGTTTGCCACGTCGGGATCCTTTTCTGGGCCATCTGCCTTGGCTCTCTGGCCCGAAATAGGCGCTTTGCCGGGCAAACTCAACTGTGGCCGGGGTCTTGCGGGCGAGCGCGTTCCGGGGAATGCTGCGACCTCTCCGGAACCGGACCGCGATGCAAGAGACCCAGATAGATATCCCGCCGCCGCCGTCGCCCCCGCCCGCCGATCTGATCGCGCGGCTGCGGCTGCGCGGTCTGTTGGCGGGGGAGGGGGCCGAGGCCCTGGCGGGCGGCCGGTCGAACCGGGTCTGGCGGTTGTCCGGCGGGCTGGTCCTGAAGCTCTACGATCCCTCGGCGGCGACGCCGATCTTCGCCAATGATGCCGGCCGCGAGGCTGCGGCGCTGATCGCCCTGGCCGGGATCGGGCTGGCCCCCGAGCTGGTCGCGGCCGAGCCCGCAGGACAAGCGCCCTGGGTGCTCTATCGCCATCTGCCGGGCGAGCGGTGGGTCGAGGGGGCCGGGGCGGTGGGGCGCCTGCTGGGAGGGCTCCATCGTCAGCCGCCGCCCGATCTGCCGGCAGGCCCCGACGGCAGCGCGGCACTGGCGGGGCAGGGCCGGGAAATCCTGGCGCTTTGCCCCGATGATGCTGGCCTGGCGGCGTTGGAGCCGAAGGGGGAGGTCGCGCCCGCCGGCAGGCGCGTGCTGATCCACGGCGATCCGGTGCCCGCCAATATCGTCGTCGGGCCGAAGGGGGCGGCGCTGATCGACTGGCAATGTCCGGCGCTGGGCGATCCGGCCGCGGATCTGGCGATCTTCCTGTCGCCCGCCATGCAACTGATCTATCGCGGCGCCCCGCTCGACCCGGCGGAGGAGCAGGCGTTTCTGGCCGCCTATCCCGACGGCCGGGTCATCGCCCGCTTGCGCGCGCTTCTCCCCTGGTTTCACTGGCGGATGGCGGCCTATTGCCAGTTGCAGGCCGGGCGCGGCCAGACCCCCTATGCCGAGGGTCTGGCGCTGGAGGTGTCGGCGCTTCAGAGGTCTTTGAAAAAATAGGCCAGATAGGCCGGCGGCATCACGATGCGGCGGAACCGGCCGAAGGGGAACCGGCCCATCGGCTGGCTCATGAACTCCGGATAGGGGGTGTCGGGCCGGCGGCCTTGCGCCAGCGCTGCCAACAGGCTGCCGGCATAGCTGCCCATGGCGACGCCATTGCCGTGATAGGCAAGCCCGGCGAAGACGCCCGGCATCCCCGGCACCGCGCCGGTGAAAGGGACCTGGTTGCGCGACACGCAGACCATGCCCGACCAGCTATTGCGGCTTTCGACATGGGCCCAGGCGGGGAACATGGTTTCGAAATCGCGCCGCACCCGCGCGCGAGAGGCGGCCTCGGCCGCGGGGGTGGAGGTCAGCCCGCCACGCATTCCGAACAGGAACCGCCGATCCGGCATCAGCCGGAAGTAATGCAGCAGGTGCCGGGTATCATAGGACATCTGATCGCTGGTCCAGCCCTGCGCCGTCAGTTCTGCATCGGTCAGCGGCCGGGTGACCAGCACGGTCGATTGCGCTGGGATATAGCGGCCGGCCAGCCAGTCGGGCAGATCGTCGCTGGAATAGCCGTTGGTGCAGATCAGCACGGTATCGGCGCTGAGGCTGCCCTGCGGCAGGGCGATCACGTTGCGGTTGCCCTGGCGGGTGATCCGGCCCGCCGGGCTGTTCTGATAGAGCCGGGCGCCGGCGCCCTGGGCGGCGGCGGCCAGGCCGAAGACATATTTGCGCGGGTTCAGGCCGAAGCCCTGGCGCAGCGTCAGCGCGCCGTGGAACGGGCCGGTCATGCCGACGGCCAGGAGCCCCTGCGCCGCCAGATCCTCGGGTTCCGTCAGCTCGGCCGCGGGATCGGCGGCGGCCTGCCGGCGCAGCCGTGCCATGGCGCGCGGCGAATGGGCCAGTTGGGTTTCGCCGTGCGAATGGGTGTCGGCGTCGATGCCGAACCGCCGCAGGATGTCGGCCACCAGGTCGATCGCGGCGATCTCGGCGCGATAGAACTCCTCGGCCTGATCCTTGCCATAGGCGCGGGCCATCTTGTCGCCGCTCAGCTTGGCGCCGCCCAGGCAGCAGAAGCCGCCGTTCCGCCCCGAGCCGCCCCAGCCGGGATATTCGGCGTCGACCACGGCGACATCGACGCCGGCCTCGGCCAGATGCAGCGCGGCGGACAGGCCGGTAAAGCCGGCGCCGATGATGGCGACATCCGCGGTCAGATCACCCTTTGCTTGCGGCCAGGCGGGGGCTTCGATGGTCTCATCCCACCAGCAGCCGGCCCGCGGCCCTGCGGAATAGGCGTAATTTCCGAATATGTGTTTCATTACTGTGCGCGTGCAGCTTCCTGTTCGTCGCGCTGTTGACGAACCTTCTGGGACTTGGTGATCAGCGAAGTGGCGATCACCCCGATGGTCACGATGCCGATCATCACCGTCGACAGCGCGTTGATCTCGGGCGAGACGCCCAGACGCACGGCGGAGAAAATCTTGATCGGCAGGGTTGTGGAGGAGGGGCCGGAGGTGAAGGAGGCGATCACCAGATCGTCGAGCGACAGGGTGAAGGCCAACAGCCAGCCCGAGACCACCGCCGGGGCGATGATCGGCAGGGTGACCAGCCGGAAGGCCTCGGCCGGGGTACAGCCGAGATCGAGCGCGGCTTCCTCAAGCGACTTGTCGAAGGTCACCAGGCGCGAGGAGACCACCACCGAGACATAGCACATCGCAAAGGTCGTATGGGCCAAGACGATGGTTATCACGCCGCGGTCCAGTCCGAGGCCGATGAACAGCAGCAGCAGCGACAGGCCGGTGATCACCTCGGGCATCACCAGCGGCGCATAGATCATGCCGGAAAACAGGGTGCGGCCAAAGAACCGCCCGCTGCGCACCATCACATAGGCGGCCATGGTGCCCAGCACCGTGGCGATGGTCGAGGACATGACCGCCACCTTCAGCGTCACCCAGGCGGCATTCAGAAAGGCCTGATCCTTGAGAAGCTGACCGTACCATTTGGTCGAGAAGCCCGCCCAGACCGTCACCAGCTTGCTTTCGTTGAAGCTGTAGATGACCAGGATCACCATCGGGATATAGAGAAAGGCGAATCCCAGCGTCAGGGACACCGTGTTGAACCAGCTCAGCCTGTTCATTGCTCTGCCTCCGCCTGTTTCTGTTGGTTGCGCTGGAACAGTACGATCGGGATCACCAGGATCGCCAGCAGAACGATCGCCACGGCGCTGGCCACCGGCCAGTCGCGGTTCGAGAAGAATTCCTCCCACAGCACCTTGCCGATCATCAGCGTGCCCGAGCCGCCCAGGAGCGACGGGATGACGAATTCACCAAGCGCCGGGATGAACACCAGGAAGCAGCCGGCGACGATACCATTCCGGGACAGCGGGATGGTCACCAGCCAGAAGGCCGAGAGCCGCGAACAGCCCAGATCCTCGGCCGCCTCGATCAACGATTCATCCAGCCGATCGAGGGCCGCATAGATCGGCAGGATCATGAAGGGCAGATAGGTATAGACGATGCCGATATAGACCGCGATCTTGGTGTTCAGGATGATCAGCGGCTGGTCGATCAGCCCGATCCACAGCAGGAACTGGTTCAGGAACCCCTCCTGGCTGAGGATGCCCATCCAGGAATAGACCCGGATCAGGAAGCTGGTCCAGAACGGCAGGATGATCAGCATCATCAGGGTTGGGCGCCATTCCTCGGGCGCGCGGGCCATGCCATAGGCGATCGGATAGCCCACCATCAGCGTCAGGACGGTCGAGAAGGACGCGATCATCAGGCTGGAGAGATAGGCTTTCCAATAGAGCGAATCTTCGGTCAGGAAGACGAAATTCTCGAAATCCAGATCGTTGAAGAAGGCCTTGATCCCCTGCCAGCCGGCCGAAAGATCCAGCGTCGGCGTATAGGGCGGGATCGACAGCGCGGTATCGCTGAGCGAGATCTTCAGGACGATGATGAAGGGCACCAGGAACAGCGCCAGCAGCCAGAGATAGGGAACCGCGATCAGGAGAAATCGGCGCATGAGCTCACTCCGCCAGAAGGACGCCGCCGGTGACCGTCCAGGACAGCCAGACGGAATCTTCCCAAGTGAAGCTGCGGCGCGAGATGCGGCGGGTGTTGGCGGTCTGCGCCTTGATCACCGCGCCCGAGGGCAGTTCCACGTGATAGGTCGAGATATTGCCGAGATAGGCGATGTCGAGCACCCGGCCCTGCACCGCGTTGATCGCGCCCTCGGGACGTTCGGCCGAGATCGTCACCTTCTCCGGCCGGATGGCGAGATAGCATTTCTCCCCGGTCGAGAAGGGGCGGGTCGAGGCGGCGCTGATCGGCATCTGGCCTGCGGCCCAGTCGATCTTGTAAGTGTCGTCGCCGTCCGGGGTCGCGGTGCCTTCGATGATGTTCACATCCCCGATGAAGTCGGCGACATAGACACTGTTGGGGGTCTCATAGATGCGATCCGGGGTGGCGACCTGCATCAGCTGGCCCTCGTCCATCACCGCCACCCGCGAGGCCACCGTCATAGCCTCTTCCTGGTCGTGGGTGACGATCACGAAGGTGGTGCCGGTCTTTTCCTGGATGTCCATCAGTTCGAACTGGGTGTCCTGGCGCAGCTTCTTGTCGAGCGCGCCCAGTGGTTCGTCGAGCAGCAGGAGCTTCGGCGCCTTGGCCAGGCTACGCGCCAGTGCCACCCGCTGCCGTTGTCCGCCCGAGATCTGATGCGGCTTGCGCTTGGCGAATTTCTCCAGCCGGGTCAGCTTGAGCATTTCGGCCACGCGCGCCTCCAGATCGGCCTTGGGCATCCGGTCACGGCGCAGGCCAAAGGCGATATTGTCCCAGACCGTCAGATGCGGGAACAGCGCGTAGGACTGGAACATCATGTTCACCGCGCGCTTGTTCGGCGGCACCCCCGAGATGTCCTTGCCGGCCAGTTCGATCCGGCCTTCGGTCGGGTTCTCGAACCCGCCCAGCATCCGCATCATCGTGGTCTTGCCGCAGCCCGAGGGGCCGAGGAGCGCGAAGAATTCACGTTCGTAGATATCCAGCGACAGGTTGTCGATCGCTGTGAAGGTTCCGAACCGCTTGGTGACGTTCTGAAAACGGATCAGCGGTTTCGCCTCTGGATCCGCCCAGGGCGCAAATTTCGTCGAGTTCACTGGCAGAGGCCCCCGATATGTTCCGGACAAGGAAAAAGGGCGGGTCCCGTTTCCTGGACCCGCCCGTTGTTCGGGATCAGGTGCCCGATTTGATCTTGGTCCACAGGCGGGTCACGACCCGCTGCACCTTGGCGTCATAAGGTGTGGTGGTGAACAGGTTGTCCATCGCCTCGGCCGAGGGGTAGATCGCCGGGTCGCCGATCACGTCCTCGTTGAGAAATTCCTGCGAGGCCAGGTTGCCGTTGGCGTAATAGACATAGTTCGACGCCGCCGCCATGTTCTGCGCGTCCATGATGAAGTTCAGGAACTTGTGGGCGCCATCGGGGTTCGGCGCATCGGTCGGGATCGCCATCATGTCGAACCACATCTGGGCGCCTTCCTTCGGCGCGTTGAAGGCGATCTCGACACCGTTGTCGGCCTCGGCCGCGCGGTCACGCGCCTGCAGCACGTCGCCCGACCAGCCGACCGCGACGCAGATGTCACCATTGGCCAGCGCGTTGATGTATTCGGACGAGTTGAACTTCTGGATATAGGGGCGGATCGCCATATAGACCGGCTCGGCCTTGGCGATGACGTCGGGGTCGTGGCTGTCCGGATCCTCGCCGATGTATTTCAGCGCGGCCGGGATCATCTCGGTCGGCGCGTCGAGGAAATACACCCCGCAAGAGGCCAGCTTTTCCATGTTCTCCGGCTTGAAGACCAGATCCCAGCTGTCGATCGGGGCGTCCTCGCCCAGGGCTTCCTTGACCTTGGCGACATTGATGCCGATGCCGGTGGTGCCCCACATGTAGTTGATGGCATATTGGTTGTCGGGGTCGTATTTCGCCGTGCGCGACGAAATCGCATCCCACATGTTCTTGATGTTCGGCAGCTTCGACTTGTCCAGCTTCTGGAACGCGCCCGCAGCAATCTGGCGTTGCAGGAAGGTGCCGGTCGGCACCACCACGTCATAGCCCGAGCCGCCGGCCAGCATCTTGGTCTCCAGCACCTCGTTGCTGTCGAAGACATCGTAGATCAGCTTGATGCCGGTCTCTTCCTGGAATTTCGTCAACAGGCTTTCGTCGATATAATCCGACCAGTTATAGACGCGGACTTCCTCAGCTTGGGCGGCAACGGCGACACCCAGGGCGAGGATCGCAGTTGCAGTGAGCGATTTAAAGGTCATTAATATGGCTCCCCGAGAGGGCTTGGGTTAGTCCCGCGCCCGGCATTTGATCAAGTTTTTTGCCTTCTTTGTTGGCACAAGTTATGTTTTCACGCGGATCCGCACAGCGCAAGCGTCGTCATTTGGATTGGAACAAGTCAAGTGAATTTGATCAAAAAACCGGCGGAGAATGCCCGCAAACCGGCCGCAAAGGCAGTCGCCGCTGCGCCGGTGCATGAGCAGGTGTATCAGAAACTCCGGGCCCAGATCCTGTTCGGAGAGATGGCGCCGGGGCAGGCGGTGACGATTCAGGGGCTGACTGATTCGCTGGGCGCCGGGATGACGCCGGTACGCGAGGCGATCCGCCGGCTGATTTCCGACGGGGCGCTGATGTTCCAGGGGAATCGCCGGGTTTCGGTGCCCGTTTTGTCGGCAGAGGACGTCGAGCAACTGATTTTCGTGCGCAAGACCATCGAGGCCGAATTGGCCCGTCGCGCCGTGCGCTTTTCCTCTCCGGAGCTGGTGGCTGAGCTGGAACAGATTGATGCGGAACTGGATTCCGCCATCGTCGCCGGCGATGTCTCGGGCTATCTGCTGCAGAATTATCGGTTCCACTCGGTGCTTTATGCCCATTCGCATGCGCCGCTGCTGGCCGAGATGGCCGAACGGCTCTGGCTGCGCTTCGGGCCGTCGCTGCGGGTCGTTTGCGGCCGCTTCGGCACCCAGAATCTGCCCGACCGCCATAAGGAGATGCTGGCCGCGCTGCGGGTCGGCGATGTCGAAGGTGTTGGCCTGGCAATTGAGCAGGACGTGGATCAGGGCGTGCAAATGATGATCGCGGTGCAGGCGGAACGTTTCGTTCCGTCCTGATTCGATTGACACTGCGGAATTTGATCATATCTTCAGGCCAAGTGTCGATTTAGCCAGGAGTTCCGCGATGCCTGCCATCACAAATCACCTGCCCACCGCCGAGCTTCAGGCCCTGGACGCAGCCCATCACATGCACCCCTTCACCACGGGGGCCGATCTGGCCGCCAAGGGCGCGCGGGTGATCACCCGCGCCAAAGGTGTCTTTTTGACCGACAGCGAGGGGCATGAGATCCTCGATGCCATGGCGGGGCTGTGGTGCGTCAATATCGGCTATGGCCGCGAGGAGCTGGCCGAGGTCGCCGCCCGCCAGATTCGCGAACTGCCCTATTACAACACCTTCTTCCAGACCACCCATGTGCCCGCCATCGCGCTGGCCGCCAAGATCGCCGAACTGGCGCCGGGCGATCTGAACCACGTGTTCTTCGCTTCCGGCGGGTCCGAGGCCAATGACACCAACCTGCGGATGGTGCGCACCTATTGGGACGTGAAGGGCAAGCCGGGCAAGAAGATCATCATCGGCCGCAAGAACGGCTATCACGGCTCGACCGTCGGCGCCGCCTCGCTGGGCGGGATGACGGCGATGCACGCCCAGGGCGGTCTGCCGATCCCGGATATCCACCATATCAACGAACCCAACTGGTGGGCCGCCGGTGGCGAGATGAGCCCGGAAGACTTCGGCCTGGCCCGCGCGCAGGAGCTGGAGCAGGCGATCCTGCAGCTGGGCGAGGATCGCGTCGCCGCCTTTATCGCCGAGCCGGTGCAGGGCGCCGGCGGCGTGATCATCCCGCCGGCAACCTATTGGCCGGAAATCCAGCGCATCTGCGACAAATACGAAATCCTGCTGATCGCCGACGAGGTGATCTGCGGGTTCGGCCGCACCGGCAACTGGTTCGGCAGCCAGACCATGGGCATCCGCCCCGATATCATGACGATCGCCAAGGGTCTCAGCTCGGGTTACCAGCCGATCGGCGGCTCGGTCGTCTCGGACGAGGTTGCCGCGGTGCTCGACAGTGTGGAGTTCAACCACGGCTATACCTATTCGGGTCACCCGGTGGCCGCCGCCGTGGCGCTGGAGAACCTGCGGATCATGCAGGAAGAGGGTGTCGTCGAACATGTGCAGACGGTTGCCAGCCCCTATCTGGCCGAGAAATGGCACGCGCTGGCCGATCACCCGCTGGTGGGTGAGACCAAGCTGATCGGCATGATGGGGTCGCTGGCGCTGAGCCCGAACAAGGAACCCCACGCCACCTTCGCCGCCGAGGCGGGGACTGTGGGGTATATCTGCCGCGAGCGCTGCTTTGCCAACAATCTGGTGATGCGCCATGTGGGTGACCGGATGATCATCTCTCCGCCGCTGGTGATCAAGCCGGAGGAGATCGACCTGCTGGCGGAACGCGCCCGCAAGGCGCTGGACGAAGCCTATGCCCGGGCCAAGGACGAGGGGCTGCTGAAGGCCGCTTCGTAAGCTCGGATCCGGAACTTTCGACCTGACGGCGCCGGGGATGACCCCGGCGCCGTTTTTCATTTAGGCCGGTCTACAGGGGCCGGGTAGGCGTGCCTTGTCACAAGGGCGGGGGTGGACAAGGCGGCGCAAAGTCATTCGTCTTGAGCGGGCTCATGAGGCAGTTTCATCTTTTACGGGACGAGAAGACCGTGAGGTGAGCGTAGGCTTGGAAACGCCGTGCGAATCCCCGGAACGGCTGACCATGGCTGCTCTGAGCCGGATGATCTGGGTCTGTCTCAATCCCGGGGGAGGCCGCGATCCCTGGACCCCGGCCTGAATGTCACAAAGGGTTCTCGAAACCATCACTGATCTTTTGGCAAAGCCTTACAGATCGGCCCCATGGTTTTCGCGTAGCGTTTCAAGCCCTTCGGTTCGGGTCTCAAGCCATTCATCCTTCAGGACGTCAGCCATGATCCCCCAACGCCTTCTCCGCCCCAGCCGTCGCGCCGTGCTGGCCGGCGGCACCGCCTTCGCCGCCTCGCTGGCGATGCCCTCGCTGTCTCGCGCGGCGTCGCGCCCGGTCTTCACCCATGGGGTGCAGTCCGGCGATGTGACCACCAATTCCGGCATGATCTGGACCCGCACCGACCGTCCGGCGCGGGTAATGATGGAAGTCTCCACCACCGAGAGTTTCGCCAATGCTCGCCAGCTGGCGCCGCTGACCGCGATGCCGACCAGTGATCTCGCTGTGAAGCGGATGGTCGAGGGGCTGCCGGCGGATCAGGACATCTTCTATCGCTTCGTTGCCGCCGACCTGAACGACATCAACGCGGTTTCCGAACCGATCGTCGGCCATTTCCGCACCGCTCCGGCGTCGCGCCGGTCGGTCCGTTTCGTCTGGTCGGGTGACACCGCCGGTCAGGGCTGGGGGATCGACGATCAGGGCATGCGCACCTATCGCACCATGATGCAGCACGAACCCGATTTCTTCCTGCATTCCGGTGACACCATCTATGCCGATGGCGCCATGCAGGATGAGGTCGTTCAGGATGGCAAGGTGATCTGGAAGAACGTCGTTCTGACCGACGAAAAGCGCAAGGTCGCCGAAACGCTGGACGAATATCGCGGCCAGTGGAAATACAACCTGATGGACGAACACGTGCTGGCGATGAACGCCGCGGTGCCGACCTTCTTCCAGTGGGACGACCACGAGGTCCTGAACAATTGGTCGGATTCCAAGGATCTGAGCGGCGACGACCGTTACACCGAAAAATCGATCCATGTGCTGTCTTCTCGCGCCGCCCGCGCCTTCCACGAGATGACGCCGATCTCCTACACCCCGGCGGAACCGGGTCGGGTCTATCGCAAGATCGCCTATGGTCCGATGCTCGATGTCTTCTTCCTCGACATGCGCAGCTATCGCGGCCCGAACGGCGCCGCGATGGAAACCGAGATGACGCCGGAAAGCCGTATCCTCGGCGCCCAGCAGGTCGCCTGGCTGAAGCGCGAGCTGGCCAATTCCAAGGCCACCTGGAAGGTGATCGCCGCCGATATGCCGATCGGGCTGATCGTCTGGGACGATTGGAAAACCTCCTCGGGGGCGGAAGCGGTGGCGAATGGCGACAACGGCCCGGCCAAGGGCCGCGAGCTTGAGATCGCCGATCTGCTGCGGTTCATCAAGGACGCCAATATCGCCAATACCGTCTGGCTGACGGCAGATGTGCATTACACCGCCGCGCATTATTACGATCCGTCCAAGGCGCAGTTCCAGGAGTTCGCACCCTTCTGGGAATTCGTCTCCGGCCCGCTGCATGCCGGCACCTTCGGCCCGAACGCGATGGACATGACCTTCGGCCCCGAGGTGAAATTCGTGAAGGCGCCGGCAGAGGGTCAGGTGAACCTGCCGCCCTCGGCCGGGATGCAGTTCTTCGGCATCGTCGATATCGACAGCGCCACCCAGCAGATGACCGTGCGGCTGATGGACGTGGGCGATACCGAACTGTGGTCGATCACCCTCGACCCGGCGGAACAGTCGCTCTGATCCAGATCTCCCCGGATCGGCCGATGCCGGACGCCCTCGCAGCATCTGCGGGGGCGTTTCGCATTTCGGGGAGTCGCCCCTTGCAAATTCTGATTCTTTTTGTCAGATAATCCGCAACGCCAGATGCCACCCGCGTCCAGCCCTTGGGAATTCAACCTTTCGGGGTGGCCCGTGGGGGATCCGGCGCAAGCCGCCAGGGAAACCCGCCGTCATCCCGGAAACGAACCGGACGCCGCAGCCGGCGTCCCAGGCGGGAGAGGCAAAGATGCGGGATCCATTCGATGATCTGCTGGCGATGCATCGCGCCGCCGAAGGCTTCGGCTGTGGCCTCTCGCCGCGGCTTCTTTCGGCCATCGCGCAGACCTGCCGGCAACAGGCGCATATCCGGTCGCAGCCAAATGTGGTCTCCCTCGGGACCAGATCCAGCCAATCGGGTCCGGCGCAGCGGGCCAGCGAGGATCGGATCGCGGCGGAGGCGGGGCTGATCGCCTTCCGCCGCCGCGACTGAAGCTCAGAAATCCACCCCGCGCTGGGCCTTGATGCCGGCCTGGAACGGGTGCTTCACCTCGGTCATCTCGGTGACCAGATCGGCGTAATCGCAGATCTCGGCCGGCGCGTCGCGGCCGGTCAGGATCACCCCGGTGCGGTCGGAGCGGGCCCTGAGCCCCTCGAGCACCTCTTCGGCCGAGAGATAGCCATAGCGCAGGGCGATGTTGATCTCGTCGAGCACGATCAGATCGAAATCGCCGCTCTCCATCATCTCGCGCGCCTTGGCAAAGGCGGCCTGTGCCGCGGCGATGTCGCGGTCGCGGTCCTGGGTGTCCCAGGTGAAGCCTTCGCCCATGGTGTGCCAGACAACCCCGCCGAGGCGTTCGAAGAACTGCCGCTCGCCGGTGATCCAGTTGCCCTTGATGAACTGCACCACGCCGACGGATTTGCGCCACCCCAGCGCCCGCACCACCACCCCGAAGGCCGAGGACGACTTGCCCTTGCCCTTGCCGGTATGCACCAGCACCAGCCCGCGTTCGGGATCGCCGGCCTCGGCCAGTTTGGCACGATGCTCGGCCTGCAGCTTCTGCATCTTCGCCTTGTGGGTCTCGGTGTCGGTCTCGGTCATCGGCATATCCTCCTGATCTTCGGGGTGGAACATAGCGCCTCGGGCGCCGGCGTCACCCCTTGGGATCGCTCACCGCGCGCACCTTGGCGCGGGTCAGCCCCAGATGATGTTCGCGCCAGACCACCAGCACGTTGCCGGCGATCACCAGCGCGGCGCCGGCCATCATGATCAGCGTCGGCACCTCGTCGAACCAGAGATAGCCGATCAGGATGGCGAAGAGCATCGAGCTGTATTCATAGGGCGTCAACATCGAGGCCGGTGCGAAGCGATAGGAGGAGGTCAGCAGAATCTGCGCCGCGCCACCGACCAGCCCGGCCATGACAAGCTGCGTCGCGGTCAGCGCGTCGGGCATCACCCAGCCGAAGGGGATGGTCAGCAGCGCCAGCGCCGCCGCGGTGGAGGAGAAATAGAACACGATGGCCGAGGTTCGCTCGGTCTCGACCATCCGGCGGATATGGATCTGCACCAGCGCCTTCAGCGCAGTGGCGCCGAGGATCAGCATCGCGCCAAGCGTCGCCGCGCTGTCCGCCGTGGTGCTGCCCAGTCGCGGCCAGAGCATGATCAGCACCCCCACCATGCCGATCACCACCGCCGAGATGCGGATCAGCCGGATCTTCTCGCCCAGCATCACCGCCGCCAGCACCAGCACCAGCATCGGCGTGGCATAGTCGATGGCGGTGACCTCGGGCAGCGGCAAAAGGCCGAGCCCGGCAAAGGTCAGCCCCATCGACGCGGTTCCGATCACGCCGCGCCAGAAATGCAGCATCGGTCGTTCGGTCACCAGACCGCTGCGCAGCTCGCCCCGCGCGGCGATCCAGATCAGGATCACCGGGATGGCGAAGAACGAGCGGAAGAACACCGCCTCGCCCGGCGGCACCGCGTCGGAGGAGGCCTTGATCAGCGCCGACATGATGGAAAACAGCAAGATCGAGCTGAGTTTCAGCGTGATTGCAAGGCCGGGACGATGCGAGGTGAGGGACTGTGCCATGAACGTGAGCCTGATCACGGTTGTCTGAAAAGATCAATCGCTTGATTTTGCATGAGGTTCGGGCGCAAAAAGGCAGGAAGGAGAAGGAGCCCCCCATGTATGACGACAACTATCTGATCGCCCGCCTGCACGCCGCCTCGGTCGGCCATGAGACGCGCAATTTCGCCACCTTCCCGGCCCGCGCCAGCATGACCTTCGGCGAACTTTTCGCCGGCGCCGAGCGCAATGCGGCGGCGCTGGTGGCGATGGGGGTGCACCCCGGCGACCGGGTGGCGGTACAGGTGGAAAAGACCATCGAGGCGATCCAGCTCTATCTCGGCACGGTGATGGCTGGGGCGGTCTTCCTGCCGCTGAACACCGCCTATACCACGCCCGAGGTCGCCTATTTCCTCGGCGATGCCACCCCGCGCGTGGTGGTCTGCGATCCGGCGAAATACGAGGCGATCGAAGCGGTTGCCGGCGACGCGCGGGTGATGACGCTCGATGCCAAGGGGCAGGGCACGCTGATCGACGCTGTGGTCGGGCGCGGCAGCTTCACCCCGGTGCCGCGCGGCCCCGACGATCTGGCCGCAATCCTCTATACCTCGGGCACCACCGGGCGATCGAAGGGCGCGATGCTGAGCCATGCCAACCTTGCCTCGAACTCCGAGATGCTCAAGGACTACTGGCAGTTCACCGATCAAGACGTGCTGATCCATGCGCTGCCGATCTTCCACACCCATGGGCTTTTCGTCGCCACCAATGTGGCGCTGCTCGCCGGGGCGCGGGTGATCTTCCTGAAAGGCTTCGACGCCGACGGGATCCTCAAGGCGATGCCCCAGGCCACCGCGCTGATGGGGGTGCCGACCTTCTACACCCGGCTTCTCGCCGATCCGCGCCTGACCCGAGAGCGCGCCGCGAACATGCGGCTCTTCATCTCCGGCTCGGCGCCGCTGCTGGTCGATACCCATGAGCAATGGGAAGCGCGCACCGGCCACCGCATCCTCGAACGCTATGGCATGACCGAGACCAACATGAGCTGCTCCAACCCCTATGAGGGCGAGCGCCGCGCCGGCACCGTCGGCTTTCCGCTTCCGGGCGTCGAGGCGCGGGTGATGCATGAGGGCAAAGAGGTGCCGGCGGGCGAGATCGGCGTGCTCGAAGTGCGGGGCGCCAATGTCTTCAAGGGCTATTGGCAGATGCCCGAGAAAACGGCCGAGGAGCTGCGCCCGGACGGCTGGTTCATCACCGGCGACATGGCGATGATCGACGCCGACGGCTATGTCAGCATCGTCGGCCGCGCCAAGGATCTGATCATCACCGGCGGTTTCAACGTCTATCCGAAAGAGGTCGAAAGCCTGATCGACGATCTGCCCGGCGTGCTGGAAAGCGCCGTGATCGGCGTGCCGCATCCCGATTTCGGCGAAGGCGTCGTCGCCGTGGTGGTGCAGGAAGGCGATGGGACCACGCCCGAGGCGATCGCCGCCGCGCTCGACGGGCAGCTCGCCAAGTTCAAACAGCCCAAGACCATCGTGATGGTCGACGCGCTGCCCAGAAACACCATGGGCAAGGTGCAGAAGAAGGCGCTGCGCGACACCTATGCCGAGCTTCTCGGCTGAGGCTGCGCCCGGCGGCGGCCGCAGGTCTTGCCGTATTTGGAACGAGAAGAAGCGGTGGGGCCGCGCCCAGGCTTCTTCTCGGTGAAAATACGGCCGGGGGGAGGCGCCCGTCAGGGCGACGGGGGCGGGCAGCCCCCTCTTGGGTCGCTGCCGGGCCTCAGGTCAGCCAGGCCAGGAAGACGTTCAGCGTGACGAAGGCGAAGGCGGTCGCCAGCAAAAGCGCGATGGCGGCCGCGCCGCCAAGCCCGCGTTCCTGCGCCAGGATCGGATAGATGCTGAACATCGGCATCGCCGCCGACAGGATCGCGGCGATCCGCATCTCGGGCGCCAGCACGATCAGGCCGAGCGTCGGCAGCAACGCGGCGGCCAGCGCCACCATCGCCGGATGCAGCAGCAGCTTGGCGGCGGCGATCTGGCCGGCGAGTTGCCTGTTGCCCTTCAGCGGCAGCCCGACCAGCGAGCCGCCGATCACCACCAGCGACAGCGCTGCGGCCGAAGTGCCGAACATGCCGCTCAGGCGCAGCATCGGCGCCGGCAGCTCAAACCCGGTGGCCGAGACGATCAGCCCGGCGATCATGCCGATCACCATCGGGCGGCGCAGCAGCGCCTTCAGCACGCCGATGATCAGCCGGAACGGCGACAGCCCGGCGCGACCCGAGGCCAGATCCATCAGCACCAGCCCGGTGGGGATGAGCACCACATTCTCGATCAGCAGGTTCAGCGCCAGGATGACGCCGGCCTGATCGGGAAAGATCAAGAGCATCACCGGATAGCCGATGAAGCCCGAGTTCGGGCAGGCCGATCCCATCACCGCCAGGGCCCGGCGCAGCGGATCGGGCGCGGCAAGGGTGAACCAGCTGAAACTGAGCGCCATGGTCACAAGCCCGCCAACCACCATCACCAGCAGGTAATCGGTCTGCAGCACCGCGGTGAGCGGCCGGGTGGCGAGCGAGGTGAAGAGCAGCGCCGGCAGCGCCAGGTTCAGCACATATTGCCCCAGCATCTGCATGTCGCGGGTGGTGAACCAGCCGATACGCACCACGATATAGCCGATCAGGACGGCGGCATAGATCGGCGCCGTGATGCTGATGATGTCACTCATGAAGCGGCCCAGTCTGGCGGCAGGTCGGCGCCGATTTCCTCGGCGAGGTCTTCGAGAAAGCGGATCATGCGCGCGGCGCGGGTCTGCGCAAGGGTACGCCCCCCTTCGGTCAGCATATCGGCTGGAAGCCTCAGCAACTTGACGCGAAAATGATCGAGCGTCTGGCGGCGGTCATCCAGATCGCGCGCCGCGGCGAAGGGATCGGCGGCATCATAGAGCGCGCGGCCCAGGGCGCCCGAGACCGCGAAGCAGCGCGCGATGCCCACCGCCCCCAGCGCATCCAGCCGGTCGGCGTCGCGCAGGGCCCGCGCCTCTGGCGTTTCCGGCGCGATGCCGGCCGAGAAGCTATGCGCGGCGATGGCGTGTTGGGCGGCGGCGATCCGGTCTTCGCCGAACCCCAGATCGCGCAGGACCGGCGCCGCCGCCTCGGCCGCGAGGGTCGAGGCGCGGGCGCGGTCGAGGCTGTCCTTCGGCAGGTTGACCAGATCGTGCAGATAGCAGGCCGCCAGCAGAACCTCTCCGTCGACATCGTTCCCGGCGATGGCGCGGGCATTGGCCCAGACCCGGTCGAGATGGGTCAGATCATGGGCGCTGTCCTGCGCCATGCCATCGGCCGCGATCTGCCGCAGCCGCGCGCGCAACCCGTCGAGGTCAGCCAATGCGGCCCCGGGTCTCGCCCACCGCGCCGCCGATCTGGCCGCGGTTCAGCAGGATATGGTCGAGAATCACGCAGGCCATCATCGCCTCGCCCACCGGCACCGCGCGGATGCCGACGCAGGGGTCGTGCCGCCCCTTGGTGATGATCTCGGTTTCCTGCCCGGATTTGGTGATGGTCGCCCGTGTCTTCAGGATCGAGGAGGTCGGTTTCACCGCAAAGCGCACCACGATCTCCTGCCCGGTGGAGATGCCGCCCAGAATGCCGCCGGCGTGGTTCGAGGAATAGGCCGGTTTGCCGTCCGGGCCGATGAAGATCTCGTCGGCGTTCTCTTCGCCGGTCAGCAGCGCGGCGGCCATGCCCTCGCCGATCTCGACGCCCTTGACGGCGTTGATCGACATCATCGCAGCGGCCAGATCGGTGTCGAGCTTGCCATAGATCGGCGCGCCAAGGCCGGCGGGCACGCCGCGCGCCACCACCTCGACGATGGCGCCGACCGAATTGCCGGATTTGCGCAGGGCGTCCATATACCCGGCCCAGGTCTCCGCCGCTTCCGCATCCGGGCACCAGAACGGGTTCTGGCCGATCGCTTCGGCGTCAAAGCGCGCCCGATCGATCCCGTGCGGCCCGATCTGGGTCATGTAACCCTGAATCTCGATCCCCGGCGCCAGGTCCGACAGGGCGGCGCGCGCCAGCCCGCCGGCGGCGACCCGCGCCGCGGTTTCCCGCGCCGACGATCGCCCGCCGCCGCGATAATCGCGGATGCCGTATTTCTGCCAATAGGTGATATCGGCGTGACCCGGGCGGAACTTCTCCATGATTTCGGAGTAGTCCTTGGACCGCTGGTCGGTGTTCTCGATCATCAGCTGCACCGGCGTGCCGGTGGTCCGCCCCTCGAAGACGCCGGAGAGGATCCTGACCGCATCGGGTTCGCGCCGCTGGGTGGTGTATTTGCTGGTCCCGGGCTTGCGCAGGTCCAGCCAGCGCTGGATCATCGGCTCGTCGATGGCGATGCCCGGCGGGCAGCCGTCCACCGTGGCGCCAAGCGCCGGCCCGTGGCTTTCGCCCCAGGTGGTGACGCGGAAGAGATGGCCGAATGTATTGATGGACATGGGGGCTCTCCTTTGCTGCGGTGATTAGCGGCGCGCGCCGTGTGGCTCAAGCGGATTCACGGGCTGGTGCCGACCGGGCCGGGGCAGCCAAGGCCGGGCCGCCAGCGGATACCGCCCTTTGACAGCGTGCCTCCGGCAGCCAAATCCGGGCGGGTCTCCAGCTTCTTCTCGGCCCAAATACGGCCGCCGGAGGCACGCGCCGCAGGCGCGTTCCGATCAGGGACCGGGGCCCGAGCCGTCAATCCGCTTGCCTCATATCCTCCCCGCGCATAGGGTCGGCGCCACCTCGGGGTGCCTGATCGGGCTGAGATGCATTGCGCGAACCCGTTGAACCTGAACCGGCTCATACCGGCGGAGGGAAGGTTTATGGACATGCCTCCACCTTGCCCCGACGCCGCAAAGGAGGATGCCATGAAGTATCTTGCATTTGCAGCGGGACTGATCACCAGCGCAGCAGGCCAGATGGCCGCCGCCGAGACTCCCGTGCTGACCGTCTATACCTATGACAGTTTCGTCAGCGAATGGGGCCCGGGCCCGGCGATCGAGAAGGCCTTCGAGGCGCAATGCGGTTGCGATCTGAAATTCGTCGCCGCCGGCGATGGTGCCGCGCTGCTGGCGCGGGTGCGGCTCGAGGGCAAGCGGTCGGAGGCCGATGTGGTGCTTGGCCTCGATACCAACCTGACCGCGGCGGCGCGGTCGACCGGGCTGTTCGCGCCGGTCTCGGTCAAAGCCGATTACAGCCTGCCGGTCGAATGGTCGGATGATGAGTTCATCCCCTATGACTGGGGCTATTTCGCCTTCGTGCAGAACCGCGATCTGGCCGCGCCGCACAGTTTCCGCGAACTCGCCGACAGCGATCTGAAGATCGTGATCCAGGATCCGCGTTCCTCCACCCCCGGCTTGGGTCTGTTGATGTGGGTGAAGGCCGCCTATGGCGATGAGGCTCCGGCGATCTGGAAAGGCCTTTCCGACAATATCGTCACCGTCACCAAGGGCTGGTCCGAGGCATACGGGCTGTTCCTGGATGGCGAGGCCGACATGGTGCTCTCCTATACCACCTCGCCGGCCTATCACCTGATCGCGGAAGGCGACGACAGCAAGACCACCGCGCTGTTTGACGAGGGCCATTACATGCAGGTCGAGGTCGCCGGCAAGCTGGCGGCCTCCGATCAGCCGGAGCTGGCGGATCAGTTCCTGCAGTTCATGGTGACCGACGCCTTCCAGTCGGTGATCCCGACCACCAACTGGATGTATCCCGCCGTCACCCCGGCCGAGGGGCTGCCCAAGGGGTTCGAAACCCTGACCCAGCCCAAGAAGGCGCTGCTGTTCTCGCCGGATGAGGCGGCGGCGCTGCGCGATCCGGCGCTGGCCGAATGGCTCGCCGCGCTCGGCCGCTGAGCCCGGCGCCGGGGATCGTCGCGGCGCTTGGCGTCGCGGTGCTGATCCTCGGCGCGCTGGCGGCGGTATTCTGGCGGGCGGAGACCGGGATCGGTCTTGGGCCCGCCGATTGGCAGGCGGTGCGCTTTACCGTGCTGCAGGCGGCGCTGTCGGCGGGATTGAGCGTGGTGTTCGCCCTGCCGGTGGCGCGGGCCCTGGCGCGACGGCGGTTCCCGGGCCGCGCCGCGCTGATCGCGCTGATGGGGGCGCCTTTCATCCTGCCGGTGATCGTCGCGGTGCTGGGGCTTCTGGCCGTCTTCGGCCGCTCGGGCTGGATCAGCCAGGGCCTGGGCCTGGTCGGCCTGCCGCCGCTGCGCATCTATGGGCTGCATGGGGTGGTGCTGGCACATGTCTTCTTCAACCTGCCGCTGGCGACACGGTTGATCCTGCAGGGCTGGCAGGAAATCCCGGCAGAGCGGTTTCGTCTGGCCGCCCAGCTTGGCGCCGGGCCGGCGGCGATCTGGCGGTTGCTGGAATGGCCGATGCTGCGCAGGGTGGCGCCGGGGGCGCTGGCGGTGATCTTCGCCATCTGCCTCACCTCCTTCGCGGTGGCGCTGACGCTGGGGGGCGGCCCGCGCGCGACGACGGTGGAGCTGGCGATCTATCAGGCCTTCCGCTTCGATTTCGATCTGGGCCGTGCGGCGCTGTTGTCGGTGCTGCAGATCGCCCTGACCGGCGCGGCTGCCGCGCTGGCCCTGCGCGCGGCGATGGGGGAAGGCTTCGGCGCCGGCCTCGATCGCGCGATCCGGCGATGGGATGCCGGCGGCCGGGGGCTGAAGGTTCAGGACTGGCTGGCGATCGGGCTCGCCGCGCTGTTCCTGCTGCTGCCGCTTGCCGCCATCACGGCCGAGGGCGTGACAGGCCTCTCTGCCCTGCCGGCCAGTGTCTGGCGGGCGGCGCTGAATTCGCTGCTGATCGCGGCGGGCAGCACGGTGATATTGCTGCTGATCGCCCTGCCGATGGCGGTGGCGGTGGCGCTTGTGCGTCATCCCGGCTGGGTCGAGGGCGCCGGGCTTCTGGGCATGGCAGTGTCGCCCCTGGTGATCGGCACCGGCGCCTTCATCGTGATCTATCCCTTTGCCGATCCGGCGGCCTTGGCGCTGCCGGTGACGGCGCTGGTCAACGCGCTGATGGCGCTGCCCTTCGCGCTGCGCATCCTGGTGCCGCAGGCGCGGGCGGTGATCGGCGATTTCGGGCGTCTGGCGCTCAGCCTGAACATGGGGCGCCTGGGGTTTCTGCGGCTGGTGCTCTGGCCCCGGATGCGGCCGCAGATCGGTTTCGCCGCCGGTCTTGCCGCGGCGCTGTCGATGGGCGATCTGGGGGTCATCGCACTTTTTGCCGATCAGGAGGTCGCCACCTTGCCCTTGCAGATCTATCGCCTGATGGGCGCCTATCGGATGGAGGCTGCGGCCGGCGCGGCGCTGCTGTTGCTGGCGCTTTCGGTGCTGGTGTTCTGGCTCTTCGACCGCGGAGGGCGCCGCCATGCTGAGGCTTGAGGGGGTGCAGATCCGGTCGGGCGATTTCACCCTGCGCGCCGACTGGCAGGTCGAGACCGGGGCGCGGGTGGCGGTGATCGGCCCTTCGGGGGCGGGCAAGACCACGCTTCTTGAGGCGATCGCCGGGTTTCGCGATCTGGCGGCGGGGCGGATCCTCTGGGACGGGCGCGACATCAGCCGTGACGCCCCGGGCGCGCGGCCGGTGGCGATGTTGTTTCAGGACGGCAACCTGTTTCCGCATCTGAGCGTGGCACAGAACGCGGGTCTCGGGCTCAGTCCCGATCTGCGGCTGACGTCGGCGCATTGGGATCGGGTGCGGCAGGCGCTGGCACGGGTCGGGCTGGAGGGGCTGGAGGCGCGCCGGCCCGCCGAGCTGTCGGGCGGGCAGCAGAGCCGGGCGGCGCTGGCGCGGGTATTGCTGCAGAGCAAGCCGCTTTTGTTGCTGGACGAGCCTTTCGCGGCGCTGGGCCCGGCGCTGAAGGTGGAGATGCTGGAGCTGGTCGCCGAGCTGGCGGAAGAGAGCGGCGCCACGCTGATGATGATCAGCCACGACCCCGCCGACGCCCGGCGGATCGCCGATCAGGCCATTCTGGTGGCCGATGGGGTGGCATCGGCGCCGCAGCCGGTGGCGGTGTTGCTCGATACCCCGCCGCCGGTGCTCAGGGCCTATCTGGGGGAAGGGTAGGGGGCGCTGCCCCCATCGCCTGCGGCGATTCCCCCGGGATATTTAAGGCTAGAAAAAGACGGGGGTGAGCTGCGCCCGGAAAACGGTCCAGTGGACCGTTTTCAGCCGCGAACGGGGGCATTGATCTGCGAAACACGGCAATCGCAAAATGCGACGCTTCGCGCGACCGCAATTCGAGCCAGGAGCGTCAGCGATGAGCGGCCGGAGGGTTGTCCCTCCGGCGCGGCATCATTCCGCGGCCAGCGGCAGAAGAGCGGCGCGGGCCCTGGTGATGGCGAGCGCGGCCTCGGCGGTCTCACGGCCCTTCTGGACGAAATGGGCGCGGAAAAACTCGGTATGCTGCGGGGTTTCCTGATAATGGTGCGGCGTCAGCGAAACCGAGAGCACCGGCACCCCGGTGTCGAGCCCGGCGCGCATCAACCCGTCAACCACCGCCTGGGCGACGAAGTCGTGGCGGTAGATGCCGCCATCGACCACCAGCGCGGCGCAGGCCACGGCGGCATATCGGCCGGTCGCCGCCAGATCGCGGGCGAGCAGCGGCATCTCGAAGGCGCCGGGCACGTCGAAGACATCGACCTGATCGGCGGGGATCAGTTGCAGGAAGCCGTCAAGCGCGCGGTCGACCACATCGGCGTGCCACTGGGCTTTGACAAAGGCGAAGCGGGTGGGTGTCATTTCAGATCTCTCCTTTAGGTTCAGACACGTCACCCAAGGCGATCACGGGCGTCCCCTCCGGCGGACCGGGCGGGGCGCACGTTCTCTTTCATCCGGACTGTGACCGTCGGCTCCGGCGTCTCACCGGATCTGCTGACACCCCGATCGGTTGCGAAAGGGGCCGCTCGCGGGCTCACGGGGTCTGGCCCCGCATACCGCCGGTGGGGAATTTCACCCCGCCCTGAGAACGCCTTCAGCTTGCCAAGTCGCGCGGGAGCTTTCAAGACTGTCGCGAAGGAGACGTCGCGATGCATCCAAATCCGGTCTTTCATACCGCCAGCGCGGCGGAAAACCTGGCCTTTGCCCGGGCGCGCAGCTTTGGCGTTCTGGCGGTGTCGGCGGCGGAGGCCGCGCCGATGCTGAGCCATGTGCCCTTTGTCCTGTCGGAGGACGGGCAGGTGGCCGATCTGCATCTGGTCCGCTCCAATCCGATCGCGCGGGCGCTCACGGCGCCGCTTGCCGCGCGGCTCGCCGTCAGCGGGCCTGACAGCTATGTTTCGCCCGACTGGTACGGGATCGACGATCAGGTGCCGACCTGGAATTATGTCGCCGTGCATCTGACCGGCGTGCTGGAGCCGCGCCCGCAGGAGGAGCTGGCGGCGCTGCTCGACCGGCTGTCAGATCTGTTCGAAGAGCGGCTTTTGCCCAAGGCGCCCTGGCGCAGTGCCAAGATGGAGCCGCAGGCCCTGGAGCGGATGATGCGGGCGATCGTTCCGGTACGGCTGAGGGTCGAGGCGGTGGATGGCACCTGGAAGCTGGGCCAGAACAAGGACGCCGCTGCGCGCCTGGCTGCCGCCGATGGGATCGAGGTCGCCGGGATCGGGGCGGAGCTGGCGGCGCTCGTCCGGTTGATGCGGCAGGTGTAGACAGTAGACAGCGGCCGAGGCTGCGCCTAGGGTCGTCCCGGAAACGACAGGAGGAGTTCGTTTTGATGAAGCTGATCATGTCGCCAGCCTCGCCCTTCGTGCGCAAGGTGCGGGTGGTGGCGATCGAGACCGGCCAGGAGGGGGAGATCGAGGAGATCCCGGTGGCCACCACGCCGGTCAAGACGGCGGAGGAGGTCTGGGCGGCCAATCCGCTGGGCAAGATTCCGGCACTGGTACTGGAGGACGGTCGTACAATCTACGACAGCCGGGTGATCACCCGATATCTCGATGCGCGGGTCGCTGCGGGGCTCTATCCCGAGGATCGGATCTGGGATGTGCTGACGCTCGAGGCCACCGCCGACGGAATTCTCGAGGCCGCCGTGCTGATGGTCTATGAGGGCCGGGTGCGGCCGGAAGAGATGATCTATGCCCCCTGGGTCGAGGCGCAATGGGGCAAGGCCTTCGGCGGGATTCGCGCGATCAACGACCGGATGATGGATCGGCTGTCTGGGCCGCTCGACATTGGCCAGATCGCGGTGGGCTGTGCGCTGGGCTATCTCGACTTCCGCCATCCGACGCGGGACTGGCGGGAGAGATGCCCGGAGCTCGCCGCCTGGTACGCCGAGTTCGAGATGCGTCCCTCGATGGTGGCGACCCGGCCCTAAAGATGAATTTGAGCCATAAAATTAAGGGGCTTGATCGGTCACGCATATGTGACCATTCTGCGTCAGGAGACCTCTTGAAAGCGACCTGGAATGACCAAGGTGGCTGGACGGCAGGCGTTCTGATCGGTAACTACGCACGCTAAGACTGAGGGCATCACGCCAGTGATGCCTGCGCTCATTGCCCCTCGCGGGCCTGGAATTTGGAGAAACCTCGTGTCCCACGCAGAAGACAACGAAGGCACCCGGAGAGATTTCCTCTTTTACGCCACCGCAGGGGCGGGGGCAGTTGCCGCCGGTGCCGCGATCTGGCCGCTGATCAACCAGATGAACCCCTCGGCCGACGTGCAGGCGATGTCCTCGATCCGCGTCGATGTCAGCGGGGTCGAGACCGGCACCCAGATCACCATCAAGTTCCTCGGCAAGCCGGTGTTCATCCGCCGCCGCACCGAGAAGGAGATCGAGGAAGGCCGCGCCGTCGAGCTGAGCGCGCTGGTGGATCAGAACGCCGAGAACAGCAACCTGTCCGGCGACGCGCCGGCCACCGACCAGAACCGCACCCTCGACGAGGCCGGCGAATGGCTGGTCATGATGGGAGTCTGCACCCACCTGGGCTGCGTGCCGCTGGGCAACAACTCGGGCGATTACGACGGCTGGTTCTGCCCCTGCCACGGCTCGCACTATGATACCGCAGGCCGTATCCGCAAGGGGCCGGCGCCGCGCAACCTGCCGATTCCGCTGGCGGAATTCGTCGACGAAACCACCATCAAGTTGGGGTAAGGGAGGCTCCTTCTCATGTCCGGAATTCCGCACGACCATTACGAGCCCAAGACCGGTGCAGAAAAGTGGCTGAACAGCCGTCTGCCGATCGTCGGGCTGCTTTATGACACGCTGATGATCCCCACCCCGAAAAACCTGAACTGGTGGTGGATCTGGGGCATTGTCCTGGCCTTCTGTCTGGGGCTGCAGATCGTTACCGGCATCGTGCTGGTGATGCATTACACCCCGCATGTCGATCTGGCCTTCGCCAGCGTCGAACATATCATGCGCGACGTGAACGGCGGCTATATGCTGCGCTATCTGCACGCCAACGGCGCCTCGCTGTTCTTTGTCGCCGTCTATATCCACATCTTCCGTGGCCTGTTCTACGGGTCCTACAAGGCCCCGCGCGAGATCACCTGGATCGTCGGCATGCTGATCTACCTGCTGATGATGGGCACCGCCTTCATGGGTTATGTGCTGCCCTGGGGGCAGATGTCCTTCTGGGGCGCGACGGTGATCACCGGGCTGTTCGGTGCCATCCCCTTCGTGGGCGAGGCGCTGCAGACTTGGCTGCTGGGCGGGCCGGCGGTGTCGAACGCCACGCTGAACCGCTTCTTTTCGCTGCATTATCTGCTGCCCTTCGTGATCGCCGCGCTGGTGATCGTCCATATCTGGGCCTTCCACACCACCGGCAACAACAACCCCACCGGGGTCGAGGTGCGCCGCGGGTCGAAGGCCGAGGCGCAGAAGGACACGCTGCCGTTCTGGCCCTATTTCGTGATCAAGGACTTCGTCGGTCTCGCCATCGTGCTGGTGGTGTTCTGGGCGGTGGTCGGCTTCATGCCGAACTATCTGGGCCACCCCGACAACTATATCGAGGCGAACCCGCTGGCGACGCCGGCGCATATCGTGCCCGAATGGTACTTCTTGCCGTTCTACGCGATCCTGCGCGCCTTCACCTCGGATGTCTGGATCGTGCAATTCGCCTCCTTCGTCACCGGTGGCATCGTTGACGCCAAGTTCTTCGGGGTGATCGCCATGTTCGGCGCCATCCTGGCGATGGCCCTGGCGCCCTGGCTCGACACCTCCTCGGTGCGCTCGGGGGCCTATCGGCCGATGTTCAAATGGTGGTTCCTGCTGTTGGTCATCGACTTCTTCGTGCTGATGTGGCTGGGTGGCATGCCGGCGGAAGAGCCCTATGCCTCGATCTCGCTGGTGGCGGCGGCCTATTGGTTCGCCTACTTCCTGGTGATCCTGCCGGTCCTCGGCGTCATCGAAAAGCCCAGCCCCATTCCCGCCACCATCGAAGAGGATTTCAACGCCCATTATGGCACGGCATCCTCGAAGGCCGACGTGTCCGGGGCCGAAGCGGCTCCGGCCGAGTGAGAGAAGGGATGGATAAGATGCTGAAGAAATTTGCGATCGCCGCCTCCCTTGCCCTGGCGCTGAGCCCGGTGGCGGGTCATGCGGCCGGCGCCGGCGGGCATATGGAGGATGTCGCCTTCTCCTTCGAGGGTCCGTTCGGCAAATACGACCAGAACCAGCTCCAGCGCGGGCTGCAGATCTATACCGAGGTCTGCGCCGCCTGCCACGGGATGAAGTTCGTGCCGATCCGCTCGCTCGCGGACGAGGGCGGGCCGGCGCTGCCGGAAGACCAGGTGCGCGCCTATGCGGAGCAGAACTTCGAGGTCTTCGACCCCGAGCTTGACGATACCCGCCCGGCGAATCCCACCGACAACTTCCCGGCCAATACCTCGGCCGGCGCACCCGACCTCAGCCTGATGGCCAAGGCGCGCGCCGGATTCCACGGGCCGCTGGGCACCGGGATCAGCCAGCTGTTCAACGGGATCGGCGGGCCGGAATATATCGTCGCCATCCTGACCGGCTTCACCGGTGAGCAGAAGGAAGAGGCGGGCAAGGTCTTCTATGAGAACCACGCCTTCTCGACCGGCTGGATCGCCATGGCACCGCCGCTGGCGGGTGAGGACGTGGAATTCGCCGACGGCCATCCCAATTCGCTGCATCATGAGGCGCAGGATGTCGCCGCCTTCCTGATGTGGGCGGCGGAGCCGAAGATGATGGCGCGCAAGCAGACCGGGCTGGTCGGGGTGATCTTCCTGGTGATCCTGGCGGCGCTGCTCTATCTGACCAACAAGCGCATCTGGGCGCCGATCAAGGGCAAGAAACACAGCGCCTGATCGCCACGCTCTGACGAAATGAACCGAGACCCCCCGCCCCATCGGCGGGGGTTTTCTTTTGGGGCGGGGCAGGGGGCTTTGCCCCCTCGGGTCTTGCGGCCCTCACCCCCAGGATATTTGCAGCTAGAAAAAGGCGGGATGTCGCGCTGCGCGGGCCGTGGCCGCCAGGCGTTTTCAGGGCGCTTTGGGCGCGGCGAAGAAGGTGGAGCGGGGCAGGGGCGCTTGCCGCCGGGCGAGGGCGCGGTGAAACCCGGAGAAGAAGCCGGGCCGGGCGGCGCGCCAGTCGGGGTAAGCGGCCGGGGTCCAGGTGCCGCTGCTCGAGGCGCCGTGCAGAAACAGGATGAGCGCCATCGGGGGGACCTTTGCGCGGATCAGGCCAGAAGCTGGGTGCCGTCGCTGCCAATGATGGTGGCGGTGACCAGGGCGCCTTCGGTCTGGGCGGTGGCGAATCGGACTTCGGTGAATTGCTCGGTCCGGCCCATATGCGGGTTTTCCATCAGGATGTGATGTTGGCGGCCGATCTGTTGCGCCAGGTGCTTGTCAACCTGGGCATCGCCTGCCGCGCGCAGCCGGGCGGCGCGGTCCTTGATCACGGCGCCATTCACCTGGCTGGGGATGCGCGCGGCCGGGGTGCCGGGACGTTTGGAATAGGGGAAGACGTGCAGCCAGGTCAGGTCGCAGTCGGTGACGAGCTTCAGCGAGTTTTCGAAATGCGTTTCGGTCTCGGTCGGGAAACCGGCGATGATATCGGCGCCGAAGGTCATCCCGGGGCGCAGGCGGCGGGCCTCTTCGCAGAAGCGAATCGCATCTTCGCGCAGGTGGCGGCGTTTCATCCGCTTGAGGATCAGGTTGTCGCCGTGCTGCAGGCTCAGGTGCAGATGCGGCATCAGCCGGGGTTCGGTGGCGATCGCCTGCATCAGATTGTCGTCGGCCTCGATCGAATCGATCGAGGAGATGCGCAGGCGCGGCAGATCCGGCACCAGCCGCAGGATGCGCATCACCAGATCGCCCAGGCGCGGTTCCCCGGGCAGATCGGCGCCCCAGCTGGTCAGGTCGACGCCGGTGAGCACGACTTCATTATAGCCGCGCCCGACCAGCCGCTTGATCTGATCGACCACCACCCCGGCGGGGACCGAGCGGGAATTACCGCGGCCATAGGGGATGATGCAGAAGGTACAGCGGTGATCGCAGCCATTCTGCACCTGGACATAGGCGCGCGACCGGGTGCCGAAGCCGTCGATCAGATGGCCGGCGGTTTCGGTCACCGACATGATGTCGTCGACCAGCACGCGTTCGGTCTCGCCGATGAAATCTGCGGCCATGCCGGCCCAGGTGGCGGGCTGCATCTTTTCGGTATTGCCGATGACCTGATCGACCTCGGCCATGGCGGCGAAGGTTTCCGGTTCGGTCTGGGCGGCGCAGCCGGTGACGATGATCCGCGCCTCGGGGTTTTCCCGGCGCAGCCGGCGGATTTCCTGCCGCGCCTTGCGCACGGCCTCGGAGGTGACCGCGCAGGTATTGACGATCACCGCATTCTCCACCCCCGCCTCGCGGGCGAGTTCCTTCATCGCTTCGGTCTCATAGGTGTTGAGCCGGCAGCCAAGGGTGGTGAAGACGGGCGCGCTCATCCGACGCTCTTCAGGAACTCGGGGGTGAATTGCCCGGAGAAGACATGCATTGTCGGGCCGGTCATCCAGACGCCATCGTCGCGCCAGTCGATCTGAAGCGTGCCACCGTCGAGTTCGATGGTCACCTTGCGGCCGGTCAGCCCGCGCCGCGCCGCCGCCACCGCCGTGGCGCAGGAGGAGGAGCCGGAGGCCAGCGTCGGCCCGACGCCGCGTTCCCAGACCCGCATGCGCAGATGATCGGGGCCGATCAGGCTGGCGAATTGCACGTTGGTACGCTGCGGATAGAGCGGATGGTGTTCGATCGCGGCGCCGCGCGCCTCGAGATCCACCGTCTCGGCATCCTCGACGAAGAAGGTGCAATGCGGGTTGCCCATGCCGGTGGCGGTGGGCTCTCCCTCGATCGGCAGGCGCAGCGTGTCGATCTCATGCGCCAGCGGGATTTCGTCCCAGCGCAGTTGCGGCTGCCCCATGTTGACCGAGGTGAGCCCATTGCCGGCGTCGCGGGCATAGAGCCTGCCGCGCTCGGTGGTCAGCGTCAGCGCGTCGCGGCCGGTTTCGGTCATCAGATGGCGGGCGATGCAGCGGGTGGCATTGCCGCAGGCGGCCGAGGTGGAGCCGTCGGCGTTGTAGAAGATCAGATGCGCGTCGGCGCCGTCCCGCCCGGGGTGGATCACGGCGAGCTGGTCGAAGCCCACGCCGAAGTTGCGGTGCGCGATGGCCTGGACCAGCCGCGGCGGCAGGTAGACGGGCTGCAGGCGTGCGTCGATGATGACGAAATCGTTGCCGAGTCCGTGCATCTTCATGAAGGGCAGGGTCTGTGTCGCGCTCTGGGTCATGGCGGGCATATAGACCTGCGCCGATGGGGAATCCAGTGTCGCGCGTGGAATCCTGCGTTTTGGGGCTTGACCCAGGAGCACGGGGCTTTTACGTACGCCGCCATCCGGGCGCGGGGTTGAAAAATTCCCGCACTTGGCTGCGTTTTAGGCGTTGAATCCCTGATGGTTCTAGCCTAGGAAGCGACACCGCGCGGGGCACCAAATCCGCCGGATAGAGTGGGCCGTTAGCTCAGTTGGTAGAGCAACTGACTTTTAATCAGTGGGTCGCAGGTTCGAATCCTGCACGGCTCACCACTCAGACTAGGTCGACTGCTATTGCAGCCGAAGAGAATGGGCCGTTAGCTCAGTTGGTAGAGCAGCTGACTCTTAATCAGCGGGTCGTAGGTTCGAACCCTACACGGCTCACCATTCTCTCCGATCTCCAAGACGTATATGTGATGACCTCGTGAACGGCGCAGGCCGCTCACGGCGTTTGGGATTCGCATTTCATGCCGAAATTTCAATGAATTAGATAGGCTTGCCGAAAGGCGGTTGAGCCCCCGCGATGGGTCATTCCGGCCGTCGCAGCCGATGGCGTTCAGGGCCGTTCCTGGGCGCCTTCCCCCTGGGCTGGTTCGATCGGGCGGCCAGCGGCGGCATAGGCGGTTTCGATCTCGGCGATCAGCGCCTGGGCGAGGGGGGACAGATGGGCGCCGGGGCGGGTCACCACGTCGAAGGGACAGGTATAGATGAAATGTTGCGGCAGAATCGGCCGCAGCCGGCCCTGCGCCACCCAAGGCGCTGCGGCATGTCCCGGCATATAGCCGATGAAAGCGCCGGAAAGGATCATGATCAGCTGCTGTTCCAGCCCCTGCGCCATGGCGGTGGAATTCGGGAAATCGCGGTTGTTCCAGTGATCCTCGCGCCAATAGCTGCGCCCGACCGCGCGCAGGGAGGCGACGAAATCGGGGGAAAGCTGTGCATCCCCGACCGACCAGAGCCGGTGGCCCCGGGCGCAATAAAGGTGATTGGTCTCGTCATATAGATGCTGATAGCGCAGCCCCTTCACCTTATGCGGGAAGGAGCCGATGCCCAGATGCAGCGTCCCGTCGAGCACCCGCGATTGCAGATCCTGCGGCGATCCCTGCGCCAGATCGAAGCGGATGGCGGGGGATTTCACCTCGAGCGCGGCGATCGCCTGGGGGAGGTGGAAATCGGGATCGGTCGCCACGCTGTCGACCACGCCGATGCGGATGGTGCCGGTCAGATTGCCGCGCAGCCCGGCGGTTTCCGACACGAAGCCGTCCATCGCCGCCAGCAGCCGGACCACGGCGGCATGCACCGCCTCGCCCTTCTGGGTCAGGCGAAAGCCGGCGCGGCCACGACGGCAGAGGGTGACGCCAAGGCGATCCTCCAGCGCCGAGATCTGGCTTGAGATGGTCGACTGGCTGACGTTCAGCTCGGCCTGGGCGGCGGCAAAACCGTGATGGCGCACCACCGCGTCGAAGACCCGCAAGAGCCTGATATCCGTGCCGGCCAATTGCATCCACGCCTGCGCCCCCTGCTGCCGCTGCCCTGTCAGAGGGGCGGATGCCCTGCCGCGCCGCGTCTCAGAAATCAGTCCCCCGTGTCCGACCATAGTTCCCCGCCGTTCCCGCGCAAGCCATCACGGATGGCGGCTCAGGCGCCCTTTGCCGTCAGCCAGTCGGTGATCAGCCCGCGCAGCCGCTCGCCCGAGAAGGAGGGGAAATGGCCACCGTGGACGATCCTGACCGGCAGGTCGCGCAGCCGTTTCATCGAGCGGACGTAATCTTCGGCATTGGAATGATAGGTCTCCTCGACCAGCGGGCCGTCATAGACGATGTCGCCCGAGATCAGCACGCCGGTGGCGGCCTCCCACAGCGCGATGCCGCCGGGGCTATGGCCGGGGGTGTGGATCACCTCGAACACCCGGTCGCCCAGGTCGATCACATCGCCATCCTCGAGGACCCGCGTCGCCGGCGCCGATTTCACCGCATAGCTGGTCGAACTGTAAGGGACATCGGGCAGCGCATCGAAGATCTCGTCGGTGACATAGGGATCGGCGAGCGTGTTGGCGCGGCTGGGGTGGGCGAGGATATCGGCCTCGGCGCTGTGGCACAGCCGGCAGGGGAATTCGTGATGGCAGCCGATATGGTCGAAATGCGTATGGCTCGCCACCGCGTCGAGCGGGCGTTCGCTGACCAGCGGCACCCATTGGCGCAGGCTGACCACGCCCATGCCGCTGTCGACCATCATGTCGCGGTCGCGGCCGCGCACATGCCAGATGTTGCAGCGATAGAATTCCTGAATCCAGGGCTCGTCGATCCAGGTCAGCCCGTCACCGACGGGGCGGATGCGATACCAGTCCTTGGGGGCGATGCGGGTCATGCGGCTTGCCTTTCGGTCAGGATCACCGGGTTGCGGGCGAAGAGCTGAACCTCTGCCCCGATTTGCGGATGGGCGCCCTGTGGCAGATGCGCCACCAACCGCAGATCGGGGGCGGCGAGCGGGGCGAAATGGCACCGGTGGTGGCTGCCGAAGAAGGCCGCCTCGACCAGCTTTGCCGGCCCCAGCGCCAGATCGCCGGAGAGCCCGACGTTTTCGGGCCGCAGGCAGAGCGTGCCTTCCGTCGGGGCGAGTGCCAGCAGTCCCAGCGGACTGGAGACGCCGGCACCTGCGGGGGTGACCGGGATACGGTTGACCTCTCCCATGAAATTCGCGGCGAAGAGCGTGGCGGGGGTCAGATAGACCTCCTCCGGGGTGCCGCAGTGTTCGATCCGGCCCTGATTCATCACCACGATGCGGTCGGCGACGGCCATGGCCTCTTCCTGATCATGGGTGACATGGACGAAGGTGGTGCCGACGCGGCGCTGGATTGCCTTGAGTTCATCCTGCATCTGCCGGCGCAGTTTGAGATCGAGCGCGCCGAGCGGCTCATCCAGCAGCAGCACGTCGGGCGAGACCGCCAGCGCGCGCGCCAGCGCCACCCGCTGGCGTTGGCCGCCCGATAGCTCATGCGGTCGACGGCCGGCCTTGTCGCCGAGGCCCACCATCTCGAGCATTTCCATCGCCTTGGCGTTGCGCTCCGCCCGGCCGACGCCGCGCATCCTGAGGCCGAAAGCCACGTTGTCGCGCAGGCTCATGTGCGGGAAGAGGGCATAGTCCTGGAACATCGTGGTGGTGGGCCGGTCCTTGGGCGCCACCCGGGTCATGTCGTGGCCACCGATGACCACCTTGCCTTCGCTGGGGGTCAGGAACCCGCCGAGGATCGACAAAAGCGTGGTCTTGCCGCAGCCCGAAGGGCCGAGCAGCACGATGAATTCCCCCGCCGCGATCTTCAGGTCGACATGATGCAGGGCGGTGAAGGGGCCGAAGCGGTGCAGCACGCCCGAGATTTCGACATCTGCGGTCATTTGCGGGCCTTTCTGAACAGGGTGAATTCGAGGATCAGCACAACCACCATCGAGACGAGGAAGACCAGCGAGCCGATGGCGTTGGTCTCGGGCGAGAGCCCTGAGCGCAGCATCGACCAGATCTCGACCGGCAGGGTGACGTCGAAACGGGTCAGCAGGAAGGCGATGATGAATTCGTCCCAGCTGAAGGTGAAGGACAGGAAGAAGGCCGCCGCCAGCGCCGGCGCCAGCATCGGGGCCGAGATCAGCAGCAGCACCTGCCATTCCCGGGCGCCCAGATCGCGGGCCGCGCGCAGGGCGTTGCGCTGGTGTTCGCCCATGGCGGCATAGAGGATCGAAAAGCAGAGCGGCAGGTTGATCACCACATGGCCGATCCCGGTGGCCATCAGCGATGGGCGGAGACCTATGGTGTTGAACATCTGCAAAAGCCCCAAGGCGATGATCAGATAGCTCACCGTCATCGGCGCGATCAGCACGCCGCGCATCAGCGTCGAGCCCGGCAGGGCGACCCGGGCCAGACCCGAGGCCGCCAGAAAGCCCAGCACCAGCGCAATCAGCGACGACCCCAGCGCGACGATCATAGAATTGCCAAGCGCCGCCATCAGGTCGCGGTCGGACAGGACCTTGGCATACCACTCGATCGTCACGCCCTTCAGCGGCGGCACCGGCAGCCGGCCGTCCTGGAAGGAGAAAACCACCAGCACCACCACCGGCAGCAGGATGAAGGTGAAAAGGGCCACCAGATAGACCCAGGAGAGAAGGCGCGACATCAGACCCGCTCCATCTTCAGCCAGCGGGCGCAGCCGGCATAGGCCAGCGTCACCAGCGCCATCAGCACCACCGACAGCGCCGAGGCCATCGGATAATCGCCCCGCCGCCCCAGTTGCAGCATGATGAGCTGCGGCAGGCTGAGTTCGTTGTTGCCGCCAAGAATCTGCGGCGTGATATAATCGCCGATGCAAAGAACGAAGGTCAGAAACGCCCCGGTCACCACCCCCGGCAGGGTCAGGGGCAGGATCACCAGTCGGATCACCTGCCAATTCGAAGCGCCCAGATCCTCGGCCGCGCGGGCATAGTTGGGCGAGAGCTGCACCAGATTGGAATAGATCGTCAGCGTCAGCAGCATGACGAAGAAATGGACGAAGCCGATCACCGTGGCGCTGCGGGTGGCCATGATCTGGATCGGCTCGTTCAGCACCCCCAGCCAGATCAGCGCGTTCATCACGACGCCCTTCTGCCCCAGCACCAGCGCCCAGGAATAGGAGCGCACCACGTAAGAGGTCCAGAACGGTAGCACCGCGACCAGCAGCGCCAGCCGCCGCCAATGCGCCGGCACCCTGGTGGCGATGATCCAGGCCAAGGGCCAGGCCAGCAGTACCGACAGCACCGTCACGGTCGCGGTGATCTCCAGCGACACCACCACTCCGCGCCAGAGCGAGGGTTCGGTGGCGATCCGCAGGTAATTGCCAAGGTCCGGCCCCGGCACGACCGTGCGCCCCTCAAGATGCGACAGGCTCATCCAGACCATCGCGGCGAAGGGCAGCAGGAAAAACGCCAGCGTCCACAGGAGCGCCGGGGCGACAAGCGCCGCCCCCTGACCTTTTTCGATGCGTTCGATGCTCATGACGCTGGTCTCAGTTCTGGATCATGTCGGTCCACAGATCCTGCATCGCCGCATCGGTTTCGGCATCAGGAACCGGATAGATCTGCGCGCGGGCCAGATAGTCGGGCTGTTCGTCCCAGCGCAGGATCGCCTTCTGATCGTCGCTCAGATAGTCGCCCGCTTTCCTGTTGGCCGGCATTCCCCAATAGCATGACGATGTCGCCAGCCGTGCCTGACCCTCGGGCGAGGTGATGTATTTGACGAATTCCAGCGCCAGCTCGGGGTCGGCGCTGTCCTTCAGGACCGCGATGGACTGCGCCCAAAGGAGCCCACCTTCGTCGGGAATGGTCCAGTCCAGATCGGGGTTCTCTGCGTTCAGGACCGCCGTCAGCCATTCGCCGCCGCCGACTAGGATGTCGACCTCTCCGGTGGCCAATGCGGTCTGGCTCGCCACCACGTCGGAAACCTGTTTCGAGGCCTTCTTCAGTGCGAAGAGCGGGTCCCTGATCTGCCCCAGCGCGGCGGCGTCAAGCTCGGAGGTCTTGATGCCCTGCGCCAGGCCCACGATCCCCTCGACCGGCAGGTAATAGTCATAAAGCGCGATGCGACCGTCGTACTTGCCGGACCAGAGCGAGGCGAGGCTTTGCATATCCTTCGGGTCCACCTTGGCCTTGTTATAGGCGATGGTGTTATAGCCGAACTTCTCGGTCACCGCATAGGTGACGCCATCGACGCTGTTGTTGT
The DNA here is from genome assembly GCF_048268305.1 of Pseudodonghicola sp. Taxonomy (NCBI): domain Bacteria; kingdom Pseudomonadati; phylum Pseudomonadota; class Alphaproteobacteria; order Rhodobacterales; family Paracoccaceae; genus Pseudodonghicola; species Pseudodonghicola sp. Next base: position 45,649 of record NZ_JBLWVT010000012.1, read on the forward strand.
TCGTCATCACGACCTGCGGGAAATAATCCGCCTGCGCCATGGTATCGGGCAGCGGCGCCAGCAGATCGCGTTCGACCGCGCGGCCGACATCGACGGCGTCGATCACCATCACGTCCCAATCGCCGGGGCGGGATTGTTCCAGAATGGTCAGCCCGGCGGCGGTGCCCTCGTATTCCTTCACGTTGACGCGAACGTCATGCGCCTTTTCGAAAGGCTCCAGCAGCGCCGGATCGGCGTGGTCGCACCAGATCAGCGCGTTCAGATCCTTGGCCAGCGCCGGTCCCGCCATCCCGGCCAGCAGCGCCACGGCGGCAGTGGTGTATTTCAGCTTCATCTCAGTCTCCCTTTGGGTGATCGGCATGTTCTTGCGATGCCGTGTTTGCGATCCAACCCCGCGATCGGCGGAAAGGGGCGCGCTGCGCCCCCCGTCCTCAGCGGCCCTGCGGCACGCCCGGCAGGGCGCAGAGCATTTCGAACAGGAAATTCGCGGCGATCACCGCGGTATTGCCCATCGGATCATAGGGCGGCGACACCTCGACCAGATCGCCCCCCACAAGGTTCAGCCCGGCGGTGCCGCGAATGATCTCCAAGCCCTGCATGGTGGTCAGCCCGCCGACCTCGACGGTGCCGGTCCCCGGCGCGAAGGCGGGATCGAGGCTGTCGATGTCATAGCTGAGGTAGACCGGCGCATCGCCGATCTTTTCGCGGATCTTGGCCATCAGGGGCGTCAGCGACTTGTGCCAGCACTCCTCGGCCTGGATACAGGTCCAGCCCTGCTTGCGGCCCCAGTCGAATTCCTCGCGGCTATAGCCGGTGCCGCGCAGCCCGATCTGGAACACCTTGTCATTTTGCAGACAGCCCTCTTCCCAGGCGCGGCGGAACGGGCAGCCATGGGCGACTTTCTCGCCGAACATGGTGTCATTGGTGTCGGAATGGGCGTCGACATGGATCAGCGCCACCGGCCCGTGCCTTTCCTTGATCGCCCGCAGGATCGGCCAGGTCAGCGTATGATCGCCCCCCAGCGTCAGCGGGATCACGTCATGGGCCAGTACGTCGCGGTAATGCGCGGCGATGATCTCGACCGATTTCTTCAGATCATAGAGGTTGATCGGCACATCGCCGATATCGGCCACCTGCAGATGTTCGAAGGGCGCGGCGCCGGTCGCCATGTTATAGGGGCGGATCATCCGGCTCTCGTCGCGGATCTGGCGCGGTCCCAGCCGGGTGCCCGAACGGTTCGAGGCGCCGATATCCATCGGAATCCCGAGGAAGCAGGCATCGAGCCCCGCGGCGCTGTCGGCCATCGGCAGCCGCATCATCGTGTTGGGGCCGCCAGTGCGCGGCATGGTATCGCCGCCGAGCGGCTGGTTGAGTGTTCTGGTCATGAGTGAGCCTCCATTCGGAGGCAGCATGGCCGAAACCACTCAGGTGGAAAAATGACGAAGTTAAAAACTTTGCAGCTATGAATTTCAAAGTATCCTGCGCGCGGCGCCGCATTCTTCGGCATAACCAGGGGCGCCCGCTGCTTCTTCTCTGCCGAAATACTCCGGGGGGAGGCGCGGCCAGGCCGCGCCGGGGGGCAGCGCCCCCCTGAGCGGTTGGCGCCATCGCATCGCCCGGGTGATTTTGCCACAACGTAATGGGCAGACATTCCCGATCCACCTCTCCATAATGCGCGCGAATCTGGACGAGGAGACGTAAAGTCATGACCGAGATCGTAATCCTGGACGGCGCGCGCACCGCTATTGGCACCTTTGGCGGTTCGCTCGCCGGCATCGCGCCGATCGACACCGCCACCATCGTGTCGAAGGCGGCGATGGAGCGCGCCGGGGTCGAGCCGGCGCAGATCGGCAATGTGGTCTTTGGCCATGTCATCAATACCGAGCCGCGCGACATGTATATTTCGCGGGTGGCCTCGATTCAGGCGGGGGTGCCGAACGGTACGCCGGCGATGAACGTGAACCGGCTCTGCGGCTCGGGCGTGCAGGCGATCGTCTGCGCGGTGCAGTCCTTGATGCTGGGCGATGCCGATTTCGCCCTCGCCGGTGGTGCCGAGGCGATGTCGCGGTCTCCCTACATCCTGCCGCAGGCGCGCTGGGGCGCCAAGATGGGCGATATCAAGGCGCTCGACATGATGCTGGGCGCGCTGAGCTGCCCCTTCGGCACCGGCCACATGGGGGTGACCGCCGAGAATGTCGCCGAGGAGCATGGCATCACCCGCGAAGCGCAGGATGCCTTTGCACTCGAGAGCCAGAAGCGGGCGGCGGCGGCGATCGAGGCGGGCTATTTCGAAAAGGAAATCGTGCCGGTTCCGGTGAAGGTGAAGCGCGACATGGTCGACTTCAAGGTCGACGAGCATCCCAAGCAAACCAGTGCTGAGGCGCTGGCCGGGCTGAAGACCGTGTTCAAGAAGGACGGCACCGTGACCGCCGGCAACGCCTCGGGCATCAACGACGGTGCGGCCGCTGTGGTGCTGGCCACCGCTGACGCCGCCCATCGCGCCGGGCTGAAGCCGAAGGCGCGGGTGCTGGGCTATGCCGTCGCCGGCGTGCGCCCCGAGGTGATGGGCGTCGGCCCGATCCCCGCCGTGCAGCTCCTGCTGAAGAAGACCGGTCTGAGCGTCGCCGATTTCGATCTGATCGAATCGAACGAGGCCTTTGCCGCCCAGGCGCTCGCCGTCGGCAACGAGCTGGGGTTCGATCCGGCCAAGGTGAACCCCTATGGCGGCGCCATCGCGCTGGGTCACCCGGTCGGCGCCACCGGTGCGATCCTGACGGTGAAGTCGATGTATGCGCTGGAGCGGACTGGCGGGTCGAAGGCGCTGATTACCATGTGCATCGGCGGCGGTCAGGGCATCGCCCTGGCGATCGAGATGATCTGAGGCCGGAACGGGGGGCTGTCTGCCCCCCGTTTGCCCGGTCCGGGCAGGGGCTTCGCCCCCGGCCCCCCGAGGATATTTTCAGCTAGAAAAAGACCTGGGCAAAAGATCGGGACAGGGACAGGGGCGCGGTGGTCGCGCCCCTTTTCTTTGAGGAGACAGGCAAGAAGGACATGATCGCGCCCTTTCTGGCCTATGCGGCCGCCTTGTCGATCGCCGCAGTCATTCCGGGCCCCGGGGTGGCGGCCCTGGTGGGGCAGGCGCTGGGTGGCGATCAGCGGGCGTCGCTGTTCTTCCTGTCGGGAATTGCGCTGGGCGATCTGGTCTATCTGACCGTGGCGGTCGCCGGGCTCGCCGCGGTGGCGCAGGTCTTTGCCGGGGCCTTCCTGCTGGTGGAGATCCTGGGCGGCGCCTATCTGCTCTATATCGCCTGGGCGTTCTGGACCAGCCGGGGCGGGTTGACCGAGGTGCATGCGCTGGGGGCGCGGCGGGGTGGGCGGGCGTTGCTGGCCGGTTTCATGGTGACGTTGGGCAATCCGAAGACGATCGTTTTCTATCTGGCATTGCTGCCCACGGTTCTGGATCTGAACGCGGTGGGGTTTGGCGAATGGGCCGGGCTCGCGGCGCTGACGCTGGTGATCCTCTATGTCGTGCTCTTGCCCTATGCGCTGCTCGCGGGCCGGGCGCGCCGGCTGATGGCCGAGCCTGCCGCCTTGCGCCGGCTGAATCGGGCCGCCGCCGGGGTGATCGGCGGCGCCGGGGCGTTGTTTCTGGGGCAGGCGGCCCTGGCGGCGCTGCGCCGGGCCTGATCAGTCGAGGATCAGGACCAGCGCTGTGGCAATCGCCGCGCCAAGGACGAGGCCGGCCAGGCCGGCGGCAACGATCGCGCCCCGACGGGATTTCACCGGCGCAGGCGCCGGGTGGGTCTGGGCGATCAGGGCTGATTCGACCAGGCCGGGCAGGCGCGGGCCGAAGCGGCCCATGACCTTGGCGGTCTTGACCAGATCGTTCAGCACCGCGCGCGGGCCGATGGATTGCTTGATGTAATCCTCGACCACCGGCTTGGCGACTTCCCAGATGTTGATATGGGGGTTGAGCGAGCGCGACACCCCTTCGACCACCACCATGGTGCGTTGCAGCAGGATCAGTTCGGTCCGCGTCTCCATGCCGAAGCGTTCGGTCACCTCGAAGAGGTAGGACAGCAGCCGGCCCATCGAGATATGGGTCGCGTCCATGCCGAAGATCGGCTCGCCCACGGCGCGCAGGGCGCGGGCGAATTCGTCGACGTCACGGTTGGCGGGGACATAGCCCGCCTCGAAATGCACCTCGGCCACACGCTTGTAGTCGCGGCGGATGAAGCCATAGAGGATCTCGGCATAGACCCGGCGGGTGTATTCGTCGATATGGCCCATGATGCCGAAGTCATAGGCGATGATATCGCCATCCCGGCCGACCTTGAGGTTGCCCTGGTGCATGTCGGCGTGGAAGAAGCCGTCGCGCAGGGCGTGGCTGAGAAACAGCGTCAGCACCCGTTCCCCCAGCACCGCGCGGTCGAGCCCGGCGGCGTCCAGCGCGTCATTGTCGCCAAGCGCGATGCCGTCGGCCCAGCCCAGCGTCATCACCCGCCGCGCCGACAGGTGCCAGAGGATCCGCGGCACCCGGAAGCCCGGATCCTCGGCGGTATTGGCGGCGAACTCCGAGGCGGAGGCGCTTTCGAGCCTGAGGTCCAGCTCGCCCCGGACCACGCCGTCGAAATGGGTGATCACGTCCATCGGACGCAGCCGGCGGGCGCCGGGCGCGAACAGCTCGATGATCCGGGCGGCGAAATAGAAGGCGTCGACATCGCGGCGGAAGGCGCGTTCGATGCCCGGGCGCAGCACCTTGACCGCCACGTCCTGGCCGGTGTCGGCCAGCCGGGCGCGGTGCACCTGGGCGATCGAGGCCGCCGCGATCGGGTCGGAGAACTCCGAGAAGGCCTCATCGACCGAAATCCCCAGCTCTTTCTCGATCTCGGCCTTGGCGACGGCGCGAGGAAAGGGCGGGAGCTGGTCCTGCAGCACCCGGAGCTGTTGCGCCAGATCGTCGCCGACCACGTCGGGCCGGGTCGAAAGCACCTGGCCGAACTTGATATAGGCCGGCCCGAGGGCGGTGAGCGCGCGGGTGGCGGGCGGCATCTCGGGGTCGCCCTTGTAGCCCAGCCACATGAAGGGCTTGCCGAGAACATGGGCGAGGATGCGCAGGGAACGCGGTGCCTCGAAGGCATCGAGCACCACGCTCATGGCGCCGGTGCGCTCAAAGGTGGCGCCGGTGCGGATCAGGCGCCAGAGGTTATGCGGACCCCTCACAGTTTCCAGCCCGAATGCAGCGCCGCGATGCCCATCGACAGGTTGCGGTATTTGGCGTTCTCGAAGCCGGCGGCGCGGATCATCGACAGGAAGGTGTCCTGATCGGGGAATTTGCGGATCGATTCGACCAGATATTGATAGCTGTCGTAATCATTGGCGATCAGCTTGCCCATCCGCGGGATGACGTTGAAGCTGTAGAGATCATAGAGCTTTTGCAGCCCCGGGTTGGGAAGCTGGCTGAACTCCAGCACCATCAGCCGGCCGCCGGGCTTGAGAACGCGGTAGGCTTCGGCCAGCGCATCCTGCGGCCGGGTCACGTTCCGGATGCCGAAGGAGATGGTATAGACGTCAAAGGTATTGTCGTCGAAGGGCAGCGCCATGGCGTCGCCCACCACCCAGTCGAGACTGTCGGCCATCTGTGCCGCCTCGGCCCGCTTGCGGCCCTCGACCAGCATGGGTTCGGTCAGATCGAGCACGGTGGCATGGCCGTGGCCGGCGCGTTTCAGGAAACGGAAGGAGATGTCGCCGGTGCCGCCGGCCACATCCAGCAGGCGTTGGCCGGGGCGCGGCGCCAGCCAATCCATCATCGCATCCTTCCAGACCCGGTGGATGCCGACGCTCATCACATCGTTCATGATGTCGTATTTCGACGCGACCGAGTTGAACACGCCCTGCACGCGTCCGGCCTTTTCGGCCTCGGGCACGGTCTGAAATCCGAAGTGGGTTGTCTTGTCCGTCTGGTCTGCCATGGGGTCTTGCCGTTCCTTGCGATCCGCCCTTGTTATAAGGCGCGCACGGGCAGGCACAATGCGGCCCGGTGGATCAGGAGCGACAGAATGCCGGAATTACCCGAAGTCGAGACGGTTCGTCGCGGTCTGGCCCCGGTGATGGAGGGGCAGGTGATGGCGCGGGTCGAGGTCAACCGGCCGGATTTGCGCTGGCCCTTCCCCGAGCGGATGGCGGAACGGCTGACGGGGCAGCGGGTGCTGCAGCTGCGGCGGCGGTCGAAATACCTGCTGGCCGATCTGGAGTCGGGCGAGACGCTGTTGGTGCATCTGGGCATGTCGGGGCGGATGACGGTCTCGGGCGATCCGCTGGGGCGGTTCGTGCATGACCACCCGGCGGCGCAGAAGCACGATCACGTGGTCTTTCACATGGAGAATGGCGCGCGCATTACCTTCAACGATCCGCGCCGCTTCGGAGCGATGGATCTGATGGAGACGGCAACGGCCGATCAGCACAAGCTGCTGTCGGTGCTGGGGCCGGAACCCCTGGGCAACGAATTCGACGAGGCCTATCTGATCGCGGCCTTCCGGGGCAAGAACACGCCGGTCAAATCGGCGCTGCTGGATCAGGGAATCGTCGCCGGGCTTGGCAATATCTATGTCTGCGAGGCGCTGTTCCGTTGCGGCATCTCGCCCCTGCGCAAGGCCGGGCAGATTTCCGCGGCCCGGGTTGCCAGCCTGGTTCCGGCGATCCGCGATGTGCTGGAACGGGCCATTTTGGCGGGCGGATCATCGCTGAAGGATTTCCGCCAAGCCGATGGAGAGCTTGGATATTTTCAGCATTCTTTCGATGTCTACGGGCGCGAGGGCGAGCCCTGTCACACGCCGGGATGCGATCAGGTGATCAACCGCAAGGTGCAATCGGGACGGTCGACCTTCTACTGCCCCTCCTGCCAAAGATAGCTTGAACCACGGCGCCCGCATGGTAAGGAATCGCAGCTAACTGCAACAAGCGAGAGCGAAAGCACATGGCCTTTGAGACGATCAACGTCGAAGTGGACGACCACGTCGCCCTCATCAAGCTGAACCGCCCCGAGGCTCTGAACGCGCTGAACTCCCAACTTCTGGGGGAACTCTGCCAGGCGCTGGCCGATGCGGACGACAACGATAAGGTGCGCTGCGTCATCATCACCGGATCGGAAAAGGCCTTTGCGGCCGGTGCCGATATCAAGGAGATGTCGGAAAAGAGCTTCGTCGAGGTCTTTACCCAGAACCTTTTCGCCGAGGCGATCGAGCGGATCGCTGCGACCCGCAAGCCGGTGATCGCCGCGGTGGCGGGCTATGCGCTGGGGGGCGGCTGCGAACTGGCGATGGCCTGCGATTTCATCATCGCCGCCGAGACTGCCAAATTCGGCCAGCCGGAGATCAATCTGGGTGTGATCGCCGGCATGGGCGGCACTCAGCGGCTGACCCGCGCCGTGGGCAAGGCCAAGGCGATGGACATGAACCTGACCGGCCGCTTCATGGATGCCGAGGAGGCTGAACGCGCCGGGCTGGTGAGCCGCGTGGTGCCGGCCAAGAAGCTGATCGAAGAGGCGATGGGCGCGGCGCAGAAGATCGCCGAGAAATCCATGCCCTCGCTGATGGCGGCGAAGGAATCGGTCAACCGGTCGTTCGAGACCACCCTGGCCGAGGGCATGCTGTTCGAACGCCGGGTGTTCCACTCGATGTTCGCCACCGAGGATCAGAAGGAGGGCATGGGCGCCTTCCTGGAAAAACGCCAGCCGCAGTTTCGCGACAAGTGAGGCGGGCGCGCCCAGGCGGCGCGCGGCCTTCGGCGAGAGCATTTTGCAAGACCGAAGCTGGGGCGCGCGCCGATGGGCGGGCGCCCCGCTGCTTTGCGGGGGTGGGGATTTTGGGCTTGGCAAAGCCGGGCAAAGGGAATAATCAGCGCCGCTATACATGCGTGTGCGGCCCGCTCTGGCCAGAATCACTCTATCCTGAGGGCTGAGGCCCGGGGTCGGAGGTCGGGTTTGGCCCATGCGCTTTTGACGTAACCGAACCCGAAAAGGTCCGAACCCATGGCAAACTCGCCCCAGTCCAAGAAACGCGCTCGTCAGAACGAGACTCGCTTCACCATCAACAAAGCACGCCGCTCGCGCATCCGTACCTTCCTGCGCAAGGTCGAGGAAGCTATCGCTTCCGGCGACAAGGACGTCGCTCTGGCCGCTCTGCGCGCTGCCCAACCCGAACTGATGCGTGGCGTCACCAAGGGCGTGTTCCACAAGAACACCGCTTCTCGGAAAATGTCCCGTCTGTCGGCCCGGGTGAAGGCCCTGGGTTAAGCGCCCGCGGCGTTCGACCTGAAAGCATTTAGTGTAAAGGCGTTGCGTTTCGCAGCGCCTTTTTCGTTGCCCGACAGGTGTTGCAGCTTTCCTCAAGCGCGAGAGATTCTTTGGGGTGAAAGGCGGAGTCAACATCATAGTTTCATTGCCGCTCTCCGCCGGGTGTTGGTATCCCTGTCTGTGCGATTCACTCGCTTGGGGGGACAGGCTGGTTTCGTGGCGGACCGACGGGCATCGGGACGGTATGAGACATTCATTCAAGAGGTTTCGGGTTCAACCGAGGCCCTTTGATCTGCTGTGTATCAGTGTCTCGCTGGTTGCACGGCCCTGTCATGATATTGAGTGCATAGCAGTATGATGGGGTGTGTCCTGCCCGCTGTCGGGCAACGTGTTTGCTGAATTCTGTCATATTGCCATGTTGTCCCGTTAGGGGATGACGCCTGCCGTTCAGGTGGCAGGTGCATGATTATCCTGTGATGTGAGTCCCGCCGGGAGCACCCGGTCAATGATATGAACAGGTCGCAAGGCCGAAATTCGGGATATGAGGCGCTGGATGACGCAAGAAAAATGGGGACAGCTAAGACAACGGCTTCTGAAAACGGTCGGCCAGAACAACTATAAGACCTGGATCGAGCCGCTGGAGTTCGCAGAGCTTCAGGATGGGGTCGCGGTGTTCACTGTCCCGACCAGTTTCATGGGCAATTATGTCAACCAGAACTTTTCCGATCTGATTCTCTACGAGCTGACAATGTCGGGCGCCTCGGTGCAGCGTCTGGCCTTCCGCGTGGCGGCGAATTCCGGCGCTCGTCCGGCGGTGCCGTCGTCGCAGCCTGCGCCCGCCGTCACGGCGCCGGCGGTGGCCGAAGTGCAATATCCCGGTTCCGTTTCCGAGGTGGAGCCCGAGAATGTGGTCGAGGCGCTGCAGGCGGCGCCGCTGGACGCGCGGTTCACCTTTGACACCTTTGTCGTCGGCAAGCCGAACGAATTGGCGCATGCTGCCGCCCGCCGGGTTGGCGAGGGCGGCCCGGTGACCTTCAATCCGCTGGTGCTCTATGGTGGCGTTGGTCTGGGGAAAACCCACCTGATGCACGCCATCGCCTGGGAGCTGCGCGCCAGACGGCCCGAGCTGAACGTGCTCTATCTGTCGGCGGAGCAGTTCATGTACCGCTTCGTTCAAGCGCTGCGCGAACGCAAGATGATGGATTTCAAGCATCTGTTCCGCTCGGTCGACGTGCTGATGGTGGATGACGTGCAGTTCATCGCCGGCAAGGATTCCACGCAGGAAGAGTTCTTTCATACCTTCAACGCGCTGGTGGATCAGAACAAGCAGATCATCATTTCGGCCGACCGCGCGCCGGGCGAGATCAAGGATCTGGAAGACCGGGTGAAGTCGCGGCTGCAATGTGGCCTGGTGGTCGATCTGCATCCCACCGATTACGAACTGCGCCTCGGCATCCTGCAGACCAAGGTGCAGCAGTATCGCGCCAGCTATCCGGATCTGAGGATCGCCGACGGGGTGCTGGAATTCCTCGCCCAGCGGATCAGCACCAACGTGCGCGTGCTGGAAGGGGCGCTGACCCGGCTGTTCGCCTTCGCCTCGCTGGTCGGGCGCGAGATCGACATGGAGCTGACGCAGGATTGTCTGGCCGATGTGCTGCGCGCCTCCGAGCGCAAGATCACCATCGAGGAGATTCAGCGCAAGGTGTCGGATTATTACAACATTCGGCTTTCGGACATCATCGGGCCGAAGCGGCTGCGCTCCTACGCTCGGCCGCGGCAGGTGGCGATGTACCTGTGCAAGCAGTTGACCAGCCGGTCGCTGCCGGAGATTGGCCGCCGCTTTGGCGGACGCGATCATACCACGGTGATGCATGGGGTGCGCCGCATCGAAGAGCTGAAGACCACCGACGGGCAGATCGCCGAGGACGTGGAAATCCTGCGCCGCGCGCTGGAGGCCTGACCGATCCGGTTCCGGGCGGCCCGATCCGGGCCGCCTGATATGGCCTGTCCGCGCCGGCCGGACAGGCAAACGGGCCGGCATTTCCCCCGCCCGTCTCGGAGCGCGCCCCGGGGGCCTTGACGCCCCGGGCATTCCGGTCGACAACTCCACTCAACGATTTACCAGAAAAACCTTGTGCCGCAGGGGCGAACGGCTAGTGTGCGCTTCCCGGCAGATGCGGAGGGTGAGGGACATGAAGATCAGCATTGAGCGCGGCACGCTTCTAAAGGCCGTGGCGCAGGCCCAGTCGGTGGTGGAGCGGCGCAACACCATTCCGATCCTGGCCAACGTGCTGATCGAGGCGGAGGGCGATACCGCCAGCTTCCGCGCCACCGACCTGGATATCGAGGTGGTCGACAAGGCGCCGGCGCAGGTCGAGCGGGCAGGTGCCACCACGGTGGCGGCGACGACGCTGCACGAGATCGTGCGCAAGCTGCCCGATGGGGCGCTGGTGACGCTGACCGCCGACAACGCGGCGGGCCGGCTGACGGTCGAGGCCGGGCGGTCGAACTTCTCGCTCGCCACGCTGCCGAAGGAAGATTTCCCGGTGATGGCCTCGTCCGAATATCAGTCGAACTTCTCGGCCAAGGCCGGGGTTCTTCGGCGGCTGTTCGACAAGTCGAAATTCGCCATCTCGACCGAGGAGACCCGTTACTATCTGAACGGTGTCTACATGCATGTGGCCGAGGCCGACGGGCAGAAGGTGCTGCGCTGTGTCGCCACTGACGGCCACCGGCTGGCCCGTATCGACGCCGACCTGCCGATCGGCGCCGAGGACATGCCCGGCGTGATCGTGCCGCGCAAGACCGTGGGCGAATTGCGCAAGCTGCTGGACGATGATGAACAGACGATCGCGGTTTCGGTGTCCGAAACCAAGGTGCGCTTTGCCACCCCGACGATCACGCTGACCTCGAAGGTGATCGACGGCACCTTCCCCGACTATTCGCGGGTGATTCCGCAGAACAACACCCGTCGGCTTGAAGTCGACGCCGCCGATTTCGCCAAGGCGGTGGATCGGGTGGCGACCGTCAGCTCGGAACGGTCCCGCGCGGTGAAGCTGCAGCTGGAGGAGGATCGGCTGATCCTGTCGGTCAACGCCCCCGACAGTGGCGCCGCGGAAGAGGAGCTGGCCGTGGCCTATTCCGACGAGCGGCTGGAGATCGGCTTCAACGCCAAATACCTGCTGGAGATCGCCAGCCAGGTGGATCGCGAAAACGCGGTGTTCCTGTTCAACTCCTCGGGCGATCCGACCCTGATGCGCGAAGGCAATGACCTGAGCGCGGTCTATGTCGTGATGCCGATGCGCGTGTGATCGCGCTGACGCGCGATGCCTCCGGCGGCCGTATTTTGAACGAGAAGAAGGGGCCGGCATGTCTTTGGCCCTGACCGATCTGACCCTGTCCCATTTCCGGTCGCATCGGCGCGCGCAGATCGCGGGCGACGGGCGGCCGGTTGCCATTTACGGGCCCAATGGCGCCGGCAAGACCAATATCCTCGAGGCGGTGTCACTGTTTTCGCCGGGCCGTGGCCTGAGGCGCGCGGCGGCGGGCGAGATGGCCCGGCGGCCGGAGAGCCTGGGCTGGAAGCTGACCGGGCTTTTGCAGCTTTCGGGCCGGAGTTTCGAGATCGAGACCTGGTCGGAGGCGAGCGCGGCGCGGCAGGTGCGGATCGATGGCAAGGCGGCCAGTCAGCTCGATCTCGGGCGGATCGCCCGGGTGGTCTGGCTGGTGCCGGCGATGGACCGGCTCTGGATCGAAGGCGCCGAGGGGCGGCGGCGGTTCCTCGATCGCATGGTGATGAGCTTCGATCCCGGCCATGCGGAGGCCTCGCTGGTCTATGAAAAGGCGATGCGCGAACGCAACCGGCTGTTGAAGGATCAGGTGCGCGATGCCCATTGGTATGCGGCGCTGGAGAGCCAGATGGCCGAGGCCGGCTATCGGATAGATCAGGCGCGTCGCGCCGCGCTGGCTGAGCTGGGGACGGCGCAGGAGGGGGCGGAGACCGCCTTTCCGGCCGCCGATCTGACCCTGGTGCAAGGCGAGGGCGAGAGGCCGGGCAGCGAGGCCGATCTGCGCGTAGCGCTGGCAGAGAGCCGCGGCCGCGATCTGCAGGCCGGACGCACGCTGGTGGGGCCGCATCGGGCCGATCTGCAGGCCATCTATGCCGCCAAGGATGTGGCGGCGCGGGACTGTTCGACCGGTGAGCAGAAGGCGCTGCTGGTGTCGCTGATCCTGGCCAATGCGCGGGCGTTGGCGGAGCGGGACGAGGCGGCGCCGATCCTGCTGCTTGATGAGGTGGCGGCGCATCTGGACGCTGGCCGACGCGCGGCGCTTTATGACGAGATTTGCGCATTGGGCGCCCAGGCCTGGATGACGGGCACCGGGCCGGAACTTTTTGCAGAGCTGGGTCCACGGGCGCAGTATGTCGAGGTGACCGACGAGGCTGGCGAAAGCCGGGTAACGCAAGGGAGATTGGCATGACGCCGCAACGAGTGACACTGATTACCCTGGGGGTGGAGGATCTGGCGCGGTCCCGCGCCTTTTACCAGGCTCTGGGCTGGAGGCCGGCGCAGGCGGAGGGGGGAATCGTCTTCTATCAGCTCAACGGGCAGGTGCTGGGGCTGTTCGGCCGCGCAGCGCTGGCCGAGGACCAGGGGCGGCCCGGTGCCGAGCTGGGCACCGGGGCGATGACGCTGGCACAGAATTTCGCCACCGAGGCGGAGGTCGATACCGCCTTTGCCGAGGCGATCGGGGCCGGGGCGACGGTGCTGAAGCGGCCGGAAAAGGTGTTCTGGGGCGGCTATTCCGGCTATTACGCCGATCCCGACGGTCATGTCTGGGAGGTTGCGATGAATCCCTTCTGGCCTTTGGCGGAGGATGGCTCGCTGACCCTTCGGGAAGCGGAATGACCCTGTCGATCTGGGATATGGCGCTTTATGCGGGGGCGCTGCTGATCCTGTTCCTGACGCCCGGGCCGGTCTGGCTCGCCTTGATGGCGCGGGCGATTTCGGGCGGCTTCGCCTCGGCCTGGCCTTTGGCCTTCGGGGTGGCGGTGGGCGATGTGGTCTGGCCGTTCCTCGCCGTCGTCGGCATGGCCTGGCTGGTGTCGGAATATGGTGCCATCCTGGTGCTGCTGCGTTGGGTGGCCTGCGCGGTCTTCCTGTTCATGGGCTGGACCGCGATCCGCCACGCCAATGCCGAGATCAACGCCAGCAGCCGGCTGACGCGGCCGGGGCGCTGGGCCGGATTTCTCGCCGGTGTCGTTGCGATCCTCGGCAATCCCAAGGCGATCCTGTTCTATATGGGGGTGTTGCCCGGGTTCTTCGATCTGGGCGCGGTGACGCGGATCGACATTGCGGTGATCGTGGCGTTGTCGGTGGCGGTGCCGTTGATCGGCAATCTGGGTTTCGCCCTGGTCATCGACCGGATGCGCCGAGTCCTCGGCACGCCGAAGGCGATGCGGCGGATGAATCTGGCGGCGGGCGGGCTGTTGATCGCGGTCGGGTTGATCCTGCCCCTCACCTGAGGGTGGCTTGCCGCCGGAGGCCGCTAAATCTTGTGTCGGCCGCGTGACATTCCCCCCAGAAAAGCCTATAAACTCAATAAACTAAGAACGGGAAACGAGCATGTCCGACACTGCGCAGCAGCCTGAAGAATATGGCGCTGAATCCATCAAGGTTCTCAAGGGCTTGGAGGCTGTCCGCAAACGTCCGGGCATGTATATCGGCGATACCGACGATGGTTCGGGTCTGCATCACATGGTCTATGAGGTCGTCGACAACGGCATCGACGAGGCGCTGGCCGGTCACGCCGATATCGTGGTGGTCAAGATCCACCCCGATTCCAGCGTGTCGGTGATGGATAACGGCCGCGGCATTCCGGTCGATATCCACCAGGAGGAGGGCGTCTCGGCGGCCGAGGTCATCATGACACAGCTTCACGCCGGGGGGAAGTTCGACAGCAACTCCTATAAGGTCTCGGGCGGTCTGCACGGGGTGGGGGTTTCGGTGGTGAACGCCCTGTCGGTCTGGCTTGAGCTGACGGTCTGGCGCAACGGCAAGGAACATTATGCGCGGTTCGAGCATGGCGATACGGTCGAACATCTGCGCGTGGTCGGCGAGTGCGGTGACCGCACCGGGACCGAGGTGCGCTTCCTCGCCTCGACCGATACGTTTTCGAATCTCGATTATTCCTTCGAGACGCTGGAGAAGCGTCTGCGCGAGCTGGCCTTCCTGAACTCGGGTGTGCGGATCCTGCTGGAGGACGAGCGCCCCGCTGAACCGCTGCGGGTCGAGCTGCACTATGACGGCGGCGTCAAGGAATTCGTCAAGTACATCGACCGGTCCAAGACCGCGATGATGCCCGACCCGATCTATATCACCGGTGAGCGCGACGATATCGGCATCGAGGTCGCGATGTGGTGGAACGACAGCTATCACGAGACGGTGCTGCCCTTCACCAACAACATCCCGCAGCGTGACGGGGGCACCCACCTGGCGGGCTTCCGCGGCGCGTTGACCCGGACGCTGACGAAATACGCGCAGGAAAGCGGTATCGCCAAGAAGGAGAAGATCAACTTCACCGGCGACGACGCCCGCGAGGGGCTGACCTGCGTGCTGTCGGTGAAAGTGCCGGACCCGAAATTCTCCAGCCAGACCAAGGACAAGCTGGTCAGCTCGGAAGTGCGTCCGGCGGTGGAAAACCTGGTCAGCGAGAAGTTGAGCGAATGGTTCGAGGAACACCCGGCCGAGGCCAGGGTGATCGTCGGCAAGATCATCGAGGCGGCGCTGGCCCGCGAAGCCGCGCGCAAGGCGCGCGAGTTGACCCGGCGCAAGAGCGCGATGGATGTGAACTTCCTGGCCGGCAAGCTGAAGGATTGTTCGGAAAAGGATCCGTCGAAAACCGAAGTCTTCCTGGTCGAGGGGGATTCGGCCGGTGGCTCGGCCCAGACCGGGCGCGACCGACGGACCCAGGCGATCCTGCCGCTGCGCGGGAAAATCCTGAACGTGGAACGGGCGCGGTTCGACAAGATGCTGGGCTCGCAAGAGATCGGCAACCTGGTGATGGCGCTGGGCACCGGCATCGGGCGGGACGAGTTCAACATCAACAAGCTGCGCTACCACAAGATCGTCATCATGACCGACGCCGACGTCGACGGCGCCCATATCCGCACCCTGCTCTTGACCTTCTTCTACCGGCAGATGCCGGAGCTGATCGAGGGTGGCTATCTCTATATCGCTCAGCCGCCGCTTTATAAGGTCGCGCGCGGCAAGTCCGAGGTTTACCTCAAGGACCAGGCGGCGCTGGACGATTACCTGATCCATCAGGGCGTCGAGGGGGCGGTGCTGAGGCTCGGCAGCGGTGAGGAGATCATCGGTTCCGATCTGGCCCGGGTGGTCGAAGAGGCGCGGCAGCTGCGCCGGGTGCTCGATGCCTTCCCGACCCATTATCCGCGCCATATCCTGGAGCAGGCTGCAATCGCCGGCGCCTTCGTGCCCGGGGCGGTGGATGCCGACCTGCAGGGCGTCGCCGACCGGGTGGCGGCGCGGCTCGACCTGATCGCGCTGGAATATGAAAAGGGCTGGCAGGGTCGGATCACCCAGGACAAGGGGATTCGCCTGGCCCGGATCTTGCGCGGCGTCGAAGAGGTTCGCACGCTCGACGGTCCGATGCTGCGCTCGGGCGAGGCGCGCCGTACCGGTGCCAGCTTTACCCAGTTGCTGCAGGAGATCTATGGCACCGCGGCGCAACTGGTCCGCAAGGACCGCTCCCAGGTGATCTACGGGCCGCTGGGGCTGTTGCAGGCGATCCTGGAAGAGGGCGAGAAGGGGCTGACGCTGCAGCGCTATAAGGGGCTGGGCGAGATGAACCCGGAACAACTTTGGGAAACCACGCTGGATCCGGAGGCCCGCACGCTGTTGCAGGTCAAGGTCAACGACATGGCCGAGGCGGATGATATCTTCACCAAGCTGATGGGCGATGTGGTGGAGCCGCGGCGGGAGTTCATCCAGCAGAACGCGCTGAACGTGTCGAACCTGGACTTCTGATCCGGTTTTCTGATCCGACTGTCGATTGTGCAAGCCCTCGGTTCGCCCGAGGGCTTGTGCGTTTGAGGGCTGTGCGTTTGTCCCGCCGCCGCTGTTCTGGACCTGCCCCCGGGGGATGGGGGCGCGGCCCTGGCCCGGGGGCTCCTCGCCCGACCGGCGCCCGCGTGACGATGCCGTCGCGGTGATTCCGGTCCTGAGGAGGTTGCCCCGCCTGATGATCGGGCCGCTGTCCCCATGGCGCCGCGGGTCGAGCGGATCGCCTCCCTCCCGTTGAGCGGGGCCTCTATCACGTTTGCGGTGCCGGCTGGGGAAATGCTGCAGCCGTGCAGCAGGCCCGTCTTGATCTGCTCCAGGCCCGATGTCGCGGTGGGGGCGATTGCCCTCGTCGGTGGGCGGTGATGTCAGGGCCTCTGTGCGAGCCTGGGAGGGGGTGTGGTGTCCTGGGGGCAATCCCCGTGACCTGTGGGGCGGAGCGCCTGTCGTGATGGCCAGGACCGGCCGCGGATCGTGCCCTTGATATATGTGCTCCCCCTCTTCCGCTTCTCCCAAGACCGTCGGGCCTGTCGTTCGGGCCGATGGTGATGGCCTGCCTTGCCGGGTTTTGCACCGAGGCTGGCTCGCGGGACTCGTGTGACTCGGGTGATTGGTGTGTTGGCTGGACGGATTTTGCCGGGCGACTCGTGGGTGACTCGGGGCGGAATGCGGGGGATCTGTGGGTATGTCTGTGGGTAAGTCGGATTGGGGGTTGGGAGGCGGGGGATCGAGTCGTGAGGAGGGGGCATGGGGTGCGGGAAGTTGACTGGATGGGCAAATTTTCTGTCTGTGTAAGTCATTGATATTTGGAGATAT
>NZ_JBLWVT010000013.1:0-51367 GCF_048268305.1 Pseudodonghicola sp.
AGGTCATCGCGCTGAAGAGCCTCCTTGGCTGCCGCCGCCATCGGGCTCAGCTGGTCGCGGTCGAAGCCCTGATTGGTCACGTCATGTGCCACGATCAGATGCGTTTCTGTGTCGACAGGGCTCTGGACATTGTAGCCGACCATGCCGCTGTGCCGGGCGCTGATCGCAATGGCGCGGGCATCGGGATCGGTCAGGGAGATCTGCCCGTCGGGCGCATCGGCCAAGGCCTGCTCCATTGCCTTCAGCCGCTTGATTTCCTGCCGGATGCGGCCATAGCGACGCGCGAGATGGGCGACCTTGTCCGCCCGGGCCTCGCCTTCCTCCTGGCGGTCGATACGGGCCATGTCATCGACATACCGCGAGACATCAGCCTCCAGATGGGCCAGGCGGCTGTCGATCTTGTTCTTCGTGAAGTTGCGGTCGCGGCTGTTCACCGCCTTGAACTTGGCTCACCGTCGATGGCAACGCAATCGCCCCTCAGCACCCCGATCCGCCGGCATAGCGCCACGAACTGTGCGCAGGTCCTGCGGATCTCTGCCCCGTTATCACGCCGGAAATCGGCGATGGTCTTGTGGTCCGGCGCCAGGCGGCCGGTCAGCCACATCAGCTCGACATTGCGACCCGCCTCTCGCTCAAGGCGACGGCTGGACGGGATGCGGTTCAGGTAGCCGTAGATGAAGAGCTTCAGCAGCACAGCCGGATGGTAGCCCGGGCGACCGGTTCGGGCGGGCACACAACGCTCGAAACCGAGCGCCGGAAAATCGAGCTCCTCGACGAAGAGGTCGACGACACGGACCAGGTGATCCTCGCCGATTCAGTCCTCCAGACGATCAGGGAAAAGCGTGACCTGGTCTCGGTCGATGCCGTCGATGAAACCCGCCATCCTGGTCTCCCGTTGCCTCGCGGAAGCTTACCACGGGACAGCGTTTCCACACAGCCTCGGCCGAAACTGTCGAGGCGCCATGCTCTTGGACAACCATCCTGTTGGAGCGGACAGGAATTTCCAATATTCAACGCGGCATGCCTTCAGACCTTTCTCCACTGGAAGAGCGCCGGTTACACATGATGAAGCTTCTGCTGCGCCTGCCCGTGGCAGGGGTTGCCGAGGCATGGCCGACTGAAACTGCATGCCGAGAGCGCTTGATCGTCGCGCGGTGGCCTGGCGGGATAAGATGTCCGAAATGCGAAAGTGGGCAAATCGGTTTCTTGGAGAAACGGAAAAACTACCGCTGCAAGTCGTGCCGCCTTCAGTTTACTGCGCAATCGCATTCCCTTCTTCATCGCAGCCACGTTGATCTACAGAAGTGGTTTAGAACGACCGAACTTCTGATTTGGCACAATGCCCACCATCCCGATTTAAATTACCCAACCGGGCATGACCTGAAAGATCACCTCGAGATTTCGTACGCTGCGGCGCACGCGATCAAGAAGAAGATTCTAAAGGAGCTGCTTCTCCCCGACGGTGGACTGCTCGGGAGCTGTGTTTCCGTTGGCCCGGCAGTCAATGCGCCGGCCGACGTCCTGGCGGGCAGCTCCGATGAGTTGCTCTGGTACGACGCTCACATCACAACCTGACGCAATCGGCGCCCGACGCCCTAATCTCGACGTTGAGTTATCGAGATAGTCAATCCACAGCGTCGTCAGTTGGGCCGGTTCCATGACGCGCATTCCATTGTTAATCTGTCTTGGAAACGATGCCCGACAGCTGGCGAGAAGGACGCCGAAAGCCGCCTCTATCTGAGTTTGCGAAAATCTGAAGCAAGCTTTGTTCTCCGACATAATCCAATAAAATCATGTAGTTGATTGACCATCCTGCGTAATCGTGAGATTTCGCCGGCCCCGTAACTGTGCCCGATCGCAATCGACCAACAAGAAGGAAACGCCAGTCTAAGCTTCCGCGAAATGAAAAGCGCGCGCCACCTGGGCGCGCGCTGAAAGTTGGGGCGGGTCCGCCCTGATCATGCGCCGAACATAAGTGCCTCAAGGCACAACGGCAACTTTGGACCTCGCCCTCTATCGACAAACTTATCCGCGCGGCGCCGCCGCAGCGGACCGATGGAGATATGCCTGAGCCTGAAACTCTCTTGATACCCAACGGCGGCCTTAGAGGTCGGGTGATGTGTCGCGCATCGAACCCGCCGAACGCCTGAACTTCACCCAATCAACACGACATGCAGGCCAACCGGATTCTGAGTGGATCGGGACCGGTGTCACTATGCCTAGAGCGAAGAACTAATGCAGAACGACGATAACAACCCTACTGACCATTCCTTCACAACCCAGGTGGACGGACCTGTCTTCACGAGCGCTTGGATGGCTGAGAATAGCTCCATCAAGAGCCATGCTCCGCATGATCCGCAACCGCTTCGCTCGCATCGCAAGCCTTTCCGCAGTCGGGCAAAACGTGCGATCCCTAAGTCGACGAAGAAGCACTTCGTCGGCGAGTTGGTCTTTAATCGTGGTGAGAGCAGACAGCGTCTCGGCTTCGCCAGCTTGTACGAGCACAATGCTGCCCTTTGCTTCATCTACCGTCCCGACTTCCTGGACATTGAAGAACAGCTGGCATCGCTGCCGTTCGTCTTGCCCCACGGCAAGCCTTCGGAGCACTTCTTCGATTTCAGGGTGACATTCAAAGGTGGACGCCGCGTCTGCATTTCGGTGAAGCCGGAACGTATCGCGCAGACGTACATGTATCGTACGACGATGGCCTGCATCCGCCAGGCGGCCATCGGCAATATCTGCGATGATGTCCGGACTGTCACCGAACGGAACATCAATCCCATCGAGCTGCACAATGCGAAGCTCTTTCACTCGGCGCGCGACCCTGAGCCAGCACTTGATGCCTACGTCCGCAAGTGTCTGCGTTCTCTTGAAGGTCCGATCGGCATTGCTGACTTCCTCACCGGCATTGGCGTCGCTGGAGAGGGCTTTCGCAGCGTCGCACGAGCCATCCGGTTCGGCAACGCGAAGCTGTTTTGCCCGCACAAGATCACTGGGCGCACCATGATCGTTCGGGGGGAGTCTGCCTGATGGCCTTCCCCTTCAAGAAGAAAATCAAGGTCCTTCTCGAAAAGGGTTGCGACTTTCAGATCGGCGTTCGGAAGGGCCGCGTGCTCGAACTGCGCCCGGAAGGCTATCATGTCTTCTGGGAGGAATGGTGCGATCCCGACGGTGGCGAGTGCCACGAGAGCGCGGTCAGCATTTATGGCTACGACGCCGTTGTCACGGACAACAACTACGGCACGCTGCAGATCTTGAAACGTCCTCTGGCACAGCCGACGGCCCGCGAGCGGATCCGTCGCAGCGAGCGTGTCGCGACAGAGGTCGCCCGTCAGAAGTTCCGTAAGCAGCATGTCTTGGCGATCCAAGATATGTTGGATGCTGGTGAACTCGATCTTGTTCGGGATGATTTCTGCAACAAGATCGTGAGCATCGTGGCGAACGGTGCCAAGCGTTACCGTGAGTACTTGGCCGCCCTGTCCATGCGCGAAGCGAAACGGGGCGGGGCCAGGGTCCAAAAAAGCAAAAAGCACTACGAGCGCGCAGTCGAATTCCACCAGGGGTTCAAATGCGGGCATACCATGTGGAAATGGTACTGGGCTTGGAAGATCGACGGCGATGACGGTCTATTCGACAAGTATCGCAACTGCGGCCAGTACAAACGCTATGACGATGCCACCGACACCTTCATCGAACGTCACCTCCACATGCTTTGGGACCAGGAGCGTCCAACGGTAAAGTCTTTTGTCGAAAGCGTTCAATCCGCAATCGACGCCGAAAACGAGCGGCGTGAACGACTGCCAGTCCCGGCAGCCAAGCTGAAGCGTCCCGGGTACGAGTATATCGTAGACAAGATCCGAGAGCTTGCGCCAATGGATCATGCCCTGCGCAGGAAGAGTCGTGATCAGGCATACAAGGACCTTCACACCCTCGGCATGGGGGTCGAGACTTCGCGCGCTCTGGAGCGCGTCGAGGTCGACGAGTACACGGTCGACCTCTTCGTTCTCATGAAGGAAACTGAACTCTTCGACCACCTGCCTCAGTCCACTAAGAATCTGATCGGTCTCGACGGAAGGGCATGTCGCGTCACCCTGTCCGGCGCCATCGACGTTCACACCCGCTGCTTCCTGGCCCTGCAGATCGTGCCAAATGGCGTCGAGAGCCCGCTCGCCCAGACGCTGGAGATGGTCTACATGGACAAGTCCCCAGTTGCCGACGCGGCTGGTGCGACGTTCGGCTGGCCCATGGCAGGCGCGCCGGAAGCCATCGTATTTGATCGCGGTGACAAGTACATCACGGACGACGCATATGACGTTCTCGCAGATCTAGGCATCACCAACCTCGGCTGTCCGGCAGGCAAGCCTTGGTTGAAACCGTTTATCGAACGTGTTTTCCGAACAATTCACAGCGACCTGCTTCTCCGCTTCTCTGGACGTGCGTTCAGCAATGTTGTCGAGCGTGGAGAAAACGATGGCGGCGCTCGCGCAACTTTGACGCTCGAAACGTTCCTCTGTTGGCTCGTCCGCTGGGTGGTGGATGCCTATCACACCAGGAAACACGACGGGATCGGCATGACCCCGGCCAAGGCGTGGGAGAAGGCGCGCAAGGAATGCCCGCCCCGGTCATTGACCAGTGCCGAAATGCGCGAAGTCTTTGGCGTCAGGTCGCGTCGTAAGCTGTCCCGAAAAGGCGTGCGGGTTCACCACATCGACTACCAGTCGGACGCGCTCATGACGATGTTCCTCCGCGAGAAGGTGGATGACGTCGAGATCCTGCGCTGGGATGGAGATATCGGCGCCATCTCGGTCCGCGCAGACAAAGGCCCCTGGCTGACCGTGCCGGCATGCGATGAGAAATGGATCGGCAAGACCGAGCTCGACTTTATCGCCGAGCAGGCCGAAGAGGCCGATGAGGACGACATCGAGAAGCGCACTCGTCGCAACTGGATCAACAGCGCCAATCGCGAGTCTTATCGCCTGAAGCGGCTGGTCGGCCTCATCACCCTGCCGAAAACCGTCGACGACCTCGCTTATGAGGAACAGCGTTTTATGCGCCACGCAGATACCGCGGAGCGCCGCCGCAAGGCGGGCGAGTATCGCGACCTGATGGGTGACCTCGGTGAGACGTCCGACATCGCTCCCTTCACCCCCACCACCCAAGACGAAAAGAAACCTGTGGTCGAGCACGCCACACAGGACAGCAACGACCATACGATGGAGTAACTGAGATGATGGCCAAGACTGCGACCGCGATGCCGGCAACGATCACCGAAAAGACTTCTTGGCTGGAAGCGCGCTACTGGCGCTTCGGCACGGAGGACGAACTCGAGGACCAGTTGTTCGACCTCTTCGAGATCGATGATGAAGGGGCAATGACGGCCCAGCCCCGGATTGACCCGCTGACCGGGGAAAGCGGGGGGCTCATGGTGCTGGGGCGTTCCGGGGATGGGAAGACAGCGCTCCTGAAGCGGATGCTTCGCATAAACCCCGTCCTCACCGAGATGACCGACACGCAGCAGGGCAACACTCTCTACATTACGGTTCCGCCTGACGCGACCATCAAGAAGCTGGCCGAACTGATCCTGGCGAGGACGGGCTACCAGCGTGTCGAATCCCGGCTGCGTTCGTCCGACGCCTGGGAGATGGTCATGCACCGCCTGGCCCTTGTGGGGATCCGGACGATTATCATCGACGAATGCCACCACATCTTTCGACCAGGGCCAGGTCGTGATGTGCCCGGGGCCATCCAGTCCCTGAAACACATCATGCAATCGGCAGGCGGCGTGGCCTTGATCGTTGCCGGTGTTCCGAGCCTCCGCGATGCTATCCTGTCGGAGGCATCTGGCGAGACCTTCCGCCGGTTCCAGGAATTCTACCTGGGTGAGATCCAGCCGGGCAGCAAGGCGGCCTCTGATTTCTCGAAGAACATCGCGTATTCCGCCAAGTTTCTTGGACTCACCATCCCGGACGGTAGTGCCCTTGCCGAACGCATCCTGCTTGCCAGACACGGCCAGATCGGGCGCAGTGTCGAGCTTGGCAAGAGGATTTTGGCTGACGCCGTCACCCGCAAACGGGAAGAAATCTCGCTGGAGCGGGCCGAGGCCGTCTTTCGCAAGACCGACAGGTGCGTCGGTGTCACGCCTTTCCGCGCGACAGACTGGGAGACCGTTCAGCGGGAGTTGCAGGCAGTCGGATGGGGACAGTGACCATGCTGTCGCCGATGCTGCCCTTCGACCCGCAAGAGACCCTGACATCCTACGCTGATCGCCTGTCGATGTACCACACCGGTCGTGGGATGGAGCGGCTCCTCAAGGACTGCGGCATCCACCATGAGCACTTCGTTTCCGGCCGCCCTGAAGCCGTGGCCGGTCTGGCAGAGGCAACCGGGCATCCCTGCGCCGATCTCCATCGGAACGCCATTCGGGTGTTTCAGCGCGGCGGTGAGTTCCGTGGGGAGCCGACCTCGAAGTCCTTTCTCTTGCCGCAGGCCAAGCGCTACTGCCCCACCTGCCTTGTCGAGGACGGCAGCCCGACGGATTGGAAGTTTCGCCTGGTCTGGGGCTTCCGCCATGTGCAGCGATGCGACAGGCATGGGGTCTGGCTGGCGCCGACGAGCAACGCAGTTGCGACCAACCTCAGGGTCGCCTTGAATGAGGTGCCCATTGCGCTGCCCGTGAACGCCACCGAAGAAACTCTCACTTATCTCGGCTGGCTGCGCGGGCGGCTGGCGGGGGATGGTATCCCTGAGACATCATGGCTGGCTGATCAGACTCTCGAACAGGTTCTGGCCGCGTCCGAAATGATCGGCGGCGTCCTGCAGCACGGCCACAAGGTCAAACTGACCAGGCTGTCCCTGGCAGAGACCGAGGAGGCCACTGACATCGGCTTTTCGATCTACAGCGAAGGCCCTGACGCAGTTGAGGAAGTTCTGGACACCATTCGCAAGACGTCTCCCGCCAATGCCGTGCAGGCTGGCCCCCTGGCCTACTATGGCGCACTCTTCGACTGGCTGGACCGCCGGAGCAATTCCATTGATCCCGGGCCGATCCGCGACATCCTTCGAAACCATATCGTGAAGCATTCCGCTGTGGAGCCCGGCACCACGGTTCTGGGTGTGGAGATCACCGAACGGCGCTATCACACCCTCTACAGCCTGGCCGCCGTTGTTGGGATTGACCGTCCGCGTCTGTCGCGCCTCCTGAAGAAGCTCGGGGAGATCCCCGCCAATGCGACCGAGGTTGACTGCGGGAGGATGGTCTTCGAAGCGGCCACCGCGGTTCCGATGGTCGAGGCGTTCAAGACCGCGGTCCGCTTACGTGATGTCCCTGAGTATCTCGGGGCATCGAAGCGCCAGGTCGAAATCCTCTATCGCGAAGGGATCGTGCTGCCCTTAGTGCCCAGATCCGGACCCGGCTCAGTCCGCCATGTTGTCTTCGGACGGAAGCAACTGGATGAGCTTCTGGCCAGGATTGCCTGTTTGCCAGAAGTCGAGCGCTCCCGCGATCGGGATATCCACCCGATTTCCTATGCCTGTCAGCGTGGGGCCGGTCGCTTCGAACACCTCTTCGCCGAAGTTCTTCAGGGGAAAATCCCAGCTTTTCGAAATCCCGACCGGACGGGAATCGGAGCCATCGTTGTCGATGTCGGCACCCTGGTCGGCGCGAAAAACGCGACCTGAACAGTCATCGCACATCTGGAGAGCAAGCCCGCCTAGGCGGGCTTTTCCTTTTTGATTTCAAGGCTTCGCGGGATCTTACCCCAATTTTCGCGAAATCCTGGCCCCCAGTCCGAAATGTCGTAAATTAACCCATTGAATACAGGTGGTTTTTCGGATCGCACGGAGGCAACTTTGCCCGGACTTACAGCCTTTGTAAATCGGGGCAAAGTTGCGGCCGAATAGGCCACAAGATCCGGCCGAGCTATATTTTCAAGGCAATCGGAGGCGCCCACTGGGCGCCTTTAATATATGTGAGGCCAACCAGCCGCAGCAGGCTCTCGACGACCCCGGTTCGCCAGTGGGCTTGAACCAGTGGCGCCTTCACTGGCTCACTCTGCCTGAGCGCCATGCCGCGAACAGCACCTTCATCGTCAGACAGGTCTGGATGGCGGTGTCGCTGTGTCGGCCGGCCAGGTCCTGATCCCGCAGCTCGGGGCTGCGGGTCTGCTCATGCATCCCAGCTACCACGCTGGATTCACGAGATGACTCCATGTCGGGATCTGTGCATCAGAGCCCAACAGAGCCACAACCGGGCTCAAGTGCCCATTGGAAGAAAACTCTGTGGCCGGTCATTTACAGCAAGGAGAACAACAGCTTTTCGATTTTCGGAAGCGTTACATCCGTCGAATAAGTTTTCTCGATCCGCTTTCTGTTGCGGGTTCCTCTTTTTTTCGCGGCTTTGGGCGATTCTATGGTTTTCACGATCGCCTCTGAAATTTGATCAATGTCCGAGATATTCACGTGCAGGGCCTGAGATGACTTCGGAAGGGCCTCCCGAGTGGCTGCGTTGTCAGATACCACAAGAGGCGCTGCTGACGCCATCGCTTCTAGAAGCGACCATGAAATAATGAAGGGTCGTGTAAGATAGAGGTGACAATTGGTTCTGCGAAGCAGTCGCGCATATGACTCCAGCGGCAATCGGCCCACAAAATGAAGTCGGTCGGGATCGAAATCATGTTCGGCGAGGGCGCGCGATTTATATGTCTCGCCCTCCGGAAGTCTTGCGCCGTAATGCACGGTATCGGTGCCGGCCACGATACAATGGGCGTCAGGGCAGCGATGTTGAACTTTTTCCCAGGCGGCCATGAACTCCGGAAAACCGCGCATCGGCTCCATTCCGCGGGTTGCGAAGGTCACGACTGGCGTGGCTGGAGGGAGTGAAATATCCCCGATATCAATCGTTTCATCCGACTCTCGGGGATGGAACAGCCGGCAATCGACACCATCGGGAATAACATGGAGCTTTGATCTGAGTATCTCAGGAACATCTTCGCTCTGGAATGCGCTCGGCGAGAGTATTGCATCTGCCTGAACGGCATCGACCATAAATGGAATATTCCTGCACAGGGTTTGGGCGCGGGCATTCACAATTCGAACTGCGTTCAAATCTGCAGCATCCGCGGGAGAGGTTTCCGGCGGCTCATACCACCACTCCAAGTACTGCACGAATTTGGCATCCGGCCAGACGGTCTTGGAAAAACTCCCGCTCCCCCAACCCGAGTGTGCTACGATGATGTCAGGGAAAATTCCCATTTTCCGCATGTGGATCGCTGCATTGGCAAGGCCCTGACCTTCCAGTATCGCTTCTTCGGTGGTGTGCAGATAGGAATGTATATCGGGGTTGGGGCGTCTCTGTGGACGATACCCAATGATTTGGACGCCGCTGGGCAATTTGACAAATGTTCCGATCTTCGCGTCACCACGCCCCGATGCCGCGAAGACCTTATGGCCTGATCTTGCCAAGTGATCCGGGATATGGCGAAATTGGCCCGGGAAATTTCGGTGAATAAACAGGATCGTCTTTTTGTTTGTCATTGGCCGTATCCCCAGCGCGAGATGTGATCGGCAGCCTGCCGCGGCTTGAAGCCGGCGCCCTCCTTGGCAAGGACGTTCATCCCGCGACCGCCCGGGCCAAGGGGCTCTGCCCATCGCGGAAGGCGACGGCAGGGGGCGGCGTCCTTGGCTGAAAGCATCGCTGGCGCGGCTTTCGCGACTTCGGCCATCACCTGCCTGTTGCCGATCTCTTTCGCGATGCCCCTCACGCGGGGCGCAGTACCCCTCCGTCCTGGGCAAGTGGGGCCGCACCGCTCGAGCGACTGGCGTGACAAAGCGGTCGTGCCGGCAACCATCAGTCCGCCAATCCATATTTCTGCAGAAACAGCACGCAACGCTCGACCGTGAGCCTGTTCCAGCCGAGATCGCTCGCCAGCTCATCTATCGTGCCGCCTGATGCGCCACGTGCGATCAGCGCCGCCAGGACGCCTTCCAGCGTTGAGATTTTCTCAGCGGGGCGGCCCAACCTGTCATAACCGCGCACTTCAAAAATCAGTTTGAGGCGCGCCGCATCGCCAACGGCGACCACCCTGTCATCCGAGCGATTTGCGAGCGCCGTCGGATAGCTTCCGAAGATATCCATTGGCGCCGGACCGATGGGATTATGGTGTGAGCCTCTGCCCTCTAGATTGCCCGAGGTCAGGCGAATGGAAGTCAGCTCTGCCCAGAAGTCCTGGATCTTCGGGATGATCACGCTCCAATCATACTCGTTCTTGACGCGAAGCTTTCCGGCAGTGCCCATGCGCCGGCGCATCTGCGCGTCGCGTGCCAGCGCAACGAAGGCCGCGGTCATCTGGCGCAGGTCGATCTGGGTCAGCATGGACAGCCGGTTGCCGTATTGCGCATAGGAAAGCTCGCCGGACAGGTAGCCTGCCGCCTCTGGCTGGCTGGCGTCGGCGCCCACACTGCGGGTCGGAACCCGGATGCCAACATCGGGCGATACGGTGTCGCGTATCCCGTCCCAGTCCGACGCCACCACCGGCAATCCCGCGGCCATGGCCTCGATCGGCGACAGGCCGAAGGTCTCCTGAATATTGTCGATCGGAAAGGCGAAAATGTCGCCGGCCGACAGCGTCTGCTTGCGCAAGACCGGGTCATCGCCGGGAAGATGATGATAGGGGACCGAGGGCATCAGGTTCCGCGCACAATCGTTGAAGACCGTCTCGCTGTGGTTGTCGCCGAAGATGCCACAGGCTATGAAATGCAGCCGTTTTTCCTTCCCCAGCTGCTCCTGCGCCTCTTGCAGCGCGATGAACAGGGGGCCGGGATCGAACTTGCCGTAGGGCAGCAATCGCGCGACCGTGACCACCGCGATATCGTCTTCACCCCATTTCATCTGTTCGCGCAGGGTCGCCCTGGCCTGGGCGTCAGCAGAGAAATCGTCGCTGTTGATGCCAAGCGGAATGACTGGCAGCTGCGGGTGGGGCGGAACGCTGCCAAAGCGGTTGCGCAAGAAAGCCTCGGCGATTTCCAGGTTGCGAACCGTCGCGGCATGGACCGCGCGGGAGGTGCAGATCACGCCGTCCCACTCGGCCTGAGGTCCGGCCCGGAGATCGAAGAAGCCGCGCATGACCGATTGTGTCGCGGTGGTGTGCGTGATCCCGCAGATCGAATAGCGTGACATCCCGAAGGCTTGGCGCTGCCAGCAATGGTCGGCAAAGTTCGGAGCGGGAAAATACAGGGTGCCGACCGGTGCAATTCTGGGGGTCTGGCCGTGGAATACGGCGCGGTGAGGCTTCGTGGGAGCGTAGCGGTCCTTGACCGCGGCAAAGTCCTTGCTGCCGTCGTGCCCTCGCGTCAGGGATACGAATTCATCCACATCGGCGTGGCTGAAGAAGCCCTTGAGGAATGACTCGCCCGCCATGCGGCGCCCGTTGATCCCGTTCGTGCCGGGATCATAGCCATCGCGCGCATACCAGATGGCGGCGTTTCGGCTGGCCTTACTCAATGCGTTCCATCCATAACCAAGGCGTGGGTCCCTTGCGCCATTCCCAAAGTGCGGTGAGCCGATCAAGGTCGCTGAGCTCTTCCATCCAGTCCGGCAGCACGCCGGTTTCAAGGTCCCGCGCCAGCTTGGTGACCCGATGGGTGGGCGCAAACCGCTTGGCAATCGCATCGGACAGGCCGGGACGGTCGCAGTCATGGACCTCGACAAGGATATCGGCACCTTGCAAACCTGCCGCCCGGCACGGGTCCAGCAAGCCGTCCTCGGCGCCCTCGATGTCGCAAATCACGACGCTTCTGGCCTTCAGGCAGATGTCGAAATGCTCATGCCCCCATTCGCCACCGATCTCGACGCGGTCGAGCACGCCGTTGCGCTGAGCCAGCGCCGCGCAAGCCTCGCGCGCGGCCGGGCTGGCATCGCGTGCGATCACCTTCGCCTCCGGCAGCCGCCGGGCCAGACCGACGGCATAATAGCCTTCGGCACAGCCAATATCGATCACCAGGTCATAGGCGCGCGCGACGATGGTCTCGATGATCGGCGCCAAAGAGGCCTCGTAGCCGCCCAGCAGGCGTGGCACGCGCGCCCCTTCGGTCGCGGGAATACCGTATTCCATTCCGGCGAAGGGACCGCTCCCGATCACGGTGCCCTGCCGCCGAACCAGGGTGTTTTCGATCAAGTGCGCGCGCCATTTCGCCAATAGCCTGTAGGCCTGGGCCAGAGATTCGATCGACGGCTCCCGCTCAGCCAGTGATCGCAATTGCGATGTCACAGCCAGGGTGAGACCGGAGGCTTGCCCCGATGCCTTCGCGGGTCTTGCCCCTTGGTCGTCGCGACGTTGCAAGGGGCCGGCCCCCTGTGCCGTGTCCTTGCGATGATAGCCCAGCGTCGCTTCCTGTTGAGGATCAAGCTCGCTCCACAGGAAATCGCGATCCGCTGCGTCTAACGGCTCATATTCCCCCGGCTCGAACAGCCCTTCGCTCTGGCGCCCGCGACGCGCGGCGACGGGCTCGAAATCCGGGCCTCTCGGCACCCCGAACCGTTCGGAAACGGCCTGAAGGAACCCCTCCGGATCCTCCGCCACGTCTTCATGCCTGACCAGGATGCAATTGCCGAACCGATGCGGCAAAGACAGGAAACCGGCATTCTTGGCGGTGCGCAGCGCGCAGATATTGGAGAACCTCTCGCCGGTCAGCGGATGGCGGTCCCATTGCAGCTCGGCCCCCAGGACCGGGTCGTCTTCGCCGAGACCGAAATTCGGCTCATCCGCCCGGGATACCCATTGCGCGCGCAGGAAGGCCTGAAAGGGCAGGGTGCGAAGCCGCGGGTCCGCATGCCATGGCCGTCGGTGCATGCTGCGCAGCCAGGCCTCGGGCTCACGGAACACCCCGATTGCCAGGGTGGTGACCGGCGCGGCCAGCATCTGCGGGAAGGCGTGTTTCCAACCGTAGCGAAAGCCGGACGGGCCGACCCGGTCCCCCGGGCTGTCGGCAAACGCCGGAAAGTTTCGCCGGACCAGCTCCATCGCGTGGTTGGTGCCGGAATTGCGTTCGCCGAATACCATCGCGGCCGACAGATCCGCCGGCGTTGTCCTGATCGCTATGGTGGGGAACCGGCTCATGCCGGAGCGGTCGCGCCGCCGGGCGCGGTGAAACGTTGCATGTCAGGCGCCATCCTGTCCCCGGTCCTTCGGCACCAGAAGCGTCTTGGGGCGCGCCGCCTCGGCGGCCCGAAACAGGCTGAAGGTCTGATTGACATAGGAGGCCACCCCCTCCATCGACTTCATCCAGCGCTCGATCTCGGGGGTGCGTTCCACCGGCACGACCTGCACCGGACGGTCCGGGCCATCGGCCTCGAACTGGCAATAGAACAGCGGATCGCCCCGCTTCAGGATCAGATCCTTGCCGGTGTCGTGCCATTCGAACGCCCAAATGAGCGGCCGCACCCAGGCGTGGATCGGGAACCGCCCACCAAAGATTGTGCCGGGCAGCGGTTCGGAGCGGTAATGCGCGAAGGAATCGAGCTGCGTGATGTAGCAGATTTCCTCCGCGACGAAGCAATACCCCAGGGACAACTGGATCGTCGGCTTTTCCGAGTAGCGCCACTCGCTCTCCTGCACCAGGTGCACGACCTTGCCCAGCTTGCCTGCCCGGAGCGTCCCGCGCGGTCCGGCGCGGTTCACCAGCTGGGGCTGCCCCTTGTCGCCGCGCGTGAAACCGATGTGGATGTCGAAAGGGCAACGGATCAGGAAATAGCGGCTTTCCAGCTGCACCACAGCCGGGCAACGCGCCGCCGATTTGGCGTGCGTCTTATTCGTGCCGCGGAAACTCACGCGTTCGGGCGGGAACATCACGATTGAGGAGGTATCGTGATCCATGAACCAGCCGACCGTCACCGGCCCCGACTTCGGGCTGAAGTCGGGGCGCTGAAAGGTGATACCGATCTCCATCATTCCCCCACCTTCGTCGCGTCCCAAGGCAGTCAAGCGCCTTGGGGCCCACGTTTCCGTCATGCTGCCTCAAGCAGCGGCTTGCTGTTCTTCGCGATGCGCCCTGCAAGGCTGCGTGCCTCGCGCCCTTTCAACAGAATGCGGGCGCCGTCCGGGCACTCTTCCTCGCCCCAGGTCTCCAGTTCCGGGAAAATCGAGACGATCTCTTCGATGACCTCAGGCGGGAACGACTTGAGCGCCTGCGCCCCGGTGTAAAGCGACTCCGTCATGGCGCCGTTGGAAAAGACCACCTCGTGCCGGCTGCAGAGGAAGTGCCAATAGGTCACCTCGGTCACATCTTCAGCCACCTCGACACCCTCAATGTCGAGCAATTGCTTGGCTGCGGCCAGAACCTCATGCTCGCCGAACATGCGCTTGGCCACTTTCGAGCGGATCAGCACGCGGTGCTGCGGCGAGACCAGAAGATCACTCTCAGGCAGCCCGCCGCCGAGCGCGCCCTTGCGGATGCGGATCGGTCGAAGTTTCGGCTCGGCTGCAAGGCGCCCGGCATCAATGTGGCGCGACCCGATCCAGCGGATTTCCTGGGCGCCGTTGTCGGCCGTCATGACCACATCGCCCGCATGAAGATCTTCGATCGCGACCTCGCCGTCCGGTGTCATGATCCGCGTGCCCGAGGTGAAACAGACCACATTCGTCTGATCCCAGGTCAGCCCGCCGGTGATGCCGGTCATGGTCAGCGTCGGCCCGCCCATGTCGGTGCCGTTGAAGCTGATGACGCCATCCAACAGGTCGTGGTTCATTGCCTGGATCGGCTGTTTGAAGCTCGTGCCGTTGGCGGCGTTGTAAGCTGCAAGCGTCGAGTCGTTGAAAATACCGCTCAGGTCGATGAAATCGTTGTTGCTCTGATTGCCGTCGGTATAGGGGCCGCCGCTGTCGACCGCAAAGTCGGTGATGATATCGTTGCTGGCCTGGTCCCAGTAGAAATGGTCGTCACCGGTTCCGCCGGTCAGCGTGTCATCGCCGGCGCCGCCATCTACTGTGTCGTTGCCGGTCCCGCCGTACAGCGCGTCGTTGCCGGCCTCGCCCAACAGCGTGTCGTTGCCCGCGTCGCCCTCCAGATTGTCGTTGTCGTCACCGCCCGACAGATTGTCGTTGCCATCGCCGCCGGAGAGTGAATCGTTCCCGGCGCTCCCAAGCAGGGTATCATTGCCGGCCTCGCCCCACAGACTGTCGGCGCCATTGCCACCCGACAGGCTGTCGTTGTCTGCCCCGCCGAACAACGAGTCATTGCCGGCACCGCCCCAGATGCTGTCCGCGCCGGCACCGCCGTACAGCGTGTCATTGCCGGCCTCGCCAACCATGTAGTCATTGCCGTCGCCGCCATCGAGGAGGTTCCCGGCCGTGTCGGTGACCCCGTCGCCCGTTCCGGCCCAGAGCGTGTCATTGCCGGTGCCGCCAAAGAGCGAGTCCGCGCCGACACCGCCCTTCAGAGAATCCGCATCATCGCCGCCATAGAGCTCATCATTGCCGACCTCGCCGTAGAGACTGTCATTCCCGGCGGTGCCCCAGATCGTGTCATTGCCATCGCCGCCCTGGACGAGGTCATCGCCGGCCGGGTTCGTTGCATCGCCACCGTCGATCTCATCGTCGCCGGTCCCGCCGTAGATCGTGTCATTGCCGCTGCCGCCCGTAATCGTGTCATTGCCGGCCTCCCCACTGAGCAAGTCATTGCCGGCATTGCCCCAGATCGTGTCATCGCCATCGCCGCCATAGACCTGATCGTCGCTGATCGGATCCGAGACATCACCGCCGCTGATCAGATCGTCACCGAGACCGCCGTAGATCGTGTCGTCCCCGGTATTGCCGGCAATCGAGTCGTTGCCATCGCCGCCCAAAATGGAGTCATTCCCGGCGCCGCCGCGCAGATCATCGTTCCCGAGCCCGCCGTCGATGGTGTCATCCCCGACGGTGAGGGCATCGTTGGCGTCGCCCCAGATCGTGTCGTCCCCGGCTCCGCCAAGGACCGAGTCACTGCCGTCACCACCGGAGATGCTATCGTTACCGGCACCACCATCGATTGAATCGCTCCCAGCATCGCCGTTGATCGTATCGTTGCCGGCTTCACCCCAAATCGAATCGTTGCCGTCCTGCCCGAACAGCCCGTCATCACCGAAGCCGCCGAGGATGGAATCGTTGCCGGCTGCACCCCAAACCGAATCGTTGTCATCCTGCCCATACAGCCTGTCATCGCCGACGCCGCCGACGATCGTGTCGTTGCCAGCTTCACCCCAAATCGAATCGTTGCCGCCCTCCCCAAACAGTCGGTCGTTGCCGAGGCCGCCGACGATCCCATCGTTGCCGAGGCGGCCGGCGATCGTGTCGTCGCCACCATAGCCGTACATCGAATCGTTGCCGGTAGTGCCGTTGAGGGAATCGTTGTTAGGGCCGCCATAAATGTTCGCCATGTGACTCTCCCAAACCCTTTACTGAACAGTACAAATCCAGATCGGCTCTGCGCCGCCCTCGGCGCAGCCATTGCCGTTCTGGCTCAAAATGAGGTCTTCGCCGACGCCACCGTAAAGGTGGTCATCTCCGTCTGCGCCGAAGAGCGCATCACTGCCGCCCCGGACGTACAAAGGATCATTGCCCTCGGCGCCAGCGAGGTCGTCGTCCCTGCCGCCGAAAATCAGGTTGTTGCCGTTCGTAGCGAAAATGCAGTCACCGCCGCGATATCCGTGAATCGTATCGCTATTGGCCGAGCCGGTGAGTGTATCGTTTCCTACGGTGCCTTTGGCCATTTGACGGGCTCCCTGTGGCGTTCGACGCACATTGCAAACTGGGTAAGATGCAGATCCCGTTGAGGTGCGGCCTCGTCCACAGCCTCACGGATTGCTCCCCCCAGTGGCGCGAGTGGTATTGCTGAAATTGCCAGCTCCCCAACAATCGAGACAAACCGTCGCACTAACTAAATGGGTTGCAGATGCTTGCCGGCCTAGGAACTTCGCTACTGCCATCCATCGTTGACGCCTGGCAGCGAATGCGATGTCGCGCCAAGGGCCGGGATGCGGGGGTGTCGCAGTCCGCCCGGGGCGACGCGCTGTGCCGGTCAGGCTTTCTCACCCGCCTCATTCCGGCAGCGGAACGGGGCGCCCTCCGGCGAGGGGTCTTCGCGCCGAGCCACCTGGAGGAAGTTCTCTCAAAGATCGGCGAGCTGCCGGAGATGACCGAAGATCAGGATGCCGGTGATCGAGATGACGGCATCAGTCGACATCATCCCAAACCTTCCAATACCAACCAGCCTCCGGTCGCGGCTGGATGAATGTTCAGTGGCTGGTCATTGCCTATGCGCCAGTCGGCGACCGAAACGCATCCTCCAGCAAGTCGAGGAAAGAGCGCACTGCGGGATTGCCGCTTCGGCTTTTCGGCCAGATCGCGGTGATATCGCTCCGTTCCACGGCCAGGGCTTCGAGTACAGGCACGAGCGCACCACGGTCTGCATGAGGGTACGCAAGCAGAGCCGATGTCATTCCGATCCCCGCCCCCGTCAGGAGGGCAGAGATCAGGGCATCACTGGCATCCACGACAATCGCCGCATCGGGGATGATCTCGACGATCCGGCTGCCGCTCCGGAAAGGCCATCGCAGCAATTGGCCCGAACTCTGAAAGCGCAGCGCGACCGTATCGTGGACGGCGAGGTCGGACGGAGTCTGAGGATGGCCTCGCTCGGCCAGATACTGAGGTGATGCGAAGCAGCACAGCCTCTGCGATGCCAGCTTGCGCGACATAAGTCGTGAATCCGCCAGATCACCGATGCGGATGGCGACATCTATCCCTTGATCCACGAGATCGACGATTTGATCGCTCAGCCGCAGGTCAATCGTGACCTTCGGATGCTGCCTTCGGAACGCCGCCAGTGCTGGGGCGACGACATGGATGCCCAGGGGCAGCGGTGCTGCGATCCGCAGCCTCCCGGATGGTTCGGCGCGCAGGCTGGTGGCGGCCTGCTCGATGTCCTCTGCCGCCTCGATCAGGCGCAGCGCGCGCTGGTGCAGGTCCTGGCCTTCGGTCGTCAGTGTCAGGGATCGGGTCGTCCGAGTGAAGAGGGAAACGCCAAGCTGGTCCTCGAGGCGGCGCACGCTCTTGCTCACAGCCGAGGGGGAAACCGATAGCGACCGCGCCGCCGCAGAGTAACTGCCCAAAGAACCGGCCCGAGCGAAGGCGATGAGGCCGGTCAGGCGTTCGAGTCCAATTTGTTCCATAAGGGCACAACTATAATTATATCAGGAGGCATTATTAACCTGCGGCACGGTGTGTATCTACCCCTCATCAGCGAATATGGATGAAGAGGAACAGCCCGTGACCCAGATGATGAAAGCCGCCCGCCAGCACGCCTTCGGCGGACCCGAGGTTGTCGTATACGAAGACGCGCCGGTTCCGGACCCGGCCCCCGGCGAAATCCGTATCCGCGTGAAGGCCGCAAGTCTCAACCCGCCTGACTGGTATCTGCGCGATGGCTACCGGGCTTTGCCGCCCGACTGGCAACCCGAGGGGGATTTTCCGCTTATCCTCGGGACAGACATTTCGGGAGTGGTCGACGCGGTGGCCGAAGATGTGGCGGGGTTCTCCCCCGGGGATGAGGTCTACGCGATGGTGCGCTTTCCGGAGGGCATGATGGGTCAGTCCATGGGACATGCGGAGTATGTCACGGCCCCGGCGGACCAAGTGGGGAAAAAACCTGCATCTATCGACCACGCGGCCGCCGCAGGGGCGCCGATGTCGCTCCTGACCGCCTGGCAATTTCTGATTGAATTGGGGCATGAGGTGCCCAATCCCTTTCAGGCAAAGCCCCATGTCCCCGTTCCTTTGAAGGGCAAGCGGGTGCTGGTGAATGGTGCTGCCGGGGGTGTCGGACATCTCGCACTGCAGGTGGCCAAATGGCAGGGTGCGCATGTGATCGCCGTCGCCTCGGGACGGCATGGCGACCTGCTGCGCGATCTCGGTGCGGATGAGGTCGTTGATTACACGCAAGTCAAAGTCGAAGAAATCTACCGAGATCTGGATCTCGTGATCGATTGTGTCGGCGGTGCACCCGCTGCGCGGTTCCTCGAAACGCTGGCACGGGGCGGAGCACTGTTCATTGTCAATCCGCTGGGCTTTGATGGTTACGCCGAGGCCGATCGCCGCGGCATTACCATCTCCGCCACACAGGTGCGCTCCAATGGCGCGCAGCTTGATGCGGCGTCATCCCTGCTGGGCGACGGGACGATTCGTGTGGTCATCGATTCCGAATTTTCGCTATCAGAGGTCGCGAAGGCCCACGCCCGCGCCGCCGAAGGGCACATTCAGGGCAAGATTATTCTGAATATCGCCTGACGTGAAAACACCTTCGAACGCCGATGCCTGAATCGGCGCTCGGAGGCCATCTCCAGGACCATCAACATGACAGATGACACCAGACTGCCCGCCGGCAGCCGCCAATGGCTGACAATGGTCGGAGAGCGCCTGCAACAGGCCGCGCAGCATGCCGATCTCCCATCTGAGCAGACCGTTTCGCTGGTCGAACGCTACAGCGATGGGGAAGAGATCGCACCGGGACTGGTTCAGGGCCTCCGCTTCGATATTCTGTGTGGTGTTCCCTCCTTCCGGATCGGTGCTGCCCCGGAGGAAAAGGCGGACATCACGGTCGAGGTGACGTCCGAGGCGGCACGCAGGCTCAATCAGCTCTTCAGCACGGATCCCGCCTATGCTCTCGCCCTTGAAGAATATCTGAAAAGTGGCGCTCTGCGCATGTGCGGAGACCCGGCGAAACTTGGTGCATGGTTCGGGGCGGTCCATGACGATATCGTGCGTCGGACGGATTTGAATGTCTTGGACTGACCTGGTTCGGCAAGTCCGCTGAAATCGAGCGCCTGCTCGGTGAGGTCAATGACGGCAGCACCCTCATGCCGGATGGGCGCCCCATGAAGATCGTCAGTATAGGGCTGGCGGGCACGATGGGCTGGAAGGATCTTGGAGTGCATACCCTGCGCGAAGGTTTCCGGTTGCCGGTGGGAGGTCGGATGATCCGACGCGAACTCTGGGACATGATCGGCTTTCAGGCGCGGGAACAGGGGATCCACGGCATTCATTACGACGAGGGCCAGCACATCTGTCCGCGCAAGAGCGCCGGGGCGGTCGCCGGTGCGAACCGGTGGAGGCTGGTGATCGAGCTTCTGGTCGACGCTCGTCTCGAAGCAGTAACGGCGGGGGGTAAGATGCTCAGACCGCGGCATTTCTGCCGGGCGCCCATGGCGAAGACTGGTTTGCCTGATGGCTATTCGCCGTTCTCGGTTGAGGACTACGAGCCGCTCTTCAAGGGGGAGAAGATGGTCGAGCTTTGGGAAAAGCAAAAGGCGCTCGCGTGTCGATAGCGCATCCAGCTATCTTATCTCTCCGAAGCCCGCGCGAAAGCGCGGGCTTTTTGCTGCGCACAGAATTTGGGTCGCGCGCGGCGCTCCGCATGGAATTGGTTCAAATCGGCGCGGAATAGGTTCAAGATTTCACGCGGTCAAAATGCGTATTTTGTTTCAATGAATTAAGAGTGGTTCGTTTCGTTTTTTGGTCAAAGCAGCGCTCTTTTGCTCCAACGACGCAAAATCGCCCAAACAGACGCCTGCGCCACGGAATGGCTATCGCCGCGCCCGGTCGCGTCGCCTCGGCCTCCCCCCTTTTTCTGGCTGAAAATATCCTCGGGGGTGAATTGGCCCGAAGGGCCAAGAGGGGGCAGACAGCCCCCTCCCGCGCCAGGTCTCACGCCCTGCTCAGCCAGCAAAGCGGATCGGCAGGCTGAAGGTATAGCGCCCGTCGCTCAGCCCCTTGGGCGCAGAGGCGAAGCGGCCGGCGGCCTGGACTGCGGCAAGCGCGGCCTGGTCCAGTTCGCTGCGCCCCGAACTCTTGTGAATTGACACGCCCAGCAGCTCCCCGCTCGGCGCGACCGAGACGGTGAGGATCACGGTGCCGTCGCCTCCGCCACGGGGCACGCGCTTGCGTCGCTCGATACGGGCGCGGATCGAGGCGCCCCATCGGGTCTGCAGCGATTGCGCGCGGGAGGTCGACAGGGTTGAGGGCGCCGAAGACTGGGCGTCGCCCGCGTTCACGCCGCCACCGGTCCCGGCTGCGCGTTCGGCACGGGAGCTGGTCTGCGCAGCCGCGGGGGCCTTGGGTTTCGGTTCGACCTTGGCCACCTTGGGTTCCGGTTCGGGCTCAGGCTCCTGTTGCTGCACCGGCGGTTCGGGCGGTTGCGGCGCCTCGACGATCCGGTCGGGCGGGGTGGGGGCCGCAGGCATCGCCGGGGTCAGCTCGGGGCGGGCCGGCCGCTCGGGGCGCGGCAGAGCGGCCAGGGCCGGGGGCTCCGGCGCCGTCATCTGCGGCGGTTTTGGCGCGGTCAGGTCCAGATCGGCGGCGACCTCCGGCGGGCGTTCCCAATCCTCGACCATCGCCGCGATGTCGGCCGAGGAGGCCTCGGCCGACATCACCGCCTCGCCGCCATCCCCGGCAGAGGCGGCGCCCTCCTGGGGCAGGTGCAGGGCGGCGACGGCCAGATGCGCCGTCAGCGCGGCGGCAAGAAAGACGGTGGCGTTGATCAGCAGTCGCATCGCGGCCTCACTTCGGAACGGTGACAAGCTGGACATCGGCAAAGCCGATCTCCGCCAGCCGGGGCAGCAGGCTGGCGATCGCTTTGGCCGGCGCCTTGGCATCGGCTCGCAGCACCAGCGGCGGCAGGGTCATGCCGCTGCAGCCGCCATCGCCGCAAAGCGCGATCCGTGCCAGTTCCAGCGCCTGCAGCGCGGCCTCGTCCCCCTCCGCGTCGCGGAAGGCGAGGCTGCCCTCGGGGCCGAGGTAAAGCGTCAGAGCCGCCTTGGCCTGATCCTCGGAATTCGCCTGCGGCGGCTCCACCGGGATCGGTTCGGGCGGCGCGATCTCGGCGGTCATCAGGAAGAAGATCAACAGCAGGAAAACCACGTTGATCATCGGCACGATGCTTTCCATCGGCGCCTTGCGGGGGGGATCGGCAAAACTCATCATCGGATCACTCCACCAGCACCAGACGGGTAAAGCCGGCCCCGCGCAGCGCGTCCATCACCTCGACCAGCCGTTGCAGCGGCACCTCGTCACCGGGGCGTAGGACGATGACATCCTCGGGCGTCTCGGTCAGATCGCCAAGCCCGGCGATCACCGCCTCGGGATCCATCTCGCGGCCGTTCAGCTTCAGCCCGTCGGGCTCGATCTGCACCAGCCGCGGCGGCCCCTTGTATTCGGTCGCGGCACCGCCGGCGGCCTGCAGCGGGATCTGCATGTCGGTTCCGAAGCGCGAGGCCAGCATGAAGAAGACCAGCAGCAGAAACACCACGTCGATCATCGGCGTCAGCGACATGCGCCGGGGCGGGCGGGGATCGTCAAAGGTCATCGCGACTTACTCCGCCGCCAGCGCGTCGCGGGCCTCGTCCTCCAGCTTCGGCGCAAGGGCGCGGCGGCGTAGGAAGATGCGGGTGGCGATATCCTCGAGCTGACGGCGCAGCCGGTCGTTGACGCTTTCGAACCAGGTCAGCGCCATCGAGGCGGGGATCGCCACCGCCATGCCGGCGGCGGTGGTCAGCAGCGCCTCCCAGATCCCGCCGGCGAGCGTCGCGGGATCGGCGCGGGCGCCGGCCTCCTGCAGCGCCTGGAAGGCCGAGATCATGCCCAGCACGGTGCCCAGAAGCCCGAGCAGCGGCGCGATGGTGGCGATCAGCTCGAGCGCGCGTAACCCGGTGCGGCCCCGCGCCAGCAGCGCCTTGGCGACGCGCACGGTTTCCTGCTGCGCGGCGTCGTCGTCGAACTCGGGATTGGCATGGGCCTCCATCGCGGTGCGGGTCAGTTGGGCGCGGATGGTGCTGCGGCCCTTGAGCTGGGCAAGCGCCGCCGCGGCGTCGCCCCGGGCCCAGTCTTCCATCGCCTTATGCACGTGATGCGCGCCGTTCCAGGCGCCCAGCGTCAGCAGATCCCAGGCCTTCCACAGGATCAGCGCCAGGGTGATCACCGACAGCGCCGCGATGGCCCAGATCGACGGTCCACCGATGTTCAGGAAATCCAGAACAGAGGAGAGGGTATCGTTCAGAGACATGAATTCCATGGGCACCACCGTGACTCGGCCAGAAGTTTATGGCGCAAAACCGGGGGCTCCGCGCGCCTTTCTCCAGTTGCTAATAAAACTGACTTTTTTCGTCAACTAAAACCGTACCTCGGGGGCGACCCCGTCCGTGACGCTTTCCGGCGCCGCAGATGCTCCGGTTATGCAGCATTCGCGGCGGAATGTCGAAGGTGCGGGGCGCCGCGCGGCTCGGGGGCGCGCCAACCGCCGAGCCGCGGCGGGAGGCAATCGCGCGACCTGCGATCAAGGCTTTCGCAGGGGCGTTCGCGTCACACTTGCCCGCCCGCAGGTGGGGGCGCCCTTGTCGTGGCGCAGCACGATCGCGGCCTATGTCGATCATCCGCTGGCGCTGAAGGCGGGGCGGCTGCCCCGATCAGGTGATGACCGGGGCGGTACTGTCCGATCTTTCCGACACCGTGCCGACAGGGGCCGGGGGCGGTGGCTGATGCTGGCGCTTTGGCTCGCAACCTCCGTTGGTTTCAGGCCGTTTGGAATGCCGGGGTTAGTACCGAAACGCCCCGGGCCGCGCGCTGCGCCAGATCGGCATCCTCTCCGCTCAGCCGCTGACCCAGATGCGCCAGCGCCTGTTCCGCCCTCTGGGGTTTTTGCCGCAAGTTCTGCAGCCGCCCCAGCGCCGCCCGTGCCGCCCGGCGCTGGCTGTCGCTGCTGGCGGGGTCGGCTTCGATCTCGTGGCAGCGCATCGCCGCATGGCCCAGGTTCAGAAGCGCCAGGCTGGCGCCCATCGCCTCGACATTGGCGCGGGCGAAGCGTTCCGACAGCCGCACCAGCCGCAGCGTCCGGTGATAGAGCCGGGCGCGCCAGATCTCGCGATGGTTCAGCGCCGCGGGATCGGCGGCCAGATCGGAAAGATCGTGCAGCATGGCGTTCAGCAGGGTGTCGAGCCGTCGCCGCAGCCCAACCGGATAGACGATGCGATAGGCCATCATCGCCACCAGCGGCGCGGCGACCACCGCCGCCCCCATGGTGATCGAGGTGATCAAGCTTCCGGTCAGCGGAAAATGCGGCTGCAACAGCAGCAACATGACCATGTTGTAATCGAAGCTGGCGGCGACGGTGCGGCGGTGGCCGACCAGCAGGGTACCGAACAGGATGAAGGGCAGGGTCAGCACGATGAGCTGGAATTCGTTCTCGGCCAGTGGCCAGACCAGCCAGCGCGCCGCCAGGGCGCCGAGGACGCCATAGACCTGGCCAAGGGCGACGAAGCGCATGAACTGGGCGGGGTTTTCCATCGTCGACATCAGCGACAGCATGATCGACAGGCCCAGCATCATATAGCCGCCCATGCTCCAGCCGGTGATCAGCCAGAAGGCGCCGAACAGCCCCAGCCCGCCCATGGCGCGGATCATCGCCTCGCGGGCGCCGGTCCAGTCGCGGTGCAGCACGATCGGCAGCGCCGGTTCCGGCGTCAGCGGATCGGTGGGCCGCGCCCATTGCGCCAGCGCCGTTCCCAGCGCGGCCAGCGTATCGCGCAGCCCGGGGGCGGGGCCGAAGGCGGCGGCCTGGGTCGCCAAGGCAAGCGCGGCTTGCGTGCCGGCCAGATCGTCGGCCCTGAGGGCTTGCGCCGCGCCGCGCAGCCGCTCGGCGGTGATCTCATCCGCGGCGATATCGGCGCCGTTGCGTCGTCTCAGCAGCGCCGGGATTGCCGCGATCAGCAGGGCTCGTGTCGCGCGCACCTCGCGCCGCGAGCGGATCGAGCCGGCGGCATGGGGATCAAGCCCTTCTTCGATGGCGGCCAGGCGCGACAACAGATCGCGGTCACCGTCCTCGGTGATCGTGCCGGCGGGGGCGGCGGCGCGTTCGAGCAGGTCGGCCAGCAAGTCGCGCAGCCGCCGGCGCAGCCCGTTGGCATCGACCTTCGGAGAGAGCAGATAGCCGATCACCGCAGCGGTCAGAACCCCGGTCAGCACGGTGGCGAAGCGGTCGGCGCCAAGCGCGAAGACGTGATCGGGATGGGCGCTGTCCAAGAGCGAGACCATGGCGGCGGTATAGCCCGCCAGCACGGTGGAATAGGCGACAAAGCCGCGTTGCAGGTTGCCGAACCAGGTGCAGAGCCCGACCCAGAGCGTCAGCCCGATCACCAGGAACGACGGGTGGATCTGCATCGACAGCACCAGGAGCACGCCGACGATGGTGCCGCTGATGGTGCCGAGGATCCGGAACAGGCTTTTCTCCAGCAACTGGCCCCGGGTCGGTTGGGTCGCGGCCCAGACTGTCATCCCCGCCCATTGCGGGTGCTCCAGCCCCAGCATCCAGGCCAGCATGAAGGCCAGGCAGGCGGTGATCGCGGTGCGTCCGGCATAGAGCATGCGCGGGGTGTCAAAGCCGAGCTTGGCCAGCCAGGCGATCATTTCGCGTTCTCCTGTATCAAGATGTCGTTTGCCCGCGCGTCGATCGCCTTGAACCCTTGGACCATGGTGGCGATCTCCCCGTCGCTGAGGTCGGACAGAAGCGCGCGTTCGACGCAATAGAGCTGCGCCCGGATGCGGGCGACCTCGGCCTCGCCTGCCGGGGTCAGCAGGATGCGGCGGGCGCGACGGTCGTGGCTGTCCACCCGGCGTTCGATCAGCCCCTTGTTCTCGAGCAGGTCGAGCAGCCGCACCAGTGACGAGCCGTCAAGGCCGACGCGCATCGCCAGCTCGGTCTGGCTGATGTCGTCGCCGCTTTCCTTCAGGTGGATCAACGGGGTCCAGGTGGCATCAGTCAGCCCGGCCTTGGCCAGTTCGTGGTCAATCACCCGGCGCCAGCGGCGGGCCAGGGTGACGAAGAGAAAACCGAATCTGTCGCGGGGTGATGTCTGGGTCATTGGCTGCATGTGCTTTCAAATAATTTGGAATGCAAATTATTTTAGGGCGCCAGAGAATGCCATGGCCCGGGACATGGATTTTGCCTGGATTCTATGCAAAACGCGCGCCGCAGGGGGCGCGCGTCACAAGTTTCGGGTTGAAGTGGGGTTACAGGATACCGACCAGCCGTTCGCAGGCCTGGGCGATCTGGTCGGGCTCTCGGGCGACGCACATGCGGATCCAGCCCTTGAACTCGGCGCCGAACATGCCGCCGGGGGCGAGGCCGACGCTGGCCTCCTCGATCATCCGCAGGCAGGCGCGGTTGGCGTCCTCTTCCCCCTCGATGCGGAAGAAGGTGTACATGCCGCCGCCGGGCCTCTTCGGCAGCACCACCGAATTCGACCGGCCGAGCACGGCATAGGCCGCCTCCATCCCGCCCTTCACCCGGTCGCGGATCATCTCGACCGTCGGCTCGCCCTGCCGGATCGCGGCCAGCGCCCCGGCCTGGATCATCGCCGCGGTGCCCGAGTTCATGTATTGCGTCATCGCCCGGACCACGGGGGCGAGCGAGACGGGGTGATTGAGCCAGCCGATCCGCCAGCCAGTCATCGCCCAGGCCTTGGAAAAGCCGTTGATGCACATGGCGAGATCTTCCGGCTCTGCCACCTGCAACAGCGACGGCGCCGCACGGCCTTCGAAGACCAGCCGGGAATAGACCTCGTCCGAGATGATCCAGATGCCGGTCTTGCGGGAAAACTCGATCAGCGCGCGGTAGAGATCGAGATCGGCCATCCAGCCGCTCGGGTTCGAGGGGCTGGAGAGGATGATCGCCCGGGTGCGCGCGTCGCAGCTGTCGAACAGCCGGTCGAGGTCGAGCCTCCAGTCGTCGCCGACCATCTGGAGCGGCACCGGGCGCGCCTCGGCGCCGGCCATCTCGATCGCACGGCGGATGTTGGGCCATTGCGGTTCGACATAGACCGCGTTGTCGCCGGCCTGCAGCAGCAGGGTGCAGGCCAGATGCACCGCCTGCATGCCGCTGGGGGTGATGGTGGTGCGATCCTCGCCCAGTTCGACCCCATGCAGATCTGACTGATAGGCCGCCAGCGCCGCGGTCAGGGCCGGGTGGCCGGCCATCTGCGGCACATAGAAGGTCTGGCCCTGGTCCAGCGCATCCTTGGCCGCCTGGCGGATATACTCCGGCGTGACCACATCGCCTTCGCCATACCAAAGCGCGATCAGATCCGGCTTGCCTGCCGCGCGTTCGGCGAGGGTGGCGATATTGTCGGTCTCGAGGTCGATCAGAGGGCTGCGGATCGCGGCGAGGGCGGATGTCGGATCAAGGGCAAGGCGTTTCATGCGGGGCTCTTCAGTCGGGCGATGTCTGTTGGCCGCACTAGATCGTCAGAGCCGGACAAAGGCCAGCCCTTTCAAACGCGAAGCGCCGCGTCCCGAAGGGCGCGGCGCGACAGGGGGCGATCTAAGCGGGTTCAGCGCTGGGCAGAGATCAGCACCTGATCATCCGCCCCGATCAGCCGCAGCGTGCCGGCGGCGGGATCGACATCGAACCGTGCCACGGCGGCGAGCGCGTCGAGGAAGGCGCGTTCGCGGCTCATCACCTCGGGCGCGCAGGCCATC
The DNA here is from genome assembly GCF_048268305.1 of Pseudodonghicola sp. NCBI lineage: Bacteria > Pseudomonadati > Pseudomonadota > Alphaproteobacteria > Rhodobacterales > Paracoccaceae > Pseudodonghicola > Pseudodonghicola sp. Next base: position 27,549 of record NZ_JBLWVT010000013.1, read on the forward strand.
ATCGTGTTCGCGGCCTGTCCGATCGAGATGCCCTCGCCGGTCAGGTTGAAGGCTGCGGTATAGCGGTTGCAGCCGGAACTGCCGGTGACGCGATCGCTGGCGCCGAAGGCCAGCGTCGGTCGCGGGGCATCGGCTGTTTCGGTGCCGGCGATCGTCTCGACCGTCCAGTCGGTGCCGCCCAGCAGGCTGAGGGGATCGCCGCCGCAGCCGGTCAGGGTTTGCGCCCCGCCGGTCAGGGTCAGGCTGTCGGGATAGGGCATGCCGGTGGCGCTGTCATGGCAGAGGCTTTCCCGCACCGCGATTTCCAGCGTCGGTTCCGCCAGGGTCAGCAGATAGGCGCCATCCCGGACCCGGATCGGCGGCAACGGTGCGCTGCGGCTCTGCTGGCCGTAATCGGTCAGCAGCGTGATCTGCCCGTCGCTGATGCTCAGGCTCCAGCCCGGTTCGTTGCCGGCGGCCGTATAGCGGGGCGACACCGGGGGAACCAGCGTGCAATCGGGTAGGTCCTGCCCCTTGATGCTGATCATCGCCTGATCGCCCTTGCTCCAGAAATAGGTGCTGGGGTCGCCCTCCGCCTCGTATTTCGCTCCGGAGGCGGCGATCGCCTCGATCAGCGGATAGCGTTGGTCGCCCAGTTCCATCACGGCGCGTTCGTCCTGAATGCCGATGCGGACATCCTGATCACCGCATTGGAAGGTGCTGGCGAAAAGCAGCGGGTCGACCCCGGCAAGTGCAACCGCCCCCAGATCCAGCGGGTCGTTCCCGGCAGCGATTTCGACCGGATCGCTGATCCAGCGCAGCCGGCCCTCGGTCAGGATGCCGGCCCGCAGCCGGGCGCGCAGCCCGGCGGGCAGGTCGACGGCGAAGGGCAGGGGAACCTGGCGGCCGGCGGTCAACCCTTCGGTCATGCCGAGCATCGCGTCCTGCCAGCCGCGCAGCTCGATCACCATCTGCGCGTCTTCCGGCAAGGCGATACGTTCGCGGTATTGCAGCGCGCCGGTGATCTCCCGGGTCTCCTGGGCGATGGCGAGGCTGGCGGGAAGGGTCAGCAGGGCGGCGAGGGAAGGCTTGAAAATATCACTAAGTTTCAATGTCGTGCTCTGAGTTGATCGGGGCGGCTTGGCCCGGACGATGCCATTCTGGCTTGCGGCAAGGCGGGGCGCAACCGGCCCTGTGGGCGGGGTGGCGATCTCTTGCCCATCCGCCCGGTGTCGCGCGTTCGGAAAAATGCCGCGGTGGCGGACCACCGCGGCATTGGGACTAAAGACATTGCTACTCAAATAGCGCGCAAAAACGGCACTTGGAAAAGTGATCACCGCGTCACTCACCCACGATGACCTGCTGAAATATCCCTCAGAGAGGTTTCAAAGAGGTGGGGACCTTCCCAAGGCAGACGGTCCGAGGGGGCCGAGTGCGCCTGAGCAAGCCAAATCGCCGAATTCGGCAGATTCGCAGACTAGCTTAGGAGGAAGAGGCCAGGCTGTCATACCTCAGATGGTGTATGGTGGCGACTTGCGCCAATTTTCTGGCGTTCTTTGACGGCATCAGACTGCGACAGTGGCACTGCGGCCGCTTTGCGCCGCCTCGATGATCCGGTCGATGATCAGTTCGTTGCGCTGATAGAAGATCAGCTCTCCCGCCTCGGTCACCGGTTCGACCCGGATCAGCGGGTTGCGGGTTTCGAGCTTGCGATAGGCGCGCTCGTCGAAGACGCCGTCCTCGGTGGGGGCCAGGAACAGCAGCGGCACCGTCAGATCGTCGATCATCTGATCGACCGGGGCGACGGCCAGTTGCAGATCGCGGACAAAGGCGGCGTGCCCCTGTTTCAGCAGATGTTCGCAGGCGTTGCGGATCAGGGTGACCATGTTGGGGTGACGGCAGGACTGCATGTCGAGAGGTCGGCTGCGATAGGCGCGATCGAGATACCAGTCGACCCCATATTGCCGCATCATCCGGTGCCCGGCCTTGGCCAGCAGTTCGACCAGCCAGGGCGCCCGCACCACCAGCCGCATCATGGTGCCCTGGATCAGTTGCAGCCGGTGGATGCCGCTGCGGTCGAGCACGCCGGTATAGCCGATCGCGATCAGGGACCTGAAGCGCGAGGGGTTGGCGTGCTGCTCTTCCAGCAGCGGGACAAAGCCGTTCGACATGCCGATCCCGACGCAGGGGCCGTCGACCTTGTGGTCGAGAAAGGCGCGCAGCGCCGCCAGATTGTCATCGCTCGGGCTCAGCGTGCTGTCGAGCGTGCTATTGCCAAACCCGGGCCGCGACAGGGCATAGAGCTTGACTCCGGCCGCGCGCAGCCGTGCCTCGCCCTCGCCGGGCAGGATATAGGCCATCGGAAACCCCCTGAGCAGCACCGCTGGCATGCCGTCCTCGGCCCCCATCCAGGTCCAGGCGACGACGCGGCCCCCGGGCAGGACGATCTGTTCCTCGCGTCCCAGCGGATCGTGCCAGACTTGGGATTCGCCGCGCCGGCCCACCACTTCGCGGCTGGCGATCATCGACAGCAGCCGCATCAGATCGACATTCGACGGGGCGCCGGTCTTGCCCATCAGCGATTTCATCTGGGTCCGCACCGTCAACAGCGACACTCCGCGGCCCCGGGCCACCGCCTCGAGATCGCGCAGCCGGAAGAACATCTGCGCCACCTCGGCCTCGGCCTGGCTCAGACCGAAGGCCTGGCGCAGCCGCGGGCCCACCGTCGGGCTCCAGTCGATCTCGAGCGAGCGCAGCGCGATGTAATAGTCGCTTTGGCCGCGCACCTTGATCAGATAGCCCTCGGCCAGGAAGGAATCGGTGGTGACGCCAGGTTTGCCCCCGGGGGTGATGGTCAGCACGGTCTGGGCGGTATTGCCCTGACCATTGGCCGCACGGCAGAGCATCGCATAGTCCTGGCGCGAGCGGGGGTCGATCACATCCGGGTCCAGAAAGGCGCCCTCCTGGACGTCGAAGGCGCCGGCGCCAGCGATATTGGCCATGGCCACCCGCCCGTTCGGCGCCAGCACGATGGCTGGCCCCGGCACGTCGAGGATCGCCTTTTTCAGCGGGTCGTTCTCGGCCGGGATGTCCAGCGTATCGAGCGCCTTATGCGCCAGCGCGAGCTGCCCGAAGAGCTGTCTGGAAATCCCGCGCCGCGCCATGCTGTTGTGCCCCACGGCGTTCAGCTTGGTGTTCCAGTTGGCGATCATCTCCTCGAAGGCCTCCTGATCGACGATCGCGCGATAGGTGCTGGCGACGATCTCAAGGTCGATCGGTTCCAGCGGCAGGGCGTCCTCTGTCGCAGGATCCTGAGGCATCTCCGGCGTGAGAAAGCGTTGATCGGCCGGGGGGCCGTCATGTCGCGGGGGGGTCATCCAGTTACCTTTCAAAAAGCGCGCAGGGGGCTGCGCTGCCATTGTGGCAAGGAACTCCCGCCGTAGGCAATCACGCAGTCTTGCACCAGGCGGCGAAACCGGGTAGCCCGACCGCCTTTCCCGGACAGGTGCGACATGCAGACCGATATTCTTGCCATCGACTTCGGAACCTCCAACTCCGCCGCCGCCGTGCTGCAGGACGGGGAGGTACGGCGCATCCCCATCGAGACGGGGGAGGAGACCCTGCCGACGGCGGTATTCTTCCCGCTGGGCGGCTCGGGGCGGATGCGGATCGGCTCCGCCGCCGCCGAGGCGCTGATCGACGGCGAGGAAGGCCGTTATATGCGGGCGCTGAAAAGCGTGCTGGGCACCGCGCTGCTGCATGAAAGCCGGCTGATCGGTGGCAAGCGCCGCACCGTCGCCGGGATCATCGCCGAATTTCTGACCGAGCTGCGCCAGCGGGCCGAGGCGGCGACCGGCCAGCGGTTCACCCGCGCGCTGTCGGGCCGGCCGGTGCATTTCCACAGCAACGATCCCGACCGCGATGCCCAGGCCGAGGCCGATCTGCGCGCCTGCTATCTGGCCGCCGGTTTCGAGGCGGTGGAGTTCCTGCCCGAACCCGAGGCCGCGGCGATCGCCTGTCAGGGGCTGGGGCGCGACAATGATCTGGGGCTGATCGTCGATATCGGCGGCGGCACCTCGGACTTCTCGGTGTTCCGCAATGCTGGCGCGCGGCCGGAGATCCTGGCCAGCCACGGCATCCGCCTGGGGGGCACCGATTTCGATCACGCGGTGTCGATGGCCCATGCGATGCCGGCCCTGGGTCTGGGCGGGCAGCTCAGGCGGGAACTTGGCAACGACCTGCTGCCGGTGCCGCGGGCGATCTATGTGGATCTGTCAACCTGGGCGAAAATCCCCTTTCTCTACACGCCGGAGACCCGCCGGATGGTGGCCGACATGCTGCGCATGGCGGTGGATGAAAGGTCGATGGGCCGGCTGCAGACCGTGCTGGAAGAGGAACTGGGGCATGAGCTGGCCTTTGCCGTCGAGGCCGGCAAGATTCAGGCCAACAATGGGGCCAACGCCGGGCAGATCGCCATGGGCTTCATCGCGCCGAAACTGTCGCGCCCGGTCAGCCCCGACAGTCTGAACGCGGCACTGGCCCCCTATCGCGCCCAGTTGTTCGAGGCGGCGGCAGAGACGCTGACCCTTGCGGGCGTGTCGCCGGATCAGATCGGCCGGGTCATCCTGGTCGGCGGGTCCAGTCTGATGCGGGTGGTCTCGGAAGAGGCCACGCGGCTTTGTCCGAAGGCGGAAATCCTGCGGTCCGAGGCCTTTACCGCGGTGGTCGACGGGTTGGCGCTGGCAACCGCCTAGGCGTCAGCGCAGAGCGGTTTGGCTTCGGCCTGCAATGCCGCGCAGGCCTCCCGCGGTGACAGCAGCACCAAGAGCCCGCGGCGGCCGGCGTTGATCGCCACCTCGGCCAGCTCCATTGCCTCGGCTTCGAACAGGATCGGCACCCGTTTGCGCTGGCCGAAGGGGCTGATGCCGCCGGTGTGATAGCCGGTCAGCTTCTCGGCCTTGTCGGGGGGCATCATGCTGGCCGACTTGCCGCCGAAACCGGCGGCGACCTTCTTCATCGACAGGCTGCGGTCGCCGGGAACCACGGTGCAGGCGGGCTTGCCGTCGACCTCGACCATCAGGGTCTTCAGCAATTGCCCGGCGGGCAGCCCCACCGCCTCGGCCGCTTGCAACGCCACCCGGTCGTGGCCGGGATGATAATCGTATTCGACCAGCCGGTGCGCCACCTTGGCCTTGGTCAGAAAGGCGGTGCCGGGGGTTCCCTTGCTCATTGTCCTTGTCTCTCCTCGGGCGGGCGATAGCCCATCTCGCCGTCGATCCAGCGCATCAGGACCGCGACGATATAGGCCTGTTCGTCGGGGCTCAATTCCCGACCGGGTTTCAGCCCGTGCCATTTCTGAAGGCAACCGCGGCAGCAGCAGCCGGTGGCATGCTGGGCGACAAAGACCGGATGGCCGCGCATCGGGGTCTGCTTGCCGTCGTTGCGGGGCAGGGCGGGGGCCAGACGCCGGGCGATGAAATCCTGCGCATGGGTGGCGATCACCCCGCGTCCCTTGGCATTGGCATAGTCGCGATCCCGCGCGCCCAGATGGAACCGGCTGCGAAAACGCGACCGGGCGAGGCGGGTGAAGAGATCGTCGTCGGGGATCATCGGCAGGGCTCCTGCCATCGGCATAACCGGCGGGCGCCCCGGGGAAAAGCCCCCGGGGCGCCCGCTGGGCGGTCAGCGCATCGCGCGTGCGGGGGAGAGCGCGGCAATCAGCGGCGAGGTTTCGCCGGCCATCGCCGCGGCCAGCAGTTCGGCCGTGACCGGGCCGAGGGTGAAGCCCTGGTGCCCGTGGCCGAAGTGGACCCAGAGGCCGGGGGTGCGGGGCAGTTCGCCCAGCAGCGGCAGCATGCCCGGCAGGCAGGGGCGGGTGCCGACCCAGGGGGTGGCCTCCACCGCCTCGCCCAGATCGAACATCTGCCGCGCCCGTGCCTCGGCCCGGGTGATCTGGCGGCGGTTGATCGGGGCCGTCATCGGCACCAGCTCGGCCCCGGTCGCCACCCGCAGCCCGGCGCGCATCGGCGACATCACCGAAGAAACGGTCATGTCCATCAGCGGCAGGTTCAGCGTGGGGGCGCCACGGAAATGCAGGTGATAGCCGCGCTTGCCGACCATCGGCACCAGGTAGCCGAAGCGCGCCAGCAGCGTTGGCGTCCAGGGGCCAAGCGCCAGCACCACGCGTTCGGCGGTGATCGGGCCGTCCGGGCCTGCGACCCGCCAGCCGGACCCGTCGGCGCTCAGGCTCTGGGCGTCGGCTTCGACGACCTCGCCGCCGCGCTGGGCGAACAGCCCGGCATAGGCGGTGACCAGCCCGCCGGGATCGCTGCAGGCCCAGCAGTCTTCCCACTGGATCGCCCCGGCATAGGATACCCGCAGCCCCGGTTCCGCCCGGGCCAGCTCGGCCCCGTCGAGCAACCGCAGCCCGCGGCCATAGTCGCGCGCCAGCCGTTCGGCATTGCGACTGTCGGCCTCAAGGCGCGCGGGATCGGCATAGGCCTGGCGGAAGCCATGCGGGCGCATCAAGTCGCCGGCGCCGGCGGCTTCGACCAGGGGTTCATGCGCGGCGATGGCGCGGCCGGTCAGCTGCGAATAGACGGCCGAGATCGCCCGGTGACGGGCCGGCAGCGAATTGCGCAGATAGCGCATCAGCGCTCCGAACTGATCGGCCACCCCGGCCGGGGTCACCCGCACCGCGTTCTTCGCCCCGAGCGCCAGGCTCAGAAGCTCAAGCGGTCGGGTCGGCAGGCCATAGGGTTCGGCTGCCTCGCCCTGAATCACCCCGGCATTGCCATAGCTCGTCTCGCGCCCGGGGGCGCGACGATCGGCGAGAACCACATCATGCCCGCGCGCCTGCAGGGCCAATGCCGTGGCGGTGCCGACCATGCCGGCGCCAAGGATCAGAACCTCAGCCATTTGGAGGAGCCTTTCTCAGGACAGATCGGCGATGACGGTGATTTCCACCTTGGCCTCGGGCAGGGCCAGCCCGGCGATCACGGTGGTGCGCACCGGCAGCGGATCGCCGAAGACTTCGCCATAGGCGCCGTTGAAGGCGGCGAAATCGGCCATGTCGGTCAGATAGCAGGTACAGCTCACCACCTTGTCCAGACCCAGCCCTTCGGCCTTGAGCGTCGCGGCGATGCGCGCCAGCGCCAGGCGGGTCTGATTGGCCGCGTCGCCGGTGACGCGCCCGTCGGCATCAAAGCCAAGCTCGCCGGAGAGATAGAGCGTATCGCCAAGGCGGCGAGTCTTGGAAAACGGCAGGGAAGGGACGGACACGGGAGGATTCCTTTCAGTCGCGGGAGGGGAGACCCGGCATCGACAACATAATTGATCACTGGATAATAACGCAACAATTATCCGGTGTTCAATATCTGCCTCAGCCGCCGGTCGTCCGCCTTCGGCTGCGTGCCGCCACCCCTTCGATCAGGCTGTCCACCAACATCTCGAAGCCGCTGTCGAGCGGGGTGTCCGATCCGTTCTTCCAGCGGGTGACGAAGGCGCGGTTGCGCATCTGCGGATAAAGCATGGTCAGATGCGGGTATTCCTCGGGCGAGAGCGCGTTCATTTTATCATCAAGGCTTTGTTCCCACTCCTCCTTGGAATCGGGCGCCGCGCCCAACTCCATCGTGGTGAAGCCCACTGCGCCGCCGACCAGCGCGTTGAAGGCGTCGATGGCATCCTGGCCTTCCAGCCCGCTTTGATAGAGCGCATCGAGGATGATCTCGACCCAGGGCGCGTTGGGGGCGCCGTTCGACCGCATCTGCGCCCCGATCATCGGCGCGATATGCGGGTGGGCATGCATCCGGGTGCGATAGCGACCCAGAAGATCGCGCAGCGTGTCGCGCCAATTCTCACTCACCTCGTCCTGCGCCATCAGGTTGGCCATCATGCCGCCGCAGATTTCGCTGAATAGATCCGATTTCGAACCGCCAATATGCCAGTAGATCGCGGCGGGGTAGACCTTGAGCCGCCGGCCAAGATCGCGAATCGAAAAATTCGCCAGCCCGGTTTCGTCGATCATCTGAATCGCCTCGGCGACGATCTTTTCCTTGGTCAGGCCGATGGCGGCGGCCCGCCCCAAAGGCTGTTTGGTCTTTTTCGCTCCGCCCATCTTTTCACCTCTTCGCCGCGTCACCCCTCGGTGGGAGGAACGCGATTTGAAATAATTCTCCACTGAGCAATTGATAGGTGAACTGTCGTTGATCACTGTACAATTAATCTGTGCGCAGACCCGGCCTCCGCAGAGACATGACCCAGGTGTTATAGCGGTTCGGAGACAAGAAACACAACGCGGGCCGCGGCCTGCCCACGGATAGGGCCGATCTCTTGCCCGTAGTCGTGATGACTCTCTATTTATATTGTGCTGCTGATCGGCGGCGCGGTCTTGTCCCATATCATCGGGACCGCCTCGGTCCTGTCGTTCATCGCGCTTGGCCGCGATCGCTTTCTGGCGGCGGCGCCGCAGCGCATCCTTGCCAACATCGACCTGTTCTCGCTGATGTCCATGCCGCTGTTTATCCTCGCCGGCGAGATCATGAACCGTGCGGGGGTGAGGCAGGCGTTGCTTGATCTCGCCTCGGCGATGATGGCGCGGCTGCGTGGCGGGCTTGGTCATGTGAACGTGCTGACATCGGTCTTCTTCGCGGGGATCTCGGGGTCGGCGGTGGCGGATGCGGCCTCGGTGTCGAACACGCTGGTGCCGGCGATGAGGAAGTCGGGCTATCCGATAGCCTATGCCTGCGCGATCACCGCCGCCTCCTCGGTGATCGGGCCGATCATCCCGCCGTCGATCACGCTGATCTTCTATGGCGCCCTGATGCAGACCTCGGTCACCGCGCTGTTCATCGCGGGGATCGTGCCGGGGTTGCTGATGGCCTTGGTGCTCTTCGCGCTCAACGCCTATATGGCGCGCCGTTACGATCACCCGCGTGGCGAAAGCGTGCCCTTCCGCGTGTTTCTGCGCCGGGTCTGGGTGGCGGCGCCGGCGATGCTGATCCCGGCGATCATCATGGGCGGCATCGTCTTCGGCATCATGACCCCGACCGAGGCCGCCGCCGTCGCCGTTCTCTGCGCCATCCTGGCCGGGGTGATCTATCGGCAGATGTCGTTCCGGGTGATCTATGACTCGCTCTATCGCACCGCCGTCATGTCGGGGTCGATCTTCATCCTGCTCGCCGCGGTGGCGATCTTCGGCTATCTCGCCGGGATCGAGCAATTGCCGCGGGCGATTTCCGGGGTGATCGAGAACCTCGGGCTGGATGGCTGGCGCTATCTGCTGCTGCTGAACATCATCTTCCTGGTCTTCGGCACCTTCCTTGACGTGCCGGTGGCGCTTTTCGTGCCGCTGCTGGTGCCCCCGGCGATCGAGATGGGGGTGGACCCGATCCATATGGGGATCGTGATCCTGGTGAACCTGATGCTGGGCATCGTCACCCCGCCGCTCGGCGCCGCGCTGCTGGTGGTCTCGACGGTGACCAAGGTGAATTACTGGACCATCGCCCGCGCCGTGCTGCCCTTCCTTGCCGTGCAGATCGCGCTGTTGATGGTGCTGACCTTCGTGCCGGCCCTGTCCACCGCGCTGCCCCGCGCCTTCGGTTACTGAGGAGACAGAGGATGAAACTTCTCGCCCGGATTTTTGAGGCGCTCTATGCCCTGACCCGCGCGGTCAACACCTGTGCCGGCGTCTTCGCCGTGGCCTGTTTCGGCGGTATGCTGGTCGTGGTGCTGCTGCAGGTGGTGGCCCGCTATGTCTTCGCCGCGCCGCCCTTCTGGACCGAGGAGCTGGCGCGCTGGCTGATGGTCTGGGGCGGCATGATGGGGGCGACGGTGGCCTTCCACACCCATACCGACCCCTCGCTGGTCACCCCGCGCCCGGACAGCCAGGCCCGCACCGCGATCCGTGCGGTGGCGCGGGCGGTGGCGGCCTGGGGCTTTTTCCTGCCGGTGCTGCTCTATTCCTATCCCTTCGTGATGCGGCAGATGGGCCGCACCTCGGAAGGGCTGGGGATTTCCACCGCCTTCATGTCGATGGCGCTGCCGGTGGCCTGCATCCTCATCTGCCTGCACGCCGTCTCGGGCCTCGGCGTCCTGTTTTCCGCCCGGGTTCGCGCCCGTGAGGCGGCGATCCTGACCGATATCATCACCGCCGAACCGGCATGATTTTCCAGAAAACCGAAATCCAACAGAGGATCCGCCAAATGACCCTTCGCCTGCCTATCGCAGCCACCCTTCTGGCCCTGGCGACCGCGCCGGTCTTCGCCCAGAGCGTGACCCTGGCCGAGGATACCGTTCCCGATCTGAAGAACTCGGGCACCGCGCTCTGGTCGCATACCTTCATCGAGGCCCTGAAGGCCGATGGCTGGGAGACCGAGGTTTTCCCCTATAACACCATCGGCGGAGAGGATGAGCGGCTGGACCAGATCCGGTCTGGCATCCTGGACGTGTCGATGTCGGACTATCGCGTCGCGGTCGAGTTCAATCCGGAAATGCGGGTGCCGCAGCTGCCCTATCAGTTCAAGAATGAGGCCCATTATGCCCGCTTCATGGAGAACTCGGGCTTCCTTGCGGATGTGAACAAGACGCTGGTGCCCGAGGGGTTCCAGGTGCTGTCGGCGATTCCGCTCGGGCCGTTTGGTGGGCTTTTCAACAATAAGCACGCGGTAAAGACCGCAGCCGACATGTCCGATCTGCGGATGCGGGCAATGGACACCATGCAGATGGATCTGTTCGCCTCCCTCGGCGCCTCGGGCGTGGTGGTGCCCTGGACCGAGGTGCCGAACGCGATCCAGACCGGGATCGCCGATGGCTATATCAACCCGGTTGGCGTGCCGGTGACCTTCGGGCAGGCCGATCTCTTCGACTATTTCACCGACTTCAAGGCGGCGCCGGGCGTGCGCCTGTCGATCGCCTCGATCACCTGGCTGGATGGGCTGTCGGACAAGGAGAAGGATCAGGTCAAGGCGGCGGCGAAGGCCGCGGATACGGCCGTCAAGGCCTGGCTGCCGGATGTCGACGAGCGTCAGAAGGCCGATGCCGTGGCCGCCGGCATCACCGTCTATGAGCCCACCGCAGAGGAGCTGGCGACCTTCGCCGCAGCCGCCGCGCCGCTGTCGGAAAAGGTCGACGGGGTTGCGCCGGACCGGCAGAAAGCCATTCTAGACGACATCAAGTCCTACGCCGAGTGATCGGTGGCCCCCTGCGGGGCCCCGCGCACTGATCATCGGCCGCGCCGGCCTTCGGCGCGCATAACCGTTTCCCCGGGGGCATGTTCGTCCCCGGGTTTCCCTTTCGGATCATCAGGAGCTGAAAAATGTCCGCACAATACGACATCGTCATCCGCAACGGCCGTGTCATGGATCCCGAAACCGGCCGGGACGAGGTGGCTGACGTCGCCATCAAGGGCGACACCATCGCCGCCATCGGTCAGGGGCTTGGTGCTGGCGAGCTGGAACTCGACGCCACCGGCAAGATCGTCTGCCCCGGCTTCATCGACCTGCATGGTCATGGCCAATCGATCCCGGCTGACCGCATGCAGGCCTTCGACGGTGTCACCACCTCGCTCGAACTCGAGGTCGGTGCGATGCCGGTCGGCCCCTGGTACGATCTGCAGGCCGAACGCGGCCGGGTGCTGAACTATGGCGCCGCCGCCGCCTGGATCATTGCCCGCATGGCGGTGATGACCGATTTCCCGCTGGAGGATTGTGTCGAACCGCTGTTGGCCATGGGCAATGCGGCCAAGGATCCCCGCTGGTCGACCGATGCGGCCACCAACGAACAGGCCCATGCGATCGCCGACATGGTCGCGGCGGAACTGGCCGACGGGGCGATCGGCGTCGGCATCCCCAACGGCTATGCGATGGGCACGGGGATCAAGGAATTGGTCTGGGTCTGCGACGCCGCCAAGGCCGCCAATTGCGCGACCTTCACCCACGTGGCCTTTGCCCGCAACACCGACCCGCAGTCCGCGGTCGAGGCCTATGTGCGCATCATCGGCCTGGCCGGGGCGACCGGTTGCGACATGCATATCTGCCACCTGAACTCGACCTCGCTTCTCGACATCGAACATGCGGTCACCGTGCTGAAGAAGGCGCAGGATCAGGGGCTGCCGGTCACGGTCGAGGCCTATCCCTATGGCACCGGCTCCACCGTCGCCTCGGCCTCCTTCCTGCGGGCGGAGAATTTCACCAATGTCACCGGCTCGCAATATTCGGATATCGAGACGGTGCGGAACCGCCGCCGCTTCACCTCGCGCGAGGATTTCCTCGAGGCGGGGGACGAGAATCCCTCGGAACTGATCATGTGGCACTTCCTCAATATCACCGAAAAGCCGGAGCATCAGGACCTGCTCGACATGTCGGTGACCTATCCGGGCGGCGCCATCGGCTCGGACGCGATGCCCTGGATCAAGCCCGATGGCTCGATCTATATCGGAGAGGAATGGCCGCTGCCCTCGGATGTCTCGGCGCACCCGCGCTCGGCCGGATGCTTCACCAAGTTCATCCGCGACTATGTGCACGACTGGGAACTGGTGCCGCTGATGGAGGGCATCGCCAAATGCACCATCATCCCGGCCGCGGTGATCGAGAAGGGCACGCCGCAGATCGCCCGCAAGGCGCGGCTGCAGGAGGGCATGGACGCCGATATCCTGGTCTTCGACCTCGACCGGCTGACCGACAAGTCCGACTTCTCGAACATGGTGCAACCCTCGGAAGGGGTGGAACACCTGCTGGTCAACGGCGCGCCGGTGATCCGCAACGGGCTGCTGGTCGAAGACGCGCGCCCCGGTCGCGCCATCCGGCGATGAGCCTGCCGGTTCTGGTCCTGACCGGCGCGCTTGGCGCCGGCAAGACCACGCTGATCAACCGGCTTCTGACCGGCGCCCACGGGCGCCGGATTGCCGCCATCGTCAACGACTTCGGGTCGATCAACATCGACGCCGAGCTGATCGCAGGGCAGACCGAGGAAATCCTCGGCCTGCGCAACGGCTGCATTTGCTGTTCGTTGCAGGGCGATCTGCTGCGCAGTCTCAAGACGCTGCTGGACCGCGACCCGCCGCCCGAGCTGATCGTGGTCGAGGCGAGCGGCGTGTCGGACCCGGCGGGGATCATCGAAACGCTCTATGATCCGCTGCTGTTCGGCCATGTGACGGTCGAGGCGGTGGTCTGTGTTGTCGACGCGCAGGCGATCACCGACGATGTGGCGGTGACCCGCGATCCCCTGTGGCAGGCGCAGGTGGCCGGGGCCGATCTGCTGGTCCTGTCCAAGGCCACCGGGCTGGGCGAGGCCGAGCGTCTGCGGCTGCGCGCGCTGCTGGCGGCGCAGGGCAAATCGCGGCTTTACGATCCCGACCGCGATGCCGAGGAACTGGAGCTTCTTCTGCTCGCGCCCGAGACGATGCAGAGCGATGCGGCGCAGCGGCTGGCCGGCGTGCCCCGCGCGGCGGTGACGGCGGATCGTTTCGCCACGCTGGAATGGACGCGGGAGGGGGCGCTGTCGATGCCGCGCTTTCAGGCGGCGATCCAGGCGCTGTCGCCGGGACTGTTGCGCGCCAAGGGGTTCATCGACAGTGCCGATCACCCGGGCACGCCGCTGCTGTTTCAACTGGTGGGGCGCCGCGCCACCGTCGAGCGGGCCGATCCCGCCACCGCGCCCGGCTGCCGGCTGGTGCTGATCGGTCGGGCTGCCGAGTTCGACCCGGAGAAGGCGCGCAGCCTGCTGGAGGACTGCTGAGCCGGCTGTTGGCGCGTCATCTCCGGGGGCGGCCTGCCGGGATTGCCGCGCGTGCCATAATACTGCCGCCTCCCGGCTTCGGGCGCCTGCATTGGGCCGGCCTAGTCAGTCAGCGCGGCGAGTGCTTTGGTCACCAGTTGCGTCTGGCGCTGTGACTGGGATTTGAACATCGCCGATTTGACCTGGCTGCGCACGGTATGCAGGCTGACGCGGCGGTGTTCGGCGATCTCTCGCAGCGAATGCCCTTTGGTGAGGGCAATAACGACCTCGGCTTCGGCGATCGTCAGACCCAGGGCGGTGCAGAGCTTGGGGCAGTCATTTGTCGCCAGATCATCCTGCTTGATCACCAGCAGCAGGCACAGCCCTTCCACCCCCTGCATCGCGAAGGGCCAGGCGGCGTCGACAAGATCGCGGTCCATCGGGTTCCCGCTCAGCCTGAAGCGCGGGCCGCCCGGGGTCGGGGCCCAGCTGGCGGTCGTGCTCACGGCATTGCCGCGGCTGAGCTGCCACAGCGCCTCGTCCAGCCAATGGTCAAGCATCGCCGACCGCATCGCGATCCTGCCGGTTGGGGTAAGCGCCAGAAGATTACCGTTTTCCAGCAGGCCAGCCGCTTCGTCGCTGACGAAGGCGAGGCGCTTGTCGGGGCGAACGATCAGGATTGCAGGGCTGGTCCCGCCCAATTTCATCTGCACCATGGTTCGGGTAAGTCGCCAGGCGCTTTGCAGCTGCGGCATCAGGATGCGCAAAAGGTCCAGCCAGTTGTCCCGAACCGCGGTCCCGGCGCAGCGCGGGAAATTGGCTCCGATCAGGAAGGTGCCCTCGGGCGATTTCGCAACGACGCTGCCGCCACCGAGGATCAGATCGTCTTGCGGTTTGATCCAGTCAGCATACCACTCTGTCCTGACCAACAGATCGTCGGGATACATCTGACGGGCATCCAAAACCGTCCCTTCGGGGTGGGCGATCCACCCCGGCGCCCATGGGTTTTTCTCGGCATAATAGGACAGGTAATGGTCAATGAAGGTGTCATCATAGCCGTGATAGACCGTGCCGATGGAGCTGTTATCGGCTGAAAACCCGAGAATATGGCCGTGAACCGGGCCAATAACGCTTGCCGCACGCGCAAGAAACGCGCGCCATTGCTTCGGATCATTTGCGGCCGCAGTCGTAATCGCCGACAGTTCGGCAATATCTCTCGGCTGAAACAGCATGCGTTTCGTTCCGGGCAGGTTCGGATTGGGCAGGTCACCGAAGGATACAGGGAACCTGCGGGGAAGCAACGCATCATTCCGTGTCGCCTCGGGGCGACCCCGGGGTGACACGGAAGCGTTGGCTCGTTCGGGACCCATTCGCGACCAAGCTGGTGAAAGCTGAACCTCTCGCCGGCAGTGTCTCATAGGGCGGGCAAGCGGCGGCAAGCCAACTCTCGGGCGCCGCCCGGGCGAAGCGGCTGGTTTCTGTCGTCCGAACGAAGAGATGGAGGCGTTCGATCCGTCCGGTCACTGCTGTGCTGCCGTGCTCCGGGCCTCGGCGGAGGGGCCTAGCAAGAGTGCGACTGTCGCGGTGATGGACACCGTTTTTGATGAGACATGCAAAACGACAGGCTAGAGGAGCCAAGTTTATTGCGAAAAATGCAATAATGAATGATGCATTTCGACTATTCTGCGGTTGGCGCAATGCGCCTAACTTCCTTGGTGACGAACCGACGCACCGAAGGGGCAGGATATGGTCACGGACATTACTGGTCTGCGCCACATCACCTTGATGGTGCGTGGATATGCACGAAAACAACGCCAACCCGCAGGGAGACCGAGAATGAGCGACATAGACATCACCCGCAGCGATACCGAGAGCAAGGCGCGCTATGCCGCCCGGGTCGAGGGTATTGCCGAGGAAGCCGAGTTGACCATTTCCAAGGTCACGCCGACGCTGATCATCGCCGATCACACCTATGTTCCCGACAGCATGCGGGGGCTTGGCGTGGCGCGGCTTCTGGCCGATCGTCTGATCGCGGACGCCCGCGCGGCGGGCCAGCGTATCGTGCCGCTCTGCCCCTATGTCCGGGCGCAGGCGATGAAGCATCGCGACGACTGGGCCGACGTCATCCAGTGGTGACGGACCGACCCGACCACCCCCAAACGACCAGGAGGATACCGACATGAGCTGGAACCCGACGCTTGATCCCGATTGCCCCGAGGCCGGCAAGCTCGACAGTATCGAGACGCTGATCATACCGCGCGCCCGCGATCTGGGCGGCTTCGAGGTGCGCCGGGCGCTGCCCTCGGCGCGGCGGCAGATGGTCGGGCCGTTCATCTTCTTCGACCAGATGGGCCCGGCTGAATTCATCACCGACGCCGGCATCGACGTGCGGCCGCACCCGCATATCGGGCTTGGCACGGTGACCTACCTCTATCAGGGAGAGTTCGAGCATCGCGACAGCATCGGCACCCATCAGATGATCTATCCCGGTGAGGTGAACTGGATGCTGGCGGGCCAGGGGGTGACCCATTCCGAACGCACCAGCGCCGAGACCCGCAAGGGTCCGAGCAGCCTGTTCGGCATCCAGACCTGGGTGGCGCTGCCCGAGGATCGCGAGGATATGGCCCCCGATTTCGAACATCACGGCAAGGAGGCGCTGCCGCATCTCGACTATGCCGGCGCCGAGGCGCGGCTGATCCTGGGCACCGGCTGGGGCGCGAAATCGCCGGTCACCATGCAAAGCGAGATCTTCTATGCCGATGTGACGCTTGCCCCCGGCGCCGCCTTTCCGCTGCCCGACGATCATGAGGATCGCGGGCTCTATATCACCTCGGGCGCCATCGAGATCGCCGGTGAAAGATACGAGGCCGGCCGCATGATGGTGTTCCGCCCCGGCGACCGGATCACCGTCAAGGCCGGACCCGAGGGGGCGCGGCTGATGGCGCTGGGGGGCGAGACGCTGAATGGTCCGCGCTATGTCTGGTGGAATTTCGTCTCCTCATCGCCCGAGAAGATCGAAGCAGCGAAGGCGGCCTGGAAGGCCGAGGATTTCTCGGGCGGGCCGTTCCACCTGCCGGTCGGCGATACCGAAGAATTCATTCCGATCACCCCCGACATGGACCGCATGAAGATCAAGCTCTGATCCCGGCCCGCCTGGCGAAAGCCGGGCGGGTTTGCGTTATGGCCCCCTCGGGGGATGCCCCGATCAGCCCGGGTGTCGGGGGGCAGCACCATCATCCTGTCCGGTGCTGGGGGGCTTTGGCAAATTCGGTCCGGTGCTGGATATCCCCGCCCGGTCACGCGGAATTGGCCAGCGCCAGATCCTTGTCGCGCCGAAACTCCCGCAGGGCCTGCGACGCCTCGACCTTATAGCCGAAGGCGAGGAAATCCTGGCGATACTACCGCACCCAGAAGGTGGTGAATTCCAGCCCCTGGCTGTCGCTCAGGGTCTTGGCCAGCCTTCGGAAAAGCGATCTTCCTGTTTGAAGATTTCCATCGGCGAGCAGGTAGAAAACAGCCTGGGGCCGCAAGTGGTTGTCCAGGCAACAAGGGGTGCGGGACAGCCGGTTGCGCACGTTCCGCGCCGTGACGAAGGCATGGTTGATCTTGGTGAAGTCGATGCAGGGGACATAGCGCAGCCGTTCGAAACGCTGGTGCGGGGCGCCGGGCCCTTGTTGGCCGGGATCGGCAGACCAGAACGTCTTGCTCTATCCGTTGGCGACAAAAAGATCCTCGATATGGGATCCTCGGGCCTTTGGCACATGGGCGGAAAATGATCGCGGACCCGTCGGGGGCGTTCGTGCGGTCGGCTCTGCATGGGGCGCTGGGGCGATCAAGGCGCCGAACCTCACTTTGACGGGGAACCGCCAACGTCCTTGGCCGGAAAGCTCCGCTTGAGGCAGCCGATGTTGGCCCCGAAAGCATTCTGCAGCTGTCAAATTCGAGGCAATTGATTGCGAAGCTGCGAGATTTGAGGCTATTCCAGTTGAATTCGTACTCAAGTATGGTGATTGTACATACTTAAGGATGTGAGACTCGCGAATCTGACAAGTGCACCTCGCTGATCAGGATCGGACGGTGAGGGCGGCAAGGTCAGGTGCGACAGAATATTTGTGCGCCGTAACGGTTGAGAGGATCCAAAGATGACGTTTATTCCCGTGTCGCAAGCCCCGAACGCCGATCACCCTTCCCGGATGAGGGAGCGGTCCCCGTCTGCAGACGAGATGATCGGAGCGATCTCGAGGGTGACGGCAGCCTTCGCGGCCCGGTCCGATGTCGGTCCGCAAGAAATCGTCGAGCTGGCCAACGCCCTTGGTGAGGTCTTCTCCGGGTTGCTCTTCTCTGGCGGCGCGCAGGCGGACAAGGCGCGGCCGGCCGCCGCCGGAGCCGCCGCGAGGAGGGAAGCGATCACGCCGATCCCGGTCATTCCGATCGAGCAATCGGTGACCGACGACCGGGTTTATTGCCTGTGCTGCGGTCAGGGGTTCAGCATGCTCAAGCGCCACCTGAAGTCACAGCACGGTCTGTCAGAGGAACAGTATCGCGCGCTCTATTCGCTGCCCTTCGACATGCCTCTGGTTGCGCCCAGCTATTCCCGCCGCAAAGCGGCCTATGCCAAGAGCATCGGGTTGGGCGGCTATCGCCGCGACACCTCGGCCGGCAAGGCTGATCGCCTGCTGAGCTGACGGCGAAGCGGCGCGCTCCGGTCGACAGAGGCAGGTCACTCACGAAAGCGGGGCGCCGCACCTTCTTGGGGGAGGGGGCGGCGCAGGGAACCGGGGCACCCCGAGCCGTCAGGGGAGGCGGTCGTCAGCGCAGTCGCGCGACCTTTTCCCGTCTCTCCTGATTGATCTTCGCTTTCTGGAACAGGCGCATATAGCGCGGCGCCACGCTGCTGATGTGGAAGGTCTTGCCCGTCTCTCGCGCCGCGGCGGAATAGCGCGCGCGCCGGGACGGATCCGCTTGCAGCGCACGGATCGCGGCGATCCACTGGTCGTCGTCATCCGGCAGCAGCACGCCGTTCACATCGTCGGTGATCAGCTCGGCCGCATAGCCACGGTTCGGAGCGATGACGCAGCCGCCCCGGATCAGGATTTCCATCAGACCCCAGTTCGCCACGCCAAAGCGCAGCGGATAGAGGAAGAGGTCGATCTCACCCAGGAGTTCGGAGAATTGCGCATAGGGCAGCTTGCCCGGAAATTCGATCTGCGCCGCATTGGGGTAAAGGCCGAGCGCATGGTCGCGGAAGTTCTTGACCGTACCGGCATGACGCCGTTCGACCCATTGCTGTTCATATCCATAGGTCGGGGCATCGGGATCGCCGATCGCCACGAAACGCGCCTCCATCCCCTCGGCCAGCAGCCGGTCGGCCAGCCGCATGAAGATGTCGATCCCCTTGGCGTTCGACAGATCGCGAGCGGCGAAGCCGATGGTAAAGCGCTTGCCGGGCGTGGCCGGCTTCGGGGCGGGCGGGGTGATGTCGAAACCTTCGAGCTGAACCTCGATCCGTCCATGCAGCTCGGGCGGGAACATCTCCTTGGCCTGGAAGCTGGGGACGATGGTCAGATCGCTTTTCAGCACCTGATGGAAATGCAGCATCTCCATGTTGCGGTCGGTCAGGCGCTGCGCCAGATCGGGCGGATAGTCGGGATCCCAGCCATGCGCGCGGTAGCTGGGGAATTCGATATAGCTGATGATCGCCGCGTCGACCTCGTCATAGAGGAAATGCGGCGCCCCCAGCAGCGAATGGCTGACGATCGCGTCGATCCGCTTGGTCTTGCTCAGCTCCTGAACGGCTTGGAGGATGCCGCGGCTGATACGGGCCGACCGCTCGACCTTGCTGGAATAGTAATAGCTTTGCGGTCCGACGATCTTGCCATCGGGCTGAAAGCTCAGAAGGTTCGGGACCTTGCCGGCATTGGCCTTGGCATTCCCCGGGGTGGTCAGGAAATAGGTCTCTGCCAGCCCTTCGCGGCGCAGGTATTCGCAGAGCTGGCCGAACTGTCCCGGAAAGACGGCTCCGGCGAAGAGGATGACTGGGCGTGGCATGAGCTCTGTTCCTTCTGCTGGCCGCGATCCGGAGGAGGCAGGGCTCAAGGGCTGCCGCCCACCGCGCTGGATGCGTGCCGCTTTCCTGCGTGGCGCCCCGGGAACTGGCCCGGCGGCGTCTAGACGATCCCGAGATCCTTTGCCTTGATGACCGCCTGGGTTCGGTTCTTGACGCCGAGCTTGCCGCAGATCGAGCGCACATGCATCTTGATCGTGGGCTCGGCAAGGCCGAGCGCTTCGGCGATTTCCCGGTTGGGCATCCCCTCGACCAGATAGGACAGGACGAGGGTTTCCTTTTCCGACAGCGGCGTTTCGGCGGAGAGATGGGCCTGAGACCGGTCGACGGTGATCTCGTGCGGCACATATTGTTCCCCGGCGGCCATGAAGCGGATCGCATTGGCCAGGGTGCGCATATGAGTGGTCTTCAGGACGATGCCGGCGGCGCCGGCCTTCAGGATGTCCTCGACGTTGCGCGGGGTCGGGTTGCCGGTCAGGATCGCGACGGGATGTCCCTTGTTGGCCTTGATGGCGCGGGCCAGGCCTTCGACGCCGTTCATCCCGGGCATGTGGAGATCAAGAAGGATGAGATCGAAGCTGCCCTCGCGCTCGACCGCTTCCAGCGCCTCGTCCAGGGATTGGGCTGTTTGCACCTTGAGTTCGGGAAGGGACGAAAGGAAAAGCTCGATCATGTCAAGGATCATGGCATGATCGTCTGCGACAAGTAATGAGATGTGCTTGTCAGTTTGCGCTTGATCCATTCTGTTTCCTTCTGATCGACCTGTTCGGCGGGCGCTATAAAGATCATATGAGCGCACCATACAATAGTATGCAATATATATTCCGAGGATAGGCGGTGAACCTTTCTTGCTTCGGTTGTATTTGGCCCGATGCCTTGGCTAAACTTTGACAGATTTGCAGGACTTTGGCCCGCAAGGGGGGTGAGACATGACTTTCATCGCGGTTGTCCCGCAAGGGGTCATCGGCCGGGGGGCGGGGGCCAGTCCGCAAGGCGGCGCTGCGTCTCACGAAGGGCGCGCTGCAACAGGTCCAGCGCCGCCGTCATCGCGGGGCTGCCGTTTTCGCGGATCCGGGAAACCGCCTGGACCACGCGCAGGGCAAATTCGACCCGCGCCAGCCCGGTGAGGCCCGAGGAGCCGAGAGCCGAGTGTATCCCGTTGCGGCCCTCGGCGGTGACGCCCTTGCGGACCAGCTCGTCGAACAGATCGCTGGCCTCCTTCAGCGCCCGCTGCAGGAGCGAGACGGCGATTTGCTCTCCCATGTCCTCGATCAGCTCTGACACCAGGTCCTGATTCAGTGCCGCCGCCGGAAGCGGAGAGGGCGGCAGCGGCAGGGCGGTCAGCTCGGCGACCTTCCGGCACAGCTCTCGCGGTCGGATCGGCTTTTCCAGGGTATGGCCCATGCCGAGGACGCGACAGGCGGCGCGGGTGGCGTCGTCGTCGTGCCCGGTCAGGGCGGCCAGGCGCAGGCCCGCCCCGGGCCTGTCCGACAGCAGCAGCGTGGTGGCCAGGGCAATGCCATCCATGCCCTCCATCGTCAGGTCGAGCAGGACAAGATCATAGGTCGCGCCATCGGCGGTGAGCTTGGCCAGGGCTTGCCGGCCATCGGTCACCCCCTCTGCGACCGCGCCAGCCTGCGACAGGGTGCGCAGGAACAGCTTGAGATTGGTGGCATTGTCTTCGAGGATCAGGATCCGCATCCCCGCAAGCGAGGTGTCGGACGCCTCCGCTGGGGGCTCCGCTTCGGGTGCCGAGGCTTGTTCTTCGACAAGGGGCAGCGTGAAGAGGGCGGCGATCCGCGTGCCGCCCCGGGCCGGGGCGGTGGTTTCGAGCCGGCCGTTCAGGGCTGTGACGGCCTTCTGAATCAGATAGGTGCCGATGCCGGTGCCGGGCTGATTGGAGGGGCGATTGGCGCCGGTCCGAAACGGTGCCAGCAAGGCCTCGCGCTCGGCGCCGTGAAAGCCGTCGCCGGTATCTTCGACGGTCAGGCAATAGTCGCACCAGCCTGCCGCGCCAGCGGGGGTCTCTGTCAGCGACAGGCAGACCTCGCCCGCGCGGGTGAACTTGAACGCATTGCTGAGCAGGTTCTGTGTGATGGTGATGATGGGCTGGGCCAGCGCCTCGACCCGTCGCGTCTCTGCCGGTAGCTCAATTCGAAAGATCAGGCCGTTCTTTTGCGCCAGCGGCATCAGCCGCTCTGCCGTCTGTCGCACCACGGTCGCCACCCGGAGGGGATCCCGGGCGGGGCTGTCTTGCAGAAACTCCAGCCGGGCGAGATCGAGCGCGGCGTTGATCAGCTTCAACGCGTGTTCGGCCGCGGCGGTGATGCTGCTCTGAAGTCCCTGGTCTGCGGCGTCCTGCGCCGAAAGCTCGCTGGCGGCGATGATCGTCTGCAGGTCGGTCCGGACGTCATGGACCGCGGCCGCCAATTGCATGGCGCGGTCGGCCTCGTCGATCGGGCACTGGAGCAGGTAATGCGCGGCGCCCTTTGTCTTGCTGTCGATGCGGCTGGCGACAAGGCGGTGGCCGAGATGGTCGCCCGCAGTGGGAATCGGCCTTGTTTCGGGGAATTCCGGGATGCTGGCGCGCAGTTCTGCCCAATTTTCGGGCGCACTGGCCGGCCATAACGCCTGGCTCAGCGCCTCGGCCGCCGGGTTGCGCAATATCACCGTCCCGGCGTCATCGAGAAGCAGGCAAGGGACCGCGAGGCCCTGCAGCAATTCGGGCAGGGAGCGGCAGGCGTCGATGCCTTCGGACTCAGACGATGAAGCGGTCATGCGGCCTGTTTCAGAGATGGGGAAGGGGGGCGCCGATGGCCTAGGTTAAACGATCTTCTGCCCGAGATATCAAGGACTTTCGCGGCGGCAGCGCGCGTTGTCCCGGTGGCGTTGTCTACCCGCCGCGACGAATCGACGGCGGCGATTATCCGGTTCATGCCGCGGTGCAGAGGAGCCTCGCCTTGGGCCCCGGCCGGGTAAATTGTCCGCAATTTGTTGTCAATCTGTCGCAGGGGCGAGCACTGTCATTGGCTCCCTGCTGCCGAAGGCGATGGATCCCGATGAAATCCCTTATTTTTCAATAGTATATGGCGATCAATACTTTTGGCCCCAAAATAAACTATCGGTGATTGCGATACATACTTGTTGGCTGTTATACATACTAAAGGCTGTTGGTGAGTGCTTGGGGCATGAGTGACCTCTGAGCGCGGGGGAACCTCGGAGCGCACAGCGATGGCTTTGACATTCGACCGCTTAGCGAGACCGGCGCCGCTGCGCTCTCGTGGGTGGCAAGACAAGTGACAGTGATTGGGACTAGGGACCTAGAGCTATGGCGAAAAAAGTGCTGCGGGCGGAGAAGCCCACGGATTTCAGAATTAACGCTCGACGAGATGATGTGGAAAGCTTCACCCGTCAGGGGGACAATCTGGTCGTAAAGATGAAGAACGGCGACCAGGTCGTGCTGGAGAAATTCTTCGTCGTGGGTCCGGATGGGCAGATGAGCCATCTGACGCTGGTGGATGGTCCCTATACCTTCACTGCAGCGGATGCCGCCCACGCCGCTGCGGCCGGCGACAACGCCGCGGCCGCTGGAATGGCCGATATCATGGGCCTGTCGCAGGAGGAAGCTCTGGCCGCTGCAGGTTTCGTCGTTGCCAGCGGCGCATTGATCGCCAGCGGTGGGTCGTCTGACGCGGCTGAGCCGACCGAACCGACGGAGCCGACCGAACCGACCGAGCCGACGGAACCGACGGAGCCGACCGAGCCGACGGAACCGACCGAGCCGACGGAACCGACTGAGCCGACGGAACCGACCGAGCCGACGGAGCCGACCGAACCGACGGAACCGACGGACCCGACCGAACCGACGGAGCCGACCGAGCCGACGGAACCGACCGAACCGACGGAACCGACGGAACCGACGGAACCGACGGAACCGACCGAACCGACGGAGCCGACCGAACCGACCGAACCGACCGAGCCGACGGAACCGACGGGACCGACGGAACCGACCGAGCCGACGGGACCGACGGAACCGACGGAACCGACTGGGGCGGCGGGACCG
>NZ_JBLWVT010000014.1:0-44014 GCF_048268305.1 Pseudodonghicola sp.
AGCTGGTCGCGGTCGAAGCCCTGATTGGTCACGTCATGTGCCACGATCAGATGCGTTTCTGTGTCGACAGGGCTCTGTTGCACCAATCGGATGACGGGCGCGGCTCCCCTTTCCCCGGCCGGATTTATCCCACGGTCTCTGTGACGGGTATGCCGAGGGCGGTGTAGCCGTTCAGGAATGAGCCATGTCGCGCCATTGGTCCAAGCGACAATGGCGAATGATGCGGACCTGGATCTCGGCGACCTGCCGATCGAAGTCCCGGGCCATGAGCCGCTGGCCCAGCAGTTTCACGCAGTGCATCTTCGTTTCGACGCGGCTTCGGCGGTGATATCCGCTCCATCCACTGCCCGGCAGGCGCATCCGCAGGATGCTGCCGAGAGGGGTCGCCAGAGTGCCCGGCCAAAGTATCTCGCGGCGCGGAGGGCCTCGTTGCGTGCCATGGCACCAGCAGTGATCACCTTCCAGGGCTTGGCGTTCCTGCGGGGCGGAATGACGGCATGAGCGCCGCGGTCGGCGATGGCGTCATGGCATTTCCGGGTGTCATACGCGCCATCTGCCGTGACGCTGCCGATCTCCTGATCCTCCGGGATCTGGTCGAGCAGATCGGGCAGCACCGGCGCATCGCCGATATGGCTGCCGGTGATCTCGACGGCCCGGATCTCCAGCGTTTGCTCGTCGATCCCAAGGTGGATCTTGCGCCAGACCCGTCGTTTGGCGCCGCCATGCTTGCGGGCATGCCACTCACCTTCGCCCTCGACTTTGATGCCCGTGCTGTCGATCAACAGGTGCAGTGGCCCCTTGGACCCGCGATAGGGGATATTCACCGCCAGGGTCTTCTGACGACGGGACAGCGTGCTGAAGTCAGGCACCGTCCAGTCGAGGCCGACCAACCGAAGCAGGCTCTCGACGAAGCCGGTCGTTTGGCGGAGCGCCATGCCGAATAGCACCTTCATGGAGAGGCAGGTCTGGATGGCGTTCGTCGGGAAAACAGTCCGCCGGACTGTTTTCCGACTCTCCTCACCGCTGAAGCTCTGCTGGCGGCCACGCCTGCCGGTCGGCACAGCCTCCCAGTTCATCTCGGGATCGAACCAGATCGTCAGCGAGCCCCGGCGCTTGAGCGCTTCGTTATAGGCTGGCCAGTTCCTGGTCTTGTAGGTCGGGGGTGTCGGTCTGCTCATGCCACCCAGCTATCAGGCTGGATTCAAAAGATGAATCCCCTCAGGGGTTTGTGCAACAGAGCCCGCCGGAAGCGTAAATAGGCCACCATCCACTCTCACTGTGACTGTCTGCCTTCCTATAGCATCACGCTGGACGCTTCCCGTCCCCCACCGGCCTAATACCGGCCATTCGCGGATAGCGCAGCGAACTTCCGCTTCCCGCCCACCTGCACCCGACTTCGCAACTGCGGCGCAAATCGAGCAAGTCGGCTAACGGCAGCTTAGACCGGCGTCCGCTCTTGGAACTTGGACGCCCCGTTTACGCCGCAGACTTCCGTGTCCGTCCGGTTCGGGTAAGCTGCACCTCACCTTAGTGAAAGGCGATTTTGTCAATGGCAGGTGCTGGGCCGTTCGTGTTGCTTGAGCGCCCAGGTCTGCGTCAGGGGCAAAGTTCGCTCCCTGCGATCAGCGGCTACTTCGAGGCTTCGGCGCGCATTGCTCCTATGCCGGAGGGGAGCTGGTGCTCAGGGCGGCTGGTATCGCCGCCCAATAACTGCGCGGCCAGGTCACCGAGCCCATTCACTCTGAACGATCAAGCTGAGCGATCCCCCTCAACCTCGTCCTGTGCCTGAGCTTGCAGCCATTCAGTCATAACCCTCCGCACCACTTCCGGTCGGGAAGGCAAATCTTCCTGGAGCCGCCGATAATCGTCGATCGCCTTAAGCATCTGACGATCCATGCGAATTGTCACCGGCTCGGTGTCCAGTTTCGGACGTCCCATCTTAGCCATTTCGAATCTCCCTCAAGAAACCACTTGACTAAATGACATCACAAATCTAAATTGTCAAGTACGACGGGAGCTACAACCTTCCCGCCGTACTCTAACCCCAACCGATCATACGGAGATCGATCATGGCTGACACCTGCCCTACCACGCGCCTTGGCGCGAATGAACCCGCGCACTTTCGTCATTCGCCCGTTTCGGGCCATTTCTCGCACTTGCTCGCCGCTCTGGCCGCTGCGATCGAAGCTGAGCGTGACATCGAGAACGGCCTCTGGTCGGATCCCGGTTTCGATCATTGGCTGAAGCAAGCGGAAATTGGGTGGGAGAATGCCACCGGTCTCTGCTGCTCCGTCATCGACGCGCCAGCCACCCGCGCCAGCGACGTCCCGCTGCAGAGTTTCGCGCGCCACCTCCACTGGACGCTCGGCTGCGAGACGGCCGCGGAACTGCGGACCGCACGGCAGGTCGTGTCGGGTCACCTGGATCTTTTCTCCTGGAACGGAAGTGGCCCGGAGGAGCGGCGCGTCGCGCAGATGCTCGCGCGCGGTCGGCAGCAGTTCGACGAGGTCTGCATGCTCGACATGCTGAACCCGGTTGAAGCCGTGGCCTCCCCGGAGGTTTGCTCCGAAGACCAGCCCTTCGCCGCCTGATCTCTGCAAAATCGTCCCGGCACCATGATGCCCTGCCCCGTTCCGGGACAGGGCCTGAACAGCCGTGCCCACGTTCTCAGCCGACATATTCTCGGAGGTCCAGTAATGGCTCATCCCGCACACACTTCGCTCAAACCCGTCCCTGTTCGCCCGCATATCTACATCGGTGCGTCCCGGAACAAACTGTACCTGCCGCGTGGTTCCCGGAATCTCTCCCCGGAAGGCTGGTCCCGCGCCTATTCCGGGCCAATCAAGGCGGAGTGGAAAGCACTAGCCCGGAGCAAGGGCTTCGATCTGGTGCGCCGGATCAGGGACAAGTCCCACATTGTCTTGCGATGCCACACCTGCGGCGCCTTGACTGCGCAGAAGCTCTTCACCCTGCGCACCTCTCAGCCAGCTTGCGCGGGCTGCAGGCATCGCACCATCGTGGCGATGGCGCATAAGGCTGGCTTGGAATTTCAGGGCTACGACCCGGACTATCATAAAATCGGCATCTACCGCGCGGTGTGCAGCCACACCGTGCGCCGACAGTTCGGACAGATCGAACGTATCGCAAACGGCCATTGCAAGCTGCGCTGCGAGACCTGTCATTCCGGGAAAGAAGCTGAGGAAGCTGCTGACCGTGGGTGGCAGCTACTGGGGAGCGATCCAGCGGGCAACCCAAACTACCGAGTCTATCAGCACGGCTGTGGGCACAGGCAGCGGGTTGCCCGCGCGAACATGCAAAGCGGCCGCTTTCAATGCACGGCATGCGGGGAGGGGTGGGCCACAGCGCCAAGCAACCTCTACGCCATTCGACTGGAGCTTCCGACGGGACTGAAGGTGGTGAAGCTCGGCTTCTCGCGCGAGCCGGTGTCGCGGCTGAGGTATCAACTGCTACTTCAACCCGGAATCCAGGCAGAGCTTTTGCGGACCGTTCCGCAGGCTACCGGCCACGCCGCGCTGTGTCAGGAAAAGGCCTTACACCGTGCGCTGAAGAAGTCTCATCCCGACGCGATCATTCCATACAGCCATTTCCAGGACTGGCTGTCGGTCAAGACCGAGATCTACGGGATCGAGATCGAGCCGCTCATTCTGAAGCTCCTGAACGAAATCCGGAAAGTATAGCGGCCCTAGCGTAGCCTGGTTCCGGAACAGTCCTGTCTGGCCCCAGAACTGCCACAGCGGCTCAGCCGGTTCTCCCGGAAGCGAAACCCGCACGCCACAGTGTGCGGGACGCCCCGGCCCGCGCCGTGCCCCCAACATCCCGGACAGCGCCAACTCTTCCCCCCTGATCCTGCCCAAGCCCCATTCCGGATCGCGCGCCTGAACCGGGCGCCATGATCCGTACAGCATGGAGACGCCAATGACCCAACCTTCTTCCCAATCTCCCCTTCCAAAGAAAAATGGCGCGAAGCGCCCCGAGTGGTGGGCCTTCGCCCAGAACTGCATCGCGCGCCTGCGCGCAACCGAAACCGACATCGTCGATCTTGAACGGCGCGCCACGGCTCGCGACGCCGCCGCTGTCGACACTCTGATGGAGTATGAAGGCGGCGACAGCCCGAAACCGCCTTCACGCTTCGCGGCCTCCGGGACGCCCTCTGCCGCTGAGCTCATGGGGATCGCCACCAGCACGCCACATCTGCCACCAGAAGAGTGGGACGCTATTGCGGCAGACGGCGGCGATCCCTTCGCCACCGCTGCGAACGGCAGCACCCGTCCCGCGATCACGCTCCCCCTGCCCGACGTGATCCTGCTCACGCGCCTCGCCGCAACATTCCGGAATGCGGAGGGCTGGGAGGCGAGCCTCCGACCCGGAGCGATGACGGTGATCATTGAGCTCGAACCAACTCTCTACCTGGGAAAGCTACTGACTGGCGCCATGTTGCCGGAGGGCTGGTCGACCCACAGCCGGGCGCCCAAGTCAGCGTCGAACCCGGTGCTGCAGCTGCCTGACAGACCCATTATGGAAAAGGAGCTGGAGCGCTGCCTTCACCATCCGGCGCCGATCCTGCTGCCAGTCCGGCGGCAAGAGGATCTGCCGGCTCTCTTCAGCACCGGCGAGACCGGCGCGCGCGTTTTGGTCCTGGAAAAGCTGAATGCCGATATCCTGCTCTTCGCCCTGAGCGTTTGTCATAGCGCGACCGGCCGGATCGACGAAGAGAAGGTTCGGGCAATGTTGCCCAATGACGAACGCCTTGCCACCTTAGAGGCAGGACATGTGGCCATGGCGTGCCGCGCGCCAACGGCTCAAGAGGTTGCCAAACGGATCTCGCTGATGACCAAGACGGCGTCCGCCGGCGAGGTCGCGCGGGAGCGCCCCGGCCCAGACATCATCGACGGCACCACGCCCGCTCACCACGCTGTCCGGAACATCGTGGCGGATCTAGCGGCGTGGCAGGCTGGCGATCTGAACTGGAGCGAGATGTCACGCTCGCTCCTCGTTCATGGCGCTCCGGGGACGGGCAAGACCTATCTTGCCCAGCAGCTGGCTGAGGCCGCTGGCGTCGCCTTGGTCGAGGGCAGCTTTGCCGACTGGCAGGCTGCCGGACATCTTGGACTTATGCTTGCCGCGATGATCAAGTGCTTCGACGAGGCTGTCGCGAAAGTGCCCTGTGTGCTGTTTGTTGATGAAATCGACGCGGTCGGGTCGCGCTTTGGCGGCGATCAGCACGGGATGAGTTATCGCACGCAAGTCGTGAACGGATTCCTCCAGCAAATCGACCGGCTGGCCCGCACCCCGGGCTTGATCCTAATCGGGGCCTGCAACCAGGTCAGCAGGCTTGACCCTGCCATCACGCGACCCGGCCGCTTTGACCTGGTCCTGCGGATGCCACTTCCGTCGATCACGGACATTAGGCGCATCATGGCCAAGGTGCTGGCGGATAAGCTGCCCGAAGACAAGATCGACACCCTGGCCCGAGCTGCCGTCGGCAAGACACCCGCCGAACTCGACGCCGCATTGCGTGCCGCTGCGGCCGACGCGCGGCGGCAACGGCTGCCGATGTCATCCGACCTGCTGCGCCGGCACCTCGGTATCGATCAGCCCACCCCGGAACTGCTCCGCCGTATCGCAATTCATGAAGCCGGTCACGCGCTTTCCGCCGAGCTGCTGATGCCGGGATCTGTCGTGAAGCTCAGCCTCTCTGACCGCGACGGTCGGACCGAACGCCGTTCGATCTTCGTCGAGCTGACGGTCGAGGAGATCGAGAACGAACTCCTGATCCTGATGGCCGGTCGCGCGGCCGAGCGGCTGGTTCTGGGCACGATCTCCGGCGGCGCGGGAGGAGACACGGAAAGCGATCTTGCTCTTGCGACTGGGCTAGTCCTGCAAATGGACCGAGAACTCGGCGTCGGCTGCAACGGCCATAGCTGGTTGGGGCCAGCCGACATGCACAGGCTGACCGAGCAGGAGAAGCAGAGGCTGCAGGCAAAACTGGGTCAGGCCATGAACCACGCTGCGAAACTCCTCACGCCACACATCGACCAGCTACGTGAAGTGGCAGCCGCGCTCATCGACGTCCGTGAGCTCCACGGCGCGGCAATGAGGCGGCTGATCGCCGAACCGGAGCGAGAACCGCCACTTAGTCCTAGCTAACCTCCAGGAACCGCTTGGCCCATCCGACCAATCTCGGTACCCTGCCCCTGTGTGCTACAACTGTAGCACATCGACGTAACACAGACAGCGACCCGCGCAGCGCAAATTCCAGCGTTTTCAAAGCCTTAAAACATAGCTGAATTTAGCTCCGCGCCCTACCGCCGGAGCCAAAAATCTCTGAAAATGCAGAGATTTACGAGCAAGCCCCCGCAAGGGGGCTTTTCTCGTTTTGGCGTCCTCCTTGCACTCGTCGCACGAAAAACGCGCGCGCCTATCGGACCTGCGCCCCATGAATGCCTCACATCCCGTCTCGATGCTGGTACGTCCGACCTGCCTCGCACTTGCGGGGATGCTTCACGATCCCCCACCCGTCCTTTTCGAGACAATCTTTGATCCGGTTCAGTTCGCGACTGAAGGTCGCCCCATCAGCGGCAAGCGATGCACGTCGGCTTCGTGCTGCTCTGCGGCCTTGCGCAGCGCACCGAGCAATTCCTGCGGCGAGCCCGGCCACGACCCCGCGGTCTGATGCGACGGGGAACAGACCATGCCGTCAATTCGGCCCGCCGCCTTTTCCAGTTCATCCCCGCGGGCGCGGGGAACAGGAGCTCAGCCGCCTTTTCCGCCGCAGTCATCGCGGTTCATCCCCGCGGGCGCGGGGAACAGTCGGCGGTGCGCGGCGTCACCGTGGCGATGGCCGGTTCATCCCCGCGGGCGCGGGGAACAGATGACGACCGCTGTGAGTACCTACTGGACAGCCGGTTCATCCCCGCGGGCGCGGGGAACAGCGCGCCTCAAGGCGAGTGGCTGGCGCGCTGTCCGGTTCATCCCCGCGGGCGCGGGGAACAGGCCGATACAAAATGACCCTAGGTCCATTCATGCGGTTCATCCCCGCGGGCGCGGGGAACAGTCAATTCTGGGGCTGCACCGCGTCCCTACAGCCGGTTCATCCCCGCGGGCGCGGGGAACAGCTGCGGCGCTTGCTCGATGCTGGCGGACTGAGCGGTTCATCCCCGCGGGCGCGGGGAACAGCTATCGCTGATGGTCTGGAAGTAGTGGATCAGCGGTTCATCCCCGCGGGCGCGGGGAACAGTGCTGGTCCTTGCTAGATAGGTAGACGGTCTCCGGTTCATCCCCGCGGGCGCGGGGAACAGACGCTATTGCCGCACATGCGGGTCTGTTCTGTCGGTTCATCCCCGCGGGCGCGGGGAACAGTGTCCGCCGCCAGAACTCCTCGACACGGCCCTCGGTTCATCTCCGCGGGCGCGGGGAACAGTAAATCTCCAGATGCCGGGACATTTCGATCAGCGGTTCATCCCCGCGGGCGCGGGGAACAGGGCTATGGCGATGACTGGACGCCAGCACGTGACGGTTCATCCCCGCGGGCGCGGGGAACAGTCGTAGATGGCCTCCTGGATGGCGTCGTATGTCGGTTCATCCCCGCGGGCGCGGGGAACAGCCGCGAGCCGCGAGGAGGCCATGGCGCAGGTACGGTTCATCCCCGCGGGCGCGGGGAACAGTAGAGCAGCCCGTTGAATTTATCGACGATACTCGGTTCATCCCCGCGGGCGCGGGGAACAGTTGCTGTACTCCGCCTGCAGCTCGACCTGCTGCGGTTCATCCCCGCGGGCGCGGGGAACAGGCCGCCGCCTGGCTCAAACGCCGGGTCATGTCCGGTTCATCCCCGCGGGCGCGGGGAACAGTTGCGCACCAGGCGATAGATCGCCAGGCGCCCCGGTTCATCCCCGCGGGCGCGGGGAACAGCCGCCGACGCGCTGGCCCTTGAGTGCTCCGGCCGGTTCATCCCCGCGGGCGCGGGGAACAGTCTTCCTGTAGGGCTTTGATCTACCTGATGTTTTACAATGTCAAAGAGCGTACCGATTTTTCGGTGTATCGTTCCGGGCCTCAGCCGCGTTTGTCGGGGAAGAAACTCACCAGCTTCAGCCCGTCGAAATCCACCGGAAGACGCCGGTTTTTCCCGGTGGTGAGGAAATCATATCCCTGATCCGTCGGCGCCTTCCAGACCATCACCGCGTCGCCCTGGTCGATCCCGGCCAGCACCTGATCCCAGATCATCTCTCGGGTGCGGACGGAATAGTCGCCGACATAGACCCCCGCCCGCAGCTCGACCAGCCAGGCGGCGAGGCGCCCGCGCAGCCGCGGGGGCGCATTGGCGACCACCACGACCAGCATCTAGCGATGCCCCGCATCGCCCGAGGGCGGCGCATCCGGGAAGGCCGGGGCGACGCTGTCGGCGGGCGGCTCGGGGCGCGGCAGCTCGCCCGCCGAAAGCACCTCTTCGATGGCCGGGATGATCCGCCCCAACAGCCCGCTGCGGCGGAAGACATCGCGGCAGGCCAGGCGCACGGCGCGGTCGGGCGACATCTCCAGCTTGCCCCGGGCCGCCTGCCCCGCGATCCGAAACGCTTCCGGAACGACGGTCTCGAGCTTGTAGAGATCGGCGATGTCATAGACGAAGGACAGCGGCTTGCCACTGTGCAGCATGCCGATTGCCGGCGCATATCCGGCGGCCAGAACGGCGGCTTCGGTCAGACCGTGCAGGCAGGCCGTCGCAGCGGACAGACAGCGGTTCGGCACATCGCCCGCCTCCCAATCCCTGGGGTCGTAGGACCGGCGCCGCCAGGCCACGCCATATTGCTGCGCCAGCAGGGCATAGCTTTCGCGCACCCGCACCCCTTCGATGCCGCGCAACTGGTCGATGGAGCGGCGTTGCGGCGCATCTTCGCCAAAGCGCATCGCGAACATCTTGCGGACCACCCGCAACCGCGCCGCATCATCCAGCGCGATCGCGGCCTGCCACAACAGCCGGTCCGAGCGCGCCCCGCCCGGCTGGCCGGCGGAATAGAGCCGCACGCCGCCCTCGCCGACCCAGGTGATCAGGGTGCCGACCCGCGCCGCCAGAGCAATCGCGGCATGGGAAATCCGCGCGCCGGGTTCCAGCATGATCCCCGCCAGCCCGCCCACGGGGATCTGCGTGCGGGTGCCATCCGCGTTCACCGCGACAAAAGCGCCGTCGAGCACATCGAGCTGCGCGCGTTCGACAAACACCAGCGAGGCGCGATCCTTGAGCGGGATCGGTCGTGGCGGGGCAAGGCCGGGCAGGTCGCCGGCGCTCATCGGGCCCGGCGGATTAGCATCAACCCGCAACCAAAGGCCTTGGCCCGCCCGAAGCCCTGGGCCAGCTGCGCCGCGAAAGCTGCGGGATCGGTCACCTCCAGCGTGCCCGACATATCGAGAATGCCGAATTGCGGTTGCCCCTTGCGCGGCCCGCGATGATCCGGCAACGCATGGGTGGCATAGCCCTCGACCACGACGTCATGTGGCGTGAACCCCGCCGCCGCGCCCTGACGTTCGAGCCATGCCGCCCCCTCACGCTGCGCAACCTCCGGCCGGGCCGCCGCGCGCGCCTCTGGCGGCATCGCGTGGAGCGCATCCATCACCACATCCACCCGCCCGGCGCCGCGCTTGGCCCGCGTGGCATTGGCGCGCAGCGCAAAGGACAGCCGGTCACCGGGCGCCAGAACCGGGGCGAAAGGTTTGGTTTCAAAGGGCTCGAACAGATCCATCGGCATCGGCGGACGCGCCGAAAGCGCCAGAAAGCTACCATCATCCTCTTCCCGCCACAGGAAATCCCGCGTCCGTTCGGGCCCGTCGGCGAAGACCGCCCAGATCAGCTTGTGATGTGCGTCAATCCGCACCGAGGCGTCCCGCGGCGAGATCAGAGTTGCCAAAGCCTGCGCCGAGGGTGCGCGCGAGACCCGCAGTTGAGTGAGATAAAGCGTCATGCCGCGCCCCCCTTTGGCGCGATGTCGACTGCCCTGCGCGCCACATGGCGCGGGGCGAAATGCCAGCGCGCCCGATCCACGGGCAGATCATGGACTTCCTCGCCGTGATCCGCCGCCTCCAGCAAGACCCGCGCGCGCGCGCCCTGCCGCCAGGGCGGCAAGACGATCTGCGTCAGCGCGGCTTCGGGGCTGTCGGCCGTCACGACATTCGCGCCAAGCGGAGCACTGAGGGGGCAGGATTTGCGCCCGAGGTATAGCGTGAAGCACGGTGCGTGCAGCGCCGCCCGCAGCGGCTCCAGCGCCCCGCCCCAGACCGCGATGCCATAAAACGCCCCCGCGCGGTAATCGCGCAGGGTGATCGTGGTGTTGCTGCGCCCCCGCGCCTGCGCCAGAGCCTCGGGGCGGGAGTTCGGCTGTTTCACCACCGCCGAGGGCACCGTTTCCACCGTATGATAATCGCGCAGCCCCGAACCTTCATCAAACACGGCAACAGCCATTAAAAGCGCATCGAGCGCCGAGAAATCCCCGTCGCGCCGCACCCCCAACGCCGCGCCCAGAAGCCCCAGCACCGCCGAGCGCGCGGGCCAGGACAGAGAGCCGCGTCGTTCATGCCCGGCCAGTTCGCCCATGGACCCGAGCGTGGCCGAGAGGCCAAACACCAGATAGGGTTGCATCACGCCTCCCGCACCGCGCGGCCCGCAAACTCCACGATCTCCGCCAGCGTGCCGCCCTGCCCCACGTGCAGCTCGCAGGCCGCGTCCCAGACCTGGCCATAGGCCGCGTCGATCGCATCGCGGGTCGATTTGAGTTCCGTGACCGAGGTTTCCAGCCAGGGCTGTGCCCTGACCGGAGCAAAGAACGCCCCCGACAGATCACGCGGGGCCTGCGGGCCGCGTTCGGCCAGGATGTAATGCGCGCGCGGGTGATGCGCGAAGGTATTTTGCTTGCCACGCGGGGTGGACTGCGCCAGCGCCCGGGCCAGCGCCTCGATCCCCCTCGCCGCCAACGCCTTGTCGCCCTTCAGGTTTTCGATCAGAAGATCGCAGTTCACGCAGACATATTGATAGAACACCCCAGACCCGAAGGCGATCTCGCCCAGATGCCCCGCGCCGGTTTCCTCGGCCTTGTTGAGATCATCCACCGCCGAAAACCAATCTTCCTCGGGCTGGGCGCTATGGGTGGTGATCGCATGCGCCACCTGCACCGCCGCGTCGCGGTTGAAATCGGCATCATCGGCCAGCATCCGGCCGAACATGGCGATATCGACCGCCCCGTCGGCATGGCGCAAAACGGCCTTCTTCAGATCCTTGTCCTTGGGCAGGGCCTCGCCCGCGACGGCCTTTGTGGCCAGGTCTTCGGCCAGCGCCCATTCCTCGGGCGAGATGAAGGCCAGCGTCGTGGCGACCCGGGTCTCTTCGCCCTTCTTGGGCGCGTCGAGCTTACCGAAGATCGCCGCCACCTGCTCGGCCGCGGCCCGCGCCGCGGTGTCGGACGCACCACCTTCGATCAGCATGCTGACCAGCCGCTCATAGAGCCGCTTGGTCCGCACCCCCATGTTGCCCTGCAGATCGAGCGCGAAAAACGCGCTTTCCCGCAGTGCGCGCTTGACCGATTGCGACGACATCCGCAGCCGGGGCACCCCACCCACCATGGCCTGTTTCGGTCGCCCCTGATCGTCTCGGTTGGGGTTCGAGGGGCCATAGCTCGTCAACAGGTGGAATTGCACAAAGGTCGTCATTCGGTTGTCTCCTTGACTGCGTCGACGGGGGCCTCGGCCCCGAAATAGTGAAAACACCAACGGGTGCGGGTCGCATCGTCCCAGCGCCAAAGATCGGTGGCCAAAGCTGCGACATTGCAACGCCGCTCTGCCATCGCGATGGCCCGGCGCAACAGCGCGTCCCGCTCCTCGCCCTCGGCCCGCATCAACCGCTGAAAGCGCAGCTCCGACAGCACACCATCGCCCAACCGCCGCGCCAGCGGCGCGCTGTCATGCTCGCGGATCTCGGCCAGAAGCCGCACCAACCGTGCCAGATCCTCGGCCTGCGCGGGTCCGGCATGGATCAGCCGCGCCAGATCCTGCACCGCCCGCTCGCTCAGCGCCTCCACCGGCCCGGCGCGGCGCAGCCTGGCGGCCAAGGCACGGGCCTGCGCGCTGTCGCGGGCGCCGATATTGACGCGCCACCAGCCCAACACCGTTTGGCCGAAACTCCTGTGTGCCGCGCCCCCGGCCTCCTCGTGATCTTCGCTCATGCCGCCTTCCCCTTTTTCTCCACCGGCGGCTCAAGCCCGAGCTGCCCGAAAATTTCCTTGCCCTGCTTGCCGTAACCCCGGAACGCCGCGGCCAGATACTTGCGCGCCTGCACGATCTGCGCCATCCGCTTGGTGTCGCGCATCGCCAGTTCGGGCAGCGCCAGCGCCTCGAACTGGGTCAGAGCCTGCGCCCGCAGATCCGCCAGCCAGAGCGCGGCGACATCCGCCCCCGCAACCATCGCATCGACCCGCAGCCGAAACGCATCCTCGGTCGCGGCAAAGAACGCCTCGCGCTCGGCCTCGCGGGCCTCGCCGCCCGCCAGAACCGGCTCCAGCGCGCCGCGCAGGGCGACCGCCGCGGCCTCGGCCGCCCGCACCATGCCCTCAAGCCGCCATTCGACCTCAGGCGCGAGGCGCAGCAGCGGCTGCTCCGACCAGATGAAATCGCGCGGTTTCATGTTGTCCATCGCCCAGCCCGCGACGATCACCGTGCCCGCGCCGCCGCGTTCGCGCAGCATCAGGCCCAGTTCCCGTGTCTCGCTGGTGGCCGACCCGGCGATCACGCCCAGCCAGTTACGATAGCCAAATCGCCCGGCACGCGGATGCACCGGCAGCCATTCCTCGCCCGGCTTCATCCGGTAATAGGGGCTGAGCGGATGCTTCCATTTGGCGTAATTCGTGCCCCAGGGCCGCTGCACCACCCCGACGATCTGCCCGTCTTCCGCCACCAGGCGCAACCGGCGCGGCATCCCGAAGAATGCCTCGACCCCATAGGTCTTGCCCTCGGGCGGCAGGGTCTCGCGCCCCGCGTCCGAAACCCGCGTGGGTCGCATCCACGGCAGGTCCTGAACCTCTCCCGGCGCCCCATAGGGCACGTTGGCCCAGATCAGCGGCCAGAGGCCCGCTTGCGGGTCGATCAGCGTCACCAGCGGCCCGCCGCCCCGCATCGAGGTGCGGTTCCCCGCCCCGCCCGAAGGCGCGAAGGCCTGGAAGGCAAAAAGTGCCATCGCCGCGAATGGCAGATCGAGCGTGCCATAACGGCCGCGATGCACCATCAGATCGGCGTTGTTCTTCGCCGTGCTCGCGCCGGCACTGTCGATGAACAGCATGTCCACCGCATTCGGCACACCATCCAGCGGCTCCAGCTCCTGCAGAAAACGCGGCCCCTCGCCCAGCAGGTTGAAGGCGGGCGCATAGGGCGCAAGCCGCGCCTTCAGACGCGCCGGATCGGGGTCCTGTCGATCCTCCCAATCCTCCACATCCCGCGGCGGGTCGGCCAGAAACACCAACCCGATCAGCAATTCATAACAGGCCAGGTTCAGATCCGGGCGCGGCCAGTCGGGCCGCAGGATCGCCGCATCCGCGATCTGCCAGGGGGCAATCACCCGCCGGGTCCCATCGGTGCAAACCACCGGGATCCAGGCGTCTTCAATCAAATTCAGCGACATGAAAACCTCGCGCCCTGATTGTGATAAGATCATCACGCTCGCCTTCCGCAAAGGCAAGCGTCAGCATCGAAGTTCAGATTTCCCGAAAACGGGGGCACCTAGTGGACCGCGAAGAGAAAGGCGGGCAAGAGTGCAGCCTCTTGCCCGCCAGCTCGCGCAATGCTATTTTATTAATAACTTGGCGAGCCGATCAGAAGGGTATCTTTATCATCTTCTTAACGCTCCCTTGTACTTGGCCGTTGGCGCGGCTGAGTTTCTATTTTGGTTGAAAGCCCCGTGCCGTTCGGCGCGGGGCTTTTTTGATCGTGCAGGATGGACTGCCTTGTGTCAATAAAAACTTAAGACGAAGCTACTCACTTAAAAATCCCCGCAAAGGCAGGGAACAATTCCAGCTCAGTGGCTGAGATGAAGCCACTCACGGGCCATCCCCGGTCAATCCAGGGCACCGATCATCAAACCCCACCCCGGATCATAGCGCAAGCCCGGGCAGATCATGCCGTCCTCGGCCACCGGACAAATCCGCAAGGACGTGCGCTTCCAGTCCGGCCAGTCCCGGGTCAGCGCGACGATCTCGGGGGCGTCTTGCTCCGGCAGGTCGAACCGCGCCAGGCGCTTGCGACTGGCTGATACTTCGGACAAGGCCCAGCCCTCGGGTCCGGCGATCCAGGGCTGCAGCCCACCCGCCCCGGCCCGCGCCAGCACGAGGGTTTGCTGCTCTTCTCCAAGCCGGGTGGGATATTGGGCGTCGTCATTCGCCCGCCCGCCGGCACGATAGCCCGCAGCGAAATCGACGATGTTCTGCGCCGCATGGCCACGGGCGGCGGCGCCCTTGCCCTCGGTCTGGATCTCCTCGGCCTCAAGCGCCGGCGGCACATCACGCGCCTCGGCGCCATGCACGGCCTCGATCAGCGCGCGCAGGCCCGAGGGCGCGGTGATTTCCCCCACCCGGAACAGATGATCCGCGGTGCGCCACTGGTCCGCCAGCGGATAGACAAAGGCCCCGCCGCCCAACACTCCCTGCAGCCAACGATCATCCACCACCTGCGCCGGATCGGGCGCGAGCACATGAAGAACCGGCGCCGGCACCGGGCGCTGCGCGCGCGGACGTTCGGTCATATGCCGCCACAGCCGCCCGGCCCGCTGCACCAGCGCAGCCATCGGCGCCAGATCGCTCACCATCACGTCGAAGTCGAAATCGAGCGAGGATTCCAGAACCTGGGTTCCGACCAGCACCCGACCGGCGCGGCCCTTGCCGTCTTTCCCGAACCGCTCTCCCACCGCAGCCTCGATCCGCTTGCGATCGCCAAGCGCAAAGCGGGCGTGCAGCAGATCCGCCGCGACCCCCGCCGCCAGCAAAGCCTGCACCGCCGCGATCGCATCATCCACAGAATTGCGCACCCAGACACAGGCCGCCCCCCGCGCCGCCGCCTGGGCAATCACCTCGACAGCCGCATCCATCCGCCCGAGCCGCGCCACCCGGACCGGCCCCTTCGGTCCGGTCGCCTGCGGCAGATCTGAGACCCCCACGCCCCCGGCCACCGTCAAGGCCGGATAGGCCGCGCTCGGGGCCTGACCATCATAGACCGCCAGCAGCCTCGCCCGCTGGGCCAAGGGCAGCGTCGCTGTCAGCAGGATGGCCGAGCCGCCCGCCGCGCGGTGCATCCGCAACAGCGCCTCCAGTTCGGCCCCGATATAAGGCTCCCCCAACTCGTGAACCTCGTCCACGATCAGGATCTTGGACGACAGCCCGAAATAGCGCAGTGTCTGGAATTTCACCGGCAGCACCGCCAACAGCGCCTGGTCGATCGTGCCGACGCCAACGTCGGCCAAGAGGGCGCGCCTGCGGCTTTGCGCCAGCCAGTCGGTGCAGGTCACGTCGTCGGGGCTGTCGGCGCGGCTCGCTTGGATATCCCGGAACGCCACCGACAGCCCCGCGCGCCCATGTGCCAGCGTGATCCGTGGCGCGTCGAACATCCGCCCAACCACCTTGGTCGCGCGTGCGAACATTGCATCCGCAGTGGCCATCGTCGGCAGCGCAAAATATAGCCCGCGCCCCTTGCCGGCCGCTAGCATCCGCTGCGCCAGCAAAAGCGCGGCTTCGGTCTTGCCGGAGCCGGTCTCGTCCTCGATCACCGCCAGCATCGGCCCCTCCGGCAGCGGCACCTGCACGCAAGCGTCCTGCATCCGGTGCAGCTTGAAGTCAAACAGCGCGTTATTCCGCAGATCGCAGCCGCCAAGCCCCACGCCCTCAACCGCCTTGGCCGCCATTGGGCGCGTCTGCGCGAGATAGGCAGACAAGGGCATCGCCTGCGCATTCGGCGCAAACCATTCGGTATTCGACCCAATCCAATCCGCCGTTGTGCAAAGCCCCGCGAGCCACCAACCAAGTGTCTGCGCCTCCTCCAAGGACATCCCCTCGAGCGAGGCCTCCGGCCAGAGCGCGGCAAAGGCCGCGATCACCTCGCGCGCCGCGGCCACGCCGATACCGGCAAGGTCCAACGCATCCTCCCACGGGCCATGGCGGGCCAGGCGGCGCCCCATCGGCAGCGGCAGATCCGAAGGCCGCCCATGGTGCCCCGCCACCGCGGCATAAAGCGCGGCACGGCGATGTGGTGCACTGCCGAGATATGTTGCGAGCAGATCATCGTGATGGCACAACAAGACCTCGCTCACCTGCCAGTGGCGATAGCGCCCGCCTGCCGCCTCCCCGCGCAGCATCGCACGAAACCCTTCGCTGATCTTGCCCAGATCGTGCAGCGCGATCAGAAAAACCAAGGCGTCCCGCCGTGGCGTTTCAAGGCCAAAAGGCGCGATCAGCCGTTCCGCCACCGCAGCCACATCGAGCATGTGATAGACCGCGGGATGCTCCACCCCACCCACTTCGGTGGCGCTCTTGCCCGGCCATTCCAAAAATTCCCGCATGTCAACGCGCCCCTTCACTGCCAGCGGCAAGCCTAGGCGCAAGCCCATTCCCTTCGCAAGTTGAGGGCTATGGCAAAGACAGCAACAGGGTGCGAGTTATGGAGCTTGCCCCTGCCGCCGCCGGGGCGGGTCATCCTATAGGACAGCAGTCGGAAGAGCTGAAGCGCGCCAGCCCCCCTGCATACTGCCATCGAGCGGCCAGTCGGGTCAGAAGAAGATGGGAACGTGCACTGGACCTTTCTGGCAGCATCAAAGGCCACGCTTATCCAGCGTATAAAGATACTCGCGAACCGCAAAGGGCGCATCCACCGGGTCGACTGTCGATGCTTCCCAGTCCGCCTCGGCGTCGAGTTCTGCTGTACGCCTCCGCATCGACAACACCGGCATCGACCGCCCTGCCCACTCACGAGCCGTTCCTCAATGCTCCGATCAACTATCGTATCGAACAGGAGGGCTGGCAGCTCGCCGTGGCGGAACCGGCCATGACGGGTCACCCGCGATGGCCGGCGTGACGTTCTGGGCCTGTGGATCGCCGCGACCGAAGGCGCCAAGTTCTGTCTCGCGGTGATGAACAAACTGCTGAACCGGGGCGATCAGGATATCCTGATCGCGGTCGTCGACCGGCTGAAAGGCTTCCCCGACGCCATAGTCCAGCTCTGCATCGTGCACCTGGTGCGCCATGGCCTACACTTCTGCTCCTGGACGGATCGCAAGGTCGTGGCCGCCGACCTGCACCAGAGACATCGACGGCTTCTATAACCCCGTCAGGCGGCACTCATCGCTGGTTTCCAAAGCCTGACCAGCTTCGAGCACAAGGCCCGCGACGGAAGCTAAACGCTCTCCACAGAAGCCGGGCAAGTCCACTGAAACCTTCGCCGCCTTCCTTGAGCCAAACGGTCTCTGGCAAACCCGGGGCGGTTCAGGCAATCCGCCTTGTTTTCAAAGCTGTCGCGCTGTAGCGTCCCTGTCGCTTGTATTATGACATCAGGATCCAGGTAATTTGTCCGCATTGCGACGCCACCGGCGTCAATCCGAAGACCTATCGACATGACCATGCCTCTCCCCGCCCTCGGCGCGCCTCTAGGCTGTCCGACTAGATCATGACCTGCCTGAACAGCCTGTACTTCACTTTTGCCTCGGCTTCGGCCACCGCATTGTGGGCGGCCTGTGCCCTGGTATTGATCTGGGTCGCGCGCAACCACCGCTTTGCCGGCAAACCCGCCTTTGTCCTGACATTGCTGGCGATGCTGTGGTGGTTGCTCACCGTCGCCCTCGATTTGGCGTCTCGCAGCGAAATGTGCAAAATCGGCTGGTCGCTGGCGGCCTGGCCCGGCATCACCCTGCTGCCGATCGCCTGGGCGTTCTTCGTCGTCGACTATACAATGAACTTGGAGCAGCGCCGCCAGCCGATCCGACTGCTGCTCTATATCCTCCTGCCGGGTCTCGCCGGTCTGATCGCCCTGACCAATGACCGGACCCACCTGCTCTATCGCGCCGACACCCGGCTGGTGACGCAGGGGGGCGCGCAATTCGTCCTCTTCGACCACGGGCCCTTGTTCTTCGCCGTCGCCGCGGTCCTCTATGTCTTCGTCACCCTTGCCTTGGGCGTGCTCGCCTATGCCTTTCTCAAGGCCAAGAAAATCATCCGGCCATTCCTGGGCGTATTGATCACCATCACGGCGGCGCCGCTGGCGGCCAATCTGGCCTATGTCGGCTGGGGGATCACCGTCTTCGGCTTCGACCCGACCCCCTTCATGTTCGCCGTCGCCCTCATCGCCCTGAGCTGGCTGCTGTTGAACAACACCATGATGGACACCGCGGCGCAGGCGCGGAACCTGCTGTTCTATGCCATGCAGGATCCGGTGATCATCATCGACTCGGCCGGCCGCTTCGCCGGCGCCAACCCGGCGGCCAAGGCCCTGTTCGGCCGGACGATGCCCAGGCGTGGAGAGCCGCTCGATCATCTCGAGAAACTCGGCCCGATCCTAACAGCCAGCGAAAACGCCGGCCAGATCGGAAGTGCCGAGCCGATCCGGCTGAAGGGGCGGGTCTTCGACCTACGGGTGCTGCCGATCGAAAGCCCGATCCAGACCAAACGGCCGCTGCTGGGCTGGTCGATCGCCTTGGTCGACATCACCGAACGCGAACTTTCGGCCGAGGCGCTACGCGAGGCGCTGGCCCGGGCCGAGGCCGCCAACCACGCGAAATCCCAGTTTCTCGCCATGATCAGCCACGAATTGCGCACCCCGATGACCTCGGTCAAGGGCGGGCTGGACCTGGCGCTCCATGGCGCGGCGGGAGAGCTGAGCCCGGCGCTCAGAAACGTGCTCACCATCGCGCAGCGCAACAGTCTCAGGCTGCTGAAACTGGTCGACGACGTTCTCGATCTGCAAAAGCTCGACCTCAGCACGATCAACCTCGTGCTGGAGGATCTGGATGCGGACGAATTCCTGCATGACGTCATCGAGGAGTACGAGGCCTTTGCCACCCAGGCCAATGTCCGGCTGGTCAATATCTCGGGCCCGGTGAACCGGCGGCTAAGGGTCGATCCCGACCGGCTGAAACAGGTCGTCGGCAACGTGATTTCCAACGCCGTCAAGTTCTCGCCCGAGGGGGCGGCGGTCGAATGCTCGACCGAGGTGGTCGGTGCGCGGCTCAGGCTGGCGGTGCGCGACCCTGGCATCGGCATCCCGGAGAACAAGGAAGATCAGGTTTTCGGCCGGTTCAATCAGGTCGAGAGCGGCACCAAGAAAGTCTCAGGCGGTTCCGGTCTCGGAATGCATATCGCCAAGATGCTGATCGAACGGATGGGCGGCGCGATTTTCTATGACAGCCGCCTTGGCATCGGGACCACCTTTTACATCGACGTGCCGATCTCTCCCGACCCCGATACGGCCGCCCCGACACCGGCGGCGTGACGCCGCAGCGTCCCCCCGATCGCCCGCGCCGCCCACCGCCCGTTCAGTCCGGCATCGTGGCAGGACAACGGGTCAGCCCCCAGGCGCAGGCCACCGCGGTAAGCGCCAGCAGCGCGCTCAGACCGATCGCCGCCGCAGGGCCATGGCGATCGACAAGCGTGGCATAGATGACCGGCGCCGCCGCGGCACCATAGAACGACGGCGCGATCAGCCGCCCGGCGATCACCGCATAATCGCCCACCGGAAACAGCACCAGCGGCAGACTGCCCCGGGTGATGGTCAAAAGCCCGTTGCCGGCGCCATAGGCGAGCACGAAGATCAGCGCGGCCAGGCCCATCCCGGCGACGCCGATGCCGACCAGCATGCCCAGGGACAAAACCGCGGCGGCGAATACCGCCAGATGGCGCGGGTCCAACCGGCGACCAAGAACCATCTCGGCAAGGCGTGCGCAGGATTGCGCGATGCCGGGCAGCGCCGCGAGCGATACCGCCGCCTCGATCGACAGCCCCCGCCCCGACAGGAGGCCGATCAGATGCGCCGAAAGGCCGGAACTGAGAAAGGCGGTGGTGGCGACCAGCGCCGCGAACAGCAGCGCAGCGGCCCGTTGCCCCGGCGCAAAGCGAAACCGGTCGGCCCGGCGCAGCGGTTTCGCCACGGCCCCGCCGGCACCGGCGGGCAGCAAGCGGTAGAAGGGCAGCATCGTCAGCGCGATCCCGGCATAGGCGAGCATCCCGCCGCGCCAGCCGATCGCCTCCTGCAGCAGATGACCGACCGGCCAGAACACGGTGGAGGCGAGGCCCCCCAACAGGGTGATCTGCGACAAGGCCGGCCGCGCCGCCGCACCACCGGCCTGCACCAAGGCGGCAAAGGCCGCCTCGTAGAGGCACATCCGCATGCCCAGTCCCAGCACCAGCCACCCCGCCAGATAGGGCACCGCGCCATGCGCCAGCGCCACCGCCAGAAAACCGAGCGCCAGCAATATCGAGCCAAGGCTCATCACCGCCCGACCACCGTGGCGGTCGATCTGATGGCCGATCCAGCCTGAGCTGAGCCCCATCACCACCAGAGCCAGCGAAAAGCCGCCATAGGTCAGCCGCGAGGAGAACTCGGGATCGGCGGCAATGACCGGGCCGAAGACTCCCAGCGCGTAATAGGACAGCCCCCAATTCACCAATTGGGTGAGACCGACCGCAGCGGTCGTTCGGCGCGAAATCATGTTTCAGTCCTCGAAGCCCATGCCGTCGCCGGGACCGAGCGGAAGCTGCATCAGCACGGTATCGAGCCAGCGGCCATGTTTCCAGCCGACCGACTTCAGGGTGCCGACCATGTCGAAACCAAGGCTCCGATGCAGCCCGATCGAGCCGGCATTGGCGGAATCGCCGATCACCGCGATCATCTGGCGAAATCCCGCCTCGGTGCAGCGCGCGATCAGTTCGACCAGCAGCGCACGCCCCACCCCGCTGCCGCGACAGCCGGAGTGGACATAGATCGAATTCTCAACCGTCCCGCGATAGGCCCGGCGCGGCCGATAGGCGCCGGCATAGGCATAGCCCACCAGCGCATCGTCAATCGTCGCGACCACATAGGGATA
Organism: Pseudodonghicola sp.; assembly: GCF_048268305.1. Lineage (NCBI taxonomy): Bacteria > Pseudomonadati > Pseudomonadota > Alphaproteobacteria > Rhodobacterales > Paracoccaceae > Pseudodonghicola > Pseudodonghicola sp. Next base: position 21,101 of record NZ_JBLWVT010000014.1, read on the forward strand.
GCCCTCGGCGGTGATCTTCTGCCAACGCGCGCGCATCTCTTCGACACTGGGCGGGTCCAGCTCGAAGCTCGCCGTGCCGGTCAGAACCGCATCGGCATAGATCGCCTGAATGGCGGGAATATCCTCAGGCCGGCAGGGTCTCAGCCTCAGGGGGGACGGCGATGTCATGATGCGCTCCGCGATCGTTTCGCGGCACAATCGCATTCCTCTTTGCCGAAGGAAATGCTATGCTTCGTTATACAAATCATAAGCAAAACCTTGAAGACACCCCTCACCCTCCAGCATCTCGACACCCTGATGGATGTCGTCCGGCTCGGCACCTTCTCGGCCGCGGCGGAGCGGGCGCAGCTGTCGCAACCGGCCATCAGCCAGCAGATCCGCCAGCTTGAGCGCTATTTCGGCATGCGTCTGCTGGAACGCAGCGGCCGCAGCGTGCGCCCGACCGATGCCGGGCGTCTCGTGCTGCAAAGCGCGCAGCGAATCCGCGACGAGCTGGAGACGGTGCAAGAGGCGATCCAGCCGTTCCGCGCCGGCAGCGCCGGCCGGGTGCGGCTGGGCACCGGCGCCACCGCCTGCATCTATCTGCTGCCGCCGATCCTGCGGGCGCTGAAACGGCAGATACCGGGGCTCGAGGTCGTCGTACGCACCGGCAACAGCCCCGACATGCAGCGCCTGGTCGAGGAAAACGCCCTCGACCTCGCCCTGGTGACACTGCCGGCCTCTGGCCGAGCACTGGAAACCACCCCGGTGTTCACCGAGGATCTTCTCGCCGTCTTCCCCGCCGAGGAGGCGCCGCCGGGCCCGGTCACCGCCGCCACCCTCGCCGCCCGGCCACTGGTTCTTTACGAGGACGCCGGCCATACGCGGCAATTGATCGACCGCTGGTTCCGCGCCGCCGGCATCACCGCGGTGCCGGTGATGGAGCTGGGCAGCGTCGAGGCGATCAAGGAGCTGGTCGCCGCCGGGCTCGGCTGGTCGGTGCTGCCGGCCTCCTCGGTCGCCAAGGTGAAGACCGGCACGCTTGGCACCGCAGCGCTCGCCCCGCGGCTGTCGCGCAATCTCGGGCTGCTGATCCGCCGCGACAAGCGGCTGACGATCGGCCTGAGGCACCTTCTGAGCGCGCTGGAAACCGGGCTCGGCGCGGACTGAGCCCGACCACAGGGCCCCGCGCTGGACAGGCCCCGTGCATTATGTCTTTGATCGCAGGACCGCCCGTCCCCGATCAGAGAGCAAGACCATCACCGACCAGGACGCTTTCCCGCCAAAGACCGGCCCGGCCCATTTCGTCTCGGGTCTCGGGCTCTGCCTGGCGGCGCTCTTCCTGCTGGCCTCGCTCACGCCCTCGCTGGCGCCGCGACCGCCGGTGCTGCAAGGTGTCGCCAGCGGGGTGATCACCGCCATCGGCTATGAACTCGGCCTGGGCTTCGGCGCAGTCTGGCGGTTTCTCGACCTGCCGCAACCGCGCGGGCGGCTGCTGTACCGGCTGCGCCAGACCAGCGCCGCCGTCACGCTGCTGATCGCCCCGATCGCCTTCCATGCCTCGACCGGCTGGCGCAATGCCACCCGCGAGGTTGCCGGCCTCGCCCCGCTCGATCAGAGCAATACGGTGACCATCGCGCTGCTGGCGCTGGGGACGGCACTGCTGCTCTGGGCGATGTTCCGGCTGTTCTGGGCGCTGGCCAGACGGATCGAGGCGCCACTGCGCCGGCTGATCCCCGCCCGCATCGCCCAGGGGCTGAGCCTGCTGCTGGGTCTCGCCGTCTTCTACACGGTGATCGAGGGCACGGCAGTCCGCTATGCCTTCCGTGGCGCGGATTCGGCGATGGAGGCGGCGGACCGGTTCATCGACCCCGACCTGCCCCGGCCCGAGGCGCCCGAGAAAACCGGCAGCCCGGCCTCGCTGATCACTTGGGAGCAGCTGGGCGATACCGGCCGCAGCTATGTCGCCACCGCCCCCAGCGCGGCGGAGATCGCCCGGATCAAGGGCGCCCCGGCGATGGAGCCGATCCGCGTCTATGTCGGGCGCACCGCCGCCAGAACCGCCCGCGCCCGCGCCGAACTTGCCCTGAAAGAGCTGATCCGCGTCGGCGGTTTCGATCGTTCGGTCCTGGTGGTGGTCAGCCCGACCGGCACCGGCTGGATGGATCCGGATGCCTTCGACACGCTTGATATGCTGATGGCGGGCGATGTCGCCACCGTGGCGGTGCAATATTCCTATCTCAGCAGCTCGCTGGCGCTGGCGGTGCACCCCGAGCTGGGCGTCGAGCAGGCCCGCGCATTGTTCGATGTGATCCACGACTATTGGTCCGCGCTGCCGGTCGAGACGCGGCCGCGGCTCTATGTCTTCGGCCTCAGCCTCGGCGCCTATAACAGCCAGGCGACGCTGCCGCTGCTCGACATGCTGGGCGATCCGATCCAGGGGGCGCTCTGGGTCGGATCGCCCTTCCTCAGCCCGATGTGGCGTTACCTGCAGGACCAGCGCTGGCCCGACAGCCCGCCCTGGCATCCGCGGCTTGGCAACGGGTCGCTGGTGCGGACGATGACCCAGTTCGAAGGGCTCACCCCGAAGGATGCCGCCTGGGGGCCGATCCGGCTGATCTTCCTGCAATATGCCAGCGACCCCATCCCGCTCTTCACCCTCGGGATGGCGCTGCGCCGGCCCGACTGGCTGCGCTATGACCGCGCCGCCGACGTTTCGCCCAGGCTGCGCTGGGTTCCGATCGTCACCATGCTGCAGACCGCGCTTGACATGCTGATCGCGCTGCAGGTGGAACGCTTCGGCCATTACTATGTGGCCGAGGATTACCTGCCGGCCTGGCAGGGCCTGCTGACGCCCGACGGCTGGACGCCGCAGAGCACCGACCGGCTGCTCAGCGCCTTGCAGGCCCGCCGCGCCGCGCGGGACTGATCCGGCCGCCGATGTCGAAGGAATGCGGGGTTTTGTCCCTTGCTGCTAGCCTCGGGTCATTTCGGGCTGCCGTGGCGGCCCTTCCCGGATCGAGTGCAGACCATGACATTTTCCGACCTTGCCGCGCGCCGTCTGGGCGCACCGCTCCGCCCGCTGCTCGCTTCCGTCATGCTTGGCGCCCTGGTGGCTGTCTTCGCCGCCAGCGCGCCGCTCTCAGCCTCAGCGCGATGCTCGCCAAGACCGGGCTGAGCCCTGAGGATTTCAAGGTGATGAACGAGGCGACCCGCCAGATCGACGAGGCGACCGACAAGCGCCCCGGCATGACGGTCGACTGGCAGAACCCGGCCAGCGGCGCCAACGGCACCGTGCAGCTGACCGGCGTCGAGGGGACCTGCATGAAGCTGACCCATCTGGCCCGGCTTGCCGGCCAGCAGAAAGACATCGGCTTCCGGTCGCTGCGCTGTCGCACCGAAGATGGCAAATGGCAGCTTCAGGATCTCTCCGACGTGATGTTCTGATCGCGGGGCCTCTGCGGCCCCGCACCACCGCCCGCTAGCGTTCGCCGCGCCGATAGGGCTGCATCAGGGCCTGCGGCACCCGGGCGCGGCGGGCCATGACGATCAGTGCCAGGATCGACAACACATAGGGCAGCATCAGGAACAGCTGATAGGGCACCCCGTCGACCACCGTCTGCAGCCGAAGCTGGAAGGCGTCAAAGAAGGCAAAGAGCAGCGCCCCCAGCAGCGCCCGGCCCGGCCGCCAGATCGCGAAGACCACCAGCGCCACGCAGATCCAGCCGCGCCCCTGCACCATCGTCGGGAAGAAGGAGTTGAAGGCGGCGAGCGTCAGGAAGGCGCCCCCCATCCCCATCAGCGCCGACCCCGCCATGATGGTGCCGATCCTCAGCCGGATCGGGTCGATCCCCTGGGCGTCCACCGCATGGGGGTTTTCCCCGGTCATGCGGATCGCCAGGCCCAGCGGGGTGCGATAGAGCAGATAGGCCAGCACCGCCACCAGCCCCAGCGCCAGATAGGTCGGCGCCGTCTGGGTGAAGAGGATCGGGCCCAGCACCGGGATTTCGGACAGGCCCGGCAGCGGATAGGCGCGGAACGGCTCCACCGTCGGGGGCGAGGAGGAGGTCGGCACCGCCAGCCGGAAGACGTAATAGGCAAAGCTCGAGGCGAAGAGCGTGATGCCGAGCCCGGTGACATGCTGGCTGAGCCCGAAGACCACCGTCAGCACCCCGTGCAACAGGCCGAAGACCGCGCCCCCCAGCGCCGCCGCCAGCATCCCGAGCCAGAGATCGCCGCCGGAATAGACCGTCAACCAACCCACCATGGCGCCGAAGGTCATGATCCCCTCGATCCCGAGGTTCAGCACGCCCACCCTTTCGCAGAGCAGCACGCCCAGGGTGCCGAAGATCAGCGGCGTGGCGATGCGCAGCACCGCCTCCCACATGCCGACAGAGCCGAGGATATCCAGAAGAACGCTCATCTGCGGATCCTGTATTGGGTGAGGAACAGCGCCACCAGCATGGTCAGCAGCGACAGCGCCACGGTGACATCGGCGATATAGCTGGGGATCCCCAGCGCGCGGGACATCGAATCCGCGCCGACGAACATCACCGCCGAGAACAGCGCGGCGCCGATCACCCCGATCGGGTTGAGGTTCGCCAACATGGCGATGATGATGCCGGAATAGCCATAGCTCGGCGACAGATCGGTGGTGACATAGCCCTTGACCCCCATCACCTCGATGGCGCCGGCGAGCCCCGCCATGCCGCCCGAGAGACAGGCCACCGCCACCAGAGTCCGGCCCAGCGGCACGCCGGCGAAGGCCGCCGCGCGCGGATTGAGCCCGGCGGCGCGCGACCGCATGCCGAAGACGGTGCGCGCCTGCAGCCACCAGACCGCCAACGCCATGACCACGGCGATCACCAGACCGGCATGCAGCCGGCTGCGGGCCATCAGCTTGGGCAGCTCGGCATTGGCGGGCACCGGCACCGATTGCGGCCAGCCGAAGGCCAGCGGATCCTTCATCACCCCTTCGATCATCAGCGACACGAAGAGCACCGCGACGAAGTTCAACAACAGCGTGGTCACCACCTCGTCCACCCCGAACTTCAGCCTCAGCCCGAGCGGGATCAGCAGCAGGATCATCCCCGCCACCGCCCCGGCGATCAGGCACAGAAGGATCGCCAGCGGCGCCGGCAGCCCGGCCAGCGCCGGAACCATGCCGACCCCCGCCACCGCCAGCGCGCCCATATAGAACTGCCCCTCGCCGCCGATGTTCCAGAGCCGGGCGCGGAAGGCCACCGCCGCCGCCAGCCCGGTCAGGATCAGCGGCGTCGCCCGCGTCAGCGTCTCGGAGAACCCCAGCCGCGATCCGAAGGCGCCTTTCAGGATCAAGCCATAGGCCTCGAGGACATTGGCACCGGCGATCGAGATCAACAGCCCGGCGATGACCAGCGCCGACAGCACCGCGCCCACCGGCGCCAGCAGGGTCAGCGTGGTCGAGGGATGCTCGCGTCGTTCAAATCGCATGGGATTTCGCCTCTGCCTCGATCCGTTCCGCCGCCGTCCAGTCGCCGGCCATCATCAGCCCCAGAAGCTGCGCATTGGCCCGTTCCGCCGGAATCGCCGGCGACAGCCGGCCGCCGACGATGGCGCGGATCCGGTCGGAAAGGCCGATCACCTCGTCCAGATCTTCCGAGATCAGCAGCACACCGGCGCCGCGCGCGCGCGCCTCAAGCAGCCGTTCATGCACCCCGGCGATGGCGCCCTCGTCGAGGCCGCGACTGGGCTGGGCGGCGACCAGGATATCGGGCCCGGCGGTCAGCACCCGGCCCAGGATCAGTTTCTGCATATTGCCGCCCGACAGCAGCCGGATGCGCCCGTCGACGCTGGCGCCGCGCACATCGTAATCACGAATGATCGCCTCGGTCGCGGCCCGCGCGGCGGCGCGGCGGACCAGACCGAGCGAGGAGAATTCGGGCGACCAGATGCGTTCCAGCACCACGTTTTCCCAAGTGCTCATATCGCCGATGGTGCCCTCGGCATTGCGGTCCTCGGGGATCCGGCCGATGCCGGCGGCGATCGCATGGGGCACGTCATAGCGCGCGGGCTCGTGCCCCTTGATCAGCAGCGCGCCGCCATCGGGCGGATAAAGGCCCGAGACCAGCCCCGCCAGCGTGGTCTGCCCGTTGCCGGAAACGCCGATGATCCCCAGCGTCTCGCCCGCGTGCAGCTTGAAGCTCACCCCGTGGAGCGAGGCACCGCCCTTGCCGCCCAGCGTCACATCCACCGCCTCGAGCAGCACCGCGCCGGGCGTCGCCGGGGGCCGTTCCGGGCGCTTGACGGCGCGACCGACCATCAGCTCGGCCAGTTCCTCCTTCGAGGTCTCCGCGGTCTTCCGCTCCGCCACCACCCGGCCACGGCGTAGCACCACGACGCGGTCCGAGGCCGACATGACCTCATGCAGCTTGTGGCTGATGAAGATCAGCGACAGCCCCCTGGCGGCCATCTGGCGCAGGGTGGCGAACAGGCTCTCGGCCTCCTGCGCCGTCAGCACGGCGGTGGGTTCGTCGAGGATCAGCACCTCGGCATCATTGTAAAGCGCCTTGAGGATCTCGACCCGCTGGCATTCGCCCACCGACAGATCGGCAACCCGCGCCTCGGGATCGACCTTGAGGCCGAAGCGCTCCGACAGCTCCATCAACTTGGCCCGGCCGGCAGCGCGATCCGAGCGCAGCTTCCACAGGCTCTCGGTGCCGGTCATCACGTTTTCCAGCACCGTCAGGTTGGGCGCCAGGGCGAAATGCTGGTGCACCATGCCGACGCCGGCGCGGATCGCGGCGCGCGACTTGCCGGGCGGCAGCTCCACCCCCTTGACGCGCACGCTGCCCTCGTCGGCGGTGTAATGGCCGAAGAGGATCGACATCAGCGTGGTCTTGCCGGCGCCGTTCTCGCCCAGCAGCGCGACGATCTCGCCCTGCTCCAGATGCAGCGAGACATCCTCGTTGGCGGTGACGGCGCCGAAGCGTTTGGTGATGTGGTCGAGTTCGAGAACCCGGGTCATGCGTCGTCTCCGAACAGGGGGATCGGATGGGTCCAGCGGCCCTCGCGCTCCAGCGTGGCGCCAAGTTCCAACAGGCGCAGGTCGCCCCCGATCGGGGCGATCAGCTGCACCGGCAGCGGCAGCCCGTCGGCATCGACGCCGAAGGGTAGCGTCAGGGCCGGTGCGCCGGTGACATTGGCAAGCGCCGCATAGGGCGCGAAGGCCTCCATCCGAGCAAGCTGCGCCTGCGCGTCGCGGTGATCGGTCGGAAAGGCGCCAAGCGGCGGCGGCGCGGTCGAGAGCATCGGCAGCAGCAACAGATCAACTTCGTCGAACAGCCGCCAGAGCGCATAGGAGGCCGGCGCAATCGCCTCGAGCGCGGCCCAGAGATCGGCGGCAGGCAGGGCGGCGCCGCGGTCGGCGAAGGCCTGGGTCAGCGGCTCGCAGCAGGAGAGGTCGAGCCCCGCCTGCCCCAAGGCGGCGAGATTGACCGAGATGATCCGGTCGAAGGCCCGGGCGCTGATGCGGCGGATGGTCTCCAGGTCGCGGGCCGGAACCGGCCGCAGCACATGCCCGGCCGCCGCCAGGGCAGCGGCGGCCGCCTCGATGACCTCGGCACGCTCGGACGCAATCTCCGGCGTGTCGGTGATCACCCCGATGGTCAACCGCCCCTCTTCCGGCAGCACCTGCCCGTCGGGGAACGGCCCCCGTGCCCGGCCGCTCAGCAAGGGCCAGAGCGCGCGGGCGTCGCGGATGGTGCGGGTCACGGCGAATTCGCTGGTGATGCCGCCCAGATGGTTGCCGAAACCCGGCCCGCCGGGAATGGCCCCGCGCGAGGGTTTCAGCCCGACCAGCCCGCAGGCCGCCGCCGGCACCCGGATCGAGCCACCGGCATCCGTCGCATGGGCGAGCGGCACGATGCCCGCCGCCACCGCAGCGGCGCTGCCCCCGGAGGATCCCCCCGCCGTGAGGTGCGGATTGAGCGGGTTGCGGCAGATCGGCCCCACCGCGGGTTCCGAGGAGAGCGACAGGCCGAACTCCGGCACGGTGGTGGCGCCGAAGGGGCAAAATCCCGCGGCGCGGAACCGCTGGGCCAGATCGCTGTCGGCCGCGCCGCTGTCTCCGGCGAGGCTGGCCGAGCCCGCGCGCATCGGGATGCCGGCAAAGGGGCCGCCCAGATCCTTGACCAGCATTGGCACGCCGGCGAAGGGCCCGGTCGTCGCGCCCCGGGGCAGCTCTGCCGTCTCGGGCGCAAGCCAGCTCACAGCGCCGAGCCCGGCCACGACCTCAAGCCGGGCCCGGGCCTGGCGCATCGCCTCGGCCGGGGTCAATGCGCCCCCGGCGATGGCCGCGGCGAGGCTGATCGCATCGCGCGGGGGATCGGCGGGGGCGCTCATGTCAGTGCGATTGCCGCGCGCCGAAGCGCGCGACAAAGAAGCTTCGGGCACCGGATCAGGCCGGCGCTTCGAAGTTGCGCGGCACTTCGAATTCGCCGGCCATGATGGCGGCGCGGGTTTCCAGCATCTTCTTCACCGCCGCCTCGGGGGCCACGCCCTCGACATAGAAGATATCGCTGCCGCCGTCCTTCATCAGGCTGAGGGGCGTATAGTTCTTGCCAACCGGCTGGCCGCTGGTGGCATCCTTCAGCGCCGCGTTCAGCAGCGGCCGGAACGACCACATCGCATTGGCGAAGACGGTATCGGGATAACGCGGGGTATAGTCGATCAGCGACCCGATCGCCTTGACGCCGCGTTCCTGCGCCGCGTCGGCGGTGCCGATGCGTTCACCGAAGAGGATATCGGCGCCGCTGTCGATCTGGGCCAGGCCGGCCTCGCGCGCCTTGGGCGGATCGAAGAAGGTGCCGATGAAGCTGACCAGATGCTTGGCCTCGGGGTTCACCGCCTTGACGCCATCGGCAAAGCCGTTGATCAGCATGTTGACCTCGGGGATCGGGATCGCGCCGACCGAACCGACGGTGCCGGTCTTGGTCATGGCGCCGGCCAGCATGCCGCAAAGATAGGCGGCCTCCCAGTTCCAGGTGCCATAGACGCCGAAGTTGTCGCCCGAGGCCTCGCCCGAGGAGCCCATCAGGAAGGCAGTGTCGGGGTAATCCGCCGCCACCTTGCGCGCCTCGCGCTCGACCGCATAGGATTCGCCGACGATCAGCACATTGCCAGCCTCGGCATATTCGCGCATGGCGCGCGGGTAATCGGTGCCCGAGACGCCTTCGGAGAAGGTATAGTCGATCACCCCCTCGGCATGGGCCGCCAGCATCGCCGCATGCAGGACCGAGTTCCAGGCGTTCTCGACCGGAGAGGCGTGGATGCCGGCCACCTTCACGGGCGCCGCCTGCGCCCGCAGCGCCGGCGCGAAGAGCGTGGTGGCGCCAAGCGCGGCACCGGTGCCCAGCAGGCGGCGGCGGTTGATCAGAATGCGTGTCAAATCGTGTCTCCCTCTATCGTCCCGGTCCGACCGGGCACGTTATGGCCGCACTGCGGCTATGGCCTCCATCGGCGCCCAGCCCGCGCGTCCTGTCAAGGCCGCCGGTCGGTCGCCCCTGTCGGCCGGGTTGCGGACTGCCGCGGAAATGGGCGATTTCTGACCAAATAGTCAAGATGCGTGACGCGGCGCGTAATCGGCGGGATCGACGCGATCGGGACGGCCGTCCAGCGCCAGCCGGCTCAGCTCGGGCGCGGTCTCGGCGATCACCTTGCCACGGCGGATCACCTTCAGGCGCACCGGCCGCAGGCGGATCGCCTCGGCCGGGTCCTTGGCCTGCAGGATCACCATGTCGGCGTTGCAGCCCGGCGCGATGCCATAGCCGTCAAGCCCCATGATCCGGGCCGAATTCACCGTCACCGCGTCGAACAGCGCCCGCTTGTCGGCGCCCGACCCCATCTGGGTCGCATGCAGCGCCATATGCGCCACGTCGAGCAGATCGCCGGTGCCCATCGAATACCAGGGATCGAGCACGCAGTCCTGACCGAAGCCGACGGTCAGCCCGGCCTCCATCAGCTGCGGGATGCGGGTATGGCCGCGCCGCTTGGGATAGGTGTCGTGCCGGCCCTGCAGCATGATGTTGATCAGCGGATTGGGGATCACCCGCAGGTCGGCCTCGGCCATCAGCGGGATCAGTTTCGAGACATAGTAATTGTCCATCGAATGCATCGAGGTCAGATGCGACCCGGCCACCCTGCCCTGCAACCCGAAGCGCACCGTCTGCGCCGCCAGCGTCTCGACATGGCGCGACATCGGATCGTCGCTTTCATCGCAATGCATGTCGACCATCAGCCCACGCTCTGCCGCGATCCGGCACAGCGCCGCGACGCTGCGCGCGCCATCCTCCATGGTGCGTTCGAAATGCGGGATGCCGCCGACGATATCCACCCCCATGTCGAGCGCGCGCGACAGCGCCGCCTCGGCCTCGGGGCAGCGGTAATAGCCATCCTGCGGGAAGGCGACCAGTTGCAGGTCGATATATGGCGCCACCCTTTCGCGCACCTCAAGCAGCGCCTCGGCGGTGACCAGCCGCGGGTCGGAGACATCGACATGGCTGCGGATCGCCAAGAGCCCCTTGGACACCGCCAGGTCGCAATAGCGCAGCGCCCGTTCGACCAGCGCCTCGCGCGTCAGGGTCGGACGCAATTCGCCCCAGAGCGCGATGCCCTCGAGCAGCGTGCCCGAGATATTCATCCGCGGCAGGCCGAGCGACAGGGTGGCGTCCATGTGGAAATGCGGATCGACGAAGGGCGGGCTGACCAGCAGGCCGCCGGCGTCGATCACCTCGGCCGCCTCGCCGGCGATCGCCGCTTCGACCGCCACGATGCGACCGGCGCGCACCCCGATATCGAGGCCCGCGCGACCATCGGGAAGCGTCGCATTGCGGATGAGAAGGTCGAACATCTTGGGCCCTTTCCTGAGTCTGCTGCGTCGCAGAGACTAGGCAGGACGGCGCCGAATGTCATCAGCCGCCGGGCAACGCATCATCACCGCACGGGTCGAATTGCCCCGAACCGCCGACAAGGCGCCGGCGTCACGCAAGCGTCACGCGACCGGGCTAGTCCAATCCTCAGGGCCAAACCGCATTGCCACCGCCGGGCAGGGACTGACATGTTGGAAAAATCGGACGCGATCGCCGCACTCGGGCAGATGAAGCTTCTGGCGCCGGCCCGGATCAAGACCGCGCTGGCGGCGAACGACCGGCTGAAATTCGTCCTGACCGTGATCCAGGCCGCCGCCGCCCATGCCGCCGACACCTCGGCCGCGCCGCTGGATCTGCACCACGATTATGCCGCGGCCCGGATGGAGGATGCCTGGCTGCTCGATGTGCCCGCCTCCGCCTGGTGGGAGGACGGGCGCCTGCATCTTGCCGATCAACCCCGCATCTGCGCCAAGTTGCGCGAGGACATCACCCTGATGGCCCGCCCGTTCGAGGGCAGCGACCAGCCCGATCACCTGCCGCTTCTGGCGCGCGCGGCCCACTGGTGCGACTGGCTGGGCAGCCATGACACCGCCGAACTGAGCGAACACGATCTGCTGCTGCTGACCGGCGGCAAGCGCGGTGGAGAGGATACCTTTCACATTCTGGTCATGGACCTGCACAAGGCGATCAACCGGCTCGCCGCCGAGCTGACCAGCGAAGAGATCGACGGCGCCCATGTCTGGCAATTGGCCGCCGAGGACAGGCCGCGCGTCGCCGCCTTCATGCGTGGCCTGAACCGGACCCGCGGGCTGAAATTCGACCACCCCGGCCTTGAGACCGCCGCCACCCGTGACGGCGCGCGCCTGCTGATCCAGAACGACATCGGCACCAATGACGCCCATGTGCTGGTGGTCCAGGTCGAGGCGCAGACCATCACCCTGACCTATTCCGACCTGCACGACCGCCGCTTCGCCTTCTTTCAGGGCCTTCTGGCCGAGATCGGCGCCGAATGGTCCTCGGTCGGCACCCGCAACACCCCGGGCATGAACGCGGGCGCCGATTATGTCGTCGGCACCGCGCTTTTCGCCTGCGCCGAAGAGGTCGCGCTGGAAACCGCGCTTGAGAACCTGGGCGCCCGCATCGTCTTTCTGATCGACTGGAACCGGGCGCGCAAGCGGCTGAACCGGCTGGTGAAAAAGACCCTCTCGATCGAGGTGCTGAACCGCGCCGCCCGGCGCGAGGCGGGGCATATGGGCTGGCTTCTGGCCGGCGGCGAGGCGGTGATCTTCGCGGCGATGGAGGCGCTCGGCCCCGACTATTTCCACATGGGCGACCGGCTGGACGAGGTCATGGGGGACGAGCCCGCCGCCGATTTCCTGACCGAGGCGCTGGCCCTGGCGGCGGCCGGGCTGACCGCGAACCAGGCCCCCACGCAGATCGCCGATCAGACCCATCTGCTGCTGTCGCGCCACATGGCGCGCTATCGCGACGATTTCACCCTGCTTGAAGAACACGCGGCCTTTTGCCAGGCGCTGGCCGAGGCGCTGCGCGACGCGCTGGCCCATCGGACCGAACGGGACGGCACCGCGGCGCAAACCCTCGCGCAGCGCGCCAAGGGATGGGAACGGCAGGCCGACCAGCTGGTGATCCGCCTGCGCGACGAGGCCGGACGCAACCCGCACCGCCGCCCCGTCCTGCAGGTGATCGAACGCGCCGACGACACCGCCGATGCGCTGGAAGAGGCGGCCTTCCTATTCTCGCTGATCGGCGAAGGCCACCACAGGGGCTGGAGCGAGGAGATCCGCGCGGGCCTTTTGCGGCTGGCCGCCCAGGTGCTGGAGGCGACCCAGGATCATGTCCGCGCGCTGGTGATCGCCCGAACCCTGGGTTCCGACAGCACCGCCGACGATCAGGCCGAATTCCTCACTGTCTGCTGGCGTGTGGTGAATGCCGAACGCGCCTGCGACAGCCATACCCGCGCCCTGCGCCGCCTGCTGGTGAACCAGATCGACGATGCCGCCACGCTGCAACTGACCACCGATTTCGGCGCCGCGCTGGAAAAATCCACCGATGCGCTGCTGCGTACCGGCTATGCCCTGCGCGACCTGGTCTTCGCCCGCATCGACACCGGGCTGGGCACCGGGCTGGGCACCGGACTGGACGCTGGCCGTCCGGGGGGCCGGACATGACCGCCGCCGCCCCGATCGCCGCCGACCGCGCCATTCTCTATTTCATCGGCGACACCCGCCCGCAGCCCGCCGCCACGCCCGAGGCACTGGGGTTCAAGGCCTATAACCTTGCCCGCATGGCCGCGATCGGGCTGAGAGTGCCGCCCGCCTTCGTCATCGGCACCGGCTATTGCGCCCTGCCGCAGGCGGTCACCCCCGATCTGTGGCGCGACCCTCTGGCTGCGCTCGAGATCGCCTCGGGCCAGAGGCTGGGCGATCCGCGCCGGCCGCTGCTGTTGTCGGTGCGCTCGGGCGCCCCGGTGTCGATGCCCGGCATGATGGAGACGCTGCTGAACATCGGCCTGTGCGATGACACCCTGCCCGGCTTCATCCGCCAGACCGGCCATCCGCGGTTGGCCTGGGACGCCTATCGCCGGCTGGTCGCGGGCTTTGGCGAGGTGGTCGCGGGGATCGACGCCGCCGCCTTCGAGGCCGATCTCGAGACCGTGGGTGCCGGCGCCTCGGAGCGCGATCTGGATTTCGCCGCCCAGCGTGAGGTGACCCGCCGCCATCTGGACACCTACCGGCTGCAGGCGGGAGAAGCCTTTCCCCAGGACGCCCGCGCGCAACTGCAGGCGGCGATCGAGGCGGTCTTTCTGTCCTGGTCCAGCGACAAGGCCCACGCCTATCGCGCGCTGCGCGGGCTGTCGGATGCGATGGGCACCGCCGTCACCGTGCAGCGGATGGTCTTCGGCAATGGCGGCGGGCTGTCCGGCGCCGGCGTCGGCTTTACCCGCAACCCGATCGACGGCGCGCCCGAACCTTGGGTGGACTTCCTGTTCAACGCGCAAGGCGAAGACGTGGTGTCCGGCCGGCGCAGCGCCCAGGGGCACGAAAGCCTGGCTGCCGTCGCCCCGACGGTCTGGCAGGATCTGCTGGACGCCACTCAAGAGCTGGAGCGCAATTTCGGCGAGATGCAGGATTTCGAATTCACCGTGCAGGAGGGCGAGCTGTTCCTGCTGCAAAGCCGCGACGGCAAGCGCACGCCGCAGGCCACCGCACGGATCGCGCTCGACATGGCCGACGAGGGGCTGATCTCCCGCGACACCGCCCGCCAGCGCACCGAGGGGCTGAGTGCCGAGGAGCTGGCGACCACGATTCTGGCGGCGGAGGATGGCGGCACGCTGACCCCGATCGCCCGCGCGGCGACAGCGGCCAGCGGCGTCGTCAGCGGGGTGATCGCCTTTGACGAGACGCAGGCGCGCCGGCTCAAGATCGCCGGGCAGCCGGTGATCCTGGTCCGGCGTGATGCCGAAACCCGCGACATCGCCGCGCTGGATCAGGCGGTGGGGCTGTTGACGCAACACGGCGCGCGCACCTCGCACGCGGCGGTGGTGGCGCGCCAGTTGGGCAAGGTCTGCCTGGTCGGCTGCGAGGAGATGCAGCTTGACGAGGCGGGTGGCCGCATGACGCTGGGCGGACAGGTCTTCGAGGAAGGCGCGCCGCTGACGCTCGATGGCAACGAAGGGCTGATCTATGGCACCACGGCCCGGGTGGTGCGGCAGCGGCCCGAGGCGCTGGTCGCGCGACTGACGGCGCTGCGCGCCAACAGCTGACCCATGGTGGCGCCGGCGCGCCGACCATGCCCCCAGAGCGGGCCGGCGGCTATCATGGCGGCGATTGGCATCAGCCCGCCTGCCCGCCGGAGCATCGGGCGAAGGCGGTGGGACCATCACCTCGATGCGCCGTGACAGGCGCGGTCGGCCGCACAGGTGATCTCGATCTGGTTCGGAACGACGGCGGGAATATGCCAAATGCCTTCGAACAAGGTGCAAGGGATGACCCTGCCCGCCGCTGTTCGAGCCAAGCATTCGGGCGGGGTTTCGACGCCAGCGCGATGACGAACGACCGGAGCCCGAAGCGGCACAGAAAGGCCCATGGCTGCGGCCGCGGGGCGGAACCTCCTCGGTCCCGCCCCGGCGTGTCATGCAGAAGCCACTGGCCCGGCCAGGCCCGGCGATGTCATTTCGGCGTGTAGGCCGTGGCCTTGATCTCGATCACCAGCTCCGAGCGGGCCAGACCGGCGACCTCGAGGATCGTCCAGGTCGGGAACGGCGCCTTGATGTAATCGGCCTTGATGGCGACGCAATCGGCCAGGTTGTTCTTGATGCCGACGTGATAGGTGATCAGCTCGACCACATCGTCGAGCGAGGAACCGGCGGCCTCCAGCACGATCTTCAGCCGGTCGAATGCATTGCGGATCTGCTCGGCGTCGGTTTCGGGAATGGTGCCGTCAGGGTTCAGGCCGATCTGGCCGGCGGCATAGACGAAGTCACCGGCGCGCACGGCGGCGGAATAGCCGAACTTGTCGAAGATGCTGCTGCCGTCGGCGGCCTTGAAAGCGGGATGATCGGGGTTGGTGGTGATCTTGGTCATGTTTTGGTCCGTGTCCTTGGTTAAATTCGTGCGTTCTGGGGCAGGTCCAGATCCAGCAGCATGCGGCCGTAAAGCTCGCCGATAGGATCCTCCTGCAACAGGAAGTGAGAGCTCATCGCGTGGATGTCGCGGAACAGCCGCTCCAGCGGGCTGCCCACCGGCAGCAGGCTGCCACCGACCGAGCGGAACACCTTCTGCGCCTCGGCCAGTGCAATGCTGACCGAGGTGGCGATGCGCATGCGGAACAGCGCCCGGTCCTGCAGGCTGATGGTCTCGCCGGCCTCGACCCGGCGGGTCATCTCGGCAGCGCTGGTCACCAGCCCCTCGCAGAGCAGGTCGATGATCGCCGCGCCGGAGGCAACCGCGATCTGGGCGATGCGGTCCTGCACCTGCGCCAGCCCGGTGCCCGAGGCGACCCGGCCCTTGACGATCTCGGCATAGGTTTCCTGCACCGTCGCCGCGGTGCCCAGCGTCGGGGCCGCCACCGAGATCGCGAAGGCGGAGTTCAGCGGATAGCGATAGATGCTGCCGTCGTTGCTGCACTCGGGGTGACGGCCGCCGGTCTGCAGCCGCGCCCAGTCCATAAAGCGATGTTCGGGGACGAAGACGTCTTCGAGCACGACATTCTTGCTGCCGGTGCCACGCATGCCGACGACGTTCCAGGACGACTGGTCGATGGTGAATTCTTCCTGCGGCACCAGCACCAGCGCCGGGCACGGGCCGTCCTGCCCCGGCATCTGCTGCAGCAGCAGCCCGACCCAGGAGGCGATGTCGATGCCGGAGGCATAGCGCCACTTGCCGCTGAGGCGGATGCCGCCCTCGACCGGGGTGATCGAGATGTCATGGCCGACGCCGCCGGTCAGCATCGGCACGATGGCCGGGCGACCGCAGGTGAACACATCATCCTGCGCCTGATCCGAGAACTTGCCGACCATCATCACATTGGCGGCCACCAGCCCGGTCAGCCAGGCCGAGGAGCCGCAGCCGCGGGCCACTTCGAACACCGCACGGCTGGTTTCCGCGGGGTCGAGTTCGAGCCCGCCGAAGCGGCGCGGCACCGTCATCCGGAACAGCCCGGCCTCGACCAGCTTGTCTTTCACATCCGGGGGAATGCAGTTGGCCGCTTCGATGCGGCTCGCCTGCGCCTTGAGCCAGGGTTGCAGCGCCCGGGCGGCAGCGGTCGGGTCCGCGACTTCGTGGCGGATTTCCACCACCGATGGATTTGACATAATTCATGCACCTCCAGACTGTCGATGTAACCGAAGCTACAGAGAGCCGGCCGAGAGTTCGGTATCCTCGGATACATCGGACAGGACGGAAGGCGCGAAAGGTCGAAAATGGAACTCAGGCCCAGCGGCACATGGCTGATGTCGGACGAGCTGATGAGCTCGATGATCAGGGACGAGACGCTCTTCGTCCGCCGCCGCTTCCGCAAGGATGAAGAGATCTACGCGCAGGACAGCGTGTCGTCGAAATTCTACGTGGTGGTCTCGGGTCTGGTGCAGATCGCCATGATCCGCGAGGATGGCACCGAGGTGATCCTCGAACTGATGGGGCCGCAGACGGTCTGTGGCGAGGGCGCGGCGATCGACGGGCTGCCGCGCTTCTCCGGCGCCACCGCACTGGAAGAGACCGAACTGCTGGAATTCGACGCCGGCAAGCTGCCGCAACTCGCCGCGCACAGCCCCGAATTCGTCGCCGCCGTCCTCCAGGTCACCGCGCTGAAGCAGCGGGTGCTGGCGGTGCGGCTGGAACAGCTCTCCTCCCGCGAGCCGGAGACGCGGATCCTTGAGATGTTCGGCCGACTCGCCCGGGTGTTTGCCGAGACCCGCGACGACGGCAAGCTGATCGTGCCGAAACTGACCCATGAGCAGATCGCGGCGATGACCGGCAACACCCGTGTCACCGTCACCCGCACGCTGGGCCGGCTAAAAGAACGCGGCGAGATCGCCATCGTCGAGGGGCGCATCCTGCTGATTTCCGACCGCTTCCGCGACTGAGCCGGTAACTGGGGATACCGACCCGCGACCGGGGGGCTGGCAGGATGAGGCCATTCCGACACCGCGAACAGGTATCCCGATGCATCCCCAAGACTTTCCCCCGCTCGACCCCATCGAGTTCCGCAACCTGATCGGCCGTTTCGCCACCGGCGTGGCCGTGATCCTGGCCGAGGACGGCGGCCAGCCCCGCGGCATGACGGTGAATTCGCTGACCTCGGTCAGCCTCGACCCGACGCTGCTGCTGTTCTGCGCCCGCAACGAAAGCCGCAACGCCGAGGCGGTGCTGCGCGCCAAGCGGTTTTCGGTGAATATTCTCACCCACGGGCAGACCGCGATCTCCAACGCCTTTGCCGGACGCGGCGACATGGCAGCGGTGCCGATGCTCCGCGATCGCGGCTTCCTGCGGCTGGCCGATGCAGCGGCAGTGTTTCTCTGCGAGCTGCGCGAGGTGTTTCCCGGCGGCGATCACCGCATCATTCTGGGCCAGCCGGTGTTCATGGAGGCGCCCCGGGACCAGGCCGAGCCGCTGCTGTTCTTCGGCGGGAAATACGCCCGTTTGCCGGAACCGCAGGACGAGCCGCGGGCAAGCTGAAACGAAACCGGCCCCGCCAGGACGGGGCCGGTTCCTGAGCGCGAAAGCGAACCTCAGTGGATCGAGTTGGGCAGGAACAGCGTCACCGCCGGAATACCCACCAGGATCCCAAGCCGGACCAGATCGACGATCCAGAACGGCGTCACCCCCTGAAAGATCGTCCGCGTCGAGACATCGTTGACCACCCGCTTCAGAACGAAGACATTGAGCCCCACAGGCGGGGTGATCAGGCTGATCTCAACCACCACAACAACGACGATACCGAACCACACCGGATCGAACCCCAGCGCCACGATGACCGGGAAGAACACCGGCACCGTGAGCAGCAGCATCGACATGCTTTCGAACACGCAGCCCAGCAGCACGTAGATCAGGATGATCAGCGCCATCACCAGGAAGGGCGAGGTTCCCCAGCTCAGGACCAGGGTCTGCAACTGCGTCGGCAGACCCGCCATGTTGACGTAGTTGGAGAAGATCCAGGCCCCGATCAGCACCGCGAAAAGCGAGGCGGTGGTGGTCACCGCCTCGGACAGCGCCGAGGTGATGTCGCGCAGCTTCATCTGGCCGCGGAAGAGCGAGATCAGGAAGGCCCCCATTGCCCCCACCCCCGCCGCCTCGGTCGGCGAGAAGGTGATATGGATCGGCCAGACATCGAGCGCGCCGTAAAGCCCGCCGATCACCACGAAGAACAGCAGCAGGATCGCCCAGACCCCGCGCAGCGCCTGCATCCGCTGGCGCATGGTGGAGCGCTCCCCCGCTGGCCCGGCCGCCGGATCACGCCAGACCGCATAGCGGACCGCGACGAGATAGAGCAGGATGCCCAGCCCCCCGGGAACGATACCGGCGAGAAACAGCTTGCCGATGCTGGTCTCGGTCAAGAGCCCGTAGATGATCAGGATGACGCTGGGCGGGATCAGGATGCCCAATGTGCCGCCCGCTGCGATGGAACCGGTGGACAGGGTGTCCTTGTAGCCGAACCGCCGCATCTGCGGCATCGCCACCCGCGACATCGTCGCCGCCGTGGCCAGCGACGAGCCCGAGATCGCCGAGAAGCCGCCGCAGGCGACGATAGTTGCCATCGCCAGCCCGCCGCGCAGATGGCCGAGGAAGGAATAGGCGGCCTCGTAAAGCTCGTCCGCCATGCCGCCCTTGTTGACGAAGAGCCCCATCAGCACGAAGAGCGGCACCACCGTCAGGCTGTAATCCTGCGAGGCGTCGGTGATCAGCCGCGCGGCCATCGAGATCGAGGCCGACATGCTGGTCTCCATCGCATAGCCGATGACGCCGACCAAGCTCATCGCGATGGCAATCGGCACCCTCAGCAGCGATAGGATCAGAACCGCGGCAAGGCCCAGGATGGAGGTCACCATTCCTTTGCCTCCCGCCGCTCGAATCCGAAGCTATGGCCAGTCAGCAACAGCCAGAGCCCGGCCAGGGCGAAACAGCCGGTGGTCATCACCATGAAGGCAAAGACGCAGAGCGCCGGCAGATAGCTGGGGATATGCAGGAACTCGGTCATGTCGCCGTAGCTCTTGCTGCGCATCGCCAGCGTCAGGATCTTGTGGTCGGGCCAGCACATCAGCACCGCGGAGCCGATCAGGATCAGCCCCTCGAACCGGGCAAAGCCGATGCGGTCGAGCGCGGGGCCCAGCAGATCGACCGCCACATGGGTTCCGCTCAGGGTCACCTCTGGCATGGCGGCGAAGACGACGAACATCAAAAGGATGCGCGACAGCTCGGTCGAGGCCTCGATCGGGGCGTTCAGCACCGAGCGCAGCAGAATGTCGAGAAAGGTCATGACCATGAGCAGCATCAGCGCCGCCATGGCCAGCCCCTTGGGAAGGCGCACTGCGGTCACGAGGACCGCAGTGACAGTGTTTCGAAGAGAGGACATGCGCTTGACCGGCCCGTCACTTGGCAATCAGCGTCAGGATCTCGGCATAGGCTGCCTCGGGATCGGCACCGGCACCGCGGATGCTGGCAAAGACCTGCTCCTTGACGGTCCCGGCCAGCTTGGCGAATTCCGCCTGATCCTCGGGGCTGGCGACGATGATCTCGTTGCCCGGGGTGTCGAGCGTCGCCTGCCGGCCCTCGCGGTCGATCTCGTCCCAGACAGCGCCGGCCAGTCGCGAGGTTTCGAGCCCGAAGACGGTTTCCAGCGCGTCCTGGATGTCCTTGGGCATGGAGTCGAACTTCTCCTGGTTCATCAGCAGCGCAAAGGAGCCGCGATAGAAGCCGCCGGGCATCTCGTACATATAGGGCGCCACCTCGATCAGGTTGTAGCTCTTGCGGCCCTCGATGGTCATCATCGAGGCATCCGCCGCCTTGGAGGCGATCGCCTCATAGGCGCTGGGCGCCGGAAGCTGGATGCGGCTGGCGCCCAGCAGGCCGACCACCTCGCCGGCGACGCCACCGCCGGTCCGGACCTTCAAAGCGGCGATGTCGGACAGCTTGTCGATCCGGGGTGCCGAGGCGAGCTGACCCGGACCATGGGTCATCAGGCCGATCAACTTGACGCCGCGGTGTTCGTTCAGCTTGGCGAAATGATCCTGATAGACCTGCCAGTAGGCCGCCGAGAGCGTGGCGGAATCGGCGTCATAGCCCGGCAGTTCGAACAGTTGCGACGAGACGAAGCGGCCCGGATTATAGCCGTGGAAGATCCAGGTCATATCGGCGGCGCCGTCGAGAACAAGGTCGAACTGCGCCGGCGGCGGGGCCAGGTTGAACTTCAGCTCGCCGGTGACGCGGCCGCCGGTCGCCTCTTCCATCCGCTTGATGATCTCCGGCCACATCGTGGCGTTGTTTCCTGAGGTTGGCGGACCCCAGCTGGAGATCGTCAGGGTATATTGGGCCTCAGCCTGGGCGGCGGTGCCAAGCCCGGCGGCAATCGCAAGCGCGGCAAACAGCGATCTGATCTTCATGGTCGTCTCCTTGTTGGATCTGTTGTTCGATCTGTTGGCGGTAGGGTCAGGCGAGTGGCTCCGGCGCCCTCAGGGGCCAGGGCCGGCGCTGTTCGAGAAGAACGGCGAGGCGCAGCAAAAGATCCTCGCGCCCCGGCCGGGCAGAGAGCTGCAGGCCGATGGGCCGGCCATCGCTATGCCACGCCAGCGGCAGCGAGATCGCCGGCGTGCCGAGAATGTTCTGCGCGATGGTGTGCTGAAAGGCGGGCGCCATGCCGCGTTCGACATGGTCGCGAAACTCGGTCGCGGGCGGCGGCAGATCGACGATCCGCGGCGCCGGCGCGGCGGTCACCGGGCTCAGCCAGATGTCATAGGGCTCCAGCACCGTGCCGATCCGTCGGCGGCTGCGGTTCAGGTGATCGACGGCGCCCAGAAAGCGGCGCAGGTCCAGCCGTTTGGAATGCTCATAGGCCGCCAGCGCCACTGGGCCAAAGGTGGTCTCGTCAATGCGCCGGCCAAGCGATCCGGCCACCGCATCGGACTGATCGGCGAAGCCCGCCAGCCAGACATCGGTGAGGGCGACGAGCGAGTCGATGCCATCGAGCGGATCGGCGATCGCCTCGACCCGATGGCCGAGCTTCTCCAGCAGCGCCGCGATGGCGTCGAGCGTGGCCAGGGTCTCCGCCTCGACCGCCAGCCCCATGCTGCCGGGCCCCGAGACGGCGATGCGCAGCGGCGGCAATGGTTCGCCCCGCTGCACCAGCGCCAGAAAGCCGCGCTCGGGCACCGGGATGGCGAAGGGATCGCCGGGGAACGGGTGGCTCAGCGCGTCGAGCGCCGCCGCGCAATCGCGCACCGTCCGGGTCAGGAACATGTTGGAGGCGAGGCCGAAGCCGCCCTCGTCCCTGCCCGGCCCGGAACTCACCCGCCCGCGCGAGGGTTTCAGCCCGACACAGCCGCACCAGGCCGCCGGCACCCGGATCGACCCCGCGATATCCGAACCATGGGCCACCGGCACCGCGCCCGAGGCCACCGCCGCCGCTGCCCCGCCGCTCGACCCGCCGGGGGAACAATCGGGCGCCCAGGGGTTGCGCACATCGCCGGTCAGCCGGTTGTGGGTGTGTCCCTCGAGCGAGAATTCCGGCGCAGAGGAGACGCCGATCACATCCATCCCAGCCCGGGCGATGCCGAGGCCCACATGGGTGCTGCTGGGGCTGGTGACGCCATTGTAAAGACGGCTGCCGAAGCGGATCGGATAGCCGGCAAGATGGCCGTTGATATCCTTGATCAGGGTCGGAACCCCGGCCAGAGGACCGTCCTGAAGCGCGGGCTGCGGATCCTGGTCCTGCTGCAGGACGAGCGCGAAATTGAAGGCGCTATTGGCCTTCGCCGTTGCCGCGACCGCGGCCTCATGCGCCTCCCGAACAGAGATATCTCCGGCCTTCAGCAGGGCGGCGAGCGTCAGGGCATCGAGGTCGGAGTAGTCATGTGGGGTCATTTAGGATGGGACGCGCGCTGTGTTTCATGGACCCTGAAACGATAGATCGGTTCCGGATCGCCGCAGGTATACGCGGATACAACCGCGGCAATTGCCCGGCCCTCTCCACGATCCACCGCGAAAGTCGCCCTGTTTTTCAAGCCTCCGCCGGCCGGCGTGCCGGAAATTTCCGCAGCTGCAAAACGGCCAGCCCCGATCTGCTCCCGCTGCGGTCAAAGGCGCGAAGAGTTGGCAGAGCGGCAAAGCCGATCACACCGGACGGAGGGCGCTCAGGATCGAGACGAAGGGGATGCGGACAAAGCCCCGCAAGATGAACCTCCGCCCTTCATGGTCATGCCACGGGACCGACGCAGGGCATGGTAATCCCCCCATTTTTGCGGGGGCTTGGTCGTAGACTTTACGCGGCCATCTTCAGTTTCTGGGCGGGTGTCATG
>NZ_JBLWVT010000015.1:0-37054 GCF_048268305.1 Pseudodonghicola sp.
CTGGAGATAGCCCGGGCGACCAAGGGGCTGGTCGGGCAGATGGTGCAGGGCCGCAAGAGCGCCTCGGGCCAGGCCGAGCTGAGCCGGGCGCAGCTCGAGGCGATCGGGATGCCGATTTCCGAGGTCTCCGCCGAGCGGCGCGACCTGAAGGCCTATCTCTTCCTGGCCGAGGCGCATCGGGACGAGACCCCGGGGCTGATCGAGGTCTGGATGACCGGCGACCAGCTCGCCACCGTGACCACCCGCGACGGGCTGCTGATCGCCACCCGCGGGCTCGGCGGCGATCTGCTGTCCAGCGCGGTGCCCCAGGCGCCGGAGGGCGGGCCGCAGTCGGGGGCGCTGGAACAGCGCATCCATTATGGCGACAACCGCGAACGCGGGCTGGCGCTGAGCTGCGAGGTCGCGGATCTGGGGCCCGCCAACATCGAGATCCTCGGCAACCAGCACGCCACCCGCCATCTGCGGCAAAGCTGCGAGGGGGCCGGCGGCCAGGTGATCAATGAGTACTGGCGCGATCCCCGCGACGGGACGATCTGGCAATCCCGGCAATGGGCCGGGCCCTATGTCGGCTATCTTGGTCTGCGCCGGGTGACGAAATAAGCACAGATTTGCTGCGATTGCGAAAAAGCGATAAATCCTTGCGACAGGGCCAGTCGATTTCATTGAAATGAGAGGGAATCTGCGCTAGGGCTTATTCAACTGCATCCGAGAGGAGTTTGGAATTATGAAAAAGCTTATTGTCGCCATGATCGCCGCGACCGTGGGTCTGTCCTCCGCCGCTTTCGCGCAAAACGCGCCGAAGACCGGTGGCAAGAAGACCTTCAAGCAAGTGATGGATTCGCCGCTGGGCAACACCGGCCTGACCAATGGTCAAGGCGCAGGTATCGCGGCGGGCGTGATCATCGCCGGCGTGATCATCGGCAGCGACGACAACAACACCACCACCACTACCACCACCAAGTGAGGTGGGTCGGCGTCTGACGGCGCTGACGCTGAGGGATAGAAGGCAGGCGGTCGCAAGGCTGCCTGCTTTTGCGTGTCCGGAGTGTGATGGCTCAAGGCAGGTTGCGACGTTTTCCGTTATCCCGGCTTCATGATGTCTTCCCTGGAAGCTCCGGCCGGCTCTGTCACCCGAAGCCGGTGAGGGGGCAGTCCGGGAATCCCACCGCTCCATTCGAAGCCCGCGAGATACATGAAGCAACTCGGCAAGCCGCCGGCTTCATCCTCGCCGATGGCCTGGCCATAGATCCTGAGCGGTGCGATGCTTTTGGGCAGCTGATAGGAGAACCCGACCCCGGCGAGCTGATCGACATTGGCGGTGCTGCCCGAATTGGTGTCACTGAAAAGCGCATGGGTGAACCCCGACCAGCCGCTGTCATAGCCCTCACCGCCCCAATGCGCAGTGCGTAGGAATTCCAGTTCCAGCCCTTCGACCGGGGCCATGGTGAAGCGCATGCCCAGCAGCATCGAATCGTTGGGGTTCACGGAGCTGTCAGTTATCCCGTTGAAAAATTCGAAAGACCACGGTCCGATCTAGGACAGCCACGGCGAGGCCGGGGCCCCGTCGGCTTCGAGTTTCATGTAAGCCGATGTGATCGGCCGCGCGTTTTTCGGCAGGATCAGTGAGGTGCGCGGCGAAAACGACCAGTTCCGGTCCACCGCCCCGATGCCGAACGTGGCGATGCCCACCGAGTACTCGAGATAAGACCCGTCGAGGGTCACGTGATCCTCACTGTCGATGTTCAGTGACAGGAGCGATGACAGGTTGCCATAGGTGTATTGGAGACCGATCCCGGCCGCCGCGGCCGCCGAGGAGCCATAAAGTTGCCGCTGCCCGAGGACCTTGTCCGAGCGCAGGGTCGTCCAGGCATAGGTATGAAACCCGCTCTCCTCTGCTCAGAGGGGCTGAGCGCACAAGGATGCAAATAGGGGGGCGCATAACACAGTTGCTGCTACGCTAATGCGACCTTTGTTGCCGTAATGCGCCATCGTGACTGATCTCCTCACACTTCCCGCAACATATCGCATGCAGCGGCTGATGCGAAACCTCCCAAACTGCAAGGGCTCAATATACCTGATACATGTGACAACCTTGCTGACCTGCCTCTCATTATGAAGCTGATCCAGCTCAGCCTCTGTGGGAGCAGGGGAATGCCTGAGAACCGGCTCTCCCGCCACCTCCCGGGGAAGCCGTCACTGGCGACTGCAGGGGGCATCTTGCAAACCTTGGGCTATTCAACTGTCAGGTGAGACGGATTTATAATTTATAGGTGAAGTGATCGGGGAAACGGTTTGCCGAGGTTGCACTGCCGAGCGTCATTGTCGATACCGGAGTTGGCTGAGCCTTCATGTCCAGCCTGATGTATTTTTCCAGGAGTTGATATAGATGATTACCCCCGTTCTCCTCTGCGGCGGTTCCGGAACCCGCCTGTGGCCGTTGTCGCGCAAATCCTATCCCAAGCAGTTCACCCAGCTGATGGAGGATCAGAGCCTGTTCCAGGGCGCGGCCCTGCGGATGGCTGGCGACGGGTTCTCGGCGCCGATGATCGTCACCGGCAATGATTTCCGCTTCATCGTCACCGAGCAGCTCGCCGCGGTCGAGATCGCGCCGCGGGCGGTGCTGATCGAGCCCGAGGGGCGCAATACCGCGCCGGCGGTGCTGGCCGCCGCGCTGGCTTTGGCCGCGACCGATCCCGAGGGGTTGATGCTGGTGGCGCCCTCGGATCACGTGATCCCCGATGCCGCCGCCTTCCGCGCCGCGGTGCAGGCCGCGGTGCCGCGGGCCGAGGCCGGCGATCTGGTCACCTTCGGCATCAGCCCGACCCGGCCTGAGACCGGCTATGGCTATCTGGAACTGGCCGCTGGCGCCGATGCCGGGGCCGAGACGCCGCAGCCTTTGGCGCGCTTCGTCGAGAAACCCGATGCCGCCCGCGCCGCCCAGATGATCGCGGCCGGCAATTTCCTGTGGAACGCCGGCATCTTCCTGTTCAGCGCCAAGGCGCTGATCGCCGCCTTCGAAGCCCATGCCGCCGATGTGCTGGCGCCGGTGGCCGAGGCGGTTGGCGATGCACAGACCGATCTGGGCTTCACCCGCCTGTCGCCGGTGGCCTGGGACCAGGTGCCGGATATCTCGATCGACTATGCGGTGATGGAAAAGGCGTCGAACCTGGCGGTGATGCCCTTTTCGGCCGGCTGGTCCGATCTGGGCGGCTGGGATGCGGTCTGGCAGGAAACCGGCCCGGACGGGCGCGGCAATGTCAGCACTGGGCACGCCACCGCGATCGACTGCGACGGCACGCTGCTCAGATCCGAGGATCCGGGGGTCGAGCTGGTCGGCATCGGGCTGAAGGACATCATCACCGTGGCGATGCCCGACGCGGTGCTGGTGGCCGATGTCTCGCGCGCGCAGGACGTGAAGAAGGCGGTCGAGGCGCTGAAGGCCAAGGGCGCCAAGCAGGCCACTCATTTCCCTAAGGATCACCGCCCCTGGGGCTGGTTCGAAAGCCTGGTGATCGGCGAGCGGTTCCAGGTCAAGCGCATCCATGTGCATCCCGGCGCGGCGCTGAGCCTGCAATCGCACCACCACCGGTCGGAACATTGGATCGTGGTCGAGGGCACCGCCAAGGTCACCGTCGGCGACGAGGTGAAATTGGTGAGCGAGAACCAGTCGGTCTATATCCCGCTGGGCGCGGTTCACCGGATGGAGAACCCGGGCAAGGTGCCGATGGTGCTGATCGAGGTGCAGACCGGGTCCTACCTCGGCGAGGACGATATCATCCGCTACGAGGATATCTACGCACGGAGTTGATCGCGCGGTCCCCGGAGGGGCCGGTGGCGACGATGCCGGGGGTGGACAAGATGAAAACGCCCAGGGCCTTGCGGTCCCGGGCGTTTCCTTTGTCGGTTTTGGCAGGGGCCTAGTCGGCCGTCTTCTTGCGTCGCTCCCAGCCGAAGAGCCGCAGCACGAAGACGAAGGCCGCTGGCACGAAGAAGATCGAGAAGACCGTCGCCGCGATCATGCCGCCGACCACCCCGGTGCCGACCGCGTTTTGGCTGGCGGAACTCGCCCCGGTGGCGATCGCCAGCGGCACCACGCCCAGGGTGAAGGCCAGCGAGGTCATCAGGATCGGGCGGAAGCGCAGCTTGGCCGCCTCGACCGCCGATTCCAGCAGGCCCTTGCCCTCGGCATGCAGATCCTTGGCGAATTCCACGATCAGGATGGCGTTCTTGGCCGAGAGCCCGATGATGGTGATCAGCCCCACCTTGAAATAGATGTCGTTGGGCATATTGGCGATCCAGACCGCGGCGACGCAGCCGGCGACGCCGAGCGGCACCGCCAGCATCACCGAGAGCGGGATCGACCAGCTTTCATAAAGCCCCGCCAGCAGCAGGAAGACGAAGAGGATGCTGAGCGCATAGAGCATGTTCTCCTGCGCCCCGGCATCGCGTTCCTCCAGCGACTGGCCGGTCCATTCATAGCCGAAGCCCTGCGGCAGCGCCGAGGCGAGTTTCTCCATCTCGGTCATCGCCTCGCCTGAGGAATAGCCCGGGGCGGCGCTGCCCGAGAGCCGGGTGGCGGCATAGCCGTTGTAGCCCACCACCTGCGACGGCCCGACCTCCCAATGCACGGTGGCGAAGGAGGAGAAGGGCACCATGCCACCATTGGAATTGCGCACGGAAAGCCGCAGTAGCTCCTCGGCGGTCATCCGCGCGGTCTCGTCGGCCTGCACCACCACCTGCTGCAGCCGCCCGGCATTGGGGAAGTCGTTGACGTAATTCGACGCCAGGTTGGTCGAGATGGTGGCGTTGATGTCCGAGAAGGTCACCCCGAAGGTATTGGCCTTTTCCCGGTCGATGGTCAGGATCACCTGGGCCGCAGCCGGCATGCCCTCGGGCCTGAGCCCGGTGACGATGCCGCTTTTCTGCGCCTCGGCCATCAGTTGCTGGGTTGCCGCCTGCAACGCCTGCTGGCCGAGCCCGCCGCGGTCCTGCAGCCGGAAGCTGAAGCCGCCGGTGGTGCCGAGCCCCTGGATCGGCGGCGGCGACAGCGCGAAGGCGCGTACGTCCTTCAGCCCGAACAGCTGCATGTTGGCTTGCATGGCGATCTCCTGCGCGCTCTGGCTGCGCTCGCTCCAATCCTTGAAGGTGACGAACATCAGCGCTGCGTTCGGGCCGGTGCCGGAGAAGCTGAAGCCGCGCA
Source organism: Pseudodonghicola sp. (assembly GCF_048268305.1). Taxonomy (NCBI): domain Bacteria; kingdom Pseudomonadati; phylum Pseudomonadota; class Alphaproteobacteria; order Rhodobacterales; family Paracoccaceae; genus Pseudodonghicola; species Pseudodonghicola sp. The sequence goes on from NZ_JBLWVT010000015.1 coordinate 5,201, forward strand.
CCGCGACGATGTTTTCCACCGCCGGATTGCTGTTCAGGATCGATTCGGCCTGTTCGATCGCCGCCGTGGTCCGGTTGGCCGAGGCCGAGGCCGGGGTCTGCAGGTCGGTGATGATGAAGCCCTGATCCTCGTTCGGCAGGAAGGAGGTCGGCAGCTTGACGAAGCCGAAGGCCATGGCGCCGACGATGATCAGATAGAAGACCATGACGATGGCGGTGCGGGTCGACAGCCGCCGCACCGCGCCGGAATAGCCGGCGGTGGTGGCCTCGAAGCCGCGGTTGAACCAGCCGAAGGGGCCGCGCCGTTCCATGTGGTGGCCCTTGGGCACCGGCTTGAGGAAGGTGGCGCAGAGCGCCGGCGTCAGGCTGAGCGCCAGGAAGGCGGAGAACAGGATCGAGGTCACCATGGTCAGCGAGAACTGCCGATAGATGATGCCCGAGGCGCCGGGGAAGAAAGCCATCGGCACGAAGACCGCCGAGAGCACCAGCGAAATCCCGATGATCGCCCCGGTGATCTGCGACATCGCCTTGCGCGTCGCCTCGCGCGGAGGGAGACCTTCGGTCACCATGATCCGCTCGACGTTCTCGACCACCACGATGGCGTCATCGACCAGGATGCCGATCGCCAGCACCATGGCGAACATGGTCAGCACGTTGACCGAGAAGCCGGTCGCCAGCATCACCGCCAATGTGCCCAGAAGCGCCACCGGCACCACGATGGTGGGGATCAGCGTATAGCGGATGTTCTGCAGGAACAGGAACATCACCAGGAAGACCAGCACCATCGCCTCGATCAGCGTGTGGATCACCTTGGTGATCGACTTCTCGACGAAGGGTGCGGTGTCATAGGGGATTTCATAGGCGATGCCGCCGGGGAAGAATTTCTCCAGCTCCGCCATCTTCGTCCGCACTGCCTGTGAGACCGCCAGCGCATTGCCGCTGGAGGTGAGCTGCACCCCCATTGCCGCCGCGGGCTGGCCGTTCAGCCGTGAGCTGAACATATAGCTTTCGTTGCCGATCTCGATCCGGGCGATGTCCTTCAGCCGCACGGTGGAGCCGTCGGCATTGGCGCGCAGGACGATATTACCGAACTCCTCGATGGTGGAGAGCTGGCCCTTGACCATCACCGTGGCGGTGAGCTGCTGGCTGACCGGGTTCGGGTCGGCGCCGATCTGGCCGGCCGCCACCTGTGCGTTCTGAGCCTGGATCGCATTGGTCACGTCCGAGCTGGTCAGGCTGAGCCCCAGCATCTTCTGCGGATCGATCCAGATCCGCATGGCGCGTGCCGCGGCGAACAGCTGAACGCTGCCGACGCCTTCGATCCGCGACAGCTCGCCCACCACGTTGCGGGTCAGGTAGTCGCCCAGATCGACCGCCTCGAGGGTGCCGTCGGTCGAGGTGAGCGAGACCACCATCAGGAAGCCTGAGCCGGCCTGTTCCACGTTGATGCCGCGCTGCACCACCGAGGAGGGCAGTTTCGATTCCACCCGGCGGACGGCGTTTTGCACATCGACGGTGGCCTGGCCCACTTCGGTGCCGGGCCGGAAGGTGGCGGTGATCGAGATCCGCCCCGAGGCGTCGGAGGTGGATTCGTAATAGCGCAGCCCGTCGACGCCGTTCAGCTCCTCTTCGATCGGCTGGGCGACGCCCTCGTACATCTTTTCGGGCGGCGCCCCGACATAGGTGGCCGAGATGGTGATCTGCGGCGGTGCGACATTGGGGTATTGGCTGATCGGCAGGTTGGGCAGCGCCAGGACGCCGGCCAGCGAGATGAAGATGGCGATCACCCATGCCAAGATGGGTCGCCCGATGAAGAGTTGTGCCATGTCTCAGACCTGCCTCAATTGCCGGCCGCGACCGGTTCGGGCTGAACCGTGGCCCCGGGATAGAGTTTCTGCGCGCCTTCGACGACGATGGTCTCGCCCTCTTCCAGGCCGCTGTCGACCATCCAGCGATCGCCCAGCGTCACGCCGAGCTGCACCAGCCTGAGATCGACTTTGTTGCCCTCTTTCAGCACATAGACCTCGGCATTGCCGCGGCCGTCGCGCAGCACCGCCTTCTGCGGGATGGCGATGGCCTGTTCGCGCACCGCCTGTTCGATCCGCACCCGGACATAGAGACCGGGCAGCAGATCGCCCTCGGGGTTGGGGAATTCGGCGCGCAGGGTGATCTGGCCGGTGGTCTCGTCGACCGCCGCCTCGGAGAACAGCAATTGCCCCTTGTGGGCATAGGCCGTGCCATCGTCGAAATAGAGCGTGACCGAGGCCTGGCCCGGCGCGGTGGCGACCAGGGCGCCCGATGCCAGCGCCCGGCGCAGTGCGAAGAGCTGCGAGGCCGATTGGGTGAAGTCGGCATAGACCGGGTCGAGCTGCTGGATCAGCGCCAGATGGTCGGTGCCGGTGGCGCTGACCAGCGCCCCTTCGGTGACCAGCGCCCGGCCGATGGTGCCGGTGATCGGCGCCCGCACCTCGGTGTAATCGAGGTTCAGCCGCGCCTCGTCGAGCGAGGCCTCGGCCAGGGCCACATCGGCCTTGGCCTGCAGCACCGTGGTCTGGGCCGATTCCAGCTCGACCCCGGAGGAGACATTGCGCGCCTTGAGCTGGCGTTGACGCTCCAGCTCGACCTCGGCATTGGCGAGCGTCGCCTTGGCGCGCGCCAGCGTCGCCTCGGCCGCCTTCACCTGCACCTGAAACAGCGCCGGGTCGATGTGATAGAGCACGTCGCCCTCATGCACCAGGCTGCCCTGTTCGAACACCCGGTCGATCAGGATGCCGGAGACCCGCGGCCGCACCTGGGAAATCCGGGTGGCCGAGATCCGGCCGGGCAATTCGTTGATGATCGGCAAGGCCTCGCCCTTCAGCGTCAGCACGGAAACCGGGGTGGGCGGCATCTGCTGCTGGGCCAGGGCGGGCTGGGCGAGGGGCGCGGCCAGCCCGGCGGAGAGGGCGAAGGTTGCGAGGAGACGAGAGAGGAGGGACATCGGGGATACTCTGTTACGGGGAGAGAGGGGGCGACGGGGCAGGGCGGTGAGCCTGGATCTGGTCATGTCTCTGGCCGGGCCTCCGTCGCGGAAGGGGATGCCGCGGATTGCGGATCGGTCTCGGGTTGGATCAGTTTACGAATATCGTCCAGAATCTGGGCTCGCAACGGGGCATCGAAGCGATGAAACCCAAGGTATTCCAGTGACATTATGCCGTTGAGCGCCAGCCAGGCCAGCAGCGCCTGGCGTGGGTCGGCGGCCTCGCTCTGGATACGGGCGATCTCGGCGTCGAAGAAGGCGCGCATCTGCGCCCGGGACATATCGTCGGCCCCCATGCTGGCGGTGAGCTGCACCGCGCCCGAGATCTCCTCTTCCGAGGGCGGGCTCTCGGCCTCCTCGATCAGCGCCGAGAGCCAGGGATTGCTGCAGGCCTCGGCCTGGGCCATCCGCTCGCATCGCTGCGCCGCCTTCATCTCGATCTGGCGGGCGACATAGGCGGCCAGCAGCTGCTTCTTGGTCTTGAAGTCATAAAGGACGCTGGCCTTGCTGATGCCGGCCCTCTCGGCCACCGCCTCGATGGTCAGCCCGCTGGGACCGAAGTCGCGGATCACCGTCTCGACCGCGGTCAGGATGTCGTTCCGCTCGATGCGCTTGCGTCGTCCCATGGGGTGGATCGGGCCTGCTGAAAATTAATAACCGGATGGTTGGTTATATTCCGGGGGGTGACACTGTCAATCAACCGGATGCACAGGTGGCTGTGTCCGGCTGCACAAACGGTCATTTTGCCGGACCCTGCCGGAAAACAGGGCAGCCGGGTGCCGGATTTCCTGCCTCTGACGTTTCCACGGCCCAAGGGAACCCCCTGGTTTCGCGGTCGGGCCAAGGGAGCTGCGCGCTCATCGGTATAGAGGAAAGATGTTTGGTCACATCCGAGCGGCCTCAGGCCAGGGTCAGCCCGCCATTCACATGCAGGGTTTGGCCGGTGACATGACCCGCCTCTTCCGACAGCAGATAGGCTACCATGCCGGCGATGTCCTGCGGTGTCCCAATCCGCCCCAGGGGGACCACGCGCGCCGCCTCTTCCATGGCGGAGCGACTGGTCGCGCCGCTGCGGGCGGCATCCTTGCGCACGAAGCCCGGCGCAACGCAGTTGACGGTGACACCATCGGGGGCCAGCTGCCAGGCCAGCTCTGCCGCCAGCGCCTCCAGCGCCGCCTTGGCGGCGGATGTCGCGGGAAACAGCATTCCGTTAGCCCCATGCAGATGCGCCACGAAGGAGCTGATTGCGACGACCCGCCCGCGGCTTGAGGCCTGCAGCAAGGGCAGCGCGGCGCTGACCAGACGGAAGAAGGCCAGGGGCATGATGTCGAAGGCATGCTGGAGGTCGGCATCGACGATCTCGCCGAAGCGCGCCTTCTGGGCGTGCCCGGCATTCGACACGATCTGGTCGAGACCGCCGAAGTCCGCCTGGGCGCGGGCGACCAGGGCGGGCGGAACCGATGGGTCCGAGAGATCGCCAAAGGCGGTCTCGACATGCGCGCCCTGGCCACGGGCCGCCTCGGCGACCTCGGCCAGGCCGGTCTCGTTCCGGCCCGTATGCAGCAGGAGACAGCACTCCGGCCCGGCCAGACGGCGTGCGATTGCCGCGCCGATGCCGCTGGCCGCGCCGGTCACCAGAATGATCTGTCTCTTCATCGTCTCTGTCTCCTCTGCCTGTGACGTCGCGGGCCGGATCATGCGGTGCTATTGGTCGGCAGAAGCCCGCCATACCGTTTCTTCCAGCTGAAGTAGGTCGACTGGCTGATCCCGTTGGCGCTACGATTGATCCACTGGATCAATCGCTTTACGCTTCAACCCCGGCAGATCTCCGCCACCGGCGTTCCTTCCTTGCCCTGCTTCAGGATGAATGCCTTTTGCGCCTCCGTGAACTTCGATGCCTTCATGCGATTCCGCTCCTTTCCCGTCCAGGAAAACGTAGCCGAAAACTCCAGCTTCAAACGATCCAGTTTTCAGGGGCAGAGCAGGGAATAGCCCAGCCATTTGCGCAGCATATGGGGGCGTGCGCCTTGGATAATCGCATACTCACCGAAGCCATGCTGCAATGCTTTTGGACTGCAATGGGGCGTCTCCAGAGGCGCGCGGCCTTCTTCCAGGCCTTCTGCGCGGCGCGGATATCGTGACCGACGTTCAAAATGTTTAGACGGCCCGCGGGTGCAGGCACAATGTCGGGATGATTTTTCGCACGCCGCGCGTCTTTACGCTCCGGTTGGCGACACTGTCGCCAGAGAGGTCAACCTCTGGCGACATGGTCTCAAACAGCTTGGATGAGCGTTCCGGTCCAGGACAAGACGCGCAGCGAGGGCGACGTCGCCTGTGATGCCTTCCCTTGCCGGCGGTTGCGATCGGTCAGACGCTCTCGGCGATGTAATCGCTGCGCCCGATCGAGACATAGCGCAGGAAGCCGGCGCGCTTGGCGTCGCGGGCGGAATAGATGTTGCGCAGATCGGCCAGGGCGGGATGCGCCATCTTCTTGGCCAGTCGCTTCAGATCGAGGGCGCGGAATTCGTTCCATTCGGTCAGGATCACCACCGCATCGGCCTTCTGCGCCGCCTTATAGGCATCCTCGACCCATTGCACCCCGGGCAACAGCGCTTCGCCCTCGCGGCGGCCCTGCGGGTCGACCACCCGCACCTTGGCGCCGGCGCCGATCAGGGCGGGCACGATGGTCAGGCTCGGCGCCTCGCGCATGTCGTCGGTATTGGGCTTGAAGGTGACGCCCAGCACCGCGACGGTCTTGCCGGCAAGCTGGCCGTCCATCATGTCGGTGATCTTGTCGACCATGCGGCGGCGGGTCTCGTCATTGACCTTGATCACCGTCTCGGTGATCTGCATCGGCACGGCATGATCCTGGCCGATCCGCGCCAGGGCCTTGGTGTCCTTGGGAAAGCACGACCCGCCATAGCCGGGGCCGGCGTGCAGGAACTTGTTGCCGATGCGGCCATCCAGCCCCATGCCCTTCGACACCTGCTTGATATCGGCGCCGACCTTTTCGCACAGCGCGGCGATCTCGTTGATGAAAGTGATCTTGGTCGCGAGAAAGGCGTTGGCGGCGTATTTGATCATCTCGGCCGATTCCAGATCGGTGGTGACGATCGGGAAATCGCGCAGGAAGAGCGGTCGGTAGATCTCGGCCATGACCTCGGCGGCGCGCTCGTTCTGGACGCCGACGATGACCCGGTCGGGGCGCATGAAGTCGTCGATCGCGGCGCCTTCGCGCAGGAATTCAGGGTTCGAGGCGACGTCGAAGTCCGCCTTCGGGTTGGCCTTCGCGATCACCTGTTTCACCTGCCGGTTGGTGCCCACCGGCACGGTGGATTTGGTCACCACCACGGTATAGCCGGTGATCGCACGGGCGATCTCCTCGGCCGCCGCCATCACATAGCTCAGATCGGCATGGCCGTCGCCGCGCCGGGTGGGGGTGCCCACCGCGATGAACACCGCCTCGGCGCCATCGACTGCCGCCGCCAGATCGGTCGAGAAGGAGAGCCGGCCGGCGGCCACGTTCTTTTCGATCAGCGCGTCGAGCCCGGGTTCGAAGATCGGCACCTGGCCCGCTGCCAGCATCTTGATCTTCTCGGGGTTTTTGTCGACGCAGACGACCTCGTGCCCGAAGTCCGAGAAACACACCCCCGAGACCAGACCGACATAGCCCGTCCCGATCATCGCAATCTTCATCTGCCCGTCCTCGCGTCCGCTTTTCCAAAGCCATGGGGGATCGCCCCGGTGCTGTCAACCGAAGCCGGAAAGACGAAGGCGCGCGGGGGGAGCCCCCCGCGCGCCTCATGCCTTCAAACCGGGGGCGATCAGCCGATCAGCGCGTTGTCAGTCCGCTTGATTGCCACGATGGACGAGCGCGGCAGCTTGCCTTCGCCATCGGGGAAGGGGGCATCCGGGTGCTGGACACCGACGAACATGGTGCGCAGATCCGCCGACCAGCAGAGCCCGGTGATCTCGCAGCCCTTCGGCCCGGTCAGGAAGCGGTGGATCTCGCCCGAGACCGGATCGCCCGCCAGCATCTGGTTGTTGCCATGGCCGGCGAAATCGCCCTCGTTGTCATCCTCGCCATCGGTCTGGATCCAGACCAGCCCGGTGCTGTCGAGCGCCATGCCGTCGGGCGAGTTGAAGAGGTTGCCCGAGTTGATATTGGCCGAACCGGCATAGGGGGTGCCGGCATGGACGTCCGGATTGCCCGCCATCACATAGAGATCCCAGGTGAAGCCCTGGGCGGCGTGATCGTCGCCCAGGGGCCGCCAGCGCACGATCTGGCCATAGCGGTTGGCCTCGCGCGGGTTGGGGCCGCCCACCGGGGTGGCATCGCCGCCGGCGTTCGGTTTCAGGCCGCGGTTCTTGTTGTTGGTCAGGCTGCAATAGGCCTCGGCGCGGACCGGGTTGGTGGCGACCCATTCGGGCCGGTCCATGGTGGTGGCGTTCACCTTCGAGGCCGCCATGCGGGTGAAGATGGCGATCTGGGCGGCGTCCATGCCGGTGGTCTCGGGCGTCAGCGCCAGCCATTCGCCCGACAGATCGTCGTTGAACCTGGCGACGAAAAGCGTGCCCTCTTCCAGCAGCGTCGAGGTATCGCCGCCCGGCACGTAGATGTCGCGCGACACCCATTTGTAGAGATATTCGCCACGCTCGTCGTCGCCCATATAGACCACCACGCGGCCATCGGGGGCGACCACCACCTCGGCGTTCTCGTGCTTGATGCGGCCAAGCGCGGTATGTTTCACCGGGGCGGCCTCGGGCTGTGCGGGGTCGATCTCGACCACATAGCCCACGCGGTGCGGCTCGTTCGGGTTTTGCGTGACGTCGAAGCGGGCATCCCACTTGTGGTAATCATAGCCCCAGCCATCGGCGCCGATGCCATAGCGCTTGTAGCCCTCGGCGATCGCCTCGTCACTGGGCAGCTCGCCGGTGGCGCCGAAGTAGCCGTTGAAGTTCTCTTCGCAGGTCAGATAGGTGCCCCAGGGGGTCTTGCCCGAGCCGCAGTTGTTCACGGTGCCGAGGCTGCGGGTGCCGGTCGGATCGGCCGCGGTCTGCAGCAGCGGATGGCCGGCGGCGGGACCGCGGATCTCCATCGGGGTGTTATGGGTGATGCGGCGGTTCAGCGGGCTGTCGACCACGACCTCCCAGCCCTTGCCGCCCTCGCGCACCTCCATCACGGTGACGCCCTGCAGGTTCTGCAGCTTCCGCACGTCCTCGGCCGAGGCGGGCACGCCCTCTTGCGCGGCGGGCAGGTTGGTCTTGGGGTTGGTGTATTCGTGGTTGACCGCGATCACCTGGCGCGCGCCGACGGTGAAGAATTCCATGCCGTCGGTGTTTTCACCGAAGACCTTGTCGGACATCGCGGCGCTGCCCGCCGGGGTGGCGTCGAAATCGCCCTTGGCGGCCGAGAACAGCGGATCGCCCCAGCGCACCAGCACCTGCCAGTCATAGCCCTCGGGCACATGCACGGTGCCGTCGGTGGCGATCGGGATCGGCTTGAAAGCAAAGCGGCCCCGTTGACCGGCAGCCTGTTGTGCCTGGGCCGAGGTCGAATTCAGCAGCCCGGCGCCCATGGCGGCGGCGCCGGAGCCGAAGGCCAGCACGCCGCCCAGGAAGCCACGGCGCGAGATCGCGCGCTCGACCACGCGGTCGAACTCCTGTTCGGTCGGGCGGGGGAAGTGCAGCTCGTCCCAGGCGTCGGCGGACAGTTGGGTCGGTTCGGTCTTGGTCATCTTGGACTCCCTGACATCAGGCTGGGGGACAGTCGGGCGGAGAGGGTCTCCGGGCCCGGGCTTGCGGCCCCGCCTAGCCGGTCCAGGTGACGCTTTGATGACATCGAAAGGCAAGGGCCCGCGCGATCGCTCGCACGGGCCCCCGGGGCTCGCGATTCGGTGCGGCGGTTTACCGCGCCTCGCTCATCACCCGGGTGACCCGGGCCTGGGCCTGGGCCGCCTCGCGCGGCAGGCCGAGGTTTTGATAGACCGCCGCCAGCTTGTCGTTGTTGGGCACCGAGCAGGGTTCATAGCCGCGGCGCATCTCCAGCATCTGCTGGGCGGTGGAATAGCGCCCGGTGCGGATCACGCTGTCGAGCAGCACCTGTTCGAAGAGATCGCGCTGCGCATGGCTGCCGCCGATCTCGACGATGCGGGCGATCGCCGATCCCATCTTCCTCACCACCGTCTCGTGATCGCCGCGGGCATGGGCCACCAGCGCCTCGCAGGCGGGTTCGGCGACATTGACCCAGGCGTCCTGCACGAAGGCCGGCGCCTGGCCGACGAAGGCCTTGAGGTTCTCCATCATCGCCTCGGTCTCGGGGGCGCCGGCGCGGGCCAGACCATAGACATATTGCATGGTCAGGAAGGGCTGGACGAAATCCTCGGTCCGCCCCTTCATGTGCTGCGCCACGTCCTGCCAGCGATCGCCGACATCGACCCCCACCAGCTCCAGCCGCAACAGCAGCGAGACGGCGCCGATCTGATCCTGGGAATAGCTCTTGTCGGCGCCCCAGATATGGGTGTCGTAGGCCTTCAGAACCTCGTCATAGCGACCCTTGGAGATGTAGTTCAGGCAGAGATGCCACCAATTGTGGGTCAGCATGAAGCTGTTGAGATCGGTCCAAGTCTCCGACACGTCCTCGAGGAAGTCGATCCCCTCGTCGATGCGGCCTTGGGTGATCAGCACATGGGCCAGCGCGTGATGCGCCCAGGGTTCCTTGCGCTTGAGTTCGATGGCGCGGCGCGCCGAGGCCTCGGCATCGCTCAAGAGGTGACACTGTTCATAGGCGAAGGCGGAGAGCCCGTGCATATGGCTGAGATCGCTGTTGGCCTCGGCCACCTTCTCGGCGACCCGCAGCATGCCGGGCGCATTGCCGAGGTTGAATTCGTGATATTGGGTGAGCTTCACCATCGGCAGATCATGGGCGAATTCATCGGCGATCTCGTTGCCGATGCGGATCGCCCCGGGCACGTCGCCCGCATGCCAGGCCCGCACCGCGGCGATGTTCATCGCCTCGCGCCGGGTGGCGCCCTTGGCGGCCTCGGCGCGCTCCAGATAGGATTTCGCCATGCCGCCCGCCTCGGGGCTTTCGAGGAACATATAGGCCAGCGCCGCATAGGCATTGGCCATGGCCGAATCCGGATCGGCCTCGGCGGCGGCGATCACATTGCCGGCCTTGGTCTCATAGGCCAGAAGCCCTTCGCTGAAGTCATTGATCGCCTGCACCGTGGCGCTGTCGGTGGTGGAGAGATCGTTGCCAAGCCAGTCTTTTGCCATCTTCATACCCTTTCTGCCCGGGGCGCACCCCCGATGCGGTTACTCGTGTTCCTGCCGGGGTGGCGGCCCCGGGGTCGGCCCAGGAGGTTCCCCGCCCGGACCTTGAGCTGCGTTCGCCCTTGGCCGCGGCTCAGCCCGCCGGGCGGAGCGCCGAGCCGGTCAGGATCGAGCGCGCGCCGCGTTCGGCGATGGTCACCACGGTGGTGTTCAGGTTGCCCGAGACCATCTCAGGGATGGCCGAGGCGTCGGCGACATAAAGCCCCACGATGCCGTTGAATTTCAAGGTGGCACTGTCGACCACCGCGCCAGCGTCCGTCCCCATCCGGCAGGTCGAGGAGGGGTGATAGAGCGTCATGCAGTGGCGGCGGATATAGTCGCCGATCTCCGCATCGGTCTGGCAGTCGGAGGAGGGCTGCATCTCGCCATCAAGCAGATCCTTCAGGGGTCCGCTTTGCGCCACCCGGCGCTGAATCTTGATGCCCTCGACCAGGGTGGCGAGATCCGATCCCGAGGGGTCGGAGGAGAAATATTTAGGGTCTATATCGGGGTATTGGATCGGATCGGCCGAGCGCAGGGTGATCTCGCCCCGGCCTTTGGGACGCTGCAGCGTGGTATGCATGGTCATGCCCGATTTCAGCGCCAGGAAGCGGGCGTAATCGCGGTGCGGGGTGACCGCGCCGTAAAGCTGCAGATCGGGTTCGGCCACATCGGGGCCGGAGCGCACATGGGCGCCGGCCGCCACGAAGGGCGAGGTGCGCGGCCCGGTCTTCGAGGTTTCCCATTCGGCGAAGCTCTCGGCCAGGAAATCGGCGTCCCAGGTGCCGATGCCGGCGGGCTCCTTGGTGTAATAGCTGTAGGCGACGTTGATATGATCCTGCAGGTTCTTGCCCAGCTCCGGCACGTCGAGCAGCGGCGCGATGCCGACGCCCTTCAGCTCATCCGCCGGCCCGAGACCGGAGAGCAGCAGGATCTGCGCGGTGCCGATGGCGCCAGCGGCCATCACCACCTCGCTCTCGGCGAAGACCTGTTTCAGATGGCCCTTCTCCAGATATTCGACCCCCTTGGCGCGGCCCTCCTCGATGATGACCTTGGTGATCAGCACGCCGGTCTTCAGCGTCAGGTTCGGTCGGGTCAGAACCGGGTCGAGATAGGCCCGGCTGGTGCCCGAGCGCGCGCCCTCCTTGATCATCAGCTGGAAGAAGCCGAAGCCCTCCTGGCTTTCGCCGTTGAAATCGGCGTTGGCCGGAAAGCCCGCGGCAACCCCGGCCTCGACCCAGGCGTGCTCATAGGGGTGGGAATAGTCGATGGTCTCCACATGCAGCGGGCCGGTGGTGCCATGCAGGGGGGAATTGCGGTGATTGGCGTTGTTCTCGAAGGCCATCATCTCGGGCAGGATGCTGTCCCAGCCCCAGCCCTCGCAGCCGAGATCGACCCAGTTGTTGAAGTCATAGGGCAGGCCGCGGATATAGATCATCGCATTCATCGCGCCCGATCCGCCGACCATCTTGCCGCGCGGCCAGAAGATGCGGCGACCGGCGCAGCCCTCCTGCGCCACGGTGTGATAGCCCCAGTCGGCCGAGGTGTTGAACAGCGTCACCCAGTCGGAGGGCACCTTGGCGTTGATCGGCTGATCGCCACCGGCCTCCAGAAGCAGCACCTTGCGGGCGGGATCGGCGGAGAGGCGATTGGCCAGGACGCAACCGGCAGAACCGGCACCGACGATGATGGTGTCGTAAGAGGCGGTCATGAGGGGTCAGTCTCCCTGTTGCGGCGCGGCCTTGCGCGCCCGGATCGTTGTGAGGAAATCGCTGAGCCGGCCGACGATACCGCGTGGCAGGAGCACCACGAAGACCGCGATCAGCAGGCCGAGGCCCAGGGTGCGGAACTGGCCGGCGTCGCGCATCAGCTCGTCCGCCACCATCAGCACGATGGTGCCCAGCACCGGCCCCCAGAAGGTGCCGGTGCCGCCCACCACGGCGATCGCCATGATGAAGAGCAGCGTCGACATCGAGAACACGCTGGGGCTGATGGCCTGGAAATGCGCCGCATAGAGCCCGCCGGTCAGCCCGGTGAAGAAGGCCGAGATGCCGAAGACCAGCAGCTGGGTGTGAAACCGGTTGATGCCGCGGGCCACGGCATAGCTCTGGTTGTCGCGCAGCGCCTTGAAGGCCAGGCCCATCGGGCTGCGGATGATCACCCAGGAGGCGATCAGCGTCAGCAGGAAGCCGGCCAGCACGATGGCGTAATTGCCCTTGACCCAATCGGCGCGCAACAGCTGGCGCATGCCGAAATCACCGAAACGGGCGAAACCGCCGGCGCCGCCGGTGAATTGCCGGCAGGTGGTGCCGATCATCTGGAAACAGGCGGTATCGGTGACGATCAGCAGATAGAGCACATTGGAGATGGCGAAGGTCAGCAGCGCCACATAGACGCCCTGCAGCCTGAGGCAGGCCAGCCCCACCACCATGGAGAAAAGGGTGGCGCCGACCGCGCCCGAGAGGATCGCCAGCCAGATGTTGAAACCCAGATAGGTGGCGGTCATCGCGGTGCCATAGCCGCCGACGGCGAAGACCGCCATTTGCGCCAGGCTGAACACCCCGGCATAGCCGAAGAGCAGGTTCCACTGCACCGCGATCGCCGCCCAGAAGAGGCCCACGATCAGCTGGCCGATCAGATATTTGCTGTCGATCACGAAGGGGGCGGCGATGGCGCAGACCAGGAAGACGATGCCGATCGCCAGATCGGCGCGCAGCCCGCCGCGGGTGGAGGAGGGGGTCTTGAGGAATGTCTCGCTCATGTCAGCTCCCTCACATCCGGCGGATTTGGGCGCGGCCGAACAGACCGTTCGGGCGCCAGATCAGAATGGCGATGACCAGCATCAGAAGCACCGGAAAACCCCAGCGGGCGCCCAGGCCGAATTGCACCGCCGCCTCGATCAGTGCGAGGCCGAAGGCCGAGATCACCGCGCCGGGCAGATTGCCCAGCCCCGCGACCACGCACATGATGAAGGCCTTCAGCATCGGATCGGCGCCGAGCGTCGGGCTGAGCTGGGTCACCGCGCTGAGCAGCACGCCGCAGATCCCGGCCAGGGCGCCGGCAAGCCCCAGCACCTGCAGATAGGTCCATTCCACCGGCACCCCCATGAGCAGCGCCGCATCGCGGTTCTGCGCGGTGGCGCGGATCGCCCGGCCCATCTTGGTCTTGGCGATCAGGAAGCCCATCACCGCCATCACCACGAAGGCGACGACGACGATCACCACGTTGAGCCAGGGCATCACCCCCTCGCCCAGGTGCAGCGAACCCGGAACCGCGAAGGGCTGCGGCAGCGGCCGGCCGCCATAGACCAGCAGCAGCGCGTTCTCCAGCGCGATGGAAATCCCCACCGTGGCGATCATCACCGAGGTCTCGAACCCGGGGCCGCCCGCCTTCAGCAGGGGGCGTACCACACCGAGATAGAGAAGCCCGCCGAACACCGCCCCGGCGGCGGCGGCGGCGATGAAGCCGGTCCAGACCGGCAGCCCCAGCCCCACCGCCATGGTGAAGACCATATAGCCCCCCAGCGCCAGCATCGAGCCATGCGCCATGTTGAGCATCCCCATCGAGCCCCAGACCAGCGACAGCCCCAGCGTCGCCAGCGCATAGAGCGCCCCATTGGTCAGGCCGGTGACCAGAATGGCGATCGTGACATCCATGTCTTCAGCCTCCCAGATAGGTTGACAGGAGTTCCTCGCGCTCGAGGAGTTCCTCGGGCGCGCCGGACCAGACCACCCGCCCGTCGTCGAGCAGGTGCATGACATCGCTCAGATGAGCGACGCGGGCGGGGTTTTCCTCGACCAGCAGGATGGTGCGCCCCTCGGCACGCAGGGCGCCGATCACCTCGTAGATCTGTTCGATCACCAAGGGCGCCAGACCCAGCGAGGGTTCGTCGATCAGCATCACCTCGCCGCCGGCCATCAGCCCGCGGCCGATGCCGACCATCCGCCGCTCGCCGCCCGAGAGCGAGGAGGCCACCTGCGCGTGCCGCTCCTTGAGCCGGGGCAGCAGATCATAGACGAAGGCCAGGCGCTTTTCGATCCGGTCCTGGTCGGAGCTGGTATAGGCCCCCATCAGCAGGTTCTCGTAGACCGTCATCTCGGGAAACAGCAGATCGCCTTGCGGCACATGGGCGATGCCGGCGGCGGCCACCTGATAGGGTTTCAGCTTCTGGATCTCGCGCCCCTCGGCCAGGATGCGACCCTGGCGCAGCCGGGTCAGACCCGAAATTGTCCGGAGCAGGGTCGATTTTCCATGGCCATTCGGCCCCACCACGGTGACAATCTGCCCCTTGGGGACGGCGAGCGTCACCCCGTGCAGCACGTCGGGGCCGTCATAGCCGGCGCTCACCCCCTCGACGGCGAGGGCGGCGGGCTGGGCACTGGGCTGGGTGGGAAATCTCGGCTCAAGCATGGGCGGCCTCTCCGAAATGGGTTTTCAGCCGATCGGCCACGCCCTTGCCCAGATAGGTTTCGACCACGGTCTCGTTCTCGGCCACCGCCTCGGGCGGGCCTTCGAAGATGAGCTGGCCGTGATGCATGATCAGCACCCGGGTCGACAGCGTCAGCAGGAAGCGCATCACATGTTCGATCAGCACGATGGTGATGCCGGCCGCGCACATCTGGCGCACCAGATCCTGGATATGGTCGATCTCACCGCTGTTGAGCCCGCCGACCGGCTCGTCGAGAAACACCATGCGGGGCCGGGTCGCCATGGCGCCGGCGATCATCAGAAGCTTGCGGTCGAGCACCGGCAGATCGCGCGCCAGCAGCCGCCGCTTGTCGCCGAGGCCGACGAAATCGAGCGCCGCCTCGGTGGCCTGGCGGGTGGCGCGGCTGAGCCGGAAGCCCGGAAAGCGGCGGCCGGCGCGACCGAACTGGGCGGCGACCTGGACGTTCTCCTCGACCGTCATATGTTCGAAGGCGGCATTGAGCTGGAAGGTGCGGGCGATGCCCAGATGGCAGATCCGGTCCGCCCCCATCTCGGTCACGTCATGGCCGTCGAAGATGATCCGGCCGCCGCTGGGGGCGGTGATGCCGGTGACCACGTCGAAGAACGTGGTCTTGCCGGCGCCATTGGGGCCGCCGATGCCCAGCACCTCGCCGGGCATCACCGACATCGACACGCCATCCACGGCCCGGAGCGAGCCGTAGTGGCGCGAGACGTCCTCGCAGCGCAGGATCGGAGCCGAAGCTGCCGTCATCACGACATCCAGGGCGGCAGTTTGAAGCTGCCCTTGGCATAGGCCGGGGGCGAGATCAGCACCGGATCGGTCGTCAGATCCTGGTGTTGCAGGAACTGATGCGGCATCCCCAGCGAGGCGTCCGAGGTCTGCGCCGGATAGCAGATCGCCGATTGCCCATCGGGGTCGAAGTTGCAGATGCCGTTGACGCCGCGATAGACCAGCATGTTCATCGCCGCCGCGACCTTCTTCATCTGCGCCTTGTCATAGGGCGCGCCGGGGCCGCCGGCGATGGCCGCCGACAGCGCCCATTTCCACAGGCCGTCATAGGTCTGCGAGCCGGTCAGATAGGAAGCATTGGCGCCGAACTTCTCGCGATAGGTGGTGCGGAAGGCCTCGGAATAATCGTCCGGCAGGCAGCCCACCACGGTGGAATAGAGCACGCCCTCGACCGCCGCGCCGCCGATCTCCTTGAAGGCCGGCAGCGACGGCCCGTATT
This sequence comes from Pseudodonghicola sp., assembly GCF_048268305.1. NCBI lineage: Bacteria > Pseudomonadati > Pseudomonadota > Alphaproteobacteria > Rhodobacterales > Paracoccaceae > Pseudodonghicola > Pseudodonghicola sp. Next base: position 21,211 of record NZ_JBLWVT010000015.1, read on the forward strand.
GCATGTAGATCAGCGACTTGGTCGGCTGCGGGATGAACTGGGTCATGAAGGCCGCGAGATCCTGCGGCAGGAAGTGGGTGACCGCGATCACCGCCGGCGGATCCTGGCGCAGCTTGGCCAGGGTCGGGCCCCATTGGTTGTTGGGGAAGCCCACGGTCTCGTACAGCGTCACGTCCCAGCCGTAATCCTTGGCCTGGTCGCGCACCGCATTGGCGATGACGATGGAATATTCCGCCGAGGAGGTGACCAGCGCGATGGTCTTCTTCTCGGGCGCCCATTGGCCGCTGTCGATCAGGCCGTTGAGATAGGTCAGAAGGCCCGGGCCATAGTAATATTCCGGCGGATCGCCCTGGAACGAGCCGTAATAGCGGTCCGGGTCGGTCTTGAACTTGGTGTTGTGCGAGATCAGCGTGTTGTAGTGGATGAAGATGATGTCGTTATCGGCGGCGACATCCATCTCGATCATGCCGGTGCCGAAGTTATAGCCGTTCACGATCACCGGGGTTTCGTATTTGTCGATCAGCCGCTGCATCCCTTGGCTGACGATCTCGGCGTTCATCGCCGAGCTGTCCTCGACATGCAGCTCCAGCGGGCGGCCGAGCACGCCGCCCATGGCATTGATTTCCTCGATGGCCATCTTCAGGCCGTTTTCGAATTCGGTGCCGTCGGCGGCGGCGGCACCGGTCATCGGCAATACCGCACCGATCGCGATCGGCGAGGTGTCGGCGGCATGGGCGGCCTTGGCACCGGACAGCAGCGAGGCCGCCGAGCCGAGGGCGGCCGTGCCCATGAGCATGGAACGTCGGTTCAGCAATGTCGTCTCCTTGTTGGTCTGTTGGATATCCGTCGGTTGTCCGACGTGTTTTTCAGGTCTTGGTCGTCTTGTTTTTTCGGGGGCGGAGATCGCAGGCCCCGCCCCCGGGGGAGATCCGCCGGCCGCGGCCGGCGGGGTCGTGAAAGCTCAGAGGAAATACTCCGGATGGCGCCCGGCCCACCATTTGGCCAGCGCCAGCACCTGCGAATCCGCGCCGCGCCCGGCGATGATCTGCAGCGAATGCGGCAGGCCCCCGGCGCTGAGCCCGGCCGGCACCGACATCGCCGGCTGCTGGCTGAGGTTGATCGGATAGGAGAAGCCGGCCCATTCGATCCAGCGCGAGAGGCCGCTGTTCTCGGGCAATTCCTCGCCGGCGGTGAAGGGCAGGATGGCGGCCCCCGGGGCGACCAGATAATCGAGCTCCTCGGCCAGCAGCCGGTCCATCTCGGCACCATAGGCGGCGCGCAGGTTCACCCTGGCGACGTAATCCGACACCCGCCAGTCGCGCGCCTGTTCGGCCATCTGATAGAGCCCGGGGTCGACCTGGCTGGCATCGAAGTCGCCCAGCATGTCGAGCCGGCGGCGGGCGCCGGCAATCCAGTGCCAGTTGAAGATGTCGAGCAGCTGATCGCGCATCGGCAGCTCGAATTCGATCAGTTCGGCGCCGGCCTCGGCCAGATCGGCGAGCGATTTCTCGAATTGCGCCGCGACCTCGGCCTCGACATAGCCCGAGGGGGGTGTCCGCCAGACACCGATCTTGTTGCCCTTGGGGGTGACCGCCTCAGGCGAGAGCGCCGGAAATGCCGCCGCGCCCTGGAACCAGTCGGCCAGATCGCGCCCCGACATCACCGCCAGCATCGCCTCGGCATCCTCGGGGCGGCGGCACATCGGGCCGATATGGGCGACGGTGCCGAAGGGGCTGGCCGGATAGGCGGGCACCCGGCCGAAGGTCGGCTTGATGCCGGAGATGCCGGTGAAGGCTGCAGGCACCCGGATCGACCCGCCGCCGTCCGAGCCCAGGTGGAAGACCCCGGCGCCCATGGCGGCGGCCACCGCGGCGCCGCCCGAGGAGCCGCCCGGGGTGACATCCCGGTTCCAGGGGTTGCGGGTGATGCCGGAATAGAGACTGTCGGTGATCGCCTTCCAGCCGAATTCCGGCGTCGTGGTCATGCCGAGAAAGACCAGACCCGCGGCGCGCATCCGCGCCACGCTGGGGGCATCGGCCGCGCAGGGGGTCGGGTCGGACAGCCGGGAGCCATAGCGCACCGACCAGCCCTTGATCGAGACGATATCCTTGATCGTCGACGGCACCCCGTCGAGCGGCGACAGCGGGGTGCCCGCCTGCCAGCGCGCCTCGGCGGCGCGAGCCATCTCCAGCGCGCCCTCATGGTCGATCAGGGTGAAGGCGTTGCAGCTTGCCTGCGCCGTCTCGGCCCGGTCCAGCGCCTTTTCGGTCACTTCGACCGGCGACAGCCTCCCCGCGGCATAGGCTTGCGCCAGCTCCGCACTTGTCATCAGGCAACACGCATCCGCCCCCGAAATCGGGGTTTTCTTAGCTTCCAGCACAGTGATTTCCGGTTTTTATCTTATCTGTAAAAAAAAGCTGCGCTGCGCCCACAACTTTGTAAAATGCAAAATATACACAAGATATATACAGGAAATGGAGATCTTGGTGGGCGCCTCGCTGCGGCAAATCCAATATGTACTGGCGGTTTACGAGACCGGCAGCATCGCCAAGGCCTCGCGCGAGATGCATATTTCACAATCCTCCATTCTGGCGGCGATCGACCTGGCTGAACAAGATTTGGGCGCTCGCATCTTCGATCGGCGAAAGGGCCGGGGGGTGGTGCTGACCGCGATGGGGGAACGCTATCTGGCGGCGGCGCGACGTCTGTTGTCGGCCGAACGCGAATTCCGCGACAGCCTGATGCTGTCGGGCGCGGCACATGGGCCGCTCAGGATCGGCTGTTTCGAACCCTTCGGCCCGATCATGATGATCGACGTGCTGCGCAAGCTGCGCGAACGGATCGGGTTTTTCGAGATCACGCTGCTTGAGACCGATCAGGTCTCGCTCAAGCGGGCGCTCGACCGGGGCGAGATCGACGTGGCGGTGATCTATGATCTCGGCCCCGATTTCGACTGCACCATCGAATATATCGGCCGCGCCCCGCCGCATGCGATGGTCCATGTCGGCAGCCCGCTGGCGCGTTTCGAGGCGATCTCGCTCGCCCAGCTCTGCAGCGAACCGATCGCGCTGCTCAGCCTGCCGCTGACCACCACCTATCTGATGACGCTGTTCGACTATGTGGCGAAGAAACCGGCCATCGGTTTCCGCAGCAGCCATTACGAGACGGTGATCCGCGCGGTCTCCTCCGGTTTCGGCGGCACCGTGCTGAACGCCTGGCCGGCCAGCCCGCTGCCGATCGAGGCCAATACCAAGCGGCTGCGGCTGACCGATGATCTGCCGGCGCCGAATATCGTCACCGCCGATCACTATGGCGATCAGAAGCCGCCCAATCTGGTCGAGTTCATCGCCGAGCTGAAGGCGCATGTGGCGCTGGGATACCGCAACGTGGCGCCGGGGCAGGGGCCGGCCTGAACCGGGTCTCAGGAGAACAGGAAATGCCCGGGGCCGATGTCCTCGGCATCGACCCCCTGCAGCAGGATGGTGCCCTCGCCGGTGTCGATCAGCGTATCCTGGCCCAGGGCCTCGATCCTCAGATCGCCAAAGCTCAGCCCCGGGATATCCAGCTGGATGCGGTCCTGATCGGGGTTGAAATCGGTGATCGAATCGTCGCCGTGATCCTCGGCGAAGACATAGCGGTCGCGACCGCCGCCGCCGGTGAGCTGATCGTCGCCCTCGCCGCCCTGCAGCCAGTCCTGACCGGCCCGCCCCAACAGCCGGTCGTCGCCCGCCCCGCCCCAGAGCCGATCGTTGCCGCCGCCGCCGCGCAACCGGTCCGATCCCGTCCCGCCCAGCAGCTGATCATCCCCCGCCCCGCCGCTCAGCCGATCCGCACCAGTGCCCCCGATCAGCCGATCGGCGCCGCCCTTGCCCTGCAGCACGTCCCGCCCGTCGCCGCCGTCGAGCAGATCGTCGCCCGCACCGCCGACCAGCCGGTCATTGCCATCGCCGCCGAACAGCTGATCGTCACCGGCATCCCCGAACAGCCGGTCATCATCGGCATTGCCCTCTAGCCAGTCGCCGCCGGTCCCGCCGCGCAGCACATCGGCGCCGCCGCCGCCGCTGAGCTCATCCGCCCCGGCCCCGCCCAGCAGCAGATCGGCCCCATCCCGCCCCATCAGCCGGTCGTCGCCGACCTCCCCGCTGAGGGTATCGTCGCCGCCACCGCCCTCGAGCAGATCGGCCCCCGCGCCGCCCAGAAGCCTGTCGTGCCCATCGCCACCAAAGAGCTGATCGTCGCCACCGCCGCCGGACAGCCGGTCATCGCCGCCGCCGCCGGTCAGCACATCATCGCCCGAGGTCCCGCCGCCGTCACCGCCGCCCCCCTCCGGGGACGGATCGACCCGATCCGGCGTATCGAAGCCCCCGGGCCAGAGATCGGCCGGCCCCAGCGGCTTGCCGTCGGCGCTGACCACCTTGATCTCGGTCTCGCCGAAGCGCACCCAGGTGCCCGTCGCCGTCGGCTCGAACCTCAGCTGGTCGAGACTGCGCAGCATCGGGAAAGAGCTCAGGTCCAACCGATCGGTGCCGCGTTCGAAATCGAGGATGCGCAACACCTCGTCGGTGGGGGAGAGCACGAAGGTATCCGCCCCCCCGCCGCCGCTCAGCTCGCCGCCGGCGGCATCGCTGACCAGGATGTCATCGCCCACCCCGCCCTCGATCACCGGGATCGCGCCGGAACCGGCAGAGGCGCCGCCAGCGGCATCGGCCGAACTCAGCACCGATCCGAGCGCCCTGAGGTCGAGCGAGAATTGCGACAACCCGGCCTCCCCCCCCGAGGTGACGAAGATCTGTATCCGGTCGCCGGTGCGGATCGCCTCGATGCCGGTGATATTCTCCAGCCCCAGCCCCTCCTCATGGGCGAGGCTCTGCAGATGCACCAGCCGGCCGTCGTCGAGCAGCGAGAACAGGCTGAGCCCGTCATCGGCGCCGCCGGCGAAGACCAGAATGTGGCCGTCGGTCTCCACCACCTCCAGCGCGGTGATGCCGTCGAACCGGGTGGCCAGCGTGTCGATGATGTGATCGGTGGCCCGCAGGCTGCCATCCGCCTCCAGCTCCATCACGCTGATCGAACTCGACCCCGAGGCCGCCAGCAGCACCCAGGTGGTGCCGTCATGGGTCACCGTCTCGATCGCCGAGGGCGCAGCCACCCCCAGCCCGTCGGCGGCGCCCAGGGTGGCGGTCCGCTCCAGCGCCCCGGTCTTGGCGTCGATGGCATAGCAGCTCAGCCCCTGGCTGGCGCTGTCGGCGGCCAGCAGAAAGGCCCGGCCTCGGGCAGTCTCGGCCACCGCCAGCACCGCCTGACTGTCGAGCATGTAATGCGACGCCTCGCCGGAAAGCCTGGCCGAGGCGGTGATGCTGCCGGAATGATCGGCGATCCAGCCGTCGATATTGCCGGTCTCCGCCTCGACCATATAGAGCGCCGCCCGACCGCCGCCGAGCGCGAAGGAGGCCACCGCCGAGGGGGTTTGCCGGCTCGAGCCGGGCAGATCCATCGTCGCCGCCTCGGCCAGGCTGCCGTCCGCCTCGATGGCATAGCCGATCAGGCTGCCGCCGCCCACCTCATGCAGCACCAGCCGGGCGCTGCCGCCGGTCTCGACGATGTCGAACCCGCCCATGCTCAGGTCGGCGACAGTGAAGTAACTGCTGTCCGCCAGCCGGGCGAGGCCGCCGCCCTCGTCGATCCGATAGACGCTGAGCCCGCCGCTGAGCCCGGTCGCGGCATAAAGATAACTGCCCGTCTCGGTCTGGTGGATCGCGATATCGCGCAGATCGGTGTCAAGCAGGCTGTCGCGCGACAAGAGCCGCCCCGTCAAACTCAGCGCCATGGCTGTGGTTCCCCCAATCCTCTCCGACCGCACCGCATCCCCGCCTCCCAGCCTCGCCCGGCAAGGCGGCGGAGAGGGGCGCGGAAAAAGGGCGAAACCGGGGAAGATGCTTCAAGCTTGTGTCGAATGCGGCGGGACGGCCGGGCAGGGCGCGGCGCCCCTGCCTTTTTCTAGCTGCAAATATTTTCTAGCTGCAAATATCCCCGCCGGAGGCGCGGCCCAGAGGGCCGCCCGGCGCGGCCCGCACCGTGCGCCGGCTTCAGGATTTCTTCACCCCGCCGCGCACCGCCTCAAACCGGGCTTAACCCGGCGCGCGGCAGTGTCGCGCCGATGTCCCGCCCAACCGAAGGAGCGCCCGCCATGTCGGACACCACCCCGATCCTCGCCCTGCCGGTCCTGGTGCCGGGTCAGGCCCAGCCCTATGTGACCCATAACGGGGCGCTGCGCCGGCTGGATATGCTGGCGCAGACGGTGGTCGAGGCCTTCGATGCCGAAACCCCGCCCGAGCTGCCGGAAGCGGGCAGGGTCTATGCCCTGGGGGCGGTGCCCACCGCCGCCTGGGCCGGCCATCCGCTGAGCCTGGCGGCCTGGATCGACGAGACCTGGCTGTTCGTCGATCTCCAGCCCGGCTGGCGCGCCTGCAGTCGCGACAGTGGCACCTTGCGGATCTGGGATGGCGCCGCCTGGGGGCTGCCCGCCGCCGATCTCGACCAGGTCGCAGGCCTCGGCATCCGCACCGATCACGATGCCACCAACCGGCTGTCGGTGAAGGCCGAGGCGACGCTGCTGAGCCATGACGGCGCCGGCCACCAGCTCAAGATCAACAAGAAGACCGGCGCCGACACCGCCAGCCTGCTCTATCAAAGCAACTGGTCCGGCCGCGCCGAGATGGGGTTGGCCGGCAGTGACGACTGGTCGCTCAAGGTCAGCCCCGACGGCAGCACCTGGACCGAGGCCCTGAAAATCAACGCAACCACGGGTGTTCTGGCCGGGACAGCCGTGGTCGCCAGTGCGACCGACACGACATCCGGCCGCGTTCCAACTGTCGGCGGGATGGGGCTCGGGTCTGATGGGCCCCCGTACATCAATGACCACTTCAACCCGTTCCAGATGCTTGGGCAGCGATCCCCGATTGGTCTGGCGCTGCTTCGATGGCCTAACGGGCGCGGTGCGTTCATCGGCATCGATCTCGGCTTCCACCTGTGCGATTGCTGTTTCGATGTCTTCAAGCTCCAACTCGTATTGGGCTGGATCGATCTTCTCGGATTTGGCCCCGAAGAGCGCCTTCTTGAAGGAGGCAACCAGGGCCTCGATCCGCGCATTCTGATCTTATTGCGTGCGGATAATTGCCTTCAACTCGGCAATGTCATCGGGCAATTCATCAGGTGCGGTCATGCCCGATGCCATAACAAAACAAGGGCAGAATGACCCGCGCAAACGCCCCTGTGAGTCACTCCGCCGCAGAGGGAGCGGCCACCTCCAAGGGCTGCACCCGCCGCCAATCCAGACCTGCGAACAGAGCCTCAAACTGGGCCGGTTCGAGCCGCATCACCCCATTCTTGATCGCGGGCCATGTGAAGCTGTTATCTTCCAGCCGTTTGTACGCCATCACCAGTCCGCTCCCGTCCCAGTAGATCAGCTTCAGACGGTCCGCCCGCTTGGCGCGGAAGACATAAACCGACCCATCAAAAGGCTTTTGGCGCAGCTGGCTCTGCACCAGCGCAGCCAGCCCGCCATGGCCTTTGCGAAAGTCCACCGGATCACTGGCCACAAAAAGCCGGACCTTGTGGGATGGCGTGATCACGAGGCCATGGCCCGCGCGATCTCAGCGACCAGGGGCGCTGGCGCAGGCGTCTCAATCTCCACAGGCACAAAATCCATGCCGTCCAAATTCGGCAGGACCAGCTTACCTTGCCGCGCCATCCGCCGCCAATCCGACACCGTGCTGGGGATCAACTCATACCGCTTCGCAACCGCATTGACCGTCTCGCCTTCAATCAGCGTCTCCGCCACGATCCGCGCCTTCAACTCCGGCGGCCAATTCCGCTTGGCGTCCGAACGGCGAGGCACGCTTGCCAGAAACTCGTTTGTAGCTCCCACCGAGAAACTCCCCACAAATCAAAAAAGCCTATGAATCTCAGATCAGGCATCAGCTCGAAAGTGTGGGGGCGACGCAACGCTTACGCCAGGGTAGAGAAATGTGCAGTCTTGCTGCTGCACGTTGAGCTCGGACTCGAGAAGCATTACACGGCGTCGCGCGTGTTGCACGCCTTCGGCGCGATCGACGCTCCGCGCTTCATCCGAGCTGTTGGGCAGAAGCTCCGGGCTCTCAAATGCCAGACATATCTTGACGCGATCGACGCGCTTGCGTGGATCGAATGTAGGCAGAAGAACGGACGCCACAATCTCTACAGATTCCGGAGCTATCGAAAGGAGCTGTTCCAGTACCCGCTTGCGTGGGTCGTTGAGGAGCTTCGCAATCGGCGGCTGGGGGAGTTCGCCGCGCGCGAGCATCGGAAAGTCGATGCAGATCTCTCGGATCGGAAGAAGCCACGCTTGAAAGATGCGCTGCCTGACTCTCAGAAGTCGGCAAAGCCGAGCGAAGGCGAGCGCTCGAACGAAGTTGTAATCTACACTACGCCGAAGCACTCGAGTGCAATGAACCGCGCCGGGTTTGCCGGAGGCTCCAACTCCTGAGTAAGGTGGAGCATCATGAGCAAGACAACGAACAAGTTTTCCCCAGAAGTGCGCGAACGCGCCGTGCGTTTGGTCCTCGACAATGAGGGGCAGCATGGATCGCGCTGGCAGGCAGTTATGTCGATTTCCGCGAAGATTGGTTGTGCGCCGCAGACGCTGAACGAATGGGTCAAGAAGGCCGAGGTCAACAGCGGCAAGCGCGCGGGCATCCCGACCGACATGGCAGAGAAGATGAAAGCGCTGGAACGAGAGAACCGGGAGCTGCGCCAGGCCAACGAGATCCTGCGTAAGGCGAGCGCATATTTTGCGATGGCGGAGCTCGACCGCCGGTCGAAGTGATGGTCGGGTTCATCGACGATCAGCGTGAGGCGCACGGGGTCGAGCCGATCTGCAGAGTTCTGCCGATCGCCCCGTCTACCTACTACGATCACCTGGCGAAGCGGGCCGATCCGGCCCGGCTGTCGGACCGCGCCCGGCGCGACGAAGTCCTGCGGCCCGAGATCGAGCGCGTCTTCGAAGAGAACTGGCGCGTCTACGGCGTGCGCAAGGTCTGGCGTCAGCTGGATCGGGAAGGCTTCCATGTCGCCCGTTGCACCGTTGCCAGGCTGATGAAGAACATGGGCATTCATGGCATCATCCGGGGCAAGCCGCACAGGACGACGATCCCCGACAAGAAGGCCTCGTGTCCCCTGGACAAGGTGAACCGGCAGTTCCGCGCGCCTGCTCCGAACATGCTCTGGGTCAGCGATTTCACTTACGTCGCCACTTGGAGGGGGTTCGTCTATGTCGCTTTCGTCATCGACGCCTACGCGCGCCGCATCGTTGGCTGGCGGGCGAGCCAGACAGCGCACGCAGGTTTCGTTCTCGATGCCCTCGAACAGGCTGTCTGTGATCGCCGCCCTGTCAAGGGCGCAGGGCTCGTCCATCATTCCGACCGCGGGTCGCAATACCTGTCGATCAAATACACTGAGAGGCTGGGCGAGGCTGGCATCGAACCTTCCGTCGGCAGCGTCGGAGATAGCTACGACAACGCCTTGGTGGAGACGATCAACGGTCTGTTCAAGGCTGAGGTCATCCATCGTCGCGGGCCGTGGCGCAACTTCGAGGCCGTCGAGTATGCCACCCTCGAATGGGTCGACTGGTTCAACAACCGCCGCCTGCTAGAGCCAATCGGGAACATTCCGCCGGCGGAAGCCGAGGCAAACTTCTACGCAGCTCTGGAACCTGAAGACATGGCCGCGTAACTAATCGAAATCAGCCTCCGGCAAATCCGGCGCGGTTCACCCCATGCTTGACGGTGAGCTCGCATTGTTGATCAGCAACTGTGTGATGTTTCTTGCTCTCATCGCCGCAAGCGCACCGATCTGGCTGGGGGAATGACCTACACGACTTACATTCAGCGACTTAATGTTTTCTGTGTAGGTCATTGGCAGCGATGAGCAGCTCGCTGCATTGTCGCCAGCCGCTGATCATCTCAGCACGGGACCGCGCCAGGTCGCGATATTTATGTCTCTGATCCGGTCTAAGTCACCGGCCCGATCAGGGGCATTGAATTGCAGGCCGGTCACCTCATCGACGACACCCGGACGCAGCCGGCTACTGCCAATGAAATCAGGATCCGTGAAAAAATCACCAACAACTTCCGCGATCAGACATTACACCACCCCTTCTTCCTTCCCCCCAGCCTAATCTCATGCCGACGGCTCTCATTGATCAAGCAGTTCGGACAGTAACAGATGCTTGAGAGGCGCATCTTGCAACCTCTCAATCCGAACCAGGTCATCGACGCATTCGGCACCCCCGGGCGTCGGCGCAATCGTGGCGCTGACCTTTCGAAGCGCCGTCGACAACCCGGACCGCTTTCCGCGCAGCCGGGATGTTGGGGCCTGGGCTGGACTGACCCCACGACGATGGCAATCTGGCATGACCGACATCACCGGACGGATCACCAAGGCCGGTGATCCGCACGTTCGTGTCATGCTATTCGAGGCGGCCGCGAGTATCCTCGGGCGGGCGCGGGTCATGTCGCCACTGAAGGCTTGGGGGCTGAGGATTGCACAACGGACATCGATGAAGAAGGCGATCGTTGCCGTGAGCCGCAAGCTTGCAATGATCCTGCTGGCGATGTGGAAGTCCGGAACAGCATATTGGGCGACGGGTCGGCCACCAGCTTCGGCCCAAGACCTCGCTAGTAGCATGATGACGACATCGATGAGGCTGCGCGCGCCACCAAAACCACGCGCTCGTCATCACTGAGATCCGGCGCCTTTGGACGACGGTGTGACGTCCCGGGCAGGGACGACGGACGGGATAAGCTCGGATTTGCCCCTGGCTCGTTTGAAGCCGAGGTACAGCTTTGGAGCATCCCGACCTCCACAGTCCGCATCGTGTGGCGGCGCGCCGACCACGGACAGAAGCATGGACCTCCTCGCTGGACAGTGATCGCTATTGACCAAACCCGCCCGATCACAGCAGCTAAGGTGATATGATCCCAGAAGGGTGTATGGCCGGAGACTGGCGCACCCTCCCGCACCCTCCCTGAAGAAAAGAAGATATATAAGAAAGTAGATATATGTAACGCGGAGTGCGCCTGCGTTACACGGTGCGTTACGCCTTTTTTTCCTTTATTTATTAGTATTATAAGTGACTTGTAACGGTGTAACAGGTGTAACGCCATTTAAATGTTCATTAGACGATCCTTCAGATGGGGCATCCCCCCTTCGTCCAATGGACGCTTGGACGCTATTGATACTAAATGACTTTTCCCAAACTTCCGTTAACCAACTGACCGCGCCCCGGCTGGACGGCAAACACCGCAAGCGGAATAGGTGACGTCCCTGGAGGTGGTGTAGCTTTCGGTGGCCATCGGGTTTCTCGGTAGGGTCGGGTTGCTGATCCAACCTGAACCGAGGGATACCCCCGATGACCAAACCCATGATGGACCTGCGTGCGCTCGTAGAGAAGAGCGCCGATGCCGACCTGCTTCGCGAGATGATCGGCTTTGCGGCCGAGCGGCTGATGGAGTTGGAGGTCGGCGCCAAGACCGGTGTTGACTATGGCGAGAAGAGCAGCGAGCGCTTGGCGCAGCGCAACGGCTATCGCGATCGGGACTGGCAGACCCGCGCTGGCAGCGTCGAGCTGCGGATTCCCCGCCTGCGAACGGGCTCGTATTTCCCGTCCTTTCTCGAGCCGCGGCGCTCGGTAGAGAAGGCCCTGACGGCGGTCATCCAGGAAGCCTATGTCCATGGCGTCTCGACGCGATCGATGGATGATCTGGTGCAAGCTATGGGCGGCACCGGTGTATCGAAGAGCCAGGTAAGCCGCTTGTGCGAGGAAATCGACGAGCGTGTCGACGCCTTCCTGACGCGGCCGATCGAGGGGGAATGGCCCTACCTCTGGATCGATGCCACCTACCTCAAGGTCCGCCAAGGCGGCCGAATCGTATCGGTCGCGGTCACGCTCGCGGTCGGCGTCAACACCGACGGCAGGCGCGAGGTCCTGGGCATGGCGATCGGTGCCTCCGAGGCCGAGCCTTTCTGGACCGAGTTCCTGCGTGACCTCGTCCGCCGTGGACTCGGCGGCGTGAAGCTGGTGATCAGCGATGCGCATGAGGGCATCGAGGCCGCCACCGCTCGGGTTCTGTCCACGGCCTGGCAGCGCTGCCGGGTCCACTTTCAGCGCAATGCTCTCGCCCATGCCGGCAAGAACAGCCGCCGGGTGGTCTCCACCTTCATTGCCACCGCCTTCGCCCAGCCCGACCATGCGGCGGCGAAGGCCCGGTGGCGGCTGTTGGCGGACCAGATGCGCGGCAAGCTCCCGAAGCTGGCCACGCTCATGGACACCGCCGAGGAGGACGTCTGGGCCTACATGACCTTCCCGGTCCAGCATCGCGCCAAGTTACACAGCACCAACCCGATTGAGCGCCTGAACGGCGAGCTCAAACGGCGCACAGATGTTGTCGGCATCTTTCCGAACGAGGCTTCAATCCGGCGCCTCGTCGGCGCAATCCTGATGGAACAGACCGAGGAATGGACGGTACAGCGCGCCAGATACATGACGCTGGAAACGCTCGCGCCCGTCTGCGATGGTCTCACTGTCAGCCTGCCTGCAGCGCAGAGCGACTGACCAACTCGGCCCGCTTGAAAGCGCGAGGCCCGCAGCGAGCTACACCACCTTCCGGGACATCATCGCGGAATATGTGGATAACCGACAGCCTCTGTTTGCGATTTGCGTCCCCCTGCCCGACATTCGGGGCAGTACAATAAACGGACGCCCCATGACCCAGACCCCTTCCCCGAACCTGGCCACCACCGGCACACCGCAGACGTCGGAACTCTCCACCGCTGACCGTTTCCTCTGCGATCTAGGCGCAAAGCTGCCGCGCCCCTATTTGCTGGCGCACCGCAAAATCCACATCAGCGATCGGCACGGTAATCCCGGGATGGCGGTCTGCTCTCCCCTGCGCGTCACCGCGCTGGTCCGCGATCCCGATGGCCATGGCTGGGCGCGCCTGGTGGAAGTCCTGACACCCGACCAGCGCGTGATCGAATGCGTCTTGCCGCATGCGGAGATCGAGGCAAAACCACTGGATGCCATCGCGCGACTTGCCGATTGTGGGATGCAGATCCATGGGCAGCGGGATGACTTGATCACCTTCCTCAAGTCCTGGACGCCAAGCTGCTACGCCCTGCGCCTCGATCAGGCCGGCTGGAACCGCGATTGCACCGCCTTCGCCCTCGCTGACGGACGCATCATCGCGCCGACCAGCACGAACGAAACAATGATCTACACCGGGGCCGTCAACCGCTTCAGCACCGGCAGCTTCGAGAGCTGGCAGTCGGGCATCGCCGCTCTCTGCCTCGGCAACCCCTTCCTGATCTTCGGAATCTCGCTGGCCCTCAGCGGCCCTCTGCTCGCCCTCACGAACCGGACCGGGGGAATCTTCCACCTCCATGGCGCGACATCAATCGGCAAGACAAAAATCCTTCAGGCCGCCTTGTCGGTCTGGCCTTCGGCCTCGAAGGAGTTCTCCTGGACGTCGACGAGCTCGGGCCTCGCAGGATTGCTTGTCGAGGCGAACGATACTTTCCTCGGCCTCGACGAGTTGCCCCGGGAGCCGCATGCAGGGTTCGGGGACGACATCTATTCGGCCGCAAATGGTGCAGGCAAGAACCGCGCGACGGTGACCGGCAAGGCCCAGGCACGTCAGCAATGGCGGGTTTCGATCCTGTCCACCGGCGAGACGCCCGTCCGCAAGGTCCTGCGCGACCAAGGGCACTCTCTGCGCGGTGGCCAAGGTGTCCGCATGATCGACATCCCGGTGACGGGGATGACCCACGGTGCGTTCGACGACCTCCACGGGTTCCCCTCCTCGAAGGATTTCGCACGTGAGCTTGAGTGCATTGCGCCCAGGGACAGCGGCCATGCGGGGCCTATCTTTGTCCGCAACCTCATCGTGGCGGACCGCACGGGGACGATCCGAACGATCACCGAGAATACCCACCGTACAGAACTCGCGAAGCTGATGAATCGGCTCGACCTAGATGCCGGCACGGCGGGGAACGAGATCCTGCGGGTACTGGACCGCTTTGCGCTGATTGCAACGGCGGGCGAGTTCGCCCGAAAGCTGCAGATCACTGGCTGGCCGAGCGGCGCTGCCTCCGACGCCGTGGCACGGGTGGCCGCAGCATGGTACGAGCATCGCGGCGCAGATACCTCCACTGATCAGACGGCTGCCGTCGAGATCACGCGCGACTACCTACAGCGGTTCGGAGACAGCCGCTTCGCCATCCTGCGGAACGGCGACCAGAACAATCTCGAGGCGCCTGCCGCGCGGAGCCATGAGGCCGCCGGCTATCGCGACGAGGATTACTTCTACATCCTCAAGCCCTCCTTCGATGAGATCCATCGGGGCTACGACACCAGGCGCGCCGGAGAGCACCTGCAGGCCGCAGGCTATCTGGAGCCGGGAGGGGAGCGCAACAGCCTGCAGTACAGACTGCCCGGCTTCGGCAAGCAACGCCCCCGCGTCTACCGGATCCGCGCCGACATCCTCGGCGCCTGACCCGCGACGGCGGAAGGTCGGCTTTATTCGACAGCGATCCGAGCCGGCGCCGGCCTCACATGAAGCTCGATAATAGGGACACAACCAGAGGATCCCATATTATCGAGCCTGTTAGAGCCATGGGGACGGCGTCTGGCGGCAGGCGGATCCTCCGCGACCACGATCGTCTGGGCGTCGAACGCCCATCTGATGGAGCAGACGGGCTTCTCGCTCTCCGGGCTCAAGCGCCACGCATGGCGCCTGGCCAAGATTGGCTTGGTCTCCTTTCAGGACACCCAGGACACCATTGACCGCGTTACACCTGAACAATCACCCCAGCATCCTCCAGCTGCTCCCGGTCGGGAAGATCACGCAAGCTCTCCAGATCGAAGGCAGCTAGGAATTTCTCGGTCGTCACGAAGGTATAGGGCGCGCCGCGGCGGGGGGACCGTGGCCCGGTGCCGATCAGACCTTGGGCATGCAGCCGGCCGACCAGATCGCGGCTGATCTCCTTGCCGAAGATGTCCTTGAGCCCGTCGCGGGTGATCGGCTGATGATAGGCGATGGCAGCGAGGACGGCGATATCGAATTCGCTCAGCTCCAGCAGCTGATCCGCCACATCCGCCGCCGCCCGGATCGCGGGCGCGTAGGCGGGGCGCGTGCGGAACATCCAGCCGTCCGCCACCTTGGCGAGTTCGAAGGCGCGGCCTTCCAGATCGGCAGCCAAGTCCTCCACCAGCAGATCGACCGAGACCCCCCGCCCCACCACGCGCGCCAAATCCTCGCGCGGCACCGGCGAGGCGCTGGCGAAAAGCACCGCCTCGATCCGCCGCATCCATTCGCGCCAGCGCAGCTCGGGCGGCAGGTCGGACAGCTCGCGGTCCAGCTCCGGCTTGGGGCGATCCCTGACCATCACTACAGCCCGTAGAGCCGGAAGCTGTCGCGCCCAGTCAGTTCGCTCACCACGCCGAGGTCGACCAGCCGGTCGCACAGCCGCCGGGCGGCGCGATCCGGCAAAGGCAGCGCCGAGGGCGCCACCGCATCCCGGCTCAGAAAGATCTCGACCGCCTGCGCCGCCCCCCTGGCGCGCAGCTTCGGCGCCACCGCCGTCAGTCGCGCCGCCCTTCGGCCGAGGTCCGCAGCCAGGCGCGCCACCTGCACCGCCGCGGCGGCCACCGCGCGATGGCAGGCCAACCGCAGGTCGCCATCCCGCTTGCGCAGGTCGGCGCGTTTCAGCCCCGTCGCCAGCAGCGGCAGCAGATGATCCCAGCCCAGGG
>NZ_JBLWVT010000016.1:0-34931 GCF_048268305.1 Pseudodonghicola sp.
CAGCCCGTAACTATCTCGCAGCCGTCCTCCTCGTCTGCTCACGCTTATGGGCAAGATTTTATGAGTCCGCTTCCTAGGCGCCCCTGCGCCGGGCCGGGAAAACCCGACGCTCGTCGGGAAAACCCGACGCTGGTCGGGCAAAGAGGTGGGTTATGGGCAATTTCGAACGGTTTCTGTCGCTCTGGGTCGGGCTGGCGATCATCGCCGGCGTGGTGCTGGGCAACCTCGTCCCCGGCCTTTTCATCGCCATCGCCGGGCTCGAGATCGCCCATGTCAACCTGGTCGTCGCGCTGCTGATCTGGGTGATGATCTATCCGATGATGGTGCAGATCGACTTTGCCGCCATCGCCGATGTCGGCCGCGCCCCGCGCGGGCTGTTCCTGACGCTGGTGATCAACTGGCTGATCAAGCCCTTCACCATGGCGGCGCTCGGCTGGCTGTTCTTCCGGGTGATCTTTGCGCCCTGGGTCGATCCGCAGACCGCCGGGGAATATATCGCCGGGATGATCCTGCTGGGGGTGGCCCCCTGCACCGCCATGGTCTTTGTCTGGAGCCAGCTGACCAGGGGCGATCCCAATTACACCCTGGTGCAGGTGTCGCTGAACGACGTGATCATGATCTTCGCCTTCGCCCCGATCGCCGGTTTCCTGCTGGGGATCTCGGATGTCACCGTGCCCTGGGAGACGCTGCTGATCTCGGTCGCGCTCTACGTGGTGCTGCCGCTGGCCGCCGGGGCGCTCACCCGGCACCGGCTGAACCGGCGCGGACCGGCGCCCCTGTCGGGCTTTGTTGCCCGGCTGAAGCCCTGGTCGGCGATCGGGCTCTTGGCCACCGTGGTGCTGCTGTTCGGATTTCAGGCCGAAACCATCCTGGCCCGCCCTGTCGCCATCGCGATGATCGCGGTGCCGCTGTTGATCCAGACCTATGGCATCTTCGCCATCGCCTATGGCCTCGCCCACGCGCTGCGCCTGCCCTATGCGATCGCGGCGCCGGCCTGCATGATCGGCACCTCGAACTTCTTCGAACTCGCGGTGGCGGTGGCGATCTCGCTCTTCGGGCTGACCTCCGGCGCGGCGCTGGCGACCGTGGTCGGCGTGCTGGTCGAAGTGCCGGTGATGCTGTCGCTGGTCTGGTTCGCCAACCGGACGCGCCACTGGTTCCCGGGCTGAGCCCCGCGCGCCGTCAGACCAGCGAGGTGACCCAGAGGATGGTCGCATCCTCGTCACTGACCGAGACCACGTTATGCCCCATGGTCGCGTCGTAATAGGCGCTGTCGCCGCGGCGCATCTCGATCGGTTCGTAGAACTCGGTATAGAGCTTGATGACCCCGGTCAGCACATAGAGAAACTCTTCGCCGTCATGGCGGACCCAGCCGTCGAATTCCTCCATGCTGCGGGCGCGCACCCGGGCGCGATAGGGCAGCATCTGCTTCTTGGTCAGCGTCTCGGCCAGCAGCTCGTGCTCATAGGTGGCGGTAGCGTAATCCGCCCCCTTACCGGAACGGGTCAGCGCCAGCCGGCCGTTCACCTGCCCCTTCTGCGGCGGGGTGAAGAGCTGGGGCACCGAGATTTCCAGCCCGACGGCCAGCTTCTTCAGCGCCTCATAGGTCGGCGACATCTGGCCGTTCTCGATCTTCGACAACGTCGAACGCGCCAACCCGGCCTGGGTCGCCGCCTGTTCCAGCGTCCAGTTGCGCGCCTTGCGCAATTCGCGCACCCGCGCCCCGAGGTCCAGCGGCTCGGCCGAGATCTCGGGCTCGCCCGCGCGGGCGATACGGATGATGGATTTCGGATCCTTTGACGTCATATCGTCTCTATAGGGGGCACGCCGCCCGCTTGCAACGCGGGGCTTCTCCGGCTAGCGATGAGCGATGCTGTCGATATTCGATCAAGGGCCGCCGCCGCCCTGCCCCGCCCCGTTCAACCTGGCCGCGCATGTCCTGCGACAGGCCGAGGCCATGCCGGAAAAGATCGCCCTCTCGGTCCTGCGTCTGGGCGGATCGGAGGACTGGAGCTATGCCCGGCTGGCGCAGGCGGTGCGCGGCACCGGCGCCGGGTTCTTGGCGCGCGGGTTGCGGCCCGGACAGATCCTGCTGATGCGGCTGGGCAATACCGTCGATTTCCCGATCGCCTATCTCGGCGCCATGGCCGTGGGTCTGGTGCCGGTGCCGACCTCGACCCAGCTCACCGCGCCCGAGACGCAGAAGATGCTTGATGATCTGGCGCCAGCCGCGGTGCTGCGCGACCCCGAGATCGCCTGCGCGGATCACCCCAACCAGATCGGGCTTGAGGAGCTGGCGGCGATGCGCGATCTGCCGCCCTGCGACTGGGACATGGGCGATGCTGAGCGGCTGGCCTATATCGTCTATACCTCGGGCACCTCGGGCAATCCGCGCGCCGTCGCCCATGCCCATCGCGCCATCTGGGCGCGGCAGATGATGGTCAAGGGCTGGTACGGGCTGACGCCCGAGGATCGGCTGTGCCACGCCGGCGCCTTCAACTGGACCTATACGCTCGGCACCGGGCTGATGGATCCCTGGACCATCGGCGCCACCGCGCTGATCCCGGAGCCGGGGACCGAGATCACCCACCTGCCCGAGATCCTCGCTGCCCATCGCGCCACCATCTTCGCCGCCGCCCCCGGTGTCTATCGCCGCATGCTGCGCGGGCGTGACAGGCTGGAGCTGCCGCATCTGCGCCACGGGCTCAGCGCCGGGGAGAAACTCTCGCCCGACCTGCACCGGCAGTGGACCCGGCTGACCGGCACCGAGCTGCACGAAGCCTATGGCATGTCGGAATGTTCGACCTTCATCTCCTCCTCTCCCGCGCATCCGGCGCGGGGCGAGGCGCTGGGGCGGCCGCAAGTGGGGCGCCGCATCGCCATCCTCGGCCCCGACGATCAGCCGGTGCCGCAGGGCGAACCCGGCACCATCGCCATTCACCGTGCCGATCCGGGGCTGATGCTCGGCTATCTGAACGCGCCCGAGGAATCTGCGGCGCGCCTCCATGGCGACTGGTTCCTGACCGGCGATCAGGGCGCCATGGCGGTGGATGGGGAAATCACCTATCTCGGGCGCAATGACGACATGATGAACGCCGGCGGCTATCGCGTCTCTCCGGTCGAGGTGGAGACCGCGCTCGCCCCCTATCCGGGGATCGAGCAGGTCGGCGCCGCCGAGGTCGAGGTAAAGCCCGGCACCAGCGTCATCGTCGCCTTCTATTCCGGCCCGCACCCCATTCCTGCGGCGGAGCTGAGCACCTATCTGGACCCCCGGCTCGCACGCTACAAGCAGCCGCGCGCCTTCGTCCATCTCGACACCCTGCCCACGGGCGCCAACGGCAAGCTGCTGCGCCGGGCGCTCAAGGCCTATTATCCGCAAGAGCCCGTCCAATGACCGAGACCACGCCCGAAACCGTCAAGCTTGACATCATGGCCGATCCGATCTGCCCCTGGTGCTATATCGGCAAGGCCGAACTCGACCGCGCCCTGGCGGCGGTGCCGGATCATCCGCTGGTGATCGAATTCCACCCCTTCCAGCTCAACCCCGAGATGCCCGAAGGCGGCATGGACCGGCGGACCTATCTGGAGACGAAATTCGGTGGCAAGGAGGCGGCGGTGCGCGCCTATGCGCCGGTGGCGGAACGCGCCGCGGCGCTGGGGCTGCCGTTGAACCTGGACCGGATGACGCGCACGCCCAACACGCTGGACGCGCACCGGCTGATCCACTGGGCCGGGATCGAGGGCTGCCAGTACGAGATCGTCGACGCGCTGTTTCATGCCTATTTCGTCGAAGGCCGCGACATCGGCGATCACGAGGTGCTGAGCGATATCGCCGACAGTGCCGGGATGGATGCGGCGCTGGTGCGCAAGCTCCTCGCCTCCGACGCCGACCGCGAGGCGATCCGCGCCCGCGACGGCCACAGCCGCGAGATGGGGATCAATTCGGTGCCCACCTTCATCGTCGCGGGGCAGCATGCGGTTCCAGGTGCGCAACCGGCCGAATTGTGGCAAAAGGTGATCGAAGAGATCGGGGAGCAGCTTAACCGGTGATGTACTTCAAGCCATTGACGGTGATCTACAGCATGGTCTTCGTGGTCACGCTCGGCACGGTGTTTTTCCACTATGTCGAACACTGGAACTGGATTGATTCCTATTTCTTCACCGTCGTCACCATCTCGACCGTAGGCTATGGCAATCTGGTTCCGGTTACCATCATCGGCAAGATCGGCGCCACGCTTCTGATCTTCTTCGGCCTCGGCATCTTCGCCGTGGCGATCCAGCAATTCGCGCTCTACAACATGCGCAAGCGCGAGGAAGAAACCGAATGGCTGATCGCCCGGCTGGGCCATCACGGTCAACCGCAACCGGAAAGCCCGATTGCCAACGAAGACGACCAGCCGATGCCCCCGTCCAAACCTTCCCCCGCGGAATAGCGCTCTTCTGGGCTTCCCCGTCTGGCGCTCTGCTCTGGCGCGTGCTACCCGCCGAAGGTTAGACGAGGGATCGCATGAATAGTCATATGTCGCGTCAAGAGTTCATCGCGCTGATCGCGATGATGTTCGCCACCATCGCCTTCTCCATCGACTCGATGCTGCCGGCGCTGCCCGAGATCGGCGCCGAGCTGAGCCCCGAGGCGGTCAACCGGGCGCAGATGATCATCTCGGCCTTCGTGCTTGGCATGGGCGCCGGCACCTTCGTCACCGGGCCGCTGTCGGACGCCTTCGGGCGCAAGCCGGTGATCATGGCCGGGGCCGCGACCTATATCCTCGGGGCCGCCATCGCCTGGTCCAGCACCTCGCTCGAAGTGGTTCTGGCCGCGCGCGTGCTGCAGGGCATCGGTGCCGCCGGCCCGCGGGTGGTATCGCTGGCGATCGTGCGCGATCTTTATTCGGGCCGCGAGATGGCCAAGACCGTCTCCTTCGCGATGATGATCTTCACCATCTTCCCCGCTTTCGCGCCGCTGATGGGTCAGGGTATCATCGCCCTGGCCGGTTGGCGATCGATCTTCCTGGCCTTCATCCTGTTCTCGCTGGTCTCTGTGCTCTGGCTCGGCCTGCGGCTGCCCGAGACGCTGGCTCGCGACAACCGTCGCCCGATCCGGCCCAAACTCATGGCCGCCGCCCTGCGCGAGATGGCCACGCATCCGACGGTGCGACTGTCGATCGCGGTGCAGCTTCTGTGCATGGCCTCGATGTTCGCGATGATCCTGATGGTGCAGCCGGTCTATGATGTCATCTTCGGCGAGAGCGAGAATTTCCCGGTCTACTTCGGTGCGATCGCGCTGTTCTCGGGCTCGGCCAGCCTGCTGAACGCGGCCATCGTGGTTCGGGTGGGCATGCGCCGGATCGTCACCTGGGCATTGGCCAGCCAGATCGTGGTGACGCTTGTGATGTTCGCGATCACCGCGACGCTCAGCGATCTGCATCTGCTGTTCTGGGCCTTCCTCGGCTGGCAGACGGTGATCTTCTTCCTCGCCGGCACCCTGATGGGCAACCTGAACGCCATCGGGATGGAGCCGATGGGCCATATCGCCGGGATGGCGGCTTCGATCATCGGGGCGGTTGCCACGGTGGGGGCGGCCATCCTCTCCACTCCGATGGGGCAGATGTTCAACGGCACGCTCTGGCCGCTGCTGGGAAGCATCCTGGTGCTGTCCAGCCTGGGCTTTGTCCTGATGCTGATCATGGCCCGGATCGAGCGGCAACTGGGCGAATAAGTCCGCGCCGGCATCCCGCCCAGGGAACGCCGGCGCAGGTTCCCGATCAGGTGGCGGCGCTTTGCGTCGGTTTCGCAACCACTCCCTCGGCCTCGATCACCGCCTTGATCTCCTTGGCGAGAAGCGTTTCCTTTTCCAGCAGAAGCTGCGCGGTCTTTTCCAGAAGCGTCCGCCGCTCCTCCAGCAGCTTGACCGTACGATCGAAGACACCGGTCATGATCTTGCGCACCTCGACGTCGATCTCGGCGGCCGTCTCGTCGGAATAGTCACGCTCCTTCGGGCCGTAATAGGGCTGATCCGATCCCAGGAAGGATTGCCGCTCCTGATCCAGCACCGCATGGCCTAGCTTGTCGTCCATGCCATAGCGGGTGACGATGGCGCGGGCGATATCGGTGATCTTGGCCAGGTCGTCCGAGGCGCCGGTCGAGAGGTGATGATAGACCACCCACTCTGCCGCGCGGCCGCCCATCAGCACGCACATCTTGTTCTCCAGCTCCTCCCGCGTCATCAGATAGCGGTCCTCGGTCGGGCGCTGGATGGTATAGCCAAGCGCGCCGATGCCGCGCGGGATGATCGACACCTTGTGGACCGGATCGACCCCCGGCAGGGTCATGGCCACCAGCGCATGCCCCATCTCGTGGTGGGCGACGATGTCGCGCTCCTTCGGGTTGAGCAGACGGTTGCGTTTCTCCAGCCCGGCGATGATGCGTTCGATGGCGTTGTTGAAATCCTCCATCGTCACCGCCTCGCCGTTGCGACGGGTGGCAAGCAGCGCCGCCTCGTTCACCAGGTTGGCCAGATCGGCGCCGGTAAAGCCCGGGGTCAGCGCCGCGATCTGCTCGACCTGCACATCGGCGGCGATCTTCGCCTTTTTCATATAGATGTTCAGGATCTGCACCCGCCCCAGCCTGTCGGGCCGGTCGACCAGCACCTGCCGGTCGAACCGGCCGGCGCGCAGCAGCGCGGGGTCGAGGATCTCGGGCCGGTTGGTCGCCGCGAGCAGCACCAGGCCGGAAGAGCTGTCGAAGCCGTCAAGCTCGACCAGAAGCTGGTTCAGCGTCTGCTCCTTTTCGTCATGGCCACCGGCCATCGGGCCGATGCCACGGGCCCGGCCCACCGCGTCAAGCTCGTCGATGAAGATGATCGCCGGCGCCTTCTGCCGCGCCTGTTCGAACAGATCACGCACCCGCGCGGCACCGACGCCGACGAACATCTCGACGAATTCCGACCCCGAGATCGAGAAGAACGGAACCCCGGCCTCGCCCGCCACGGCCTTGGCCAACAGCGTCTTGCCGGTGCCCGGCGGGCCCACCAGCAGGATGCCCTTGGGCATGCGGCCGCCCAACCGGCTGTGTTCGGCCGGGTTCTTCAGGAAATCGACGATCTCGACCAGTTCCTCCTTGGCCTCGTCGACGCCGGCGACATCGGCAAAGGTGACGCCGGTGTCGTTTTCGACATAGACCTTGGCCTTGGATTTGCCGATCTGCATCAGCCCCCCGCCGAGACCACCGCCACCGACACGCTTGAGCATGAACATCCAGATGCCGACGAACAGCAGCACCGGGATCACCCAGGACGCCAGATCGCGCAGGAAGGTGTTTTCGACCTGGCCACTGACGACGATGTCATATTGCTCCAGATCCTTGGCCAACGCCGGTTCCACCCGGGTGGTGACGAACATCGGGCGGTTGTCCACCGGCTCCTTGAACTTGCCCTGGATGAACTGATCCGAGACCGCCACTTCGGAAATCTTGCCATCCTTGAGGTAGGCTTCGAACTGGCTGTAGGGAATGGTCGCGACCTGGGTGGCCGTGACATAGAAATACTGAATCACCATCAGCCCGAAGAAGGCCGCGATCCAGTACCATAGATTGAATTTCGCTTTTCCGTTCATCGCTTAGGATCCCTTGTTTCACGCGATCCTACGACGAAGGCTCCGGGCGTTCCATCCGGGAAAACCCATCAGGCGCCAGATCCCGCGGACCAGGTCGATCCGGCCGGGCTACCTGCGATCCCCGCCGTCGGATTTCACGCCGCTCCCCAGCCGGGCTTCCCCAAGGGAAGGTGGCTTCAAGGATGTTCATTGCGCATGGATTGAGCAAATCGCCGCAATGCGCACAATATTTCAACAAACTCTTGCAACCCGCGGTCTGCAAGTGTGGCGGCGATTGCCTGAAAACCCCGCTTGAAGGGACGCTTTCAGCACCTTCTCACAGAATTTCAACAGACCAAAAAGGGGAGGTGTGTGACGGCCATCTGAGGTGGAATTCGGTCCGGCCGCCACACGGGTGCAACATAAGTTGCGGGAGGGGATGTAAGGTTGCATTTTCATGCATTCAACCCTGCGTCCTGCCCCGCGGGGAGCATTTGATGACATTCATGAAACGCGCATTGGCCGCCACTACCGCGCTCGCGGCCATGAGCACCGCGGCCTGGGCCGTGGACTGCCCGATCAAGGTGGGCGTGCTGCATTCGCTGTCGGGCACGATGGCGATTTCCGAGACCACGCTGAAGGACACCATGCTGATGCTGGTCGATCAGCAGAACAAGAAGGGCGGCCTGCTGGGCTGCCAGCTCGAGGCGGTGGTGGTCGATCCGGCGTCCGACTGGCCGCTTTTCGCCGAAAAGGCCCGCGAGCTGCTGACGGTGCAGAAGGTTGACGTGATCTTCGGCGCCTGGACCTCGGTGTCGCGCAAATCCGTGCTGCCGGTGCTGGAAGAGCTGAACGGGCTGATGTTCTATCCGGTCCAGTACGAGGGCGAGGAAAGCTCGAAGAACGTCTTCTATACCGGGGCGGCGCCGAACCAGCAGGCGATCCCGGCAACCGATTATTTCCTGGATGAACTCGGGGTGCAGAAATTCGCGCTGCTGGGCACCGATTACGTCTATCCCCGCACCACGAACAACATCCTCGAGGCCTATCTCAAGGCCAAGGGCATCGCCGCCGAGGATATCTTCGTCAACTACACCCCCTTCGGCCATTCCGACTGGTCCAAGATCGTCGCCGACGTCAAGGCGCTGGGGGCCGACGGCAAGAAGGTTGGCGTGATCTCGACCATCAACGGCGACGCCAATATCGGCTTCTACAAGGAGCTGGCGGCGCAGGGCATCTCGGCCGAGGATATCCCGGTGGTGGCCTTCTCGGTCGGCGAAGAAGAACTTTCCGGTCTCGACACCTCGAACCTCGTCGGTCACCTCGCCGCCTGGAATTACTTCATGTCGGCCGATACGCCGGAAAATGCCGCCTTCATCAAGGAATGGCATGATTTCATCGGCGATCCCAAGCGCGTCACCAATGACCCGATGGAGGCGCATTACATCGGCTTCAACATGTGGGTGAACGCGGTGACCGAGGCCGGCACCACCGCGGTGGATTCGGTGCGCGAACACATGTGGGGCCAGGAGTTTCCGAACCTGACCGGCGGCACCGCCAAGATGGGCGTGAACCACCACCTGTCGAAACCGGTGCTGATCGGCGAAATCCAGGCCGACGGCCAGTTCGACATCATCAGCCAGACCGAACCGGTGCCGGGCGACGCCTGGACCGACTATCTGCCGGAATCTGCGGTGCTGACATCCGATTGGAAGAACCTGGGCTGCGGTATGTACAATACCGAGACCAAGAGCTGCGTGCAGATCAAATCCAACTACTGATCGCCTGTCCGCATGCACCCCGGGGGCCCTTGCCGCCCCCGGGGTGATCCCCGTCTCTTTCAGTCAGAGCGCCGCCCATGCCGACACGATCCCGGATCATCCCCCTTCTGGCCTGCCTCGCGCTGGCCTGCCTCGCCCTGTTTCCCGGCCCGCTCGCGGCGCAGGACAGCGGCATTCAACCCATTCTCCAGGCCCACCGCGAGGCGATCGAGAAAAGCTCGCGCAAGACCATCGGCGCGGCGATCGACGCCATCGCCTCCTCCGGCCTGCCGCAAGCGCAGGCCGTGCTGGAAAGCTGGCAGGCCAAGGAGATGTATCAGCGCAAGAGCGATGGGCTGTTCTTTCGCGGCACCTCGGGCACCGGCCCCGCCATACGGCTTTTCGATTACGACAGCGGCGCCGAGATCGGCGAGCTGGCGACCGCAGAGCTTGATCAGGTCAAGCCCAACTCGGGCGTGCGCGGGTTGATCGGCGCGGCGCTGGTGCGGTTCCAATTGTCGGACCCGGATCCGGACCGGCGGCGCGCCGCGCTTGATGCCATCGCCCGCGATGCGGAGCCGTCACATCTGGCCGCGCTGGCGGCCTCCATCGCCGGCGAACCCGACGCGGCGATCAAGGCGGCCAAGGAGCGCACCCTGCGGCTGCTGACCATCCGGTTTTCCGACGCCGAAAACGAACGCGTCGCTGCCATCCGATCCTTCAAGGGCGATATCGGCGTCGACGCGCGGGCGACCCTGAACCCGCTGCTGGCGACCAAGGTGATGTTCTCGGCCACCTCCCCCGCCGGCAATGTCGCCCATGAGGTCGACCCCGGCGGCGCCGAGCTGTCGGTGCCCGCGGCCCATGCGCTAATGGTCACCGCCGGCGCCGCCCCGGCCATCCCCACGGCGGAGGAGCGCAAGGCGGCGCTGATCGCCCATATCGACGGCGGCCGTGTCGGCGGCGTGCCGATCGGCCAGCTGAACACCCAGACCGCCCGCGACCGCGCCTATGCCGCCTTGGCCAAAGACGGTCTGGTGCCGCCCTTTGCCCCCGAGATGGAGGCCGCCGAGGCGGTCAAGACCGGGCGGTTCTGGGCGCTTTATGACGAACCCTCCGCCGCGGTGACCGAGGCGGCGCGCGAAACCCTCGGCTCGATCAGCACCACCGTCGCGGTCAACCAGGCGCTCGACCTGACGCTCGACGCGCTGTCGCTCGCCTCGATCTATTTCCTCGCCGCCATCGGGCTGGCCATCACCTTCGGGGTGATGGGGGTGATCAACATGGCACATGGGGAGTTCATCATGATGGGCGCCTATACCGGCTATGTGATCCAGCAGATCATCCCCGATTACACCGTCTCGATCCTGGTGGCGATCCCGGTGGCCTTCGCGGTGACCTTCGGCGCCGGCGTGGCGATGGAGCGGCTGGTGATCCGCTGGCTCTATCACCGCCCGCTCGAAACCCTGCTGGCGACCTTTGGCATCTCCATCGCGCTGCAGCAGCTCGCCAAGAACATCTTCGGCACCCAGGCCCGGCCGCTGACCGCGCCGGCCTGGCTCGACGGGGCCTGGCAGTTGAACGACGTGGTCGGGATTTCCTATATCCGCATCGCCATCTTCGTGCTCGCCCTGGTGTTCCTGGCGATCTACCTCTGGATCATGAACCGCACCCGGCTGGGGCTGGAGACGCGGGCGGTGACGCAGAACCCGAAGATGGCGGGCTCGATGGGGATCAACCCCGACCGGGTGAACATGCTGACCTTCGGCCTTGGATCCGGCATCGCCGGGATCGCTGGCGTCGCCATCGGGCTGTTCGCCAAGGTCACCTCGGAACTTGGGCAGGATTACATCGTGCAAAGCTTCATGACCGTGGTGGTCGGCGGTGTCGGCAATGTCTGGGGTACGCTGGCCGGCGCCACGCTGATCGGCTTTTTGCAGAAGGGCATCGAATGGCTGAACCCGTCGAACACCTTGGCGGCGCAGACCTATATGATCGTCTTCATCATCATCTTCATCCAGTTCCGGCCGCGCGGGATCATCGCGCTCAAGGGCCGCGCGGCGGGGGATTGAACATGCTTATCCAGACCAACACGCCCCAAAGCAACGCCTGCAAGAACACGCCCGCCAGAGGGGGGCGCCTGCCCGAGGGGGGCGCAGAATGCGCCCGGCTGGGGGGCGGGCGGGCGCACCCCGGCGCGCTGCGCGCCCCGGGGAAGTCGCACATCTCCTCCCGCTTGAGAGGTGACGGGCGGTCCGTTTTCGCGCAAGCCTCTCCAACGCATCCTGCAAGACGTCACCCGAACCGGAGGGCGCGCGCATGACCCGCTCCTTCGTCTTTCGCAACCCGTCGATCCTGATCTTCCTCGCCCTGCTGGCGCTCTTCACCCTCTGTGTCACCGTGCTGTCCGAGGGCTTCGGCATGGGGGTGATCTCCACCTCCTTCGTCAAGACGCTGGGCAAGACGCTCTGCCTCGCCCTTGTCGCCGTCGCCATGGATCTGGTCTGGGGCTATTGCGGCATTCTCTCGCTCGGCCATTTCGCCTTCTTCGGGCTCGGCGGCTATATGATCGGCATGTGGCTGATGTATGAGCGCACCCGCGGCATCGTCGAGGCCTCGCTGGCCGAGGCACCGATCCCGCCCACCCCGCAGGAGGTGGTGGATGCCATCGGCAACCAGATCTTCGGCGTGGTGGGGTCGAGCGACTTCCCCCTGGTCTGGTCCTTCGCCGACAGCCTGACGATCCAGCTGATCCTGGTCGTCGCCCTGCCCGGTCTTCTGGCGCTGGTCTTCGGCTGGCTCGCCTTCCGCTCGCGCGTCACCGGGGTCTACCTGTCGATCCTGACCCAGGCGATGACGTTGGCGCTGTCGCTTTACCTCTTTCAGAACGACAGCGGATTGCGTGGCAACAACGGGCTTTCCGGCCTGCAGAACCTGCCCGGGCTCGACGCGGTGCCACAATCCACCCTTTCGATCTGGTTCCTTTGGGCCTCGGCCCTCGCCCTCGGGCTCGGCTATCTGCTGGCGGCCTGGGTGGTCTCGGGCAAGTTCGGATCGGTGGTGCGCGGCATCCGCGACAACGAGGCGCGGGTAAGGTTCCTCGGCTATTCGGTGGAGAGCTACAAGCTGGTGATCTTCACCCTGACGGCGATGATCGCGGGCATCGCCGGGGCGCTCTATTACCCGCAGGCGGGCATCATCAACCCGGCCGAGATCGCGCCGATCGCCTCGATCTACCTCGCCGTCTGGGTGGCGATCGGCGGGCGGGGCCGGCTCTATGGCGCGGTGATCGGGGCGGTCTTCGTGTCGCTGATCTCGACCTGGTTCACCGGCGGTCAGGCGCCCGACGTCAATCTGGGATTCTACACCATCAAATGGGTCGACTGGTGGCTGATCGTCCTCGGGCTCTCCTTCGTGCTGGTCACGCTGTTTGCGCCCAAGGGCATCGGCGGTCTCTTCGATCTGATCGCCGACCGTCGCAGCCCCGACCGGCATGGTGATGATCTCGGTCCCGATCAGGGATCGCTGCGCGAGAAGGAGGCGGTGGAATGAAAGGCCAGCTTCTTGAGGTTTCCGGCGTCTCGGTCAGCTTCGACGGCTTCCGAGCGATCAACAACCTCTCCTTCACCATCGGCCCGGCCGAGATGCGCGCGATCATCGGCCCCAATGGCGCCGGCAAGACCACCTTCATGGATATCGTCACCGGCAAGACCCGCCCCGACACCGGCCGGGTGCTCTGGGGCGAGAAGAGCATCAACCTGATCGGCATGAACGAGGCGCGGATCGCGCGCGAAGGCATCGGGCGCAAGTTCCAACGCCCCACGGTGTTCGAGGATCAGAGCGTCCACGACAACCTGCTGATGGCGGTGAAGAACAAGCGCGGCCCCTTTCCGGTGCTGGTCTATCGCCCCGTCGCCAGGGATCAGGCCCGGGTGGAGGCGCTGGCCGAGCAGATCGGCCTGTCCGATCAGCTGTCCCGCAAGTCGGGAGAGTTGAGCCATGGCCAGAAGCAATGGCTGGAGATCGGTATGCTCTTGGCACAGGAACCACGGCTCTTGCTGGTCGATGAACCGGCCGCCGGCATGACCCTGGCCGAACGCGAGCACACCACCGACATCCTGGTCGAGGCCGCCAAGACCCGCGCCGTGGTGGTGGTGGAACATGACATGGACTTTGTCCGCCGGCTGAACTGCAAGGTGACCGTGCTGCATGAGGGGTCGGTTCTGGCCGAAGGCAGCCTAGATCACGTGACCGCGAACCAGCAGGTCATCGACGTCTATCTGGGGCGCTGAGCGATGCGGGGAAAACCACGACACTCCGCCCCCCGCGGCCAGCGACGCCGCGCATCCGCCAACCGTCCCGAGAGGCTGACATGCTGAAGACCGAAAACCTGACCCTGCATTACGGCCACAGCCAGATCCTCAACGGCATCTCCTTCGAGGCCGAGGCCGGAGAGGTCACCTGCGTGATGGGCACCAACGGGGTTGGCAAGACCTCGCTTCTCAAGGCGCTGTCGGGCACCCATCCGCGATCGGGCGGCACGGTGGAACTGGACGGCGAAAGCCTGGGCGTGCTGCCCTCTTATCAACTGGCCCACAAGGGGGTCGGATACGTGCCCCAGGGGCGCGAAATCTTCCCGCTGCTGACGGTGAAGGAGAACCTGGAGACCGGCTATGCCTGCCTGCCCGCGTCGGAGCATGTCATCCCGGACGAGATCTTCGAGCTGTTCCCGATCCTCAAGGATTTCCTCGGCCGGCGCGGCGGTGATTTGTCGGGCGGGCAACAACAACAGCTCGCCATCGCCCGCGCCCTGATCACCAGGCCGAAACTGCTGCTGCTGGACGAGCCGACCGAGGGCATCCAGCCCAATATCATCAAGCAGATCGGCGAGGTGATCAAACTGCTGCGCGACCGCGGCGGCATGGCCATCGTGCTGGTGGAGCAGTATTTCGACTTCGCCTATGGGCTGGCCGACCGGATCGTCGTGCTGCGCCGGGGGGAGGTGATCCTGAAGGGCGAGAAATCCGAGATCGGGCGCGAGGAGCTGCTTTCCAAGGTCTCGGTCTGATCGCTCAGGCGGCGCTGTCGCGCTCGGCCAGCACCTGTTCCAGAAAGGCGCCGGTCTGGCGGTAATGCGCCGCCAGAAGCGCCGCCGCGCGATCCCCATCGCGCGCCAGCGTGGCATCCAGGATCGCCTTGTGCTCGGCCTCGACATCCCGCTCGTGCCTGAGGGTGGCGCGGCGCAGCGCCATCACGCGATAGCGTTCGGTTTCGGTGTTCAGCTTCTCGGCGAAATCTAAGAGCCAGTCGGAGCCGCAGGCGGAAATCAGCGCGGCGTGAAAGTCCCGATGCCGCCGCTCCAGCTCGTCGAACCCTTCCTTGTCGGCGATCCGATCCGCCTGCCCCAGCCGCTTGACGATGATGCTGAGCGCATGGAAGGCCGCGACCAGCGCCGCTTCCCAATCGTCGCCCCCCAGCCGGATCGACCGTTTCAACGCCTCCGCCTCGACAAAGATCCGGCTGTCGACGGCATCCCACATTTCCGCCACCGACAGCGAGCTGACGCGGAACCCGCGTTGCTGGGCCGAGGTTACCAGCCGTTCCCCCTGCAGCCGGTTCAACGCCTCGCGCAGCGGCGAGAAGCCGACGCCATAGTGCTGCTTCAACTGCTCCAACCGCAACGGCTGATGCGGCGCGAACCGCCCATCGACGATATCGGCGCGCAGTCTTTCGTAAACACTGTTCGACAGGGTCATGGCGGCTTGCCCCTTCTGCTCTGGCCCGATGCCGTCGGTTCGGCGGTCCTTTTGGCGCAGCATTCCATATTTATCGACGTTTCGCAAGATTTGCGAAAATATTACTTTACATCGAATATCGTCTCTCGCAGGCTCGGCGCAGCAGGAAAGGAGTTTCCCATGTCCAGGCATGATCAGTACCGCGAAGAGGTCGCCGGCCGGGCCAATGTCGAAGACACGCCCGAACTGGTGCAATATTACGACGATCTGAAAAGCAAGGGCGCCGGGGCGCTCTGGACCGTCGCCAACAAGATCGAACCCTGGGAGCCGGTCTCCTCCTCCATCCCGATGCTCTGGCGCTACAAGGATCTGCGCGCCGACGTGCTGCGTTCGCTCGATCTGGTGACACCGGAAAAGGCCGGGCGACGGGTGATCTATCTGGACAACCCCGGCCGGTCGGACGTCGCCGCCGCGGTGGGCTGGATCTATGCCGGGCTGCAGGTCATGCGACCGGGCGAGCGCGCCTCGGCGCACCGCCACTCCGCCTCGGCGATCCGCTTCATCATGGAAGGCTCGGGCGCCTATACCATCGTCGATGGCCACAAGATGACGCTGGGGGCCAATGATTTCGTTCTCACCCCCAATGGCACCTGGCACGAACACGCGGTCGAGGAAACCGGGACCGAATGCCTTTGGCAAGACGGGCTCGATATCCCGCTGATGAACGCGCTCGAGGCCAATTTCTATGAGGTCCACCCGGATCTGCAGCAGGCGATCACCCATCCGGTCAACGACATGACCCGCACCTGGGGCAATCCCGGGCTGACCCCGGGCGGCGGCACCTGGACCAAGGGCTATAGCCCGCTGTTCAAATACGAATGGGATCGCACCTATGAGGCGCTGAGCAATTACGCCGCGGTCAGCGACGGATCGCCCTTCGACGGCATCCACATGGAATACATCAACCCGGTGACCAACGGGCCGGTGATGCAGACGCTGGGCGCCTCGATGCAGATGCTGCGCCCGGGCGAGAAGACCAAGGCCCACCGCCATACCGGCAGCTACCTCTATCAGGTCTGCAAGGGATCGGGCCATTCGATCATCAACGGGCAAAGGTTCGACTGGTCTGAGCGCGACATCTTCTGCGTGCCAAGCTGGGCCTGGCACGAACACGCCAATGCCTCGGCCAGCGAAGACGCCTGCCTGTTCTGCCTGAACGATTTGCCAGTGATGCGTTCGCTGGGGATTTACCGCGAAGAGGCTCTGGCCGAGAATGACGGCCATCAGCCCGTGACCGCCTAAGGAGAAGACAACGAATGAAACTGGTAACCTTCCGCCCCGCGCCCGATGCGGCCGGCCGTCTTGGTGTCGTGCTGGACGATATCGTCGTCGATGTCCCGGCGCTGGGCGCGGCGCTGGGTCAGCCCCTGCCCGCCACCATGCTGGAGCTGATCGACCTCGGCACACCGGGGCTCGATGCGCTCCGCGCGATCATCTACGAACAATCGAACACCTGGCCGATGGGCACCGCCCGCCCGCTCGCCAACGTCAAGCTGCTGGCGCCGATCCCGCGGCCGCGCAAGAACATCTTCGGCATCGGCCTGAACTATGCCGAACATGTCGAGGAATCGAGCCGCGCGCTCGACACAGCGAACGAAATGCCGAAACAGCCGGTGATCTTCTCGAAACCGCCGACCGCCGTCACCGGCCCGGGCGAGCCGGTGCAGCATGACATCACCCTGACCCAGCAGCTCGACTGGGAGGTGGAACTGGCCGTCATTATCGGCAGCCGCGCCACCAAGGTGGCCGAAGCCGACGCCATGGCGCATGTCTGGGGTTATTCGGTGCTGATCGATATCTCGGCCCGCGACAACCGCCGCGCCGGCCAGTGGATCTATTCCAAGGGGATGGACAGCTATGCCCCCTTCGGCCCGATGATCGTGACGGCGGACGAGATCGAGGATCCGCATGCGCTCGATCTCTGGCTGACGGTCAACGGGGTGGAAAAGCAGCGCTCGAACACCAGGCACATGTATTTCAAGATCCCGGCGCTGATCGCCGATCTGAGCAAGGGCATCACGCTGGAGCCCGGTGACATCATCGCCACCGGCACGCCGGAAGGCGTCGGCGCTGGCCGAGATCCGCAGGAATGGCTGTGGCCCGGGGATATCATCGAGGCCGGCGTCGAAGGCATCGGTACCCTGCGCAACCCGGTGGTGGCCGCAGGCCCGGCCGAGACCGGCGGACAACGGGGGTGATCCGGCAAGGCTGCGCGGGGGTTGCAAGACACCTGCGCAGCAGCCAGTCACGAAACCCCTGAGGGAGCACATAATGTTCTATGAATGCGCGCATCACCCGGCACAATTCGTCTATAAGCTGATGACCTCGACGGTGACGCCACGGCCGATCGCCTGGGTGTCGACCAAGTCGCTTGAGGGGGTGGTGAACGTCGCCCCCTATAGCTTTTTCAACGTGATGGGGTCAGAGCCCGCAACGGTGGCGCTGGGGCTGCTGCGCGACCCCGAACGCGGCCTGAAGGATACCGCCGAGAATATCCAGGCCACCGGCGAATTCGTCGTCAACCTGGTGCCCTTCGATGCCGCGGAAAAGATGAACCAGACATCGGTCAACGCACCGCATGGGGTCAGCGAAATGGAACTTGCCGGGCTGACACCCGCCGCCTCCAGCCTGATCCGCCCGCCGCGTCTGGCCGAGGCGCCGGTCTCCTTCGAATGCAAGCTGCACTGCGCAGTGATGACCGGGCCGAAGCAGATGATCGCCATCGGCCAGGTTCTGGCGATCCATATCGCCGACCGCTTCCTGATTGATCCGGAACGCGGCTATGTCGATACCCCGAAACTCGATCTTGTGGCGCGGATGCATGGCGGCGGCTGGTATCGCCATGGCGGTGAGCTGTTCCATATGGACCGCCCCGTCTATCACGCTCCCGAAGAGTGATCTCCCCGGGCTGCGCCGAGATCGCGCGCAGCCCGACCTTGCACGGAATTTCGCTCCGCATTCATGCTGCGTCATCTTGTTGGCGGGCTCTTGATGACTTCGGAATGAAGACATTTCAGCATCAAGACTGAATCGCAATACATTGTTAATATGACACTTTCAATCACACTTAATGTGATTGATGAACCAAGATATTCCCCGAACACCCTTCCCTCGCGCACCTTGATCCTGCCCCCGGCAAACTTTCGTGGCCCCGCCGCCAGACCGATCGGTCTCTTATTTTCTTGACTCAGACCGATCGGTCTGGAATCGATACGACAGCCAAGAAATGACCCCGTCCGGGAAAGGCCTGCGATGAACGACACCAGGGAAATCTCTGTCCCCGAACTCCTGAAGAAGGCGACGATCAAGCTGATCCTCGAGCGCGGCTATGCCGGTGCCACGCTGACGCCGATCCTCAAGGAGGCGGGCCTTTCCAAGGGGGCGCTGTTTCACCATTTCGACGGCCGCGACGCGCTGATCGCCGCCGCCTATGCCGATGAGCTGGCCAGGATCATGGCGATCGAGACGGCCGCCACCCGGGCGCTGAGACAGGGAGAGATCGACCTCGACCGCTTCCTGCTCGATCTGGTGAACCGTTATTGCGACGACCGCTTCGCCGTCTCCATGGAGGTGGCGCTGGCGATCCGCACCCGCCCCCAGATCACCGAGGCCGCCGGCGGCTTTGCCGACTGGATCGCCTTTCGCAAGACCATCTGGTCGGACACCTTCGATCTGCCGGGCGACCCCCAGGCCCGTGCCGAGATCCATTGGACCATGCTGGAATACACGCTGCGCGGGCTCGGCCTGAGGCGGACCTTCGGCACCGATGCCACCCCGATCCCGGTGCTGCGCGCGGCGCTGCACGAGGAATTCTTCGCCAAGGCCACGATCCGTCCCTGGGCGGACTGAGCCCCAAAATCAAAACAAAAATCCCAACAGGAAAAGGACACGCTGCCATGACTTCCCTGCCCTCGGCCCTCGCCGCCTCGGCCCTCGCGCTGAGCCTCGCCGCCGCGCCCGCTCTCGCCGCCGACCGGCTCAACGCCGCCTCCTGGTATCCGCCCTCCCATTCGATGAGCACGGTGCTCTATGGCCTCTATGCCGAGAAGGCGAACGAATATTCCAATGGGGCCCTCGATGTCACCGCCGATCTCGGCTCGGCCCTGATCACCCCGCGCGGCGCCATGCAGTCGCTGGCCGACGGGCTGGTCGATGTCACCGTCCACATGGGCCAATACACCCCGTCCGAGCTGAACATCTCCACCGCGCTGGAAGAGGTGGCGGTGAATTACGTCGACGTGCCGACCGCCGCCATGGTTGCCGCCATCACCGATTTCAGCCTTCACGACCCGCAGATGCTGGATCAGTGGAAGCGCAACGGCGTGGTCTATGGCGGCCCCTATATCACCGAGGCCTACAAGCTGATCTGCACCGCGCCCGTCACCACGCTGGAGGAGGCCAAGGGCAAACGGGTGCGGATGCCGAACCGCGCCATGTCGGCCTTCGCGCAGGAGATCGGCATGATCCCCGTCTCGCTCTCGGGGAACGAGCAGTATTCCGCGCTCGACAAGGGCGTGCTCGACTGCACCGCGGCGATGTATACCGACACGGTGATGCGCAAGGTGACCGAGGTGACCTCGGACGCCACCGAAATCCCGCTGACGATCTTCTGGGCCGGCTTCGCCTGGGCCTATAACCCGCGCACCTGGGACGGGCTGACAGCCGAGGAACGTGGTGCGCTGTTCCATGCCGAGGCCTCCGCCCTGGCGCAGATGCTGATCCCCGGCCCCCAGACCGATGAGGAACTGGCGCGCGAGGCGCTGCCGGGTCTGGGCGTGACCATCCATCAGCCAGCCGCCGACCTGACCGCCGCGCTCGCCAGCTTCCGCGCGGAAACCGCGGCCACCGCCGTCGACATCGCCGAAAGCGCCTATCACGTCGACAACGCCGCCGATCTCTATGCCCGCTTCGACGCGACGGTGAAGAAATGGCAGGCCCGGGTCAGTGAACTCGGCCTCGACACGCTCGGCCCCGACAACAAGGCCACCTTCGAGAAGATGCTGACCGAGGAAGTCTTCGGTTCGGTCGATCTGGCGACCTACGGGGTCAACTGAGCCCCCGTTCTGATCGCACCGCGATCAACCCTGGGCCGGGCCCCCTGCACAGCCGGGTCCGGCCCCCTTTCCCAAAATCAAAGGTAAACCTGATGCTGCGTCTTACCCGCATTGTCCGGGCTGTCGCGTCGTGGCAGGTCGATCTGGCCGCCATTGCCGCCGCATTGATCCTGCTGCAAGTCAGCCTGGATCTGATCCTGCGCTATGTCTTCGCCGCGCCGATCCAGCTTTCGACCGAGATCGTCGCCTATTATTATCTGGTGCCGCTGATCTTTCTACCGCTGATGCTGGTGGAGCTTGAGGATCACCATATCACCACCGATCTGTTCTTCGCCCGCTTCCCGCTACGGGTACAAGCTGTGCTGCTCGATCTGGGATCGGTGCTGTCGATCCTGCTTTATCTGCTGCTCGCCTGGTTCAGCCTGAAGGCCGCGATCAGCGCCACCCACAAGGGCGAGGTGGTGATGGGCGCCCAGCTTCTGCCGATCTGGCCGATGCGCTGGCTGTTGCCCTTCGCCTTCGTCATGGCCGCGCTCGGCGCGCTGATCGCCCTGGCCCGCCGCCATCTGATCGGCCCCGAGGCACAACCGCCCCACAACCCCGAGGATGCGATCTATGAATAGCCTTGCCTCTGTCGGCCTGATCTTTCTGGCCGCCATCGTCCTGATCGCGATCCGCCTGCCGATCGGGCTGGTGCTGGTCACCGTCGCCTTCTTCGGGGTGATGTTCGAAACCAGCTTTCACGCCGCGCTGGGACTGCTGGCGCAACAGCCCTATGAGCTGGCGACCAACTGGGAATTCTCTGCCGCGCCGATGTTCCTGTTCATGGGCTATATCGCCGCGCGCACCGGGCTGACCAGCGGGTTGTTCGACGCCGCCCGCGTGCTTTTCGCCCGGGTTCCGGGATCGCTCGCGGTCTCCTCGGTGGTGGCGTCCGGGCTGTTCGCGGCGGCCTCGGGGTCCTCGGTCGCGACCTCTGCCGCCATGTCCAAGATCGCGGTGCCCGAGATGCTGAAGCGGGGCTATGATCAGGGGCTGGCCTGCGGCACCATCGGCGCCTCGGGAACGCTCGGCTCGCTGATCCCGCCCAGCCTGGTGCTGATCTTCTTCGGCATCTACGCCAATGTCTCGATCGGGCAGCTCTTCCTAGCGGGCTTCGTGCCCGGCGTGCTGTCGGCGGCGATCTATATCGCCATGATCGTGATCCGGGTCTGGCTGAAACCGGACCTCGCCGGCCAGCCGGTCTCGGCCGAGGAATACCGGGGGCAGAGCCTGGCCCGCGCGCTCTGGGCGGTGCTGCCCTTGCCGGTGCTGATCCTGCTGGTGATGGGCACCATCGCCACCGGCATCGCCACGCCGACGGAATCCGGGGCATTGGGAGCGGCGGGCGCGGTGCTCCTGTCGCTGCTGAACCGCAGGCTCAGCCTCAAGGCGCTGCGGCAGGCCTTGCGCGAAACCGCCATCGCCTTTTCGTCGATCTTCTTCATCATGGTCGGCGGCCAGTTGCTGGTGCGCTTCGTGGCGCTCTCGGGCATTTCGCGCGATCTGCTCGGCTTCTTCGAGGCCATCCAGGGCGGGCCGCTGACGCTGATCCTGCTGGCGGTCATCGTCTATCTGATCCTCGGCATGTTCATCGACTCGATCGGGCTGATGCTGCTGACCATCCCGATCTTCCTGCCGTTGGCCAATGCGCTCGACATCAACCTGATCTGGTTCGGCATCATCATCGTCAAGCTGCTCGAGATCGGCCTGGTCACCCCGCCGGTGGGGCTGAACATCTATGTGATCAAGAGCACGCTGGGCAAGCTGGTCGATCTGCCGACGATCTTCAGGGGCGTCACCTGGTTCATCGCCATGGACGTGCTGACGCTGGCGATCCTGGTGGCCTTTCCCGCCATCACGCTCTGGCTGCCGACGCTGATGCGCTGAGCGCTTTTCCATTCCCATTTCCCGAGACCCAAGGAGAGAGACATGATCCTCGCCCCCATTCACCACGCGCCCACCACGGCGGAACTCTCCGCCCGGCTGGAGCGGCTGCAGGCCCGGATGGCCGAGCAAAAGCTTGACTGGTATATCTCCTACCAGCCGGACAATGTGTTCTATCTGACCAATTTCGCCAATATGGTGCACGAACGCCCCTTCGTGCTGATGGTGCCCGCCAAGGGACCGCTGAAATTCCTGGTGCCGCTTCTCGAATGCCCGCATGTGCGCAGCCGCTCGGTGGGTGCGATCGAGCTGGTCGATTACTTCGAATTCCCCGCGCCCGAGGGGCAGAACTGGTTCGACCGGATGCAGGCGGTGATCGGCGGCGCGGCGCGGGTCGGGGTGGAATCGGTCTGCCCGCTGCAGATCTACGATGCCATCAGCGCCGAACGGGTACGAACCGACCTGATCGACGATCTGCGGCTGATCAAGTCGCCCTATGAGATCGGCCGCATGGTCTATGCCGGCCAGATCGCCTCGGCCGCCATGGCCGATCTGCTGGAGACCGCCAGCCCCGGCCGCTCGCTGGCCGAGGTCAACACGCGCGGGTCGGGGCTGATGTTCCAGAGGCTGATCAAGGATGAGCCTTCGGTGAACCCGCAGGCGACCAAGCTGGCCTCGGTCTTTCACCCGGCGCAATATTCGCACGATCCGCACAATTTCGGCGATCTCGGCATGCGGATGGCCGAGGGCGGGCCGCATGTGTCGATCATCAACGCGGTGCTGAACGGCTATGGCTCCGAGATCGAGCGGACCTTTTTCATCAACCACGTGCCCGAGGCCGCCAAGCGCCCCTATGAGGTTATGATGGAAGGCCGTCATCTGGCCCTGGAGATGACCAGGCCCGGCACCCGCATGTGCGATGTCGACAAGGCGGTAAACGATCTGTTCAAGGCGGCGGGATATGCGGAAAACCTGTTGCACCGCACCGGCCACGGCATGGGGGTGACGGCGCATGAGGCCCCCTTCCTGGCCGAGGGCGATCCCCGCGTGCTGGAGCCGGGGATGAGCTTTACCATCGAACCGGGCATCTATTTCCCCGGCATCGGCGGTTTCCGCCATTCCGACACCGTGCTGATCACCGAGGATGGCAATATCTGCCTCACCTCCGCCCCCGATACGCTGGAAGCGATGACGCTGATGCGTTGAGACCTGGGCGGACGCGATCCCCAAATCGCAGCGCCCGCCCCGATCCCACCGCGGATGTCATAGTCCGGCCCGCGCAGCTGGGGGAATGCGCGGACCGGACAGGCCGGCGACCCTTTTGCAAGAGCGCGCCGGACCCCGGATCAGCCGATGGGGTCGAGCCCGCACCATTCGGCGATGAACAGAACCATGGCCTTGGTCACCTTGTTGAGCGAGGTCAGGCTGACCCGCTCGTCAAAGCCGTGCGTCGAGTCCGCCACCGGCCCGTAGACCAGCGCCGGCATCTTGCCGTAAAGGCCGAAGAACCGCGCGTCTGTGGTGGCGGTCGAGGCGACTTCTTGCAGATCGGTCCCGAAGACGGCGCGATGGGCGCCGGCCAGAATGCCCACCGGCACCTCGGCATCCTGCAGCAGATATCCCTCGGCCTCGAAGCCGTGATAGGTGACCTCGGGCGGGGTGTTGCGCAGGAAGGCGGTGCCGCGGGCGGCCTCGCGGATGGTCTCCTCGATCTCGCGCTTGGCCTCGGCGATGGTCTGATCGGGATAGATGGCGATGCGCACCTCGAAGCTGCACCAGGCCGGCACCGAGGACACCCAGTCGCCGCCCTCGATCCGGCCGACGTTCATGTTGATCGGATGCGCGCTGTTCTCATAATGGGCGTGATCGCATTTGCGCGCATTCCACCGCGCCTCGAGCCCGCGCAACGCGCGCATCAGCTCATAGGCGGCCTCGATCGCATTGGCCCCTTCGGTGGCGTCCGAGGCGTGGACCGGCAGGCCGCGCACCGCGACCTTGAACCACAAAACGCCCAGTTGCACCCGGGTCAGGCAATCGTGCAGAGGTTCCGGGATCAGCACGGCATCGGCGCGATAACCCTTGGCCAGGCAAGCCAGCGCCCCGTTGCCGGTGCATTCCTCCTCGACCACGCTCTGGACGATGATGTCGGCGGCGGGTTTGAACCCCGCCCGTTCGATGGCATCGAGTGCGGCCAGACAGGCCACCTGCCCCGCCTTCATGTCGCCACCGCCCCGACCATAGAGCCAATCGCCCGCGACCCGGGGTTCGAAGGGCGGCGTGGTCCACATGTCGAGCGGCCCGGCCGGCACCACGTCGATGTGGCCGTTCAGGATCAGCGACCGCCCCCTCGGACCCGCGGCGCGATAGGTCCCGACGACGTTCCAGGCGTTGTCATAGCTGACAGCCGCGGGAGAGAACCCGGGCAGATGGCGGATCTCGTCCAGATCAACCAGAAAGCGGTCGACCGACAGGCCGCGCCGGCGCATCTGATCGGCCATGAAATCCTGCGCGGTGGCCTCATTGCCGCGGGTCGAGGGGAAGCGCAGCAGATCGGCAGTCAGCGCGATCTGGGCATCGAAGCCGGCATCGACCGCATCGGTCAGCGCGGCGCGCAAGTCTGGGGTCAGCATGTCACTGCCTCTTGGTCGTTGAAAGAATGAAATCGGTGATCTCGGCCTGCACGGCCGTGTCCGACGACAGCCAATGCTTGCGCGCCAAGACGGCGGGCCGGCGATAGACGATGGAGCGTTGCGCCGGCCCCGCCATGAAGGCGCCGCAGTCGCCCTGCAGTACCGACAGCCGGAACCAGGGGTCGTCCTCCCCCACGAGGCTGAGCACCGGCTGCCCCTCGGGCGCGTTCAACCCGCGATATTCCGGCCAGCCGGCGTGGCAGGTCCAGCCCTCGATCACCCGCGCGTCGGCACCGATATCGGCGATCGTCGCCACCGTGGTGCCGCCTTCGGACTGGCCCATCAGGATCAGCGGCAGATCGGGGGCCAACGCGCGCAGATGATCGGCGGCCAAGCGCATTTCCTCCTGCCGCCAGCCGAGCACGGCGCGATGCAGCCCGCCGCGCGGAATGGTCGGATCGCAGCTTTGCGGCTTGTCGGTCCGGGCGAAGCTGTCGGGCGCCACCATCAGGATACCGGCCTGGGCCAGAAACCGCCCCGTCGCGGCCGAGATCTCGGACAGCCCGTCGCAGCCATGGGCATAGACGACCAGCGCGCGCGGGGCGCGATCGGTCAGCGCGGCGGGCAGATCGGCGACGCTCAGCCGCCGATAGCCCGCGGTCCCCGCCGACGGGGCGAACACCCAAGCGGCGTCCCAGGTCCGCGACAGCTCACTTTCTGCCCGCGCCATGGTTCCCAGACACAGAGCGCAGAGCAGCGCGCAAAGGCGCAGGCCCCAGCTCATCCGATCGCCTCCATCAGCTTGCGGCTATAGGGATGCTCAGGCACGCCATAGAACCGCGCGGCATCGGCGACCTCGACGAAGGCGCCGTGATACATCACCGCGATGCGGTGACAGATGTAGCGCGTCGCCGCCAGATCGTGCGAGATGAAGAGCGCGCCGAAGCCGTGCTGGTCCTGCAATTCGCGGATCAGGTTCAGCACCTGCGCCTGCACCGAGACGTCGAGCGCCGAGACCGCCTCGTCAAAGACGATGAAGCGCGGCTCGGTGATCAGGGCGCGGGCGATGGCGACGCGCTGGCGCTGCCCGCCGGAAAGCTGGCCGGGATAGCGATCGGCGAAAGACGCACCAAGGCCCACGGCCTCCAGCATCTCGGTCCCCCGGGCACGACGCTCCTCCGCCCCCACGCCGAGGATCATCAAGGGTTCCTCGATCGAGGTGCCGCAGCTCAGCCGCGGGTTCAGCGCCCACTCCGGGTGCTGCAGCACCACCGACAATTGCCCGCGCCGGGCGCGCAGCCGACCGAAGGGGGCACCGCCGAACCGCATATGGCCGGCGCTGGGCGGCTGCAGCCCCAGGCAGACCCGGCCCAGCGTGGTCTTGCCCGATCCGCTTTCGCCCACCAACCCGACGGTTTCGCCCGGGGCGATCGCCAGGCTGATGCCCTTGACCGCCTGGAACCCCTCGCCGCGGAACAGCCGGCCGCCATAGGTCACCGTGATCTTGTCGAGTTCGACAACCGGCGCCGTCATGCCGCGCCCTCCTTCTGATCAGAGGCCCCACCCGCCAGCAGGCAGAGCACTTGGCGATCCGCGACCATGCGCGGTTCCGGTCTTGTGCTGCGGCAGATATCGGCCGCCACGGCGCAGCGCGGTTCGAAGGAACAGGCGGCGCAGCGCGCCGTCAGCAAGGGCGGCGTGCCGGGGATCGGCATCAGCCAGTCGCCGGGCTTTTCATGACCCGCCGCCGCCTTCAGCAGCGCGCGGGTATAGGGATGCTCCGGCGCGCCCAGCACCTTGGCGGTCTCGCCCTGTTCGACGATCCGGCCGCCGTACATCACCGCCACCCGGTCGGCGTGATGGGCGACCATATGGACGTCATGCGACAGGATGATCAGACTGGCGCCGGTTTCGTCCCGCAGCCGGCAGAGCGTGCCCATCACCCGGTCGCGGATCGAGGCGTCAAGCGAGGCGGTCGGTTCATCCGCGATCAACAGCCGCGGCCGTCGGGCGATCGCCATCGCCACCACCACCCGCTGCGCCATGCCACCCGAAAGCTGATGCGGAAAGCTTTTCGCCACCCGTTCGGGATCCTCCAGTTCGGCACGCTGCAACAGGGCATGGATCTGATCGGCACGCGCCTTGCGGCCCATCGCGCGCTCCACCTGCCGACCGATCCGCATGGTAGGATCAAGCGCCATCATCGGGTTCTGGAACACGAAGCCCAGCGTATCGCGCCGCAGCGCGCGCAGCGCCCCGTCGTCGATGTCGAAGACCGGTTGGCCGCCGACATCGAGCCGCCCATCCTCGCGCTCGGCGACCTCGGACAGCAGCCGGCCCATGGCCATGCCCAGCGTCGACTTGCCCGATCCGCTTTCGCCAACGATGGCAAGGGTTTCCCCCTTTCGCACCGTCAGGTCGACACCGTCGAGGGCCCGGACCCTGCCCAGGCCGGTGCGATAGGTCACCACCAGGTTCTCACATTGAACAATCGTCATTTCAGCGCCCGTCCCTTCAGCGGCTCCAGCGCGTCGCGCGCGGCGTCTCCGGCCAGGTTCACCGCCATGATGGCGAGCGACAGCACGCCGCCGGCCGAGAGCACCAGCCAGGGCGCGAAGGTCAGATAGGAACTGCCCTGCCTGAGCAGCGAGCCGAGCGAGGCATAGGGCGGCTGCACCCCCAGCCCGAGAAAGCTGAGCGCGCTTTCGATGATCATGCCGACCGACAGCGCATAGGTGAGCTGAACGATCACCGCGCCGATGATATTGGGCAGGATATGCACCAGCATCACCCGCCAGGGCGAGGCGCCGGCAACCCGGGCCGCGACGATGAACCCGCGCCCCGACAGCCCCATGGTCACCGCCCTGACCACCCGGATGAACAGGGGCAGCGTGGCGATGGAAATCACCGTGATCGCCGAGATCTGCCCGGGTCCCATCACCGCCGCGATCAGCAGCCCGGCCAGGATCGCCGGAAAGGCAAAGAGGATATCCGCCCCCCGCGCCACCATCTGATCGGCGAAGCCGCCGAAGAATCCGGCGAACATGCCCAGAATGGTGCCCAGAACCGCAGTGATGATGACGGCAGCGGCTGACAGCAGGAAGGTGGCGCGAATGCCCTCGACCACCCGCGGCAGGAAAGACCGGCCAAGCTCGTCCGTGCCGAAGGGAAAGGCCCAGTTCGGCGGCGACAACCGCGGGCCGGCGCCGATCTTCATCGGATCACCCAGGGGCAGATGCGGGCCGATCAGCCCCAGAAGCACCAGGAAGATCAGCAAGGCGATACCGAAGAGCGACAGCCGATCGCGGGCCCAGAGATCGGAAATCATGGAGGAAATTGTCTTGAACATGCGTCTCACCCCCGGCCACTGCCAATGCGCGGGTCAAGCAGCGCATAAAGAATGTCTGCCAGCATGTTGATGGTGACAAAGACCGCCGCCGCCAGCAGCACGCCGGCTTGAACGATGGCGTAATCGCGGTTCTCAAGCCCGGAGTAGATGTAGAAGCCGATGCCGGGGATCGAAAACAGCACCTCGACCAC
Source organism: Pseudodonghicola sp. (assembly GCF_048268305.1). Classification (NCBI taxonomy): domain Bacteria; kingdom Pseudomonadati; phylum Pseudomonadota; class Alphaproteobacteria; order Rhodobacterales; family Paracoccaceae; genus Pseudodonghicola; species Pseudodonghicola sp. The sequence goes on from NZ_JBLWVT010000016.1 coordinate 28,295, forward strand.
CACGGCGCCGCCAAGCAGGAAGCCGAAATAGGTGATCGCAACGGTGACCACCGGAATGGCGGCATTGCGCAGCACATGCAGCCGGATGATGTCGCGCGGTGTCTCGCCCCGGGCGAGCGCGGTGGTGATATAGCCTTCGGTCATCACCCGCAGCACCGCGTCGCGAGTGGTACGCAGCACCAAAGCGATGCCGAAGATCGACAGGGTGAAGGCCGGCAGCAGCATGGTGCGCAGATTGCCGACCGGATCCTCCAGCGGACCGACATAACCCCCGACCTTGAACCACAGCGACCAGACCGAGAAGACGAAGATCAAAAGGCTACCCAGCACGAATTCCGGCACGCTGGCGCCAAGCGCGCCGATCAGCCGGGCAATCAAGCCGCCCCTGTGATCGGGGCCGATGACCCCGGCCAGGATCCCCAGCGGCAGCCCGGCGGCGAGCGCGAAGACCATGGCGATCAGCGCCAATTCCAGCGTCACCGGCGCGCGGCGCAGGAATTCGTCCAGCACCGGACCGCGCGTCACCATCGAAATGCCCAGGTCACCCTGCATCAGCGCGCCAAGCCAACTCAGATATTGCAGTGCCAGCGGCTGGTCGAGCCCGTAGCGCGCGGCGATCATCGCCCGCGCCTCTGGCGTCACGAAAGGGCCCAGCAGCACATCGGCATAGCCGCCGGGGATCAGCCGCAGCGACAGGAAGACCAGCGCCGATACCCCCAGAAGGGTAATCGCGGCGACGGGCAATTTTGGAAGGAAATAAAGTAGGATACGCATCATTCTTATCGCATAGGATCAGGTATGGTGCGGGCCTGCCAGAGGCCCGCACGCACCCCTGTCCGCCTGCGCTCAATCCAGGGATTTGAAGTCGTAGATGAACTGATAGGTGCTGGACGAGCCGGATTTCGGCGCCAGTTCCACCGCGATCTTGTCCTTGCGATAGGCGATGTAATCAGCGCGGCTGACCAGGGCGAGCAGGTTGGCGCCGTCGTCGATCATGTCGCAGATCTCGACAAGCTTGCCGTCACGCGGGGCCCCTGCGGGCAGCGATTTGACCTGAACCAAAGCCTCATCCAATGCCGAAACATCCTCCTGGAAAGATTTGTTCCATATGGCAAAATTCGGGTTCCACCAGGCGATGACCATGCTGGGATCGGTATAGCCCGCCAGCCAGGACAGCGAGACGTCGAAATCTCCCTTGGTGAACACCTTGTCCAGATATTCCGCCATCGGCGGCTGCACGATCTCGACCTTGAAGCCCGCCTCGGTCACGCTTTGCTGTGCCACCTGGGCGATACGGCCATAGATCGGATCGGCCGAGGTCGCCATGATGGTGATCGCCGGCGCCGGCGTGCCGGCCTCGGCCAGCAGCGCCTTGGCCTTGGCGAGCCGGTCCGCGCGCGGCAGCGCATAGGTCGGCACGTTGTGGCAGGCATCCTTGCCGAAGGCGGCGGGCACCGGGTAATCCACCGTGGTGGTGCCGGCAAAGACCAGATTGTTGATCGCATCGCGATCCAGCGCCAGATTGAACGCCTGCCGCACCCGCTTGTCATGGAAGGCCGAGGCCTCGCTCAGCGCGTTCACGTCCATGCGGTAATAGTTGGTGGTCTGCTGCGGGAAGACCTCGATAGCCTTGTCGCGCGACAGCATCAGCGCCACATCGGGGTTCGAGAAGGTGGTGAAATCGATCCGCCCATCGCGCAGCGCCGCCATGCGGGCGGAATCGTCAGGGATGATCGGCGCGCTCAGGGTTTCCGGAGCGGGGCTGTCCTTGTGCCAGGAATAGGGGTTCCTGGCCAGCGTCCAGCTTTCGTCCTGCTTGTGCTCGACCACCATATAGGGGCCGGAGCCCAACAGTTGCGAGGTGGGATCAAAGCTGCCCTCCTCCAGTTCCTTGATCGGCAGGATCGCGGCGCTGATATGGGCCAGCGCGGCGAGGAAGGCGGTATGGGGTTCCTCAAGCTCGACCACCACGGTGTGATCGTCGGGCGCCTCCATCCTGGCGATGGTGCCGATCTGCGCCGTCCAATAAGAGGCGGTCTCCGGGTTCTTGATCCGCTTCAGGCTGCCGATCACGTCCGCGGCAACCACCGGGCGGCCGTTGGAGAACCCGGCATCAGACCGCAGCTTGAACACATAGGTGGTGGGAGAGGTCTGTTCCCAGCTCGCCGCCAGACCGGGCGTCAACGTCATGGTCGCATCTGCGGTCAGCAGCGTCTCATAGACCATCTGGTACATCTGCCAGCTGTTTACCGTGCCCGAGACATGGGCGTCGAAGCCGGTGATCTCGCCCGGCTTGCCCCAGACGATGGTATTGTCCCCGGCCAGCGCGATCTGCGGCAGCCCCGCCATCAGCCCCGCCACCAGAGCAAGGCCGCGAATTCCCTGTTGAGTACGTTTTTTCATTCGTTGTTCTCCTGTGTCTGATCCCGTGAGTGGCTAAGGTGGAGAGACTGGCCCGCCTGGCACGACGGGCGATGTTGACATCAATGTTATTAATATCTCAATGTGTCAAGTAATGTTATTTATAAAACTTAGGTACCAAAAACCGCAGGGAAGGACATGAGCATGACAGGGATTGCCAACTATCGGGATCATGACGGGCTGGGGCTCGCCGCCTTGATCCGGCAGAAAGAGGTGACGCCGGCCGAGCTGCTGGAGGCCGCCATCGCGGCGGCCGAGACCGCCGATCCGCTGGTGCATGCGCTGGCGCAAAAACTCTATGATTACGGCCACAAGGCCGCCGCCGGACCGCTCCCCCAAGGGGCGTTCACCGGGGTGCCCTTCCTGCTGAAGGACATCGGCGCGCCACTTGCGGGGACCACCAGTTCGTTGGGCTCGCGCTTCTTCGCGGATATGCCGCCGGCGACGATGGATTCGGTTCTGGTCGAGCGATACAAACGCGCCGGCCTGGTGATTTTCGGCAAGACCACCACGCCCGAGATGGCCCTGGCCGCCTCGACCGAAGGCTCTTACGTGGGCGCAACACGCAATCCTTGGGCACTTGACCGCACGGCCGGCGGATCTTCCGGCGGGGCGGCGGCGGCCGTGCCCGCCGGCATCGTGCCCGCGGCCCATGCCAGCGACGGCGGCGGATCGATTCGCATCCCCTCCTCCTGCTGCGGCCTGTTCGGAATGAAACCCACCCGCGCGCGCAATTCCGCCGCCCCCTTTGCCGGCGAGGGCTGGGGCAGCCTGTCGGTCAACCATGTGGTCAGCCGCAGCGTGCGCGACAGCGCCGCGCTGCTGGATGCGACCCAGGGTTATGTTCCGGGCGATCCCTATTGCGCCCCGGCGCCCATCCGCCCCTATCTGGCCGAAATCGGCGCCAACCCTGGCCAATTGCGGGTGGCGCTGCAGACCCGGCCGCTGTCGGGCGTGCCGGTCGACCCCGAATGCGAGAGGGCCGCGCGCGAGGCCGCAACCCTGCTGGAAAGCCTTGGCCATCACGTCGAAGAGGCCACCCCGCCCCCCGGCCATTGGGATGAACTGGGCCCGGCGCTCTGGGTGCTGGTGGCCTCCAACGTCTCGCTGACGCTGAAGCTGCGGGCCGAACAGCTTGGCCGCCCGCTCCGCTCCGATGACGTCGATCCGGTGACCTGGAGCGCGGTGGAGTTTTCCGCCGGGCTGACGGTCGAGGATTATCCCAAGGCGCTCGCCGCGATCCATCGGCAGGGTCGCCGGATGGCGGAATTCCACCAGACCCATGACGTGATCCTGAGCCCGACACTGGGCCAGCCGCCGGTGCCGCTCGGCCCGCAAAGCACCGCCAACCCGGATGTCGAAGCCTATGCCAGGGCGCTGGCGGAGTTCAGCCCCTTCACCCAGCTCTTCAACATCACCGGTCAGCCCAGCATGTCACTGCCGCTGCATTGGACACCCGATGGGCTGCCCGTCGGCGTGATGATCAGTGGCCGGTTTGGCGAGGAAGGCCTGTTGTTCCGCTTGGCATCGCAGATCGAACAGGCCAAACCTTGGTTCCACAAAACAGCGAACCTGGGCCAATGATCGAACCCCTTGCCGAAAAACTGCGGGAAGACTTTCCCAAGCTGACCAAGTCCGAAAAGGCGGTCGCCTCCTATATGCTGTCGCATCTGCAGCGCCTGCCGTTCGAAACCGCCGCCTCCATCGCCGAGGCGGTGGGGGTGAGCCAGATGACGGTCAGCCGGTTTCTGCGCACGCTGGGGTACAAGGGGCTCAGCGATCTCAAGGAACGGCTGCGCGCGGATATGGAGGGCGGCGCGCAGGTTCTGGTCTCGGACCGGATCGACCGCATCCGCAAGGACGGCGGCGCCGATGCGCGGCTCGCCGGCAATCTCGAGATCGAGCTGCAGGCCACCGTCGCGGTCTATGAGCTGCGCGGGTCGGACAGCTGGCGCGACGCGGTTGGGCTTTTGTGTTCCCGTGCGCAGGTCTTCATCGCGGGCTTCCAGACGATCAGCGGCATCGCCTCGGATTTCGCCGGACGGCTCGACTACGTGCGACCGAACGCCCATTTCCTGCACAGCCAGAGCGGCACCTTCAGCGAGCTTTTTGCCAGGGAGGGCGACGACAAGCTGCTGATCCTCTTCGAGATGCGCCGCTATACCAAACTGAGCTTTCAACTCGCCCGCGCGGCGGTCGAGGCCGGGGTGCCGCTGGTGATCATCTGCGATACCCATTGCTATTGGGCGCGGGACTTCACCGATCACGTGCTGGCGGTGAACACGGAATCGACGCTGTTCTGGGATTCCCAGGCGCCCTTCGCCACGCTGACCAATTTGATGCTGGATGACGTGATTGCCCAGCTTGGCGACCAGGTGGCGGCCCGGATACAGCACATGCGCCGGCTGCAGGACCAATTCGAAGCCTTCATCGACTGATCCCGCCTGCCTCTCGGCCCGACCCGCGCCCCTGCGGTTCGGATCGGGCCCTGCGGCGTCAGAGCGCCTCGGTACCGCACCATTCGGCGATGAACAGCGCCATCGACTTGGTGGTGGTGCGCAGCGACTCCAGATCGACGTATTCGTCGAACCCGTGGCTGACATAGCCCTTCGGCCCGTAACAAAGCACCGGGATCTGGTGATAGAGCGCAAAGACCCGCGCATCCAGATAGGCCGGCGCGATGCGGGTTTCGAGCGGGGTGCCGAAGGCCGCCTCATGGGCGATGCCCAGCACCTTTTCCGCCTCGGACCCGGGTTCGAGGATATAGCCCTCGGCGTTGAAGCCGTTCTGCGTCAGCCGCGGCGGATGCTGCGCCAGGAAGCGGTCGGCGCGGGCAAAGCGGGCGACGTGATCCTCGATCTCGCGGAACTTGGCCTGCGCCTTCTCGCCGGGCTGGATCGCCACCCGCACCTGGAACCGGCACCAGGCCGGAACCGAGGATCCCCAGTCGCCGCCCTCGATCTTGCCGATGTTCAGGTTGGCCGGCAGCTGCTTGCCACTGAAATGCGCATATTCCGGCGCCTCGGCGTTCCATTTTGCCTCGATCTCGCGCAGGGCGCCGATCACCCGATAGGCGGCGTCGATGGCATTGGCGCCTTCGCCCATCTGGTGGACATGGACCGGGATGCCGCGCACCTCGACCTCGAACCACAGAACGCCGCAGGCGGCGCGCACCAGGGTTTCCTGTTCGGGTTCCGGCACCAGCGCCGCTTCGGCGGTATAGCCTTGCAGGAAAGCCTGCAGCGCGCCGTTGCCGGTCGCCTCCTCCTCGACCACGGATTCCAGATGCACCGTCGCCGCTGGCCGCAGCCCGGCGCGCCTGAGCGCCTCGAGCGCGAAGACATTGGCCGAGGCGCCGGCCTTCATGTCGCCAGCGCCGCGCCCGTAAAGACGATTGCCGACGATCTCGCCGCCATAGGGATCGTGTTCCCACATGTCGAGCGGCCCGACCGGCACCACGTCGACATGGTGCTGCAGGATCAGCGAATGGCCGACCTCCTCGCGCGGGTAGAGCGTGCCGACGACGATGGGCGCGGCGGAATGTTCGGCCGAGAACGGCGCCCCGCCCTCATGCGCGATCAGCATCGCCTCGTTCATCTCGAACCGGTCGACGGCGAAACCGCGCGCCGCCAGATCGCGGAAGAAGAAGTCCTGGATCGGCCGCTCCTCGCCCCGTTGCGACCGGAACGACACCAGTTTCTGAAGATAGGCGATCTGATCGTCGAACCCGTCGTCCACCGCCTTGAGAATCTTGTCGCGCACTTGCTGGTCCACAGCGTCGTCTCCTTATGCCTTTGCCGAGGCGGGACAATCCTGCCGATTCCCCCCGCCCGCGCAGGCGGAGCCTAGCGGCCGGTCCCCGTTGGTGAAACCGCCTTGCCAAGGCGGCAGCAACAAAGCCCGCCCTTCGCCCAACGGGGGCGGTTTTTTGGGCGGCCCAGGCGAAGTGCCCGCAGCCGCCGGTCACCCTGGATCGTCGCCCCTATCTGGCCCAGGTCTGGGGCGCGCTGGCGGCAACCTCGGCCAGATAGGCGCCGCGCGGATCGTCGGCGCGGGGCGGCAGCGGGCCTGCCTGCAAGGCGGCGATCGTGGCACTCATCGCCGCCACCGCGCCGGCCTGTTCGGCGGCAAGCCGGTCGGTCAGCGCCGCGCGGCTTGCCGCATCAGCGCCCTCCGGCAGGTCGCGCACGGCCGCGATCGCCGCCGAACAGGCCGG
>NZ_JBLWVT010000017.1:0-29255 GCF_048268305.1 Pseudodonghicola sp.
AGGCCTGCATTCTGGTCCGTCGCGAGACCGCGCCGGAGGATGTGCGCGGCATGCACGCGGCCGCAGGCGTTCTGACCGAAAAGGGCGGCATGACCAGCCACGCGGCGGTGATCGGTCGCGGTCTCGGGCTGCCCTGCATCGTCGGCGCCTCCGAGCTGACCTTCAACACCCGCGACAAGATGCTGATCACGCCTGACCGGCGCGTCCTGCGCGAGGGCGATGTGATCACCATCGACGGTAGTTCCGGCGAAGTCCTCGCCGGGGAGCCCGAGATGCTGGAGGCGGCGCTGGACGATGCCTTCCAGACGCTGATGAGCTGGGCCGACGCCGAGCGCGATATCGGCATCCGGGCCAATGCCGACACCCCGGCCGACGCCCGCACCGCGCGCAACTTCGACGCCCAGGGGATCGGGCTCTGTCGTACCGAGCACATGTTCTTCGAACAGGGCCGGCTGACCGTCATGCGCGAGATGATCTTTGCCGAGACGAGTTCCGGCCGCGCCGAGGTGCTGAGCCGGCTGCTGCCGATGCAGCGAGACGATTTCATCCAGCTTTTCAAGATCATGGAGGGCAGGCCCGTCTGTATTCGCCTGTTCGATCCGCCGCTGCATGAATTCCTGCCGGCCAGCCGGACCGGCCAGCGCGAACTGGCCGAGGCGCTGGATCTGCCGGTCTCCGACGTGACCCGGCGGATCGAGGCGATGGCGGAATACAACCCCATGCTGGGGCTGCGCGGCGTGCGGCTGGGGGTGACGGTTCCCGAGATCTACGAGATGCAGGCGCGCGCCATCTTCGAGGCGGCGCTGGCGATGCGCGCAAGCGGTGAGCCTGTGGTGCCCGAGATCATGATCCCGCTGGTTTCCGCCAAACGCGAGGTCGAGCTGATCAAGGCCAGGATCGAGGCTGTCGCCGCCACCGTGCGCGCCCAGCATGGGGCGGAGTTCGCCTATCGGCTGGGGGTGATGGTGGAAACCCCGCGGGCGGCTTTGCGGGCGGCGGAAATCGCGCCCTATGTCTCCTTCCTCAGCTTCGGGACCAATGACCTGACGCAGATGACCTATGGTCTGTCGCGGGACGACGCCGGCCGCTTCATGTCGGATTACGTGCGCAAGGGGGTGTTCAACGAGGATCCCTTCCATGTCCTCGATACCGACGGGGTGGGGGAGCTTCTGAAACTTGGCGCAGACCGTGGGCGGGCCGCGCATCCCGGCTTGACTGTCTCGATTTGCGGCGAGCATGGCGGCAACCCCGAATCGATCGAATTCTGCCGTGAGGCGGGGTTCGATTATGTCTCTTGTTCGCCCTTCCGGGTTCCTGTAGCTCGGCTGGCAGCCGCTCAACTCGCCATCGCGGCGAAGACCGGTCTGAACGCGGCGAAGAAGCCGTAAATAAAGGTTTTTTTTGCCAGACGCCTCTGGCAGCCTCTCCTCTCAAGCGTTTGTAAACTGCCCTTGATTTGGGCGGAGGTAGATCTTTTTTACTTTGTAGGTTAAGGGGTCCCCTGCGCCAGCCTGAAAAAGGCGGGTGCGAGAGACTGCTTAACGGGGTAAAGATGAACCGAGTTTTGGCTGTTGCCGTCATAATCCTTGCGGCCTTATCGCCGCTTTCTGTGTCGGCCGAAACCGGTCTGAAAAGTCTGTTCCAACGCGAACAATCCACCCTCGGCGCGATGCCGAACCAGCAGCTCAAGTCCTTTCTGACCGCCTCTCGCGGCAAGCAGGGCAAGGCGCCTTCCTTCAGCTTCACCCGTGATTGGCTCGATGCCCAGCCGGAGCCCGAGGGCGGCGACAATTGGCGCTGCCTGTCCGAGGCCTTGTATTTCGAGGCGCGCGGCGAGACGGTCAAAGGCCAGTTCGCCGTCGCCGAGGTGATCATGAACCGGGTCAAAAGCGGCCGCTATCCCGACACGCTGTGCGGTGTGATCCGCCAGGGCACCGGCAAGCGCTATCAGTGCCAGTTCACCTTCACCTGCGATGGCCGCGCCGAGGTGATCAGCGAACAAGAGGCCTTCGAGCGGGTTTCGAAAGTGGCGCGGGCGGTGATGGACGGCTATGCCGGCGATCTGACCAATGGCGCCACCCATTACCATACGCTGGCCGTCAAACCGAGCTGGGCCAGCGCCTATACGCCGACCACCAAGATCGGTGAGCATATCTTTTACCGCCAGCACTATCGCACCGCGTCGAGCGAGTGACGACCGGCGACGGTTTCGGCCGCTGGTACGCCGCGTCCAGGCCTGTTAGAAGGGCGCCGTCAGCGTAGGTTTCGCTGATCCAGGACCCAAGACCAAAGGCCGCAAGCCCATGAGCACCGAAATCCGTCTCGCCTTCGCGCATCCTTCTGAACGGGCGCGGGCCACAGCGCCGGGCGGGCCGCTCGACCGCATTTCGTTGCGCGATCACGTGGTCGAGGTTGAGATCGGCGCCTTTCAGGCTGAACGCGGGACGACCCAGCGGCTGTCCTTCAATGTGGTGGTCGAGGTCGAACCGCTGACCGGCCCGATCGACGACGACGTCGACCGCATCCTGTCCTATGACAAGGTGACCGAGGCGATCGAGCACGAGCTGAAGGCCGAACGGCTGAACCTTCTGGAAACCCTGGCCGAGCGGATCGCGGAACGCATTCTGCTTGAACCTCAGGCGGTAAGGGCTTTCGTTCGCATCGAAAAGCTTGATCGCGGCCCGGGTGCGCTGGGGGTGGAGATCGTCCGGGCCCGCGATCAGCTTGCCCATGGGCAGCTCATTCCGCCAGAGGACGACCGGCCGCATCCGCGCCTGGTCTATCTGTCGAATGCCGCCATCGCGTCGGAGAACCTGTCAGGCTGGCTCGACCAGCTCGGGGCCGGCGACCGGCCGCCGGTTCTCTGTGTCGGGGCGCCGGTGACGCCGGCGCCGCAAAGCCACCACCGGATGACCCAGCGGCGGATTGATCTGCTGGCCATCGAACAGAATGCCTGGGTGCTGGCCGCCCGCGATCCCCGTTGCGTGGTGGTGGAGACCCGGACCGAGCTTGACTGGGCGATGCGGCATGGCCAGATCAGCGTCTGGGCACCGTCGAAGATCGTGCTCGATGCGGTCGACGGCCCCTCGGCCCAGCCGGGCGACGCCGTGGCCCTGGCCGCCTGGTTCGCCGCCACCTTCGCCGCCGGCGAGATGCTGGTGATTGGCGCCACCTTGCCGGAGGGGGCGGGGGTTCCGTTGCGGGCCCTGTCGGTGGAGCAGACGACCCTATGACCTTTTATTACCGCCCCCTGGTCCAGCATGGACCGGCGCGCCCGGATGATGCCGTGCCTCTGGCCGGCGGCCCGATGTGGTTCACCCATGTCGAGGCCCTGGCGCGCGGGAGGACGCCGCAGGTGATCCCGGTCGAGGAGGTGCCCGACCATCAGCTTGAACCGCTGGTGGCGCCGCGCGCCCCGGTTGCCGGATTGGCGATGGACCGGCCGCGGATCATGGGGATCCTGAATACCACGCCCGACAGCTTTTCCGACGGTGGCCGCCACAATGGCCCGGAACAGGCGCTGGCCCATGCCCGCGCGATGATCGCGGCCGGGGTCGACATGATCGACATCGGCGGGGAATCCACTCGCCCCGGCGCCGCCGAGGTGCCGGTGGAGGAGGAGATCGCCCGTACCGCCCCGGTGATCGCCGCCATTCGCGCCATCAGCGCGGTGCCGATCTCGATCGACACCCGCAAGGCGCCGGTGGCGCAGGCGGCGCTGGAGGCGGGCGCCGATCTGGTCAACGATGTCGCGGGCTTCACCTTTGATCCGGCGCTGGCGCCGCTCTGCGTGTCGCGTTCGGTTCCGGTCTGCCTGATGCATTCCCAGGGCGAGCCTGAGACGATGCAGCAGGATCCGCGCTATGACGACGTGCTGCTGGATGTCTATGACTTTCTGGCCGAGCGGATCGTCCTGCTCGAGGCGGCGGGGCTTGCGCGCGAATTGATCGTGACCGATCCCGGCATCGGTTTTGGCAAGACGCGGGAGCATAACCTGGCGCTGTTGCGCGGGCTGGCGCTGTTTCACGGGTTGGGCTGCCCGATCCTGCTGGGGGTCTCGCGCAAGGGGTTCATCGGCGCCATCGGCCAGGAACCGCGCGCCGAGGCGCGCGCGCCGGGGTCGATCGCGGTGGGGCTTGCCGGATTGGCGCAGGGCGTGCAAATCCTGCGGGTGCATGACGTCGCCGAGACGGCGCAGGCGCTGCGGCTGTGGCAGGCGGCGCGGGGATAACGGGGTAGAAGATGGCTGTGAGAAAACTGTTTGGGACCGACGGGGTTCGGGGCAAGGCCAATAGCTATCCGATGACCGCCGACATGGCGCTCAGGATCGGGGCGGCGGCGGGGCGCTATTTCCGCCGCGACCGCGGCAGCGCGCATCGGGTGGTGATCGGCAAGGATACCCGCCTGTCGGGCTATATGTTCGAAAACGCGCTTACCGCCGGGCTGACCTCGACGGGGATGAACGTGCTGCTGCTGGGCCCGGTGCCGACGCCCTGCGTCGGGCTGATGACCCGGTCGATGCGCGCCGATCTGGGGGTGATGATCTCGGCCAGCCACAACCCGGCCGAGGACAATGGCATCAAGTTCTTCGGCCCCGACGGCTTCAAGCTGTCGGATCAGGCGGAGATCGAGATCGAGGCGCTGATCGAGGCCGGGGTCGAGCCGGCGCAGGCCGGCAATATCGGCCGGGCCAAGCGGATCGACGACGCCCGGTTCCGCTATGGCGAGCGGGTCAAATCCTCGCTCCCGCGCGACCTCAGGCTCGACGGGTTGAAGGTGGTGATCGACTGCGCCAATGGCGCCGCCTATCGCGCGGCACCGGAAATCCTGTGGGAACTGGGGGCCGATGTGGTGCCGGTGGGTGTCAGCCCGGACGGGAAGAACATCAACAAGGGCTGCGGGTCGACCCAGCCGCAGATCGCCGCGGAAACCGTGGTGGCGCATGGGGCGGATGTGGGGATCTGTCTGGATGGCGATGCCGACCGGGTGATCCTGATCGACGAAAAGGGCCGGGTGGCCGATGGCGATCAGTTGATGGCGCTGCTGGCCGCCCGCTGGGCGGAGGAAGGGGTGCTGACCGGCGGCGCGCTGGTGGCGACGGTGATGTCGAACCTCGGCCTGGAGCAGTTCCTGGCCGGCAAGGGGATCGGGCTCGAGCGCACCGGCGTGGGCGACCGCTATGTCGTCGAACGGATGCGCGCCGGCGGCTTCAATCTGGGCGGCGAGCAATCGGGCCATATCGTGATGACCGATCACGCCACCACTGGCGACGGGCTGATGGCGGGGCTGCATTTCCTGGCCGAGATGGTGCGGTCCGGCCGCAAGGCCAGCGATCTGGCCCAGCAGTTCACCCCGGTGCCGCAGCTTTTGAAGAACATCCGCTTCACCGCCGGTCAGGCGCCGCTAGAAACCGCGCCGGTTCAGGCCGCGATCGCGGCGGCGGAGCTGGCGCTGCAGGGGCGGGGGCGGCTGCTGATCCGCAAGTCGGGGACCGAGCCGCTGATCCGGGTGATGGCCGAATGCGAGGACGAGGCGCTGCTGACGCGCACCGTCGACAGCGTGGTCGATGCGGTCACCTCGGTCGTCGCCGGCTGAGGAAACGGCACGAAAGCCGCTTTTCAGAAACGAACATTCACCCCGGGATTCAGTTTGAATCCCGGGGTTTGTCTTGTGGATTGAATGTGGATAACTGACGGGCTTCCGTCAGCCTCGCAACCGGTGATGCAACAGGATCGGCACCACCAGATCCTCCTCATCCGTCAGGTGACGGTCGAGAAACCGGCGGATGGTGCGGCCCTTTTCCAGCACTTGCCCAGCCTCGTTGGGCAGTTGCGAGGGATCGAGCACTTCAAGCTGGATCATCCGGTTGCCGGCACGGGTGAAGCCGTCGAGCACCCCATCAAGACCGAGGTGATCGCCCTCCAGCATCTCCAGGCCGACGGCAAAGCGGCGGTCGGCGGCCTCCAGTTCGGGAAAGAACTTGCGGTCTTCCCAGGTGTGGTGCCCGCGTAGGCTGTGCACCAGCGCATTGCCGTGCCGGCCGATGCGGCGCAGATAAAGATCCTGCTCCATCTCCTTGTCCAGAAAGCGTTCCGTATCCTCGACGATCACCTCGCCCAGGGCGCGGAAGGTTGCATGGGCCGCCATCCACTTGGCGATGGAGGCGGCGAAATTCGGGTGATCCGGCCAGCTGTCGCGCGGATAATCCCGAAGGAGGGTGGTCAGCTCTTGCGGCAGGCCCTCTCTGGTCTCGATGCTTTGGGTCATCATGGGCGAGGAGGTGGGAGAGGTGTTATCGTATTACAATGTGCGCGGCTGCGGCCCTCACTGTGCGGACCGGGCGGCCGGGTGGCGCGCAAAAGAAAAGGGGCGCCGCCGGGGCGCCCCTTGATGGGAGGTGAGGGAAAAGAGCTTAGACCTTTTCACGCCCCATGGCGAGGATGCAGAGCAGCGTGATCACCGCCGCGCCCAGCAGGTAATAGCCGACATAGGCCATGCCATAGTTGGTCTGCAGCCAGGTCGCCGCATAGGGCGCCAGCGAGGCGCCGAAGATGCCGGCGAAGTTGAAGGTGATCGACGAGCCGGTATAGCGCACCCGGGTCGGGAAGGGGGCCGCCAGCGCGGCGCCGATCACCCCATAGGTCAGCCCCATCAGGAACATGCCCAAGGTGACGAAGGCATAGATGCCGCCTTCACCGCCGGTCGACATCAAGGGCGCCAGCGCGAAAGAGAACAGCGCGATCAGCACGGTGACCCAGATCAGGAACTTGAAGCGTCCGGTCGTGTCGGCGACCTTGCCGGCCAGCACGATGGAGATCCCGAAGATGACCGAGCCGTAGATCTGGATCTTCAGCGCGTCGAGGAAGGGGATGTGGATGACCTTGACGTTATAGGACAGAAGCCAGGCGGTGCAGATATAGAACAGCACGAAGGTGACCAGCGCCACGAAGGTGCCCAGCACCAGGCTGCGCTTGTGGAACTTGAAGACCTCGGCCACCGGCACGGCGACGCGTTCTTCCTTTTCGATGGCCTTGGCGAATTCCGGGGTTTCCGAAATCGACAGCCGCACCCAGAGGCCAAGCGCGATCAGGATGATCGAGCCGAGGAAGGGCAGGCGCCAGCCCCAGGTCAGGAAATCGTCTTCGCTGATCACATGCAGCATGATCCAGAACAGGCCTGACGAGATGAATAGGCCGACCGGCGCTCCGAGCTGCGGGAACATGCCGTACCAGCTCTGCTTGCCTTCGGGCGCATTCTCGGTGGCCAGCAGCACCGCGCCGCCCCATTCGCCGCCGAGGCCAAAGCCCTGGCCGAAGCGGCAGAGCGCCAGCAGCAGCGGCGCATAGACGCCGATCTGCGCATAGGTGGGCAGCAGGCCGATGATGACGGTGGAGATGCCCATGGTCAGCAGCGCGGCCACCAGCGTCGCCTTGCGGCCGATCTTGTCACCGAAGTGGCCGAAGATGACGGCGCCGAAGGGGCGGGCGAAGAAGGCGATCGAGAAGGTCGCGAAGGAGGCCAGCAGCGCGGTCATCGGATCGCTGCCCGGGAAGAACAGCGCCGGGAAGACCAGAACGGCGGCGGTGGCATAGGAATAGAAGTCGAAGAACTCGATGGTGGTGCCGATGAGGCTGGCCAGAAGCACCTTGTGCGGGGCGTTCGGCGGCACGCTCACGACCGAGGTATCGGCGGATGCGAGGGAGGTGTCAGACATGGTTCCGAATTTGTAATTTTGTTTCGTTTTAAGCCGTGGGGAGAACGGCTTTGTTACATCGGGTCGCGTTACGCCTTTGTCGGAGGAGAGAAAAGGCAGCGAGAGGTTCGGGGATAAAATAGGGTAGCAGCATTGCAAGAAATGCATGGCTTTTCCCCAAACGTGAAACGGGCGGGCCGAATGGCCCGCCCGCCGCCGACCCCGAGGGGCCGGGAGGCAGTCTCCGCCTGGGCGGATCAGTTCTTGGACTTGTCGACCAGCTTGCCGGCGGTGATCCAGGGCATCATGCCGCGCAGCTTGGCGCCGACCTGCTCGACCAGGTGTTCGTCGTTGATGCGGCGCGTCGCCTTGAAGAACGGCTGGTTGACCGAGTTTTCCAGCATGAAGTCGCGCACGAACTTGCCGTTCTGGATGTCGGTCAGCACGGCCTTCATGCGGGCCTTGGTTTCCTCATAGGGCAGAACCCGCGGGCCCGACACGTATTCGCCGTATTCGGCGGTGTTCGAGATCGAGTAGTTCATGTTGGCGATGCCGCCTTCATAGATCAGGTCGACGATCAGCTTCATTTCGTGCAGGCATTCAAAATAGGCCATTTCCGGCGCGTAACCGGCTTCGACCAGGGTTTCGAAGCCCATGCGCATCAGCTCGACCACACCGCCGCACAGAACCGCCTGTTCGCCGAACAGGTCGGTTTCGCATTCTTCGCGGAAGTTGGTTTCGATGATGCCCGAGCGGCCGCCACCGATGGCCGAGCAATAGCTGAGGCCGATTTCCAGCGCCTTGCCGGAGGCGTCGTTTGCCACGGCCACCAGGCAGGGCACGCCGCCGCCCTTGACGTATTCGCCGCGCACGGTGTGGCCCGGGCCCTTCGGCGCCATCATGATGACGTCGACGCCGGCTTTCGGCTCGATCAGGCCGAAGTGCACGTTCAGACCGTGGGCGAAGGCGATCGCGGCGCCTTCCTTGAGGTTGTCATGCACGTATTTCTTGTAGGTTTGCGCCTGCAGCTCATCGGGCATGGTGAACATGATCAGGTCGCACCAGGCGGCGGCTTCGGCGATGCCCATCACGGTCAGGCCTTCGGCCTCGGCCTTCTTGGCGCTGGCCGAGCCTTCGCGCAGGGCGACGACAAGGTTCTTGGCGCCCGAGTCGCGCAGGTTCAGCGCATGGGCGTGGCCTTGCGAGCCATAGCCCAGGATGGCCACTTTCTTGTCCTTGATCAGGTTGATGTCGCAATCGCGATCGTAATAGACGCGCATGGATTTGCTCCGGTATTTGGGTTGACGTTGCACAAGATGCGCCTGTCGCCCCGGATAATCAGCATGAAAATTGGCATTCTTTTGCGCATGTGTTAGAAAGTCATTCGGCAAATATCGAATATTTGGAAAAGTCATGCTTGATGACACCGATCGGCGTTTATTGCGTCACCTGCAGGCGGATCCCACGCAATCGGTGGCCGATCTGGCGCGCGCCTCGGGTGTGGCGGCGTCTAAGGCCTATAAGCGGCTGGAACGGATGGAGACGCTGGGGGTGCTCAAGGGCCAGCGCGCGGTGATCGACTGGCATGCGCTGGGCTATGCGGTCGAGGTGTCGCTGCGCATCAGCCTGGACAAGACCGAGCCGCAGGCCTTCGACCGGTTCATCGCCGCCGCCCGCGAGGTGCCCGAGGTGGCCGAGATCCAGACCTTTCTGGGCCGCGTCGACGTGCGGCTGACCGTGCTCGCCCGCAACATGCCGCATTATCAGGAGCTTTACCGCAGCCGCATCCTGACGCTGCCGCATATCACCGAGATCGAGGCGCTGATGCATGTGGCCACGATCAAGGATGTTGAGGCATTGCCGCTGTGATCGACCTGGACGATACCGACCGCGCCATCCTGCGGGCCTTGCAGGAGGATGCGACGCTGAAGGCGGCGGAACTGGGGCGGCGGCTTGGGGTCAGCCAGCCGGTCGCCTGGCGCAGGGTTCGGCGGCTGGAGGAGGCGGGGGTGATCAAGGGGCGCCGGCTCGATCTCGACCGCGAGGCCCTGGGTTTTGGCGTGACGGTGTTTCTGGGCATCAAGCTGGCCACCCACGGGCGGGTTAGCCTGGCCGATTTCGAACGCGCGGTGACGGCGATTCCCGAGGTGCTGACGGTGCAGCACGTGCTTGGCCGCTATGACTATCGGCTGCGCGTGGTGGCGCATGACCTGGCCGATTTCGAACGGGTGCTGCGGCGCCGGATCATGACCCTGCCCGGGGCGGGCGAGGTCGAGGCCAATGTGGTGCTGAGCGAGGAGCGGCGGCCGGGGCCGATCGGCTGAGGCCCCGACAACGGGCGTTCAGTGAACGCCCAGGCCCATCTGCATCAGCGTCCGCCGCACCGGGGCCAGCGAATAAAGCGCGCTGAGGCCGGCGGCGCGCAGGTCGCGCAGCGGCCGCAGTTCGATCATCGAGGCGCGGTTCAGCATGTCGATGCCGCGCAGCCGCACCATCACCTCGGTATGGCGGGCCTTGTGATAGGCCTCGAGCATCTGCGCGTCGCCCAGACCCTCGGGCCGTTTCACCGCCAGATCGCGCAGCGCCCGCAGATCGCCCAGCGACATGTTCAGCCCCTGCGCCCCGATCGGCGGCACCACATGCGAGGCCTCGGCCATCAGGGCCACCCGCTCGCCTGCCATCCGGTCGGCCCATTGGCTGATGATCGGCCAGACCGTCCGGCGCGAGGCCAGGGTGAGCGGCCCGAAAATGCCACAGGATCGTTCGGTCATCGCCGCCTCGAACTCGGCCGTTTCCAGGCTGCGCAGCTCCTCGGCCCGCGGGCCGCGCTCCATCCAGACGACGGCAGAGGAGGGGCGGCCCTGGTAATCCGGCAGCGGCACCAGGGTGAACGGCCCGCCGGAGCGGTGGATCTCGGTCGAGACGTTATCATGCGGGATCGGGTGGGTCACCGCGAAGGCCAGCGCCTTTTGCCCGTAGCGGGTGGTATGCACCTTGATCCCGGCCGCTTCGCGCATCGGTGATCCGCGCCCGTCGGCGGCGATGACCAACCGGGTATCGACCTTGCTGCCGTCGCTCAGCCCGACGCGGGCCATGTCGGTGCGGGTGAACAGGCTGGTGGTGGCGGTGCCGGGGCGGAAATCGACATTGGGCATCCCGGCCAGATGTGCCGAGAGTTCACGCCGGAGCAGCCAGTTGGGCAGGTTCCAGCCGAACGGCCGGTCCGAGATATCGGCGGCGTTGAAATCGCGCACCACGCGCGGCTCGGGCCGTTCGCCGCCGGCATCGACGATGCGCATGATCTGCAGCGCGGCGGCCTCGGGCGCCAGCCGATCCCAAAGGCCTGCCTCGGCCATCAGCGCCTGGCCGGGTTGCAGGATCGCGGTGGTGCGCAGGTCCGACCCTTCGGCGTCGCGTTCGGTGACCGGCGGGGTGGGATCGACGCAGATCACATCGAACCCGGCCTGTCCGAACACTGCCGCTGCAGTCAGCCCGGCGATGCCGCCGCCGGAAATCAGGATGTCGCAGGTTTCGGTCATGGTCTTCGCTCCGCCTTTTCCTGGGCGCACCCTAGTGCGACCGGGCGGGCAAGGCCAGATGGCATCCTGTCGCCCTGCCGGGTCTCAGCCGAGCGAAACCAGAACGATCAGCAGGCCGACCACCGGCACCAGGGCGAGCGCGGGGATATAAAGGCCGGGCACGCCGAACAGCACGATGGACGCCGCCCAGAGCGCAGCAAAAAGCGCCACGGCCACGAAGATCCAGACGGTGGTCTTGGTGCTGGGCAGGTCGTCGTGATGGGTGTTGGTATCGGCGGACATGGGCGGCCTTTCGATCTTGAATGGGACAGAGAGATTGACCGATGCCTAGGGAATTCCGCCGCTGAGGGAAGGCGCGAATTGTCGCAGCCTCGCCCCGGACGGTCGGTCAGATCAGCTTGGCCAGAAAGCCCGCCAGGTCGTCCGTATGGTGGTGGATGTGTCGGGCGGGCTGCCGCTCGGGCGCGACATGGACCGTGCGCATGCCCATGTCATGCGGCGCGGCGAGGTTGCGCACGTCATCCTCGAACATCGCGGCGCGATCGGGGATCACGCCGTCACGGGCAAAGATCGTCTCGAAGGCGGCGCGCTCGGGCTTGGGGAGAAAGCCCGCGTGTTCGATGCCATAGATCGCATCGAACTTGCCGCTGAGCCCGCGCGCCGCCAGCACCCGTTCGGCATAGGGGGCCGAACCGTTGGTATAGACGATCTTGCGCCCGGGCAGGTCGCCGATGCGGGCGGCGAGATCGGCGTCGGGGTCGAGATGGGCGAGAGAGATGTCGTGCACCACCTCGAGAAAGGGCAGCGGGTCGATATCATGTTCGCGCATCAGCCCGGCCAGGGTGGTCCCGTGCCGTTTCCAATAGTCGTGGCGCAGCTTGTCGGCGGCGGCGCGGTCAAGCTTGAGCTTGTCCATCACGAAGGCGATCATGCGCTGTTCGATCTGATCGAACAGCCGCGCCTGCGGCGGATAGAGCGTGTTGTCGAGGTCGAAGACCCAGTGAGTGACGTGAGAGAAATCGCGTTTGACCATGGGCTTGTCCTACGCTTCGCCGGCGGGGCTGGCAATGCGGCAGGGCGGCTAGCGGCAACGGCAAGCTTGATTGACGCGGCGACCAGCCTGTATGCACGAGGCCGAGGCAACCAGGACCCGAGCGCATGGCAGAGATCAAACCCCAGCAGAAAGACGCCTATTCTCTGATTCTGGAAGCGATCGACGTCGGCATCTACCGACCGGGGGATCGCCTGGTCGAAAGCGAGCTGGCCGAACGCTTCGGCATGTCGCGCACCCCGATCCGAGAGGCGCTGCAACGGCTTGAAACCCAGTCGCTGCTGGAACGCGATGGCCGGTCGCTGATCGTCGCCTCGCTCGATCATAACCAGATGGCGGAGCTCTATGTGGTCCGGCGCGAGCTTGAGGGGTTGGCGGCGCGGCTGGCCGCCCAGCATGCCACGGACGAGGAAATCCGCGTCCTGCGCGAGATGGTGCGCGAGGATGACAAGCTGGTCGGCGATCCGACCGCCCTGGCGCGGGCCAATCGGCGGTTTCACGAACAGATCCATCTGGCCTCGCATAACCGCTATCTGGTGCAACAGCTCGATCTGGTGCATCGCACCATGGCCTTGATGGCGACAACCTCGCTTGCCGCCGAGGGGCGCGGCGAGATCGCACAGAACGAACATGCCGGTATCGTCGCCGCCATCGAGGCGCGCGATGCCGAGGCGGCGGAGAAGGCGCTGAAAGAGCATATCTCGATCGCCTTCATGACGCGGTTGAAGCAGGACGCGGGCAAGCGGGAACGCAATCGCTGATCGTCTCCTCCTCGTCCTCAGGCGCAGCCGTTTCGGGGGCAGTCTGCCCGTGAGAGGTCTTGTCCCAGTAGAAGGGCGATCGAAGCAGTTCGTAAAGCGCCTTGTAGGCCGCCAGCACCCCTAGCGGATAATAGAACGGCAGCGTCAGCACCCAGAGCATCAGGAACCGCCGCTTTGCCCGGGCCACCGCGGCCATGCCGGTGACGATCGCAAGCAATTCTCCGGCCAGGGTCAGCAGCAGCCCGGTGCGCAGCAGCCCGGGCGGCAAGATGCCGGCGAGCGGATGCGGCAGCCCCAGCAGGATCAGCCACAGCGACCACAGCATCGGCGCCAGCAGGAATTGACCGAGGGTGCCGAGAAAGAAGGCCTGCACGCCGAAGAACCGCCAAGCGCCCAGATCGCGCCACAGCCGGAGCGGGCGGCGCATATGCACCAGATAGGTGACCATGAAGCCCTTGAGCCAGCGCGAACGTTGCCGAACCCAGGGCCGGGCGCGGCAGGTGGCCTCCTCATGAGTGGCGGTGTCGATCATCTCGGCCCGATACCCGGCGCGATAGAGCCGCACGCCCAGATCGGCGTCCTCGGTCACGTTGTGGGCATCCCAGCCGCCCAGTTCCTCAAGCGGCGCGCGGCGGAAGAAATGGGTGGTGCCGCCCAGCGGCATCACCAGCCCCAGCCGCGCCAGCCCGGGCAGGACGACGCGGAACCAGGCGGCATATTCTATGGTGAAGCAGCGGGCGCGCCAGCTGGCACGGGGGTTGTAGAAGTCGAGCACCCCCTGCAGGCAGGCGACCTTGGCGGGCGCCTCGGCAAAGCGACGCACCATGCATTCGATCTGATCAGGCTCCGGCGCGTCCTCGGCATCCCAGACGCCGATGATCTCGCCCTGGCAGAAGTCCAGCGCGTAATCCATCGCCCGCGGCTTGGTGGTCAACCCCCCGTGCGCCGGCACCTCGACGATCCGCATCCAGGGCGGCAGGGTGCTGCGGGCCAGTGCCTGGCGGGTGGTGTCGTCATGCTCCTCCAGCACCAGAAGCACTTCGAGCAGCGCCTTGGGATAGGTGAGCCGACCGAGCCGCAGCAGCAATGCGCCGGCGATCTCCGGTTCGCGGTAGAGCGGCACCATGACCGAAACCTTCGGCCATTCGCTGCTCCAGGGTAGGGGGCGCGGGCGGGGGCGGGCCGGGCGCAGCGCCGGATGGGCAAGCAGATCGGCGAGCGTGCCGCCGAGCCGCAGCAGCACGAAAAGCAGCAGGGTGGCCAGGGCCAGCACATAGGCGAGGGCAAGAAGCGTCTTGGTCATCAGGACAAGCGCGATCAGGCCGATCCCCGCGCTCAGCGCCAGAGTGTCCGGCGTCGGCGGGCGCCATCCCCGATAGCTGCAGTCGGGCGGAACACGGGTGCTGGCGGCCTCGGCCAGTTCCCGGGCGAAGATGCGGGCGACGGCCTGCTGGAGCTGGTGCGGATCGGCGAGCACCGGGGCCACGGCGCCGAAGGTGTGGCGCAGCAGGATGCGGTTGCGTTCAAATGCCTTGGGGTCCGATGTGGCGATCATCGTCACCTGGCCGACCCTCTGCCACGGCAGCACCCCCTGCCTGAGCCAGAAGCGCGCTGGCAGCCGGACGGCCAGCGCGGCATCGGGCGCATGGCGCAGGAAGTCGGCCTGGGGGATGCCCAGTTGCTGGGCCAGCGCGGCACGGATGTCCCGCGGGGTTGCCCACCCCTCGGCCACCAGGACATCGCCCAACCGGACGTCGAACCGCCGTTGCAGATACAGCGCCGCGACCAGATGGCCCGGGGAGATGACCCCCATTTCGACCAGAAACTGTCCCAGCGGACGCCGTCGCATCAGCGGCATCGTCGCGGCAAGAGGTGCTGGGATATTCAGCTCTTGCTTGCTCAAAACGCACACCAAACACGCACAAGTTGCGCGAGAATGGCAGAAGGTTGCTTAACGTGAGGTTAACCACCAGCGGAGGTCTCTGACACCCGCTGGGGTGGGGGACTTAGGCGGTCACCTTGCGCGCCGCCATCGCATCGGCGAAGCGTTCGAACAGATAAAAGCTGTCCTGCGGGCCGGGGCTGGCTTCAGGGTGGTGCTGCACGGAATAGACCGGGCGACCTGCCATGCGGATGCCGCAGTTGGAGCCGTCGAATAGCGACACATGGGTCTCTTCCACGCCATCGGGCAGGGTCTGGGCATCCACCGCGAAGCCGTGGTTCATCGAGGTGATCTCGACCTTGCCGGTTTCCAGGTCCTTGACCGGGTGGTTGGCGCCGTGGTGGCCGTGGTTCATCTTGACCGTCTTCGCCCCCAGCGCCAGCGCCAGCATCTGGTGGCCCAGGCAGATGCCGAAGACCGGCAGGTCGGTGGTGTCGAGGATTTCCTTGATCATTGGTACGGCGTACTTGCCGGTCGCCGCCGGGTCGCCAGGGCCGTTCGACAGAAAGACGCCATCGGGATTATGCGCCAGCACCTCGGCCGCGGTGGCGGTGGCGGGCAGCACGGTCACATCGCAGCCGGCGCTGGCCAGGCAGCGCAGGATGTTGCGTTTGGCGCCGTAATCCAGCGCCACGACCTTGTGCTGGGGCGCGGTTTGCCGGCTATAGCCCTCGGGCCAGGCCCAACGCATCTCGTCCCAATGGTAGGATTGCGCACAGGTCACGTCCTTGGCCAGGTCGAGCCCTTCGAGGCCGCAGAAGCCGCGGGCGGCGGCGACCAGCGCCTCGATGTCGAACTTGCCGTCGGGGTTATGTGCCAGCGCCGCATGCGGCGCGCCTTGCTGCCGGATCGCCCGGGTCAGCCGCCGGGTGTCGATGCCACCGATCGCGATGCGGCCGCGGCGTTCCAGCCAAGTCTTCAAGGTTTCGGTGCTGCGCCAGTTGCTGGGCGCGGTCGGATCCCATTTCACCACCATGCCGGCGGCCACCGGATCGGCGGTTTCGTCATCCTCGGGGTTGACCCCGACATTGCCCACATGCGGGAAGGTAAAGGTGACGATCTGGCCGGCATAGGAAGGATCGGTCATGATCTCCTGATAGCCGGTCATCGCGGTGTTGAAGCAAAGCTCGGCCACGGTCTGGCCGGTGGCGCCGAAGCCGGTTCCGTAGAACACCGTGCCGTCGGCAAGCGCCAGACAGGCGGTAGGCTTGGTCAGTGCGGTCTGGGCCATGGCGCGACTCCTATACGGTCCTTACGGTCAAATCTCGGGATAAGTAAGGGGTGCGGCAGGGCGGGTCAAGTCCGCCCAAATTCCACGCAATTTCCTAAGTTTGTTGGAAGTCGTCCCGGTCGCCCGATATCGCCCTCTGGCAGCGGCGGCTTGTCCCCGCCGGTTTCCTTCTATAAGGTCGGGGGCTCGATTCCATGGGGATGGACGGAATAATATGGATATGCGTACCCGGGTCAACGAGGCCCTGAAGCAGGCGATGAAGGAAAAGGCTGCCGCCCGGCTGTCGACTCTGCGCCTGATCAATGCGGCTATCAAGGACAGGGATATTGCGGCTCGCGGCGATGGCGAGGTCAGCAGCATCGGCGATGCCGAAGTGCTGGAAATCCTCGGCAAGATGACCAAGCAGCGGCAGGAGAGCGCGCGCGCCTATGAAGAGGGCGGGCGGCTTGATCTGGCCGAGCGGGAGCGCGAGGAAATCGCGATCATCCGGGAATTCCTGCCCCGCCAGTTGAGCGAGGCCGAGGTCGAGGCGGCGGTGAAACAGGCCGTGGTCGACACCGGCGCCGGCTCGATCCGCGACATGGGCAAGGTGATGGCGGCGCTGAAGGCGCGCTATACCGGGCAGATCGACTTCGCCAAGGTCGGACCCAAGGTCAAGGATCAGCTCTGCACCAGCGGCGAGTGCTGATCTTCAGGGGCGTTGCGGCTCAGCGCCGCAGCGCGGTGAGCAATTCGCGGTAAAGCGCCTCGCGCTCCTCTTCCGACAGGAAGGCGCCGATCTCGACCTCGCGGCCGGCGCCCTTCAGCGTGACGTAATGCGGCACCGGCCCGTCCCGGTCGTGCATCTCGACCTGCGCCCAATAGCGGTTGCAGTGCCACTCCTGGGCGCTGCCATCGGGGTTGTGGCGGGCCAGATCGGCATCGCTGTCGCTGAGGGTCAGAACCTCGAGAATATCGCGGTCGCGATAGCTGCGGGTCAGCGCAAACCAGATCCCGCCCACCGCCAGCAGGATGAAGGGCAGGATCCCCCAGAGCAGCACCGATCCCAGCAGCGCCAGCAATGGCACCATCAGCAGCGCGAAGGTGGCCAGCACGAAGATCCCCAGCCCGCGTTTCGGGAGGGAATTATGCGGCCAGAGCCGCAGCTCCCGAATGCCGGGGGCGGGATCGGTCCATCGGTAGGGCATCGTGAAGCAAGTCTAGCACAGCTTCGGCTGCGGTCGAGCCGGCGCGAAAGCCTGTCGGAAAAAAGACAGCCGCGGGCAGAGCCGCGGCTGTCGATGGTTGGTCTGTCCGACTTCAGAACAGGAAGTCGTCGGCGTCGAGTGCCGTATTGTTGGCGGTCAGCGCCAGGGTGATGCTGTCGCCCAGATCACCGTAGTCGACGGTGAAGCTGTTGCCGCCATTGTCGGTGATCGTCAGATCATCGAAGCTCAGCCCGGTGGCGCTCAGGTCGATCTTGTCGTTCTTGTTCAGGCCGAAGATCGTGTCGTTGCCGTCGCCCAGGGCGAAGACGAAGGTATCGGCGCCGGCACCGCCGCGCAGCACGTCGTCGCCGGTGCCGCCGATCAGCGTGTCGGCGCCCTTCTGGCCGCGCAGGATATCGTCACCGGCGCCGCCTTCGAGCAGGTCATCGCCCTGACGGCCGGCCAGGATGTCGTCGCCGACGGTGCCCGCCAGCATGTCATCGCCTTCGCCGCCGACGGTGCGGTGACCAAAGGCCAGATCATAAAGCGCCGTGGTTCCCGACATCTCGTAGCTGACCGCGATCTGCGCCACGCCGCTTTCGCTGTGCTCGGCGGGGATGAACTTGATCACCTCGGGGCTCGAATCTCCGGTGAGCGAGCTGTCGATGTAATCGACGAACACCGCCTTCTTCGGGTTCGAGATGTCATAGATCATGATGCCGCCATCGCGCTCCAGCCCGATGAAGGCCAGGGTCTTGCCGTCAACCTCGCCCACGGCGATGGCTTCGGGTTCCGGCCCCTTGTTGTCCGAGCGGTTCTCGTCGATCACGCCGGCGTCGTCCGAGGGGTAGCCATCGTTGTTGAAGGCGTTCGCCGGGCGCAGTTCCGAGATGAGGGTTTCGAAATCGTCGCCCGAATCGAACACCACTTTGCCATCGGTGTCGAAGATGGTGAAGGAGCGCGAGCCGTAGGAGTGCAGCACGTCGATATCGCCGTCGCCGTCGGTGTCGCCGTCAATGATCGAGACGGTCAGGCGCTCCAGATCGGCCAGTTGCTCGGCGCTATAGGCGTCGGGGTCGATCGAGACGCCGGGCACGTCGCCGGCCAGGATGTCGCCGACCCGGGCCGCATCGCCGCCCTCGTCGAAATCACCGCGATCATCGCCTTCGTTGGCGGTCAGGAAATAGGTCTGGCCCTTGATCTCGACCGTGGCGATGGCGTCGGGCATGCGGATGCCTTCGACGTCGATGGTGTGGATGTTGATGGCATCGTCCTTGTCGTTGGGGTCGATGCCGTTGCCGTCCAGGCTGTGATCCACGGTGCCGAGCGGCAGGATTTCGGTGAAGCTCATGGTCGCCAGGTCGAAGACGGCCACCGCGTTGGCCTCCTGCAGGGTGACATAAAGCGTGCCGTCGGGGCCTTCGGCGATGTATTCGGGTTCGAAATCGGTCGAGGGCAGGACGCCGGGGAAGAGGCGCACGCCAGCGGCTTGCAGCGCGTCGATCTGATCGTCATAGGCCTCGAAGCCGACGGTGGTGGCGGTCATGGTCGCGACCTCGATCACCGAGATCGAGCCGGCGGGATCGCCAGCGGCCTTCGGTTCGCCTTCGTTGGCGACGAAGATGTATTGCCCAGCCTTCGAATAGGTCACCATGTCGGGCAGGTTGCCGACCTCGATCGCGGCGCTGGGCAGATCGCCATCGACCGCGTCCAGGGCATAGACGGCGACCACGCCGTTCATCAGGCTGCCATCCGCGGCCTCGCGCTGAACCGCGACGGCGATGCCGCTGTCCGAGACGGTGACCGAGTTCACGCCGTCGTAATTCGCGATCAGCGTCAGGTCGAGCGAGGTGATCAGCGCCTCGGTTTTGGCGTCGAAGATATCGATGCGGTCATCGGCACCGTTGGTGACATAGAGCTTGCCGTCGCGATAGGCGATGACTTCTGAACCGGCTTCGCCGGCGCCGCTGTCATAGCTGCCGGCTTTCTCGAAACCGAGAGAGTTCTTCAGCACTTTGTCCATGGTGATGGTGGTGTCGGTGGTCATGGCCATCGGGTCCCTGTGTCATTCGTAACGTGTCAATCAAAGACCGGCGCGAGGGGCCCCCGGCCGGCGTACTGCCGGGCCGCGATAGCGGGACAAGATCACGTCAATGTGACATCAGGCGATTGGGGGGCGGCAAAACGAAAAAGGCCCTGGCGGATGCCAGGGCCTTTGCAGTGTCGGACGATCGTTGCGATCAGTGGGCGTGGACCTTGTCCCAATCCTCGCGCTTGGGGAGCTGTTCGAACGTATGCTCCGGCGGCGGCGAGGGCAGGGTCCATTCCAGCGTATCGGCATATTCGTTCCAATAGTTGTTCTGGGTGACGCGGGCGCCACGGAACAGCGAATAGAACATGATGCCGAAGAACAGCAGGAAGGAGGCGAAGGAGATCAGCGCGCCGGTCGACGAGATCTTGTTCCAGAAGGCGAAGGCCTCGGGATAGTCGATATAGCGGCGCGGCATCCCCTGGCGGCCCAGGAAGTGCTGCGGGAAGAAGGTCAGGTTCACCCCGATGAAGAACAGCCAGAAGTGCAGCTTGCCGGCCCATTCGGGATATTGCCGCCCGGTCATCTTGCCGAAGTAGAAATAGACCCCGGCGAAGATGCAGAAGGCCGCGCCCATCGACATCGTATAGTGGAAGTGCGCCACCACGTAATAGGTGTCGTGATAGGCCCGGTCGACGCCGGCCTGGCTCAGCACCACGCCGGTGACCCCGCCGATGGTGAAGAGGATCAGGAAGCCGAAGGCGAAGAGCATCGGCGTCTTGAACTCGATCGAGCCGCCCCACATCGTCGCGATCCACGAGAAGATCTTAACCCCCGTCGGCACCGCGATCACCATGGTGGCCATCATGAAATAGGCCTGCTGATGCAGGCTGAGGCCGACGGTGTACATGTGGTGCGCCCAGACGACGAAGCCCAGAACCCCGATGGCGATCAGCGCCCAGACCATCGGCAGATAACCGAAGATCGGCTTGCGCGAGAAGGTGGCGATGATGTGGCTGACCAGACCGAAGCCCGGCAGGATCACGATATAGACTTCGGGATGGCCGAAGAACCACAGGATATGCTGATAAAGCACCGGGTCGCCGCCACCCGCAGGATCGAAGAAGGTGAAGCCGAAGTTACGGTCCATCAACAGCATGGTGATCGCCCCGGCGAGCACCGGCAGCGACAGGAGAATCAGCCAGGAGGTCACGAAGATCGACCAGGCGAAGAGCGGCACCTTGAACAGCGTCATGCCGGGGGCGCGCATGTTCAGGAAGGTGGTGATCATGTTGATCGCCCCCAGGATCGACGAGGCGCCCGAGACGTGGACCGCGAAGATCGCCAGATCCATCGACATGCCACCCTCTTTCACCGACAGCGGTGGATAGAGCACCCAGCCCACGCCGGAACCGAGCTGGTCATTGCCCCCTGGCGCCAGCATCGAGGCGACCCCCAGCGAGGTGCCCGCGACATAGAGCCAGAAGCTCAGGTTGTTCATCCGCGGGAATGCCATATCCGGCGCGCCGATCTGCAACGGCATGAAATAGTTGCCAAAACCGCCGAACAGGGCTGGGATGATGACGAAGAACATCATCAGGATGCCGTGGTAGGTGATCAGCACGTTCCACAGGTGACCGTTCGGCGTGCAATCTCCTCCGTTGCCGAACAGCCGAAAGCCCTCAAGACACATGTACTGAACACCCGGTTCCATCAGTTCCAGGCGCATGAAAACGGTGAAGGTCACAGAGATCAGGCCGGTGAACGCGGCGAAGATCAGATAGAGAATGCCGATGTCCTTGTGGTTCGTCGACATGAACCATCGCGTGAAAAATCCGCGCTGGTCCTCGTGCCCGTGACCATGAATGGCTGCGTCTGCCATTTGGTGGTGCCTCCCTTTTGCGTGTTACAATCTGCCGGTTTCCCGGGCAGAATTGTTCCCGCGGATGTTAGGATGCGGGAAATTCTGCATCAATGACTGAATTTGATTTAGATCAAGATAAATCCGCAACTGCCGGGCAAAGCGCGCCCTGGCGCGAGGCGGGAAAACGATTCGACTGTTCTTGATGGCTCTCGGCACCCGGCGGCTGGCACGCTGTGGCGCGCGATCTCGGACAGTTTCCCGCCAAGGGAGGAGAGGGGAGGGATGAGACCCGCACCCCGTCGGCATCATGCATGAGATGACACCTCAGGTCCGTGCCCGGCCAAAATATGGCGACGGGGGCGGGGGCTAAAATGGACTTGCGATAATGGTCTCACTCATCGGAACACCTGCATTTTTAACCCATGGTCGCTTTTGTGCATGACCCAAATGGGTTAATTTCTCAGGAATCTGCGTATCGCGTTCCGATGCTGCTGCGCGGAGAGGTCCGGTTCTGCCGGACCATATCGGGGCGGTGACCATCGGGGTGGGGGAAGATGCCAGACGCCGGCGTGTGGGACGGGGATCGGGAAGAGGATCGACAGACGAGTCGCGACAAGGTGATCTCTGCGATCTATGAGGCTGTGCTGCGGCCCGAGCTCTATGACGATTTTCTTGAACTCTGGTCCGAGCATGTCCTGCACGAGCTGGGCGGTCCCAAGGGGATCGACAAGGTGCGCCCGGCCGGCTGCGGTGACGATGTGGTGATCTGCGGCGCCGAGCTGGAGGATCACTTCCGCCGCGCCTTCGACATCCTGGAGCGCATCGGGCGGCAGCAGAAGGTGCCCGGGATCCGCCGCTTTATCGAGGAACATGCCGGCTATGCCCTGCTGTTGCGCTGCGACGGCAGCCTGCTTGCCCGCAGTCGCAGCGCGGAACGGGGCGATGACCAGACCCCTGATCTGGCCGGCTTCGAAGCGCATCTGGCGGCCGGGTCGGTGCATCAGCTGCATGCTCTGCTGGCCTCTTGCGCCGAGGGCGGCCAGCGTGCCGAGGCGGTGGTGCTCAGCACCGATCTTTCCGCCCGCTATCTGATCGCGCGGCTGCAACCGGGCGCCGAGGCTGAGGGGGGCGAGCGGCTGGTGGTGATCGAGCCGCTCGAGGTGATCTGGTCTGATCGGGTCGAGGCGCTGCTGACCCGCAGCTTCGGCCTGTCGCCGGCCGAGGTCGACCTGGTCCGCCATCTGATGGCCGGGCGCAGCCTGAAACAGATCGCGGAAGGAACGCAACGCTCGGAACACACGGTGCGCAACCAGTCGAAATCGGTGCTGGCCAAGACCGGGGCGCCCAGCCAGGCCGATCTGATCCGCCTGGTGGCGGTGCTGTGCCGCGGTGCCGGCCCCGGAGCGGGACGCCTGGGCGGATTTGGCGTCGGGCGGCTGCGGATGCGGGATGCGCTGGGGCGCGGTTTCGAACTGTACGAGTTCGGGCCGCCCGACGGACAGCCGGTGCTGTTTCTGCACGGGATGTTGGATGCGATGGCCGGGCTCAAGCTGCTGCAGCCGGAGCTGGCCCGGCGGCGGCTCAGGGTATTGGCGCCGGTGCGGGCCGGCTATGGCCATTCCGAACCGCTCGACCGGCCTGATCAGGCGGTCGAGGCTGGGCTGGCGCAGGCCGATGCGATCTGGTCCCGCTTCGACCTGGGGGCGGTGCCTGTGATCGGTCATATGGCCGGAGCGGTCCATGCCTTTGCTCTGGCCGCGCGCCATCCTGACCGGGTGGCCGCGGTATTGCCGGTCTCCGGCAGCCTGCCGTTCCGGTCCCTCGCGCAGTTCCGCAGGATGGCGCGACGTCAGCGCATCGTCAGCTATACTGCCCGGGTGGCGCCGCTGCTGCTGCCGGCGATCCTGCGCGTGGCGGTGGCGCAGATCGATAGCGGGCTGGTCTCCGACTTCGGGCGCGCCCTCTATCCCGAGGGCAGCCCCGATCTGCTTTTGGTCCATCGTCCCGAAGTGCTCGATGCGCTCTGCGAAGCCTATCGGTTCTCGGTGACGCAGGGGCATCTGGGTTTTCTGGGCGATGCCTATTTTGCGGTGCGGGACTGGAGCGCCGATGTCGCAGCAACGGCCTGCCCGATCCATTTCTTCCACGGCACCGACGATCCGGCGGTGGCGCTGGAGGATGTCCGCGCCCTCTGCGCCGCAACCCCGGGAGCCGAGCTGACGGTCTTGCCGGACTGTGGTCAGCTGGTGATCTACCAACATCCGGGCGTCGTGCTCGACCGGCTCGCGGCGCTGGTGCCGGCGACTGCGGCGGCGCCGCGGCCTTGACCTGGCGCGGCCTGCGCCGCACTACTGCTGCAAACGCGCGCGGTGTGCCGCGCGCCTGTGGCCGACCGAGGAAAGGGGTTTCACGGCAATGAGTTACGATCCGGATAATATCTTCGCGAAGATCCTGCGCGGCGAGCTGCCGTGCCACAAGCTCTATGAGGATGAGGCCACTTTCGCCTTCATGGACATCATGCCGCGGGCCGATGGCCACTGTCTGGTGATCCCCAAGACCCCCTGCCGCAACCTGTTGGATGCCAGCGCCGAGCAGCTTTCGGCGGTGATCGCCACCACCCAGAAGATGAGCCGCGCGGTGATGGCGGCCTTTGGCGCCGGCGGGGTGACGGTGCAGCAGTTCAACGAGGCGGTGGGCGGGCAGGAGGTGTTCCATCTGCATTTCCACGTGCTGCCGCGCCACGAGGGCGACCGGCTGCGCCCGCCGGGGGTGATGGCCGATCAGGCGGTATTGGCCGAGCAGTCCGCCAAAATCCGCGCCGCGCTGGCCGAGATGTAAGGAGAGGGGGCTGTCCGCCCCCTCTTGGCCCTTCGGGCCAATTCACCCCCGAGGATATTTTCAGCTAGAAAAAGAGCCTCGGGGGAACATCCAGCGGGCGGGCGCCGGGGCCTTCCCTGTCTAACTGCTTGCGCCGGCGCCTGCCGGCCTGGGGGCGGTCAATGTTGGCCGGCGCAGGGCCCGTGGTCGCCGAAGGCGTGGAGCACGGCGCAGCTTTCCTCGTGATGGCCATCGCAGGCGGCGGCGATCCGGTCCAGTTCCTGTTCCAGTCGTTGCAGGCTGTTGATCCGCTGGCGCAGACGGGCCTGCTGCCGGCGGGCAATGTCATGCGCCCGGTCCAGCGCGGCGCCGTCGGCGCCCTCGAGCGAGATCAGCGCCGCGATATCGTCGAGCGGCAGGCCGAGGTCGCGGGCATGGCGGATGAAGCTGAGCCGGTGCAGCGCCGCCTGATCATAGCGGCGCTGGTTGCCATCGCTGCGGGCGGTGGCCTGCAACAGGCCCTTGTCCTCGTAAAACCGGATGGTGGGCACCTTGACCCCGGTGCGCCGCGACATTTCGCCGATCGAAAGCATGATTTGGCCCTTGAAGCTCTAGTCGCTAGAGAGATTAGGGTGCAAGGCGACTCAGAACAAGGACGACCTCCGATGCCGCATGATCATTCGCACCACCATCACCACCATCACATGGATCGCGACGCTGGCGATTCCCGCGTCGCCTGGGCGGTTGCGGTGAACATGGCCCTGACGGTGGCGCAGATCGTGGGCGGCCTGTTGTCGGGGTCGCTGGCGCTGATCGCCGATGCGCTGCATAATTTCTCGGACGCCATCACCCTGATAATCGCCTTCTTCGCCCGCAAGGTGGCGCGCCGGCCGGCCAATGCCGGGATGAGCTTCGGCTACGGCCGGGCCGAGGCGGTGGCGGCGCTGGTCAATTACACCACGCTGGTGGTTCTGGCGATCTACCTGATCTACGAGGGCGTCACCCGGTTTCTCGAACCTGAGCCGGTCGATGGCTGGCTGGTGGTCTGGATCGCGGTGCTGGCGCTGGTGATCGACGTGGCGACGGCGGCGCTGACCTATTCGCTGTCGAAGGACAGCATGAACATCCGCGCGGCCTTCCTGCACAATGTGGCCGATGCGCTGGGGTCGGTCGCGGTGATCGTGGCCGGGGTGGCGGTGATCCTGTGGGACTGGACCTGGGTGGACCCTTTGGTCACCCTGATGATCGCCGCCTATATCCTGTGGCATGTCCGCTCCGAGGTGGGCGATGTCTTTGGCCTGCTGATGCTGGCCGGCCCCGACGGGCTGAAGGCCGAGGATGTCGCCGATGCCATCGAGGCGGTCGACGGGGTCGAGGGGGTGCATCACCTCCACCTCTGGGAGATGCAGGAGCACGAGAAGACGCTGGAGGCGCATCTGGTGATCGCGGAAAGCGATTGGCCCCGGGCGGATTCGGTGAAGAGCGCGGTCAAGGCGCTGCTGCGCGAGGAGTTCGGCATCGGTCACAGCACGCTGGAGATCGAATGTGCCCCCAATGCCTGCGTCGGTGAGGCGCGGTTCGGGCATGGCGTATCCGGCACCTGAGCCGCAGTCTGGCCGCCCCCTTTCGGCGGGGCGCGCCACCTGCCCGGGAAGGGGCGCAGAATCTGCGTCATTGTGTCGCGGCGTTTTCGTGCTACTCTCTGATTCAGGGAGGACTGAACATGCTGCACTTCATGGTTGGCCTGATCATTGGCCTTATCATTATGGCCCCGCTG
Source organism: Pseudodonghicola sp. (assembly GCF_048268305.1). Taxonomy (NCBI): domain Bacteria; kingdom Pseudomonadati; phylum Pseudomonadota; class Alphaproteobacteria; order Rhodobacterales; family Paracoccaceae; genus Pseudodonghicola; species Pseudodonghicola sp. Next base: position 25,892 of record NZ_JBLWVT010000017.1, read on the forward strand.
ATCGCCTTGGTGATCCTGGCCGGGTTTTCGCCGAAGCAAACGAAGGAGGGCGCCACGCGTCGGGAGGCGGATCCCTATTCGATCCCCTTCGCCCGGTCGCGCCGTCCGTTCCCGGGGCTTTCCGGCTGAGGCGCTGATCCGGGGGCTGCGGTCGGAGATATCGCCGAGGGTGGCGTATCGCATCCGCGGGAGGGCTTTGTGCAGCGCCTGCGGCGAGTGTTCCGCAATCGCGTGATGCGCGAAGCCCATAGGGTGTCGCGGGGCGGCAGCGTCAGGGTGGCGTCTTGTGGGGCAGGGGTGTTCGAGGGCTCAGGCGGGCGCGCCGAAAGCCTCGTCAAAGCTGCGCCTCAGCACCACGTCGAGGTCATCCAGGGTGACCGGCAGGCCGAGATCGACCAGGCTGGTCACCCCGTATTCGGTAATGCCGCAGGGCACGATGCCGGTGAAATGTTCCAGATCGGGATCGACGTTGATCGAGATGCCGTGAAAGCTGACCCATTTGCGCAGCCGGATGCCGATGGCGGCGATCTTGTCCTCGGCCATCTTGCCGCTGATCGTCTTCGGCTTGTCCGGCCGTTCGATCCAGACGCCGACCCGGCCGTCGCGGATATGGCCGGTCAGGTTGAATTCAGCCAGGGCGGCGATCACCCAGGTCTCGAGCTGTTTGACGAAGGCGCGCACGTCGCGACCGCGGGTATTGAGGTCGAGCATCACATAGACCACCCGTTGGCCCGGCCCGTGATAGGTGTACTGCCCGCCGCGCTTGGCCTCAAAGACTGGGAAACGGTCGGGATCGGTCAGATCCTCGGGCTTGGCGCTGGTGCCTGCGGTATAAAGCGGTGGGTGCTCCAGCAGCCAGACGCATTCCTCGGCCTCCCCGGCGGCGATCTGCGCCACGCGGGCCTCCATGAAGTCCAGGGCATCCTGATAGCCAGTCAGCCCGTCGCTGATTTTCCATTCGACCATGCCCCCCTTTAGCGCTGTCGCGGGGCGGGGGAAAGATCGGATCAGCTTTCCATCTGCGCCAATTGGTCGAGGATATTGCCGTAGCCGTCGACGCCTTGCGCGCCCGAGACCAGGTATTTGCCCTGAAACACCATCGCCGGCACGCTCTGGATGCCCTGTTGCCGCCAATAGTCTTCCTTCATGCGCACCGGCTGGATGTGATCGCCACTGACCAGCGCCTGGCGCGCGGCTTCGGGGTCGAGCCCGGCCTCGGCGGCGACCTCAAGCAGAACCTGCGGGTCGGAGACATCGCGGCCCTGGCTGAAATAGGCGCGGAACAGCGCCAGTTTCAGCGGCAGTTGGCTGCCCTGCTCTCCGGCCCAGTCCAGCAGCTGATGGGCGAGGAAAGTGTTCACCATCCGCGAATCGTCGGAAAAGGCGAAGACGAATCCCAACTCGGCCCCGATCGCGGTCAACCGTTGCCGCGCCGCCTGGCTGTCGGCGGCGGAGGAGCCGTATTTCTCGGCTATATGCTCGCGCAGATTCTGCCCTTCGGGAGGCATGGCGGGGTTCAGTTCGAACGGATGCCATTGCAGCGCTGCCTGGGTGCCGCGCGCTTCCAGCGCCTGCAGCAATTGCAAAAGCCCGATGACGCACCAGGGGCAGACGATGTCCGAGATGATGTCGATCCGCAGGGTGGGGGTGGTCATGGCAGGCTCCTCCATCAGGTCAGAACGACCTAGCATGAACCGTGGCGGCAAGAAAATCACCGTGACGTAAAAGAGGCGCGATTTGCCCCTTCACATCCGCTTTTGGCTCGTCTATACGGCGCGAACATCAGCCCGATAGTGCGGTCGTGGCGGAATTGGTAGACGCGCAGCGTTGAGGTCGCTGTTCTTTAACCGGAGTGGAAGTTCGAGTCTTCTCGACCGCACCATTTTACATTCCGGGCTTTTCAGCCCGAAAAATCCAAACGGAACAGACACTTGCAGCGTTCGAAACCCTTTTTGGGGATCGTAGTGAAGTGGCCCTGTAAACAGCAGTCTGAGCAGTGTTCTGCGCAGGATGAATGATCCGTTTTCCCATATTTTCCAAGGGCTTGACAGGACTAGTCCGCAGAGTTCGAAAATGTCTTCAAAGCTATGGCGCGGCTTCAGGTTTTTGGTGGCTTTTTCCGACAGCACCAGCTTCTCGCGCTCCATCTCTTCGATCCGTTTTTCATAGGCCGCGATCACCGTGGGGCTATTTGAGTCCATGATCCGGTCGAGCGTCGTGGCGATCCTGGTATCGACCGCGCGCACTTGCTTGAGCAGTTCTGCCTTCAGGGCATCAGCTTGCGCCGTTCGCTTGTCCCAGACATCCCGAACCATCGCCTTCATCATGGTCATCACCCCTTTCGACGGGGAGAGACCACGCATCAGCTTGGCGAAATCCTCTTCTATCCGCTCGGCACGCAGGGACTTGCGATAGAAGGTGCAGCCCTTGGTCTGGCACAAATAGTAGGGATAGCGCTTGCCCGTGCTGCTGCGCGACCAGCAGGAGGTCATGAGCCCGCCGCAACAGGCGCAGGAGATGATACCACGCAAGGGGAAGTCCTGGGTGATGTCCTGACGCATCGGAGCGATGTTGCGTTCGGTCTTGCGTTGCTGAATCCGCTGGAAGGTTTCCAGCGAGATCAGCGCCTCATGCTTGCCCTTGCGCAGGGTGACGCCCCAGGGCTCGTATTCGAGATGACCAGTATAAATGACGCGGTTCAGAAGATCGCTGACCTTCTGCTGGCGGATTTGGCCACCGGGCAGGTCTTTGGGAAAGACGGGCGAGTTTTCCAGATACCGTTTGACCTCGGCCTGGGACCCGAAGCGCCCCGAAGCATAGCCTTGCAGCACCTCCTGAATCACGGAGGCGACAGGTTCGTCCCGTACCAGAATCTTGCCCTCGCCGGATCGCTTCTCATAGCGATAGCCGATCGGCGCGGGAAACACCGCATAGCCGTTGAGCATGCGGCCCCGCATCCTGTTGGCGGTCTGGCCGGATGGGAGCGCGTGTGATGCGGACGATCGATTTTATCGGGCGGACCAAGCGTCGCCAGGGGAATGAAAAACTAGCCTTACAGGACAGCCCGAAGCAGGAACGTGCTGATATGCAGAGTACCGTGCGTTCAAACAAGAGCGCCAGGAGGGCCCTGACGAGAAGATCGGACGGTATGTATGTGCCTGATGCTTTCGGTTATCCGATGGTCGTCATCCTTCGGCGTATGTCATGGGCTTATCTTGATTGGCTGGCCGAGACTGAAGACTGTGATGGACTGCCGCGCCAAGCTCAGGACTATCAGAACGCCCCACCTAGGCTCAGGACTCATAGCCAATAGATGAGGATTGCGGCGAGAGCGATGGCGGAGAAGAAGGCCTTGGGGCACCTG
>NZ_JBLWVT010000018.1:0-19708 GCF_048268305.1 Pseudodonghicola sp.
GATCAACAATACCCACAAATGGGCGATGTCCCCCATGTGGAAGGAGCCATCGTCACCCATTGCCTGTTCATGGATGACGATGCCTCCTTCCACATGGAGAACATCGCCCGCGCCTATGTCTTCCTGATGCTGGCGCGCGATCCCAAGACCGCGCTGGCCGGCGCCATGATCAACAATACCCACAAATGGGCGATGTGGGAGAACGGCGCCTGGTTCGACGGCTCCTGCCATCCGCTCTATTGCGGCACCGACCTGCGCAACCGTGACGCGGTCTTCGGCATGGAGCACGACAGCGCGCGCAAGCCGCAGGCGACCTTCTATGGCGGCTGGTGGTTCTTCGCCTTCACCATCGCCGAGGTGAAACATCACCCCTTCCCCTTCTTCGTGCGCGGCGATGACATCAGCTTTTCGCTGATGAACGATTTCCGCATCTACACGCTCAACGGCGTGGTCTCCTTCCAGGAAGATTTCTCGGAAAAGGAAAGCGCTCAGACGCTCTATCTCGACCTGCGCAACCACCTGATCCACCATCTCGTCTCAGATGATCTGGGGCGCAGCCCGCTGGGCACCGCCAAGGTGGCGATCCGCTTCATCATGCGCAGCCTGCTGCGGCTGCATTACGACTCCGCCCGCGCCCAGTTGCTGGCCTGGCGGGACGTGATGACCGGGCCGCAATTCTTCGACGAGAATATCGACATGGCCGCCCGCCGCGCCACCATCAAGGAGATGATGAAGACCGAGGTCTGGCAGGAGATCGAGCCGCAGGCGCTGACGGAAAAGAAACGGCTGACGCTGAGATCGCGCCGCCATCGCGAACGGCTGGGCAAATATACCCTGAACGGCCATCTGGTGCCCTTCTCGGCCAAGCGCTGGGACAAGATCGTCCTCGGCATCGGCCAACGCGGCATCGTCTTCCCCGCCTTCGGCGCCGCCGAGATCACCTATCTGAACACCGCCCGCGACAAATGCTATACGGTGCGCCAGTCCAAGCGCGAATTCTTAGCGATCTGCTGGGAGATGACCAAGACGCTGCGGGAATTCCTGCGCCGCTATGACGAGATCAAGGCCTCGTATCGCAGCGGCTACCGCGAACTCACCACCCGCGACTATTGGGAAAAACGGCTGGCCTGACCCCTCAGACCGCCATGATCGCCTCATGCACCTCGATGGCCTCCTCGAGGTCATCGAAATATTGCACCTGGCCGTTTTCCAGCACCAGTCCGGAATCGCAGAATTCCCGCACCTGGCCCATCGAGTGGTTGACCATGATCGCGCTCGAGGTCTGCATCCGGTCGGCGAAAACCGCCTGGCTCTTGCGCCGGAAGGCGGCGTCACCGGTGGCGGTGACCTCGTCGACCAGATAGGTGTCGAAATGGATCCCCATCGAGGCGCCGAAAGTCAGCCGCGAGCGCATCCCCGAGGAATAGCTGCGCACCGGCATGTGGAAGAATTTGCCAAGCTCGGCGAAATCCTCGACGAAGGCCAGGAGCCCGTCGGTATCCACCCCGTAGATGCGGGCGATGAAGCGCACATTCTCCGCCCCGGTCAATTCGCGGTGAAACGAGCCGGCGAAGCCCACCGGCCAGGAGATCGACCCATCGCTGACAACGCGTCCTGAATCGGGCCGCATGGTGCCGGCGATCATCTGCAGCAAGGTCGATTTCCCCGCCCCGTTGCGCCCCAGGAGCGCCAGCGACCGCCCCGTCGGCAGCGTCAGGCTCAGGTGATCGATCACCACCTTGCGCTCGCCCTTCAGGCGGAAGCTCTTGGTCAGATTTTCGAAGCGGATCATGCCCGGCGCCTCCCGCTCAGCTGCGATCCCGGATCGAATAATAGATCAGCGCGCCGATCGACCAGAGCAGCAGCAGGAACAGCCCGGCCAACCCCGCGACCAGCGGCCGGTTGGGATATTCGGAATCCTGCGCCAAGGTCGGCTTGATATAGGTCGCCAGATAGCGGCTTTGCCGGGCGGCATCGTCGCGCGCCACCTGCAGCGCGGTCAGCGCGGCGCGATAGGTCTCCTCGGCATATTGCAGATCGACGCTCAGGCTTTCGAACTCCGAGATCAGCGAGGGGTAATCCTCGCCCACCGCGCCAGTGTCGGTATTGTCGCTGGTGAAGGTCTGCCGCTCGATCCGGATGCGTTCGCGGATCACGTCGATCAGCTGCTGCGCCTTGGTCAGCCGCGGATCGTTGTCGCTGGCGGTTTCACGCAGCAGATCATATTCGACCAGGGCCGAGGCCAATTGCTGCTGCAGGTTGTTCATCACCCCCATACGGCCCTGGATATCGGCGGCCGGGTCGACGATCCGGGTGCGGGTGCGGAACCGGGTCAGCGCCTCGCGTGCGCCCTTCAACCGGGTGATCGCCTCGTCCAGATCGGCCTGAGCATAGCGCATCGCATCCTCGCGCGCCTGATCGTTCAGCCGGTTGATGCGGTCCTGGCTTTCCCGCAGGATCACTGAGGTGATCGCCTTGGCCGCATCAGGATTGAAGCCGCGCGCCTGCACCTCGATCAAACCGGTGCCTGAATCATAGGAAATGCTGACGATCCGCTGCCAGTACCACAGCAGATCCTCCTTCGAGGCATCCGGCCAGATCGCGAAGACCCAATCCCCAGGCCAGGGCTTGGAATATTGCGCCCGGATATCGACCTCGGCATTGACGATGTCGACCATCTCCTGGCTCTGGATGAATTCGTAAAGGATATCACTGTCCGAGGCGGTGCTGCCACCGGTGAGTTGCGCCAGACCGCCCAAAAGCTCGGTGGCACCGCCACTTTCCTGGCCCCGCACGGTGAAACCGGTGGTCGAGAGATACTGATCCTGCGCCACGATCCAAAGATAGAGAACCACCGCAATCAACGGCAGCAACACCACGATGCCGAAGCTGGCGAGCAAGCCCCAATGGCGGTGCTTCATCCTGGCCGGCTGCGCGATCGGCATCACCCGGATCGGCGCCAGACCGGCTCGCCGGCCCCCAGCCTTGTTGCGCAGTGCCTTCTTGCCCCCCCGGCCGCGGCCGGCATTGCCGACCCCCTCCAGTTCGGTACTCTCGTCGTCCTCCAGCATCAAACTCCGTGTCTTGGCCTCGGCCTGCTCAGCCCCGGCAGAAGAAATCTTGTCAGTCATGGCTGCCCACCCGGCGCGAAGCCGTTTGAAATCATTTCCGTTTGCTTACATAAACGCGACTGTAAACGCCAGCATCGGAACGTTTTTCATGGCCATTCAGCCGGCCCCGGCCCCACAGACCCCACCGCCTGCCCAATATGGCCCACATCGGCTCGCCACCCTGCGCACGACATTGGCGTTGATCCTGCGTGAGATGTCGACCACCTACGGGCGCACCCCCGGTGGCTATGCCTGGGCGATCCTCGAACCCCTGGGGGCCATCCTGGTCCTGTCCATCGGCTTTTCGCTGGTGGTGCGCACCCCACCTCTGGGTACCAGCTTCCTACTATTCTACGCTACCGGCTATATGCCCTTCAGCATGTATCAGAGTCTGGCCAACAAGATTGCGAGGTCGATCAGCTTCTCAAAACCCTTGTTGCAATATCCCTCGGTGACCTGGCTCGACGCGGTCCTGGCCCGCTTCATCCTGAACGCCCTGACCGATACCTTGGTCACCATCCTCCTGATCACAGGCATTCTGGTGGCCCTGTCCCATCAATCCGTCGTCAGCCTGCCCCCAGTGATCGAGGCGATGGCCCTCACTATGTTGCTGGGGTTGGCAGTCGGCACACTGAATTGTGTTCTGGTCGGTCTCTTCCCGATCTGGGAAATCACCTGGTCGATCCTCACCCGGCCGCTATTCATCGCCTCGGGCGTCTTCTTCCTCTACGACAGCATGCCGCCCCTGGCCCAAAAAATCCTCTGGTTCAATCCACTGTTGCATATCACCGGGCTGATGCGATCCGGTTTCTACCCGACCTATCCGGCCACCTATGTCAGCCATCTCTATGTTCTGGGGGTGTCGCTCGCGCTGCTGACCCTGGGGCTGATCCTGATGGGCCGCTATCATCGCGACATTCTGAACCGCTAGCCGGCCGCAGCCAGCACCTCGGCATGGGGGCGGTCGACCCGGCCCCTCAGCCCGTCGCGGATCGCCCAGCCCAGCAGCCGCAGGAAGGCGCCCCGCTCGCCCGGGTGGTTGCGCAGCTTCATCAGCCATTTCGGCAGGATCAGCAGCATCGCCGGCCAGAACATCCAGCCCGCCGCCATGCGATAGAGAAACAGCAGGTTGCGGTGGTAATAATAGACCTTCCACAAGGGGCGGAACTGCCCCGGCCGCGCCTCGAAGGTGGAGCAATCATGTTCGAAGCGGATCTCGGGGGCAAAGCGAATCCGCCCCCCCGCCTTGCTGAGGCCCAGGGTATAAAGCCCGTCCTCGCCATAGACAAAGAGCCGGCCATCGGGATAGCCGACCCGCGCCACCGCCGCCCGCGACACGAAGAGCCCGACGAAGGACGACACATCGACCAGCCGGCCGGCGCCGCGGTAATCCCTCGGCGCGATATGAAAGCCGCCGCGCCCGGCGAAGACCGTGCGCAGGAATTCCCGCCCGTGCCAGAAGGGGTTGCGCGAGGGCCGGTTCATCTCGCAGATGGCGCCGCCGGGGAAATAGACCGCCGCCGCCACCGCATCGATCCCGCGTTTGTCCATCGCCCTGAAGGCCGCAAGGGCGCCGGGCTCGGGGCGGGCATCATCATCCATCACCACCAGCCAGTCGGGATCGAACCGCGCCACCGCCTCGCGCATGCCCCATTCGAAGCCGCCGGCGCCGCCGAGGTTCCGGGCGCTCGCCAGCACCACCAACCGGGGATCGTCCTGCTCCGCCAGCCAGGCGCCGGTGCCGTCGGTCGAGACATTGTCGACCACGACCAGCGCCTGCAGCTCCGTCTCGGGGCTCTCCAGCAGGCGCGCGATGGTGTCTTTCAGCTTCTCGAGCCGATTGTAGGTGACCACCACGGCCACCAGACACAAAGGAGCCTGCGTCGCTGCCGGGGTATTGCTTGCCGTCACGGTGTCGTCGTCCTTGCCTGCACGTCCGGGGCCGCCTCAGGCCCGCTGTCTTCTCGAAAGCTCATAAAAGCGGGGCGGAGTCAAATCCCCCGGTCAAATCTCTTGCTCGATTCCCCCAGGCCAACGCCTGGCGCCCTGCCCCGCCAAAGCCGTTTGACAGCGCGCCGCCGCTGCGCCACCAAGGCGCCATGCGCAATGCCCTCATCACCGGCTCGGCCGGCTTCATCGGCTATCACCTCAGCGCCCGGCTGCTTTCCGAAGGCTGGCGGGTCACCGGGCTCGATTGCCTGTCCGATTACTACGATGTCGAGCTGAAGAAGCGCCGCCATGCGCTTCTGGCCCCCGATCCGAACTTCGCTCCCGTCATCGGACGGCTGGAGGATCCGGGCCGGTTAAAGGCTCTGTTCCAGGACAATCGCTTCGATCTGGTGATCCACCTGGCCGCGCAAGCCGGGGTGCGCCATTCGATCGAGGCGCCGCGCGACTATGTCGAGGCCAATCTGATCGGCACCTTCGAGCTGTTGGAGGCCGCCCGCGCCCATCCGCCGGCGCATCTGCTGCTGGCCTCGACCTCCTCGGTCTATGGCGCCAACGCGGATATGCCCTATGGCGAGCGCGACAAAGCCGACACCCAGATGTCCTTCTACGCCGCCACCAAGAAGGCGACCGAGGCGATGGCGCATTCCTATGCCCATCTCTATCGCCTGCCCACCACCATGTTCCGCTTCTTCACCGTCTACGGGCCCTGGGGCCGGCCCGACATGGCGCATTTCAAATTCACCCGCGCCATTCTCGAAGGCCGGCCGATCGACGTCTATAACCACGGCCAGATGCAGCGCGACTTCACCTATATCGACGATCTGGTCGACGGCATCCTCGGGCTGACAGCGGCGGTGCCGGGCGATGTGCCGGTCTCGGAACACGACAGCCTCAGCCCGGTCGCCCCCTTCCGCATCGTCAATATCGGCGGCAGCCGGCCGACCAAGCTGCTCGATTACATCGCCGCCATCGAGGCCGCCTGCGGCCGCGAGGCCGAGAAGGTGATGCATCCGATGCAGCCCGGCGACGTGCCCGCCACCTGGGCCGATACCCGGCTGCTCACCGAGCTCACCGGCTATGCGCCGAAGGTCCCGGTGCCCGAGGGCATCCAGCGCTTCGTCGACTGGTACAGGGACTATTACAAGATCTGATCCCGCCGTGTTCCGTGGCGAATGTTTCGCGCGCGAAACATGAGAACCGGCGCGGAAGACCCAAAACGCCGCCCCCGATCCCGTCGGAGGCGGCGTTCATTTTGCCGCAAAAGACTCTGATATCAGGCTCTGATGTTTCGCGTGCGAAACGTCTCAGCGCTGGCGCAGCCAGTCCTGCAGCGCCTCCATCAGCGCCGCATCCACCCCCGGGCCGGTCAGTTCGATCCGGTTCCGATCGGCGGTGAAACTCAGCCGGACACCCGCAGCGGCGGGCTGGGTGACCCTTTCGCCGGCGGCAGGCAGATCATCGAGGCTGCGCAGACGCGGCCGGGCAGGGGCGGGGATCGCGGCAATAGAGTCTTCCAACTCCGGCGCAGAGTCCGCATCAGGAGCGGAGAGGGCAGGGGAGGCGATCTCAGGTTCCGGCCGTGCCAGGGCCGCCGAGAGGATGGCGATCTCCTCCGCCGCGGTCTCTGCCGCGGCGGCATTGAGATCGGCGGCCAGCCGCACCTCAAACCCCGGGTCGGCCTCCAGCGCTTTGACCAGCGCCAGGCCGAGCTTTTCCGAGATCGCGGTCGGATGGCGCAGCACCGGATCCAAGGCCTCGACCAGCACCATGAAGCTGCCGATCTTCGAGCGTTTCGACCGGGTCACCGAGCCGTAGAGCGCGCGCAGCGCGGCGCGGGCGTCGGGATAGACCCCTTCCTCCACCGCGCGGGTGGCGATCCGGGCGCGTTCGTAAAAGCTCAGGTTCACCCGGATCTCGTTTTCCTCGACCATCGCCACATAGGCGTCCGAGGCGCTGTCGGGATCGACCACCAGGGCGCGAACGAAACCGAATCGAGCGTCTTTCGTCCTGTCATAGAGCCTGTTCAGCGCCGTCAGCCGGCGCCAGCCCGAGATCAGGCCGAAGGTCTTGCCCCCCTGCGGCGCCGGCAGGCGCATCACCTCGATCGGGGTCTGCTGGCCGCGCGCCTCGAGGCTCGCCATCAGCGCCTCCATCTCGTCCTCGTCCTGCACCAGACGGTCGCGCACCAGATGGGTGGCCTCGATCACCCCGAGCGGCAGCCGCTCCAGCATCAGCCCCTGGGCCCGGGCGGTCTCCATCTCGGCGGCCAGCTCCTCCAACGCGGCGCGGGCGGCGGCATCGCCGCTGACCTGAGCGATGGGCGGCGCGGTCGGCGCCGGGGTGGAGGTGGACAACGAGGGCGACAGTGCCGCCGGCCGCGCGGCCGGTTCGACCTCAAGATAGCCGGGCTGCGCCGGGGTCAGTCGTCTGCGTTTGGCCATCTCTGCTCTCCTTGCCGGCCCTGTTGCTGCGGGCTCTGTCTCATGCCGGGGTTAAGCCGGGCTCAGCGGCGCGCGCGGCCTCCAGCTCCTCCCGCCGCCAGACGCCCAGAAGCAGGCGCTTGAAGGCGGCATAGGTCTCGTCGAAGGTCTCGCGGCCACGGGCATAGGTCTCGCGGTTGAAGTCGCGATAATCGGCCTCGTAGATGCCCGAGACCTGTTCGCCCGCCTGACCGATCAGCGCGGTGAAATCCTGCCGATGGGGCGACAGTGTGCGACCGAGATAGGCCTGGATCAGCGCCGAGAGCTCGCCCTGCTGGGCGCCGTCGAAGCGGGTGATCACCGCTCTCACCGCATCCCATTCGAAGGCGAGCCCCGGCCGCCCCAGCGCGCGGGCGGCGATATTCTCGCCCTCCTCGATGCTGGCGAAGGTGGAATGCAACATGTCGAAGAAACGCCCCGTCGAATCGAATTCCAGGAAGGAGGCGCCGAAGGGCACCAGCAGGATATCGGCGGCGGCCAGCCCGTTGATCGTCAGATACCCCAGCGCCGGCGGCGTATCGATGAAGATCAGGTCATAGCGGTCGAGCACCCCGTCGGCTTCCAGCCGGTCGGTCAGCGCGTCCCAGAGCTTCCAGCCGCGCGCCTGCATTCGCCAGACGGGAATTTGGAACTCCGCCCAATAGAGGTTCAGCTGCGCCCCGATCAGGTCGATATTGGGCCAATGGGTGGATTGGATCACATCGCTCGAGGTCATATCCAGCGCCGCCGAGAGCGTGTCGTCGAGCGGCTGCGGCGCCTCGCCCCGGTCAAGCCGGCGCTGGTTGTCGGCGCGCAGATGTTCGCCGTAATGCCGCGCCAGGAGCGGGAAGGCAGTCTGCCATTCATCCTCGACCCTTCCGCCGAAGATCGAGGTCATCGAGCCCTGGCTGTCGAGGTCGATCACCAGCACCTTGTAGCCGTCGAGCGCCGCCGACATCGCCAGATGCGCCGCGGTCGAGGTCTTGCCGACGCCACCCTTGAAGTTGGCGACGGCCACCAGCTTTGCCGGCAGCCCCTCGGGGCGGTAGGGCAGGTAGTTCTTGGCCTTCGATCCTTGCGCCGCGAAGAAGGCCCTGAGCCGCAGCACCTCGTCCAGGGTGAACCACTTGGCGCCGCCCTCGGTCTCGCTGGTGCCCTGGGGCAGCTCGGGGTTCTGCTTCAGCACCCGGCGGAAATGGGCGCTCGCCACGGGGATCAGATAGCGGGTGATCTCCCAGGTGGAGAACAGCCGCAGCCTCTTGCGGCCGTCTTCGTTCAGCCCGCGACTGGCCAGATCGGCGCGCCCGCGGGCGCAGGCCGTGGCGATGGCGGCGAAGCCTCCGGTGCCGGTGGGCTGGTCCAGTTCCTCCATCGCCGCGTCGGGATCGATGTTGAAATAGGGGGGCAGAGGGGTGCTGTCCTTGACCATGAATCCGCTCGATGTGCTTTGTTTTTCTCATGATACCACAAAAGACATCACATGGAAGGAAAAGGCGAACACGTCGTGATTTTCTCAGCAAATTCAGTGGGTGGGACCCGGCGCTTTGGGGGGAAATCTGGGCGGTCTGAAATTTTTTTCTAGTTAGATCTGTGTTATATATAAGTTACAGGCTAGAAGCCTTGCAGATAACCAACTGGTTGCAAAGGAATTTTTGGCATTTGTCGGAGATGGGGTGACTCTGAACCCACGATGATCCGACTCTGAACCCCCGATCAAGCGATTCCGAACCCCCGTTGCGACAGCTTGTGGATAACTTTAGGCTGGGTGTCATCGAAACCACGATAACGAGTCGGATACCGACCATGAGCAGTGTGACAGTGAACGGGGCGGGCAGCCTGCTGCCTGACCGCCACCGGCAGGGTGATTTTTTCCTCTGCGATATCTTCGACGCGATCCCCAAGGACGACATCGCCAGCATGGAACATCCGTTGTTCTCGCTGTCGACGCGGCCGGATCAGCGCATCCTGAATTACGCCCACAACGGGGTGGAGATCACCGTGACCCCCAGCGTCAAGGGGCTGGCGACGATCCACGACAAGGACATCCTGATCTTCTGCATCAGCCAGCTGATGGCGGCGCTGAACGCCGGGCGGCAGGTCAGTCGGACGGTCTATCTCAAGGCGCATGACCTTCTGATCGCCACCAACCGGGAGACCAGCGGCGATGCTTATCGCCGGCTGCGCGAGGCTTTCGAGCGGCTGGCGGGCACCAGGATCACCACCAATATCGTCACCGGCGACCATGAGGTGACCAGCGGCTTCGGCATGATCGAAGCTTGGGAGATCGTGCGCAAGAGCCGCGGCGGCCGCATGGTCTCGGTCTCGGTCACGCTCAGCGACTGGCTCTATCGGGCGGTGCTGTCGAAATCGGTGCTGACGCTCTCCCGCGATTACTTCCGACTGCGCAAACCGCTGGAGCGGCGCATCTATGAGCTTGCCCGCAAGCATTGCGGCCGCCAGCCGGAGTGGGTGATCTCGGTCGAGACGCTGCTGAAGAAATCCGGCTCCGCCAGCCCGCGGCGGGTGTTTCGCAAGATGCTGCGCGACATGATCGTGGCCGGCCATCTGCCCGATTACACCATGGAGGAGCTCGACGGCGATCTGATCCGCTTCGCCGCCCGCGACCGGCTGGTCGAGGCGCCGGCCACGCCCCCGCGGCTGAGCGAACGGGCGCTGGAACAGGCGCGCGACATCATGCCCGGCTGGGACGTCTATGCGCTGGAGGCAGACTGGCGCGGCGTCTGGGCGCGCTCGGGGGCGCCGAAGTTGCGCAGCCCGGACGCGGCTTTTCTGGGTTGGGTGAAAAAACGCGCAGCCGGGGCGTATTAGTGCCGGCATTTGGCCGCCGACCGGTCCTTCCAGATTTGCAGCAGGAGGAAATCGCGGCTATCCTTGCGACCAGCGGATTTGCCGTAACTGCATGATTATTACATATTTCAAAGAAAGATTGACGCGTGCTTGGGAAAACACCGGAACTCATTAGTCATTGGATTGGGCAGCAGGCCTTGCCCCTGTGGTCGCAGGCGGGCTGGGATGCCCGGACAGGCACTGTTTGGGAAGTGCTGGATCATGGCGGTGAGCCGCGACAGGACTGCCCCCGGCGGCTGCGGGTTCAGGCGCGTCAGGCCTATTGCTTCGCCTCCGCCGCCGATCAGGCGCCGCATCTGCCGGATCTGATGGAGAAGGCCGAAACCCTGTTCCGCTTCGCGATGACCAAGGGGATCGACCCGGAGACCGGCCATCTGGCGGGGCTTCTCAACCCGGACTGCAGCATTCGCACCGCGCCGCATGATCTCTATGACATCGCCTTCATGCTGCTGGCGGCCTCGGCGCTGATCGGCGCCGGGGGGGAGATCGGCGCGGAACTGGCGCAGCTGGAACAGGCGCTGGCGCGGCTCAAGGCGCCACGCGGCTGGTGGGAAAGCGCCGAGGCCGCGGGTGGCGACGGCCGGCGGCGGCAGAACCCCCATATGCATATGTTCGAATGCTCGACCGCGCTTTACGAGGCGACCGGTGAGCCGCGCTTTCTCGACATGGCGCAGGAGGCGCTGGGTCTTTTCCGCGAGGTCTTCCTGCAGCCTGACGGCATCGTGCTGGAATATTTCACCGCCGACTGGGGGCCGGTGGCCGAGGGCCAGGCGGTGGAGCCGGGGCATATGGCCGAATGGGTCTATCTGCTCGACCGGTTCGAAACCGTCAGCGGCTGCGACAGCGGCGTCGATCTGATGCGGATCTTCGATCAGGTGCTGGCGGCGCGGGATGCGGCGGGGGCCTTGCCCGACCGGTCGCAGCCCCGGGTCGAGACGCGCCGCTTCTGGCCGCAGACCGAATTTCTGAAGGCCAGCATCGCGCTGACTCGCCGGGGGCAGGAACTCCCGTCCGAGGCGCAGCCGGATCTGGTGCTCGACATGCTGTGGCGCGACTATCTCGAGGGGCCGGTGGCCGGCGGCTGGTATGACAAGCGCCACTGTGACGGCGCGCTGCTGTCCGATACCATGCCAGCGTCGACCTTCTACCACATTCTGGTCGCCTTCGATATGTATCGAACACAACCATGGCAGCGGGAGAGCGCTGCCTGAGGGCGCGCCCCCCCTTTCGCCCGGGCCGTGCCCGCAAGAGGACGGCGACAGGTAGCGAGGGACAGCCATGCAGATCGACCCCACCCCGATTCCGGGGCTTCTGGTTCTCACCCCGCGTCGCTTCGGCGACGCGCGCGGGTTCTTTTCCGAAAGCTGGAATCGGAAGACGCTGGACGGGCAGGGAATCGCGCTGGATTTCGTGCAGGACAACCATTCGCTGTCGGCGCAGGTGGGCACCATCCGCGGGCTGCATTATCAGGCGCCGCCCCATGCTCAGGACAAGCTGGTACGCTGCGGTCGCGGCGCGCTTTACGACGTGGCGGTCGATATCCGCCGCGGCAGCCCGACCTATGGTCAGTGGTTCGGACTGGAGCTGAGCGCTGAGAACGGCAAGCAGCTGCTGGTGCCCAAGGGCTTCCTGCATGGCTTTGTCACCCGGGCGCCCGAGACCGAGATCTGCTATAAATGCACCGATTACTACGCCCCCGAGTGCGACGGCGCGGTGCGCTGGGACAGCTGTGGCATCGACTGGGGGCTGTCCGGTGATCCGGTGCTGTCGGACAAGGATGCCGCCGCACTCCCCTTCGCCGATTTCGTCAGCCCTTTCGCCTGGGAAGGCTAGGCGGGAATGCGGCCTTTATCGAAGCCATACGCCGGTCTTCACCACCATGAATTCCTTGATCTTTGCCCAGGCGGTCTGGCCTTGAAGATCCTGGTAGGCCAAGACTAACTCGCCGTCCTCATTATAGGAGATATTGTGCACGACATGTTCGGAGAAATAGCGGATCTTGTCATTGAGCATAACGCATTTGATCATTTGAATGCCGTCCTTAAATTACCCGGCCCTTCTGGACCTAACTATACTCTAACCTGAGGAGATGACCCGTCAAACTTTCGCCGACACAGATCGGCGCCAGATGGCGCCGGATTGGCGGAATGCCGCTTTGAAGGGCAGGGAGCATGCAATGGGCTTGAAAATATTGGTCACCGGCGGCGCCGGTTTCATCGGATCCGCCGTGGTGCGGCTGGCGGTGGCGCGTGGGCATGAGGTGATCAACCTCGATGCGCTGACCTATGCCGCCTGCCTCGACAATGTGGCGAGCGTGGCGGACAGCGCGGCCTATACCTTCGTGCGCGCCGATATCCGCGACCGCGCCGCGCTGGATCGGGTCTTTGCCGAACATGCCCCCGGGGCGGTGATGCATCTGGCCGCCGAATCCCATGTCGACCGCTCGATCGACGGGCCGGGAGATTTCATCGAGACCAATATCACCGGCACCTACAACATGCTGGAGGCGGCGCGGAAATACTGGCTGGAGCAGGGCAAGCCGGAGAGCTTCCGCTTCCACCATATCTCCACCGACGAGGTCTTTGGCTCGCTGCCCGCCGATAGATCGGTCAAGTTCACCGAAGAGACACCTTACGATCCGCGCTCGCCCTATTCGGCCTCGAAGGCGAGCTCGGATCACCTGGTCCGCGCCTGGCATGAGACCTATGGGCTGCCGGTGGTGCTGACCAATTGTTCCAACAACTACGGCCCCTATCACTTCCCCGAAAAGCTGATCCCGGTGATCATCCTCAACGCGCTGGCGGGCCAACCGCTGCCGATCTATGGCGACGGCTCGAACATCCGCGACTGGCTCTATGTCGAAGATCACGCCGCGGCGCTGCTGCTGGTGGTCGAGAAGGGTGAACTGGGGCGCTCCTATAACATCGGTGGCGAGAACGAGCGGACCAATCTGGAGCTGGTGCAGACGCTCTGCGCCATTCTCGACCGCAAGCGGCCGAAGCCCGACGGCTCCTATGCCGATCAGATCACCTTCGTCACCGACCGGCCGGGCCATGACGCGCGCTATGCCATCGACCCCAGCCGCATCCGCGCCGAACTGGGCTGGCGGCCCTCGGTCACGGTGGAAGAGGGGTTGGAGAAGACGGTGGACTGGTATCTGGAAAACGAGAGCTGGTGGCGGGCACTGCAGAGCCGTCAGGGCGTCGGCGAAAGACTGGGAGTAAAGGCATGACCCTTCTCGTTTTCGGCCAGAGCGGCCAGGTGGCGCGCGAATTGGCCGGTTTCCCCGATGTGCTCTGCCTGCCCCGGGCGGAGGCCGATCTAACCGCGCCCGAGGCCTGCGACGCGGCGATCCGCCGCTATGGCCCGCGGGCGGTGATCAATGCCGCCGCCTATACCGCCGTCGACCGGGCCGAGAGCGAGCCGGCGCTGGCGCATCTGATCAATGCCGCCACCCCGGGCACCATGGCGCGGACCTGCGCCGACATGGGCATCCCCTTTGTCCAGATCTCGACCGATTACGTCTTCGACGGCTCGGGCACGGCGCCCTGGACCCCCGCGGATCCGACCGGGCCGCTCAACGCCTATGGCCGCAGCAAGCTGGCCGGCGAGCGGCAGGTGATGGCGGCGGCGGGGCCTCATGCGGTGCTGCGCACCTCCTGGGTGGTCTCGGCGCATGGCAGCAATTTCGTCAAGACCATGCTGCGGCTCGGCAAGAGCCGCGACCGGATCAGCGTGGTCGCCGATCAGATCGGTGGCCCGACGCCGGCCCGCGCCATCGCCGCGGCCTGCGTCCGGATCGCCGAAACCCTGATAACCGAGCCTGAGAAATCCGGCATTTATCATTTCGCCGGCAGCCCCGACACCAGCTGGGCAGGTTTCGCACGCGAAACATTCGCCCAGGCCGGCATCGCCTGCGAAGTGGTCGATATCCCCACCACCGATTACCCGACCCCGGCGGTGCGGCCGCTGAATTCGCGGCTCGGTTGTTCCTTGTTAGAGCCTGTTTTCGGTCTCTCCCGCCCGGACTGGCGGCAGGGGCTGCATGATATCCTGCATGATCTGGGAGAGATTTGAGATGACCAACCGCAAGGGCATCATCCTGGCCGGGGGATCCGGCACCCGGCTTTACCCGATCACCATGGGGCTGTCGAAACAGCTCCTGCCGATCTATGACAAGCCGATGATCTATTATCCGCTCTCGGTGCTGATGCTGGCCGGCATCCGCGAGATCTGCGTGATCACCACGCCGCAGGATCAGGATCAGTTCAAGCGCACCCTCGGCGACGGCAGCCAATGGGGCGTCTCGCTGACCTATGTCGAACAGCCGAGCCCGGACGGGCTGGCGCAGGCCTATATCCTGGCCGAGGCGTTCTTGGCGGGCGCCCCCTCGGCCATGGTGCTGGGCGACAATATCTTCTTCGGCCACGGGCTGCCTGAGATGATGGCGCGGGCCGATGCGCAGGGGCAGGGCGGCACCGTCTTCGGCTATCACGTGGCCGATCCCGAACGCTATGGCGTGGTGGCCTTCGACGCGGGTGGTGCGGTGCGCGAGATCATCGAGAAACCCTCGGTGCCGCCGTCGAACTATGCGGTAACCGGGCTCTATTTCCTCGACGGTTCCGCGCCCGATCGCGCCCGCCGGGTGACCCCCTCGGCGCGGGGCGAGCTGGAGATCACCACGCTTCTGGGCATGTATCTGGAAGAGGGTCTGTTGCAGGTGGAGACCATGGGGCGCGGCTATGCCTGGCTCGACACCGGGACGCATGCCTCGCTGCTTGATGCCGGCAATTTCGTCCGCACCCTGGAGGAACGCCAGGGGCTGCAGGCCGGCTGCCCCGAGGAGATCGCCTTTAACCAGGGCTGGATCAGCGCCGAGGCCTTGGCGGCGCGGGCGGCGATGTTCGCCAAGAACGATTACGGCGCCTATCTGGCCGGACTTCTGGAATAGTCGCCGGTCGCGCAACGGGGCATACTCCGCGCGAAGCGATCGACGCGCGGAGGATGACATGCGGATCGGACGAATCCTGACACTTTTCCTGGCGGGGCTGCTCCTGACCCTGCCGGCGCTGCCGCAGAGGGCGCGGGCCGAGGCCTCCTGCCGGCTTGACGGCGCGACGCTGGGCGAGGGGGCCCAGGCGCTGTTCTATTCCGCCCGCTGGGTGCATCGCGGCCAGAGCTGCGAGGCGGTGGCCCGGCCACGTCGCTGCGATGGCGGCCGGATATCGGGGGACAGCCATTATACCTATCGCCGTTGCATCGAGCTGGAGGAATTTCTGGGCGTCAACGTCAACCGGCGGCCGGACCAGCTGGACCCCGCTCTGCTGGCCCGCACCGGAACCGATTGGATCCGCGCCTCGGCCGACGTTCTGCGCTACACTGAGCCACGCCACCCAGGGCAGAAGTCACAGAAATGGCAGCTCTCGGATTGGAGCGCTTATACCGCTGCGGCTCAGGATCGAAGTGCGATTCTTAATCTGATGTGGGACTTCAAGGAATTGAAAGAACGGCTGCCACGCCCGGGATCGGCGCGCGAATCTGAGCTTTTTGCCTTTTTAGACACTAAAATTCTGGATCGTTTGGCGCCTTCCGTGCGGATCATCACCACCGGCAACGAACCCTTCGTCAACACCTTGGAAAAGGACCAGAAGCCGGATCCGGCCTGGGGCGGAGCGATCCCGCTGGTGGTCTTCTATCAGCGGGTAACCGAACATGTGGACAGCTATCTGCGCCAGCGGGGCTTGCGCGACCGGGTCGACATCTATGTCGGCTCCTTCACCCGGCTGCACACGCAGGAGATGCGGGCCGAACCGGCGGCGCGGCAACTTCTGGCCTGGGCGGCAGGGACGGATTATGTCGATGGCATCGATCTGCACACGCATGTGCAGACCCTCGATCAGATCGACAAGACGCTGGCCTTCGTGAGCAAGGCGACCGACAAGCCGGTGATCGTGACCGAACTGAGCTTCATCTGGCGCATGCGCAAGGCATTGCGCGAGGGGGACCGGCTGGGGCGGGACTTCGCCGCCCGCTGGGGGCGCGATCCGAACCGGCTCACTCATGCCTATCTGATCTGTGACATCTTCGGCCTGCAGCCCGGTTGCGCCGGGCGGAAGGTGTCGCAGGCGGAATGGGATGACTTCTTCCGGACGCGGGACTGGTATATCGACCATTTCCTGTTGCGCAGTGAAGAGATCTTCCGGCGATACGGGGTCCGCGGCGCCAGCTTTGGCCTGGAGCAATCGCGTCCCGGCCCGGAGCAGATCGCGCTGGACAGCCGACCCTGGTATCTGGGATTCCTGTTCTCGCCGGCGGCGGTGTTGCCGGGACCGGGCGGCGAGGTACCGGCCAATTACCAGTATCTCGACGATTTCCTGGCGATCCAGGCGGCGCGGCGCGCCGCCCGGTAGGGGGATCAGTTCAATACGTTGCCGGCGCGGCTGAAGACACCGAAGAAGTTGCCGACGATGTTCGAGATGGTCAGAGCATCGTTGATCGGCGATTCGGTGGCCACCACCAGGTCGCCCGGCTGGATCTGGAACTTGCGGGCCGAGAACAGCCCGTCGGCCGAGGTCAGGTTGAGGGTGAAGACCACCCGCTGCTGGCGCGGCCCGCGGGTGCCCGGCCGCATCGCCGAGGCGGGGTATTCGCGCAGGATCAGCAGCCCCTGCGGGTCGGCCTTGCCGTCGTTCACCCCGCCCATGATCGACACCGCATCCATCGCCGAGACCTGTTCCTTGGTGAAGCGGTGCAGCGCCTCGGAGCCCGCCGCCCCGAAGGAGAGGAAATAGCGCTTGTCCTCCTCGACGAAGACACGGTCGCCGCCCTGCAGCCGGGTGTCGAGCCCGGGGTTGGCCAGCAGGGTCGTGACCGAGGTGCCATAGAGCGCGCTGCCGCGCATCAGCCGGATCTGCGGGTTCAGCAGGCTGTCCTTGACGCCGCCGGCGGCGGCCAGCAGGCTGAGCACGGTGTAATTGCGGTCGGGCATCGGATAGCTGCCGGGATTGCCGACGCCGCCGACCAGGTCGACCGAATTGGCCCGGCCTTCCGACAGGTTCAGCTGCACCTGCGCCGAGGGCACGATCGCCTCCAGCGCGCTTTGCAGATCGGTGCGGGCCAGCTCCGGGGTCTGCCCGGCGACGGTGATCTCGCCGACATAGGGCATGAAGATGGTCCCGTCCGAGGAGACCTTGATCTGATCGAGCTGGGTCTCCTTCTGGGTGGTGGTGGTCAGCAGCGAATTGTCGCTGCTGTCCCAGATGCGGATGTCCAGCCGGTCACCGGGGCGGATGATCTGGGTCGAGGGCCCGCGGCTGGAGCCGATCCAGCTCAGCGGCTTGCCATCCTCGGGGATCGGCCATTGCGCCGCGGTGGGCAGGAAGGCGCGGGAGACCTCGTAGACGGCGAATTCCGGGCTTTCGTCCGAAGCTCGGTTCAGCACCTCTTCGCGCACGGGCGCGCCGCCGGGGAGGCGGCCCTTGGCGCAGGCGCCGGTCAGGCCGGCGAGGCCGAGGATCACGAGGAGGGTGAGAGCTTTGCGCATCTGCCTTGGGCCTATTCCTGAAAGAATCCGTTACCGGAAAAATATTGCAATTTCCGGGCCGCAAGATACTGCCCCCCGGGGGGCGGTCAACCGTTAGGAAGGATGTCGCATGGGCTTTGCGCGGATTCTGGTTCTGGGCGCCAGCGGGCGGATCGGGTCGATCCTGCGCCGATGCTGGCCCGAGGGGCGCGGGATCTGGCAGGCGCGGCCGGCGCCGGGGCGGCAGGACGGGGCCGGTTGGCTGATCGGCGATCCGCTGGCCGAGCCCCTGCTGTTGGACCGGCTGCGGGGCGAGGTTGCGGCGGTGCTGGGGCTCGCCGGGATGACGCCCACGAGCCTGCGGCCGGGTGATGACATGGCCGCCAATATCGACCTTGGGCTGGCGGCGGTGCGGATCGGGGCCGGGCTCGGCGTGCCGGTGCTTCTGGCCTCATCCGCAGCGGTTTATGGCGCGCAGGGGGGGCTCCTGGCCGAAACCACCCCGCCGAGGCCTGTCAGCGACTACGGCCGCGCCAAGGCGGCGATGGAGGCGCGCGCCGCCGATCTCGGCCGCGATCTCGGGGTGCCGGTCACCTCGCTCAGGATCGGCAATATCGCCGGGGCGGATGCCATCCTGGGCGGCTGGCGGCCCGGCTTCACGCTCGACCGTTTCGCCGACGGGCGCACGCCGCGGCGCAGCTATATCGGGCCGGTGACCCTGGCCCGGGTGCTGGAGCGGCTCTGCCTGACCCCGGATCTGCCGGGTCTGCTCAATATCGCGGCACCGGGAATGGTGGAGATGGGGGCGCTGCTCGATGCCGCCGGGCTGGCCTGGGTGCCGCGGCCGGCGGCCGACGGCGCCATTGCGCAGGTGGCGCTGGATGTGACAGGGCTGTGCGGGCGGCTGCCGTTGGTCCCGGCCACGGCTGCAAGCCTGGTTGCCGAATGGCGCGACCTGGCGCAGGATCGGGCAGGGTGAGAGGCGGGCGATGACCTGGAGCAAACGGCTTTTCGATCTTTTCTTCGCCACCCTGCTGGTGGTGATCCTGGGTCCCATCCTGCTGGGGCTTTTGCTTTGGCTGTTGTGGAAGGAAGGTCGGCCGGTCTTCTACGTGGCCGAGCGGATGAGGGGGGCCGATCAGCCCTTCCAGCTCTGGAAGCTCAGGACCATGCGGGTGGTGGAGGCGGATGCCGGCGTCTCGGGCGGCGACAAGGCGGCGCGGATCACCCCCACCGGCGCCTGGCTCAGATCGAAGCGGCTGGATGAATTCCCCCAGCTCTGGAACATCATCAAGGGCGATCTCAGCTTCGTCGGCCCGCGTCCGCCCCTGCGCGAATATGTCGAACGCTATCCCGAGATTTACAAAGAGGTGCTGCGGTCGCGCCCGGGGGTCACCGGGCTGGCCTCGATCACCTACCACCGCCACGAGGCGGCGCTGCTGGCGCGCTGTGCCACGCCGGAGGAGACCGACGCGGTCTATTCCCGCATCTGCGTGCCGGCCAAGGCGCGGCTCGACCTGATTTATCAACGGCATCAGAATATGTGCTATGATTTTGATCTGGTGTTCCAGACCATCGGCAATCTGTTCCGTCGGAACAGGTGAATCGGGCGGGTTTGGGCCGATGTAATCCCATTCGAATGCGGGACAGTTGAAATTTTTCCCGAATGAGGGTTAGAAATCAAGGATAGACCCGGGACTGTTGGGGCTGTGACTTGAATTGTTTGAGGGCTTTATGCGCAAGAAGGTAACGAAGGCGATTTTTCCGGTCGCGGGGATGGGGACGCGGTTTCTGCCGGC
>NZ_JBLWVT010000019.1:0-19436 GCF_048268305.1 Pseudodonghicola sp.
GTGCTGGAAACCGACAAGACCCCCCAATTCGCGAGGATCGACTGATGGATTTCGAATATTCCCCCTATACCCGGGAGATGCTGGCCCGGCTTCAGGCCTTCATGCAGGATCACGTGCTGCCGGCCAATCGGCGGTTTCACGAGCTGGCGGGGCAGGGGATCTATCCGCTCGAGGTGGTCGAGCCGCTGAAGGCCAAGGCTTTTGAGGCCGGTCTGTGGAACCTCTTCATGCCCGAGCTGGAGGAGAGCGATCCGGGCACCCGGCTGAGCAATCTGGAATATGCGCCACTGGCCGAGGCGATGGGGCGCGTGCCCTGGAGCCCGGAGGTGTTCAACTGCAACGCGCCCGACACCGGCAATATGGAGATCCTCAAGCGCTTCGGCACGCCTGAACAGAAGAAACGCTGGCTGGAGCCCTTGCTGACCGGGGAAATCCGGTCGTTCGTGGGCCTGACCGAGCCTGACGCGGCCTCCTCCGATCTGACCAACCTGGCAACGACGATCCGGCGCGAGGGCGACGAATATGTCATCAACGGGCGCAAGTGGTTCTCGACCGGGGCCAAGCATCCGCACGCCCGGCTGGCCATCGTCTTCGGGGTCTCGGACCCCTCGCCCGAGGCCGATCCGCATCACGAGCATTCCTTTATCCTGGTGCCGATGGACACCCCGGGCTTTGAGGTGGTGCGCGACGTTCCGATCATGCACCACCACGCGCCCGAGGGGCATTGCGAGGTCGTCTTTCGCGACGTGCGCGTGCCGCTCGACGCCATGCTGGGGCAGGAGGGTGACGGTTTCATGCTGGCGCAGGCGCGGCTCGGGCCGGGGCGGATCCATCACTGCATGCGCACCATCGGGCAATGTGAACTGGCGCTTGAACTGATGTGCGAACGCGCGTTGGAGCGGCGCACCTTCGGCAAGGCGCTGGCGGATAACGCCAATATCCAGGACTGGATCGCGCAATCGCGGATGGAGATCGACGCGGCGCGGCTGTTGATGCTGCAGACCGCCTGGAAGATGGACCGTGACGGCGCCAAGGCGGCGCGGGTCGATGTCTCGGCGATCAAGGTGACGGCGGCGCGGTTGCAGACCCAGGTGGTCGACCGCGCGATCCAGGTCTTCGGCGCCGCCGGCATCACCCCGGACACGCCGCTCAGCTATCTCTGGACCTGGGGCCGCGCGATGCGCTTCCTCGATGGCCCGGACGAGGTGCACCTGAAGGTCATCGCCCGCGAGGAGCTGAAGAAGGCCAAGGCCGCGACCGGCCGCAATCTGGCGCATTTCGTCCCGCCGCATATCTCCGCATCGAAAGAAGGGCACTGACATGCCGACCTATGAGACCATCGCGACCGAGGTGAGCGGTGGCGTGATGACCATCACGCTGAACCGTCCGGATCGCCTGAACGCCTTCTCCTCCGGGATGACACAGGCGCTGATCGCCGCCTTCGACGCGGCGGATGCCGACGACGCGGTGCGCGCGGTGATCGTCACCGGGGCGGGGCGGGCCTTTTGTGCCGGCGTCGATCTGGACAGATCCGACGCTTTCACCACGGCCAAGGTCGATCCGAAGGCGACCGATCCGGCGATCTGGTCCGATCCCGGCAACCGCGATATCGGCGGGCTGCTGACGCTGCGCATCTTCCAGTGCCTCAAGCCGGTGATCGCGGCGGTGAACGGTCCGGCCGTCGGCGTCGGCGCGACGATGCAACTGGCGATGGATTTCCGCCTGGCCTCGGAAACCGCGAAATTCGGCTTTGTCTTCGCCCGGCGCGGCATTGTGCCAGAAGCCTCGTCCTCCTGGTTCCTGCCGCGGATCGTCGGCATCTCGCAAGCGCTGGAATGGACGATGACCGGCCGGGTCTTCGGTGCCGAGGAGGCCTTGGCCGGCCGGCTGGTGCGGTCGCTGCACGCGCCTGACGATCTGCTGCCCGCGGCCCGGGCGCTGGCCGAGGAAATCGCCACCTCCGCCGCGCCGGTGTCGGTGGCGCTGACCCGCCAGATGCTGTGGCGCGGGCTGGGGCTCGACCACCCGATGGCGGCGCATCAGGTCGAAAGCTGGGCCATCGCCGCCCGCAGCGCCTCGGGCGACGCGGCCGAGGGGGTCGCCAGTTTCCTGGAAAAGCGGCCGGCGCGGTTCCCTGATCGGGTCAGCGCCGACATGCCGGGGTTCTTTCCCTGGTGGAGCGAGCCCGAGTGGGCCTGACCGGTAAACACGCAAAGGAGAAGACGGCGTGAGCGAACCAACCATAGTTGTCGACCGAAACGGGCCGGTGTCGGTCATCCGCTTCAACGATCCCACGACGATGAACGCGCTGACCGGCGACATGGCCGCAGAGCTGCGGCGGCTCTTGAAGCAGGAGCCGCAGAGGGCGCGGGCGATCGTGCTGGCCGGCAGCGCGCGGGCGTTTTCGACCGGGGCGAACCTGGCCAGCGCCATCCCCGAGAGCCTGGAGGGCTTCGATGTCGGCGCGACGCTGGAAGAGGAATACAATCCGCTGATGGAGACCATCCGCGATCTGCCGGTGCCGCTGATCTCGGCCGTGCGTGGCGCGGCCGCCGGGGTGGGCGCCTCGATCGCGCTCTCGGCCGATGTCATCGTGGCCGGCCAGTCCGCCTATTTCCTCGAGGCCTTCGCGCGGATCGGCTTGGTGCCTGATGGCGGCGCGACCTGGCTCTTGACCCGGGCGGTGGGGCGTGTCCGGGCGATGGAGATGATGCTGCTGGCCGAGAAACTGCCGGCGCCGCAGGCGCTGGACTGGGGTCTGATCACCCGCGTCGTCGAGGACGAGGCGGTCGAGAATACCGCGATGGAGATCGCGAGGCGGCTGGCCAAGGGGCCATCCCACGCGCTGGCGCTGATCCGCAAATCCTGCTGGGCCGCAGCGGATGACGATTTCCTGACTGCGCTGAGAACCGAGCGGAGACTTCAGCGCGAGGCGGGCGAACATCCCGATTTTGCCGAGGGCGTCACCGCCTTTCGCGAAAAGCGGGCGCCGAATTTTGGCGGGCGCGGCTGACGGTCCTTGCCGCATCAGCGCCGCCGAGAGTTTGAGAAGGAGACAGACCCACTTCGACAAAAAGCAGTTACGCCAGCCTGATCCGCCACCTGAAGACCGCCCCGGCAGGAGGAGCCGAAGCGGACCGAAGAGAGATCGGGCCAATTGCCAGCGAATGCTGGACCAACCTGGAGGAGAAACAGAATGACCCATACCATGCGCGCCCTTCTGGCCGGTGGAGCGATGATCGCCATGGCGGCGTCGGCCCATGCCGCGGACCAACTGAGCTATGCCGGTGGCTGGCCGCCGAACTCGGGCCCGACCGGGGCCCTTGAGAATTACGCTAAATCGGTCGAGGCGAATTCCGGCGGCGATCTGACGATGAAGGTCTATCCGCTGAGCCTGTTGAGCTTTGCGGAAAGCAACGCCGGGCTGCGCGACGGCCTTGCCGACCTGTCCACCATCCTGACCCCCTATTTCTCGGCCGAATTTCCGACGCTGAACATGATCTCGGAATTCTCGACGCTGATGGAGCTTGATGGGCTGTCGGGCGAGCGCAGCTCGCTGGCCTTCGCGGGCGCGGTGTCGGAATACGTGCTGCTGAATTGCCCGGCCTGCCAGAAGGAGGTCGCGGCGCAGAACCAGGTCTATATGGGCGCGGGCTCGACGACCTCCTATGCGCTGCAATGCGTCGTCCCGGTGACCTCGCCCGCAGAGCTGAAGGGCAAGCGCATTCGCGCCGGTGGCGCCTATTGGGCCCGCTGGGCGCAGGCGATGGGCGCGGTGCCGGTCTCGATCTCGATCAACGAGACCTTCGAGGCGCTGAGCCAGGGCGTTCTGGATTGCACCGCCAGCAACCCGGCCGAGCTGGTGAACTTTTCGTTCATCGACGTGGTGAAATATGTCTATACCGGCATTCCCGGCGGCCAGTTCACCGTGCCGACGATGATGAACCTCGACCGCTGGCAGGGGCTGAGCAGCGCCGACAAGGCCGCGCTGATGAAATCCAACGCCCGGCTCGCGGCGGAAATGACCTGGGTCTATTTCGACGAGGCGAACAAGGGGATGACCGATTCCCGGACGCGCGGCATCGAGGTGGCGCCGGCCTCTCCCGAGCTGGTGGCGATGAACCAGAAGTTCATCGAGGAAGACCTGAACGCCATCGTCAAAAGCTATCGTGAGAAGTTCGGGGTTGAGATCGGCGATCAGGCGATCGCCGGCATGCGCGAATTGGCGGCCCGCTGGACCAAGCTGATCGAAGGCGTGGAGAACGTCGATCAGCTCGCCGATCTCTACTGGACCGAGATCTATTCCAAGATCGACGTCGATTCCTACGGAATGTGATTCATCGGCGCGACGCGTGGGGGGTGACCCTCCGCGCGTCGTTCATGCGAACCCAGACAGGTTTTTAACACATGATACCTATTGGCAAGGCTCTCTCGGGTCTGGTCAGCGCTGCATCCTTCATCAGCACGATCTGCATCGTGTTGATGATGTTGCATGTTACGGCGGACGTCACGTCCAGGTACCTCCTGAACAAGCCGTTGCCGGGCACGCTGACCATCGTCGCCCATTATTACATGATCATCGTCACCTTCGTCGCCCTCGGGGTGGCCGAGAAGCAGAACGCCCATATCACCGTCGAGGTCGTCGCCGAGATGCTGCCGCCGGTGGTGCAGCGGGTGCTCCGGTGGCTGTCCTACGTGCTCACGGCTGGGGTGTTCATGCTGCTCGCCTGGCGCGGCTTCGAGATCGCCATGTCCAAGACCAAGATCGGCGCCGCCATCGAGCAGGGCTCTGACATGATCCCGGTCTGGCAGAGCTATTGGGCGGTGCCGGTCGGGGCCGGGCTGTTCACGCTGGTCGCGGTCTACAAGCTGGTCGTCGACGTGTTCGGGACGCGCAACGGTCTGCCCCCTCAATTCGACGATCTGGAGATGCTTCATGAGTGATGTGGCCATCGGCCTGACCGGCCTCGGCGTCCTCTTCGTGTTGATTGCGGCCCGAATGCAGATCGGCGTCGCCCTGATCGCCGTCTCTTTCGTCGGGCTCTGGATGCTGAAAAGCTGGAATGTCGCCTGGGGCTCGATCGGGGTGATCCCCTATCAATTCGCCGCCAACTGGGTGCTCAGTTCGATCCCGATGTTCCTGTTCCTGGGCTTCATCAGCTTTCACACCAATCTGACCAGCGGCCTGTTCCGCGCGGCACGCGCCTGGATGTCGGTGCTGCCCGGCGGGCTTGCCATCGCGGCGATCTTCGGATCGGCCGGTTTCGCTGCCGTCTCCGGGTCGTCCTTGGCCTGTTCGGCGGCAATGGGGCGGATTGCAGTGCCCGAGATGATGAAACACAAGTACCACCCGGAACTTGCCACCGGCACCGTGGCGGTGGCCGGCACCATTGGCGCGATGATCCCGCCGTCGATCATCCTGATCCTTTACGGTGTCATCGCCCAGGTTTCTGTGGCGCAGCTTTTCCTCGGCGGGATTTCCGCTGGCATCCTGACCGCCCTGGGCTACGTCGCCGTGGTGCTGATCCGGGTCAAGCTGAACCCTGATCTGGCGCCGCTGCGGGATGAGCCGGTTCCGATGGCCGAAAAGATTCGTGCACTGAAGGACACCTGGCCGATCCTGCTGGTCATGATCGGCATCTTCGGCGGGTTGTTCTCTGGTATCTTCACCCCCACCGAGGCCGGTGCCATCGGCGCCTTCCTCGCCTGTATCGTCGCGACGCTGCGAGGCGAGATGACGTTGGAGCGGTTCATGCAGGCGGCGCGCGAGACCATGACCACGACCGCCTCGCTGATCATCATCGCGGTGGGAGCCAGCCTTTTGACGCGGTTCCTCGTGCTGTCGGGGGCGGGCGATTACATGTCCGAGGCGATCATCGCCCTGGGCGCCAATCCGGTGATCCTGCTGGCGGGCATCATCCTGGTCTATCTGGTGCTGGGCATGTTCCTTGAGCCGATCGGCTCGATGCTGCTGACCCTGCCGATCATCCTGCCGGTGGTGGGCGAGGCCGGCTGGAGCCTGCTGTGGTTCGGCGTGGTGCTGACCAAGCTTCTGGAAATCGGCATGATCACCCCGCCGATCGGCATGAACGTCTTCGTGATCAAGGGCGTCGTGGGCGATCTGGTGACGACCAGCGCCATTTTCCGCGGGGTGCTCTGGTTCATCCTGATGGACCTGATGGTGCTGATCCTGTTGTCGGCGGTGCCGCAGCTGATCTTGTACCTGCCGACGCATTTTGGTTGAGATGCCCACAGGACGGAGGAGTCCATGGGACTGGAGGAGACTATGACCACACACATCAATGAAGATCTCGCGGCGGGCATCCGTCGGGCCCGGGGTCAGCAGCTTGGCGATCTGCTCAGACGCAGCGCCGCGCGGACGCCGAACAAGCTGGCCCTGGTGTTCCGCGACCACCGCGACACCTTCCGCGAGCTGGACGAGGTGGTGAACCGCACCGCCAACGCCCTGGCCGCCTGTGGCATCGCCAAGGGCGAGCGGATCGCGCTGCTGTCGCGCAACAGCCGCGCCTTTGTGATCCTGCGTTTCGCGTTGGCGCGGATCGGGGCGGTGACCACCCCGGTCAACTTCATGCTGAACGCCGAGGACGTCGCCTATATCCTCGAACATTCCGGCGCCCGCGGGCTGATCTGCCAGGATTCGCTGTGCGACACCGCCGAGGCCGCGCTGTCGATGATGGAGGGCGGGCCGGACCTGCTGTTCTCGATCGCCCATGCCGGTGTCGGGGTCTCCGATCTCTGGGCACCGATCGAGCCCTTGTTCGATCATCCCGATGCCTCGGAACCCTGGGTCGATGTCGGTCCCGATGATCCGATCCAGATGATGTACACCAGCGGCACGGAATCGCGGCCCAAGGGGGCGATGCTGACCTCGGGCGCGCTCTATGCCCAATATGTCACGGTCATCACCGATGGGGAGATGCGGGCGGATGCGATCGAACTGCATTGCCTGCCGCTGTTCCACTGTGCCCAGCTCGATTGCTTCCTGACCATTGATCTTTATCTGGGCGCCACCAGCATCCTGCACGATGGCGCCGATCCGGCCGCCATGCTGGAAACCATCGAGCGGGAGAAGGTCAACAAGCTGTTCTGCCCGCCCACCGTCTGGATCGCCCTGCTGCGGCATCCTGATTTCGACACCCGCGATCTGAGCAGCCTGGAACAGGGCTATTACGGTGCCTCGATCATGCCGACCGCGGTGATCGAAGAGCTGTCGGCGCGGCTGCCGAACATGCGGCTTTACAACTTCTACGGTCAGACCGAGATGGCACCCTGCGCCACCATCCTGCGCCCCGAGGAACAGTTGACCAAGCTCGGCTCGGCCGGGCGTCCGGGGATCAACGTGGAAACCCGCGTGGTCGATGACGAGGGCAACCCGGTTCCGGTCGGTGAGGTCGGCGAGATCGTGCACCGCAGCCCGCACCTGATCCTCGGCTATTACAACGACCCGGAAAAGACCGCCGAGGCCTTCAAGGGCGGCTGGTTCCACAGCGGTGATCTGGGCCGGTTCGACGAGGACGGCTATCTCTATGTGGTCGATCGCAAGAAGGACATGATCAAGAGCGGCGGCGAGAATGTCGCCAGCCGCGAGGTTGAAGAGGCGATCTTCCGCCATCCCAAGATCGTCGAGGTCGCGGTTTTCGGCGTGCCCCATCCCAAGTGGATCGAGGCGGTGACCGCGGTGGTGGTGCCGAAGGATGGTGAAATCCTGACGGTGGAGGAGATCGACGCCTATTGCCGCGAGACCCTCAGCCACTTCAAGTCGCCCAAGCATGTGTCGATCCGGAGCGCGCTGCCGAAGAACGCCAGCGGCAAGATCCTGAAGCGCGAATTGCGGCTGGAGTTCGAGACGATCTTCGACGCCTGACAGGGGCTGGACTTCCCGGCGGATCCGTCCGCCGGGGATCTCGCGGGCGCTGCCTTAGCGCCCGCACCTTGGGTTCCCTTCGCAGAGCGCACCGTTCAGCCGTTCCGCCACGGGGACGGGACGGCACAGGCGCGGCCAGTGATAGGCATGCCGTTCAGGGAAGGCTGTGCCTCGGGGCGTCGTGGCCGCGGGTCTTGCCGAAGTGGACCACGTGCCTGTTCATGATCTAAAAAAATTACATAACATGGATTATGCAACATCCGTCCCGGTTGGGGCCGGACAACCTGAGCCGCCCGCCGGGCAAAAGAATGGCCCGCCGGTATCACCGACGGGCCATTTTGACTTCCCTTCCCTCAGGCTCAGGCCGGGGTCGCGCGGGGCACCGGTTGGGCCAGCACCGCCAGCACCAGCAGCGCGCCGATGGTGATGGCGATCCAGTTGGTCGAGATCAGGAACAACCCGCCCACCGTCAGCGCGATCTTGTGCCACAGCACCAGATCACGCCGGAACCAGCCGATATAGGCCGAGGACAGCGCCAGAACGCCCAACAGCCCCGACAGCAGCGCGGTGACGAATTGGACGGGCGTGAAATCGACGAACAGCAGGCTCGGCGCATAGACGAACATGAACGGCACCAGCGCCTTGCCCATCGACAGCCGGAAAGCGGTCGTTCCCGTCGACATCGGTTCGCTGCGGGCCAGACCGGCGGCCGCATAGGCGGCCAGCGCCACCGGTGGCGTCACATCGGCCAGCACCCCGAAGTAGAAGACGAAGAAGTGGGTGGCGATCAACGGCACGCCGAACTCCATCAACGCCGGCGCCGCGATCGAGGCCAGGATGATATAGGTCGGCGTGGTCGGGATGCCCGCCCCCATCACGATGCAGGCGATGGCGACGAAGACCAGCCCGAAGAACAGCGCCATGCCGTTTTCCGACAGCATGCCGGTGAAATCCATCGCCACGACGAAGGTGGCGACGTCATGCGCCAGTTGTACCACCGCGGCCGAGAACTTGAAGCCCAGACCGGTCAGCGTGGTCATCCCCAGCAGGAAGCCGACGCAGGCACAGGCGGCGCCGATGGCCAGCGCGAATTTCGCGCCATCCTCGAACCCGCGCACCAGACGCGGCGGCGTCAGCACGGTCGACGTGTCCATGCTGGTATTCCCGAAGGCGCGCATCACCAGCGGAATATAGGAAAACACGATCGTCAGGATGATGCCCCAGAAGGCGGCGAGGAAGGGGGTATACTGCATCAGCAGCATGGCCACCATGACGCCCAGCGGGATGAACAGGTGCCAGGATTTTGCCAGCACTGCGCGGAACTGCGGGATCTTGTCCTTGGACAGACCCTTCAGCCCCAGCCGCTTGGCCTCCAGATGCACCATCAGCAGGATGGCGATATAGTGGAAGGCGGCCGGCACGACGGCGATCAGGATCAGCTCGTTATAGGGGATGCCCAGCATTTCCGACATCACGAAGGCCGAGGCGCCCATGATTGGCGGCGTCACCTGCCCACCGCAGGAGGCCGAGGCCTCGACCGCGCCGGCGAAGCGCCCGGAAAACCCGGCTTTCTTCATCATCGGAATGGTGAAGGCGCCCGTCGTCACCGTATTGGCGATGGGAGACCCGGAGATCATCCCGAAGAAGCCGGAGGAGACCACCGAGACCTTGGCCGACCCGCCCGAGGCGCGGCCGGCGATGATGGTCGCCAGGTCGATGAAGAGCTGACCCAGGCCGCTCATCTGCGCGAGGATGCCGAACAGCACGAAGTGGAACACATAGGTGGCGACCACGCCCACGGCGACGCCATAGATGCCTTCTGTGCCGACGAACAGGTGGTTGACGATGCGGGTGATCGAATAGCCGCGGTGCGCCAGGATGCCCGGCAGATAGGGCCCCGCCAGCGCATAGAGCAGACAGGCGATGCCGATATAGGCGAGCGTCGACCCCATGGTGCGCCGGGTCGCCTCAAGCGTCATGATGATGGCGACGAAGCCCATCATATAGACCGGCTCAGGCGGGCTGCCGACGTTGTCGATGAAGATATGTTTGAAGAAGATCGCCAGATAGGCCGAGAAGCCGGCGCCGAAGGCGGCGAAGATCCAGTCGCGCAGCGCCACTTTCTCGGGATCGGCGCCCTTGCGGTTGAGCGGCAGGGTCAGCGCGATCAGGATCAGCATCACCACGGTGAAGCCGGTCCTCAGCCCGCTGGGCGTCAACGCCTGATAGAGATCATAGAGGATATAGAGATAGAAGGCCGCGAAGATCAGCGAGTCGGCCCAGAGCCGCGGCGTCGGATGCGCCCGCTTGCGCGGAAAGACCAGGAAGATCAGCCCCATCACAAAGGTCAGGTGGATGGTGCGGTGCATCACCTCGTTCAGCAGGCCGAAGCCGGCCGTGTAGACGTGAAACAGGGACAGTGCAACCGAGGCGATGGTGACGAAGATCGCCGTCGGCCCGACCAGTCGGCGGAAATTCGACTCTGAGTCGTATTCCCGGACCAGCGCCTCTAGTTCGTCGGCGGAATATTCATGGTCAGGCTGGGCGGCGGTGTGGCCATGCGGGGGGGTATCGGTCAATAGGGTCTCTCCTCGTCACAGGGGGCAAGGGTCAGGGCGTTATAACCCAAGCTCGCCAAGGGCAAGTCTGTATTGGCAGTATGCAGCGCGTTCTTGAACTGCGCCTGGATGCGCAGCGGGATCGGTCCGGTGGGGCGGTCAAGCTCTATGATGAACTTTCCGTTCTCATGACGCCAGCCCGTCGCCTCCATGTCATTGGCGATCGAGGGCAGCCCGGCCCCATGGGCTTGGAACACTTCGGAGGTCTGGATGATCTGACCGTCGACGACGTGATAGGTATCCGTCACCGGGGTGCGCGATACCGAATGGATGAAGCTGAGCGAAAAGGCACCGTCGGGGCCGGCCGGCAGGCGGGCGACCTCATGGCCGTCGCCGCGGGTCTCGGTCAGGCAGAGCCATACCTCCCCGGCGCGGACCGGAGAGGCGAGGAGCGGGACAGCGGCCAGGGCCGCCATCCCGCCCAGACGCAGTTGCCTGCGAAGGGCCATTACTTGGAAATGCCCTTTTCGGCATAGTATTTCTCGGCGCCCGGATGCACCGGGATCGACACGCTTTCCAGCGCGGTTTCCAGCGAGATGCGCTTGCCCATCGGGTGCACCTTGCCGAGCGTCTCGGTGTTTTCGTAAAGCGCCTTGGTCACCGCATAGATCAGATCATCCGGCACTTCGGCATGGGTCGCCCAGATGGCGCGGACGGCCAGGGTGTCCACATCGGCGTCGACGCCCTTGTAGCTGCCCGCCGGGATCACCGCGGTGGCGTAATAGGGCTGTGCTTCCTGCAGCTTGGCGATCGCCGGGCCGTGCAGCGGCACGATGGCGATGTCGTGGCCGTTGGCCAGGTCGATCACCGAGGAGGTCGGCAGGCCGGCGGTGATCAGCGAGGCGTCGAGGTTGCCGTCTTTGATCTTGTCGACCGATTGCGCGAAGGAGGAGTAATCCTCGGACACGTCTTCACGGCTCATGCCATAGGCGGTCAGCAGATCGCCCAGCAGTTGCCACTGGCCGGAACCCGGTGCGCCGGACGAGATCGACTTGCCCTTGAGGTCGGTGAATTCCTTGATGCCGCTGTCGGCACGGACGACCAGTTGCACGGTCTCGGGGTAAAGCGCCCCGATGGCGCGCAGGTTGGTCAGCGCGGCGCCGTCGAACTGGTTCGCGCCACGATAGGCGGCGTCCAGGATGTCGGCGGCGACGAAGGCCGATTCGATCTCACCCCGGCCCAGGAGCTGGGCGTTGGCGACCGAGGCGTTGCCGGTTTCGGCGGTGGCCGAAATCTTGGTGTCGGGCAGCTCAGCGGTGTTCGAGATCAGCTGGGCCAGCATGCCGCCCAACGGATAATAGGTGCCGCCGGTACCGCCGGTGGCGATGCCGAAAAAGGTGCGGCTGGCCGCGAAAGCGGGCGCTGAGACGATCCCCGCCAGCGTTGCCGCCGCGGTGGTGCCCAGGAAATGGCGCCGAGAAAGGGTCATGGTCCTACTCCTTGTTCCAAGGTTATCGCCCCCGGCCCGGCCGGACCCGAAGGGCCTGGCCGAGCAGAGGGTCGGATGAAACGATCTTGACGGTTAGTTTTCACATGTCAATATTGGTTTTCAAATACGAAAGGACTGTCTATGGGAAATTTCAGCAATATTCCCCTCTTCGACCAAACTTGCGGCTCCACGCCGCTGCTGCTGAACGTCCCTCACGCCGGCACCCTCCTGCCCGACACGCTCCGTGCCCGGCTGCGGTCCGAAGCGCTGGACCTCTGCGACACCGATTGGCACATGGACCGGATCGCCCGGGATATTCTGCCCGAGGGCGCCAGCCTGATCTGCGCCAAGCCGTCGCGCTATGTCGTCGACTTGAACCGGCCGGCGGATGACCTGCCGCTTTATGCCGGGGCGACCACCGGGCTGATCTCGACCATCGACTTCGACGGCAACCCGCTCTACCTCTCCGGTCAGGAACCCGACGAGGCCGACCGCAAGGCCCGCATCGACGAGGTCTGGTTGCCCTATCACGCGGCGCTGGCGGCGGAAATTTCGCGATTGCGCGCCGCTCATGGCTATTGCTTGCTGCTTGATGTCCACTCGATCCGCAGCCATGTCCCGCGTCTGTTCGACGGCCGCCTGCCCGACCTGAACCTTGGCACCAACTCCGGCGCCAGCGCCGCGCAGGATCTGAGCGACGCGGCCTTCGAGGCGCTCAAGGCCAGCGGGTTCAACACGGTGCGCGATGGCCGGTTCAAGGGGGGCTTCATCACCCGTCACTATGGCCAGCCTGACCAGAACGTGCACGCCCTGCAGATCGAGATCACGCAGGACAGTTACATGCTGGAACAAAGCCCCTGGACCTATGTCCCGGAAAAGGCCGACCGGCTGAAACAGGCGCTGAGCGCGCTGGTGGCGGTGATGGCCGCCTATCGCCCGCAGTAAGGGAAACGAAAATGACCATTCTGCCCCAAGGCGCGCTGAGCGGCGCGCATTTCCGTCTGGCGCTGACCCCGGAAGGCTGGCGGCGCAATCTCTCGGCCAGCTTTGCCGCCGATGGCACCATCGCCGCGCTTGTCGAGGACGACAATCCGCAGGGCTTTCCGGTCTATGACAACCCGGTGGTGCCGGGTATCACCGACCTGCACAGCCATGCCTTCCAATACGCGATGGCCGGCCTGTCCGAGGTGCGCCGCAACCCGGTGGACAGCTTCTGGTCCTGGCGCGACATCATGTATTTCTTCGCCCTCACGCTCACGCCCGAGGACATGCAGGCGATCGCGGCGCGGCTCTACCTCGACCTGCTGAAGGGCGGCTATACCGGCATCGTGGAATTCCACTATGTCCACAACGATCTGGACGGCACCCCCTATCCCCGGCGCGAGGAGCTGTCGCTGGCGATCTTCGAGGCGGCAGAGGCGACCGGTATCAACCTGACCCATCTGCCGGTCTTCTATGCCCATTCGAACTTCGGCGGCCTGCCCCCGACCGACGGGCAGCGCCGCTTCATCCAGGATCTGGACGGCTATGCCGATATGCTGCGCAAGCTGAAACCGGTGGCCGAGGCCAAGGGGCACCGGCTGGGCATCGCGCCGCATTCGCTGCGCGCGGTGACCGAGGCCGAGATGACCGCGCTGATGACGCTGCGCGACGATCTGCTGCCCGGCTGCCCGGTGCATATCCACGTCGCCGAACAGGTGAAGGAGATCGAGGATTCGCTGGCCTACAACGGCCGTCGCCCAGTGGAACAGCTGTTCGACATCGCCCCGGTCGATGACAGGTGGTGTCTGATCCACGCCACCCATCTGACCGACGCCGAGGTGACGCAGATCGCCGCCTCGGGCGCCACCGTCGGGCTTTGCCCGATGACCGAGGCCAATCTGGGCGACGGCATCTTCCGCGCGACGGACTATCTGGCGCAGGGCGGGCAGTTCGGCATCGGGTCGGACTCGAACATCGCGGTTTCCGTCGCGACCGAGCTGCAGCAACTGGAATACAGCCAGCGGCTGCGCGACCGGCAAAGGAACGTGCTGGCCGCACCGGGTCAGCCGCATGTGGCCGCGAACCTCTGGTCGCGCGCGGCGCTTGGCGGGGCGCGCGCCGCCGGCCAACCCGAAGGTGCCCTGATCGTGGGCGGTGCTGCCAGTTTTGTGGAACTGACCAGCCCCGAACCCCGGGCCATGGCCCCGGTTGACGCCGAGGCGGCGCTTGACTTCCACGTCTTCGCCGGCCGAGGCTTCCACGTCGGCGACGTCTGCGTGCGCGGCCGTCGGGTCGTCGCCGCCGGCCAGCATCCGGAAGAGGCGCGCATTCTCAGCGACTATGCCGAAGCCATGGCGCGGGTCGCAGAGCGGCTGGCCAACCGCGCGATCTGAAAGGACAAGAAAAGCTGAATGGGCAAGGATCCCGGGTATCGCTCAAACTCTCTGGTGCGCGGTCTGCGCATTCTCGAATGCTTCGACCACCGCCATCCGGAGATGACGCTGAGCGAGATCGCCGAGGCCATCGGCGTCACCAGCTCGGCCGCCTATCGGTTCGTCATCACGCTGGAGAAGGAAGGTTATCTGGCGCGGCACGAGAACAGCTATCGGCTGGCGCCGCGGGTGATGGATCTGGGCTATAGCTTTGTCAAATCGCTCGATGTCTATGACATCGCGCGGCCCCTGGCGGATCAGCTCAGGAACGAAACCGGCTTTACCGTCCATGTCTCGGTCCTCGACGGGACCGAGATCATCTATGTCTATCGGGCGCTGTCGGATCGTTCGATGGTGTCGAATGTGCCGGTGGGGTCGCGCCTGCCGGCCTTCTCGACCACCATGGGTCGGGTGCTTCTGAGCGATCTGAGCGAAGCGGAACTGGACCGCCGCTTCGCCGGGTATGAATTCAACCCGATGACGCCCTCGGCGCCCTCCTCCCTGCCCGTCCTCAAGGCGCTGCTGGCCGAGGATCGCAGGCGCGGCTATGTCGCGCAACGCTCGCATCTGGCGACCGGCACCTATTCGATCGCGGCGCCGCTGGTGTCGCGCCACGGCACCTATGTCGCCGCGATCAACCTCTCGGGGCACGAGTTGCAGCTGAACCCCGACGATGATCTGATCGACAAGGTGCGCCAGACGGCGCGGCAGATCTCGGAAATGCTCTGAGCCTTCGGGGTCAGCTCAAGGCCTCGGGCGCCGGGGTGGCGGCGATGGTTTCGGTCCGGTCCTTCAGCCCGACGCCGGACAGCCTCAGCCGCGCCGCCTCGCGCAGCAGGTAAATCGCCCGATGCGCCGCGTCGTCGAACCCCAGACCGCCGGGGCGGATGTTGGAAATACAATTGCGATCGGCATCGGTGCTGCCGGCATGCGGCGCCCAGGTCAGATAGAGCCCCAGGCTGTCGGCGGCCGACAGCCCCGGTCGTTCACCGATCAGCACCAAAACCATCCGGGCGCCAAGCGCCTGGGCGATCTCATCCCCGATGGCGACCCGCGCCTGTGTGGCGATCACCAGGGGCGCGGGCTCCAGCCCTGCCGCGCAGAGAAGCGGTCGCAAGGCCGCGAGAAAGGGGGGCGCCGAGGTCTGTGTCGCCAGCGCCGACAGCCCATCGGCCAGGACGATGGCGACATCCGGCTGCTGGTCGGGTCGGTGCGATTGCAGCATCTCATAGGCCTCGGGCGCCAGCAGACGGCCCAGATCCGGGCGTTGCAGATAGGTGGCGCGATCCGGCGCCCGGCTGCCGACCAGCAGCGCCCCCTGCCCCTCCGCCCCCAGATCCTGGCGCAGCCGGTCGATCTCCAGCGCCGAATGCACCGCCGTGCGCGCCTGCGCATGGGCGATCTGGAATTCCAGGTTCCGCGCCGTGGTCAACGACACACCCGCGCGCCCCAGCGCGATCCGCGCTGGCGTCAGCCGCCTGAGCCCGGCCCATTGGTCGGAATTGCGATCTTCGGGGAGGTCGGTCTTGCTCATGCCCGGCCCAGCCTCAGCATGGTGTGCGACAGATCCCCCGGCGGCAGCGGATTGGGCGCGAATTGTCCGTCCGCCGCCATGATGCCGATCCGGTCGAGCCAGGCCTCGAACTCGGGCGCCGGGCGCAGGCCCAGCACCCGCCGGGCATAGAGCGCGTCATGGAAGGAGGTGGTCTGATAGTTCAGCATCACATCGTCCGATCCGGGGATCCCCATGATGAAATTGATCCCCGCCGCCCCCAGCAGGGTCAGCAGGATGTCCATGTCGTTCTGATCCGCCTCGGCGTGATTGGTGTAACAGATGTCACAGCCCATCGGCACGCCCAGAAGCTTGCCGCAGAAGTGATCCTCAAGCCCGGCGCGGATGATCTGCCGGCCGTCGAACAGGTATTCCGGCCCGATGAAGCCCACCACCGTATTGACCAGCAGCGGATCAAAGGCCCGGGCCACCCCATAGGCGCGCGCCTCGAGCGTCTGCTGATCGACGCCGTGATGGGCGCCGGCCGACAGCGCCGATCCCTGGCCGGTCTCGAAATACATCACGTTCTGCCCGAGCGTGCCGCGGTTCAGCGCCAGCGTGGCCTGATGCGCCTCGGCCAGCAGCGCCAGCGATATGCCAAAGGATCGGTTGGCGGCTTCGGTTCCGGCGATCGACTGGAAGGTCAGATCCACCGGTGCCCCCTGCTCGATCGCCTGCAGGGTGGTGGTGACATGGGCCAGCACGCAGGATTGCGTCGGAATCTCGTTTTCGGCGATCACCGCGTCGAGCATGTGCAGCAGGTCGATCATGGTGGCGACATTGTCCGAGGCCGGGTTGATCCCGATCACCGCATCGCCCGAGCCATACATCAGCCCGTCGAAGATCGAGGCCGCGACCCCGCGGGCGTCATCGGTCGGATGGTTCGGCTGCAACCGGGTCGACAGCCGCTTTTCCAATCCGATGGTATTGCGGAACCGGGTCACCACCCGGCATTTCTGCGCGATCAGGATCAGATCCTGCACCCGGCAGATCTTGGACAGCGCCGCCACCATCTCGGGCGTCAGCCCGGGGGACAGAGCCGTCAGCGCGGCGCTGTCGGCGGCGTCCGACAGCAGGTAATCGCGCAGATCGCCCAGGGTCATATGCGCCACCGGGGCGAAGGCCGCGGCATCGTGGCTGTCGAGGATCAGCCGGGTCACCTCGTCCAGCTCATAGGGCACCACGGTTTCGCTCAGAAAGACCCCGAGCGGCAGATCGGCCAAGGTCGCCTGGGCGGCGATGCGCTCGACCTCGGTCTCGGCGGCGAGGCCGGCAAGCTGATCGCCGGATCTGAGCGGCGTGGCACAGGCCAGCAGCGTCTTCAGATCGGCGAACCGAAAGGTTTCCCCCCCGATGCTGTATCGAAATCCGCTCATCTGCTCTCCCTTCCACCGATTTGGCCGAGTTAGGACATCACCACCGCCGGGAAAAGATTGATGCGCGCGGGGCCCGGATAATCAAGCCGTCAGACCGGGCTATCGGCAGATTCGGCGCCGGGTGCGGTCAAAAATCCGGCACTCCCGTCATCCGGTTGCGGCTACGGTCCGGATCGGGAAACGAGGTCGACGCGCCCCGGCAAAGGGCGCGCCCGATGGTCATTTTTCCGAGAGGCCGAGGCCTTCGGCCTCACTTCATGACGCATTCGCCGGCATAGGGATCGGCATCATTGGTATAGATCGTTTCCTTGTATTCCGTCTGGAACCGCCCGTCCGCACGCTGGCCGACACCGGTGACGATGACGTCCTGGATCGGATAGTGATTGGTGTTGAACTTGAAGGCGCCGCGCACCGAGTCGAATTCGACGGTCTCCAGCGCCTTGCGCAGGGTGTCGAGATCGGCGGTATCACCGCCGGTTTGTTTCAGCGCCGCGTCGATCATATGGGCGATGTCATAGGCATTTGCCGCGAAGGTGCCCGGAACCTCGTCGAAGGTCTTGATATAGGCGTCGACGAATTGCTTGTTCTCGGCATTGTCGAGATCCGGCGCCCAGTGGCTGCCGCCCAGCATGCCAAGCGCGGCCTCTTTCTGCGCCGGCAAGGTCACCTCGTCGGCGGTGAACATCGACAGCACGGCAACCTTGTCGCTCAGCCCGGCCTGATTGAACTGCTTGACGAAGTTGATGCCCATGCCGCCGGGCAGGAAGGTGAAGATCGCCGGCACCTGCTGCACCGCAAGCCGGGTCAGCTCGGCCGAGAAATCCATCTGGTTCAGCGGTACATAGATCTCGTCGATCAGCTCGCCCTTATAGGAGCGCTTGAAACCGTTCACCATGTCGCGCCCGGCCTGATAGTTGGGCGTGATCGCCACGATCTTGTCGATCCCATGCGCATTGGCGTAATCGCCGAGCGCCTTGGGCGCCTGATCGTTCTGGATCGAGGCCACGAAGAAGTTCGGGTTGCAGCCCTTGCCGGCGAAATCCGAGGTGCCGGGGTTGGGGCTGATCAGGATGGTGCCGGATTTGGTAATCGGCTTGATGATCGCCTGCAGGATGTTGGAAAACACCGGCCCCACGACGAAATCGACATTGTCGCGCTCGACCAGCGCATTGGCCTTGGTGACGGCGACGTCGGGTTTCAGCTCGTCGTCCTGGACGATCAGCTCGACCGGCCGGCCGCCAAGCTGGCCGCCCATCTGGTCGAGCGCCAGCTCGAACCCGTTGCGGATCTGCTGACCGATCGCCGCCGGCGGGCCGGAGAGGGTCAGGACCATGCCGACCTTGACGGGATCGGCGGCCTCGGCGGCCAGAGTGGACGCAAGAACGAGGCCGGTGGCGACCACCGCACTGAACTTGAACATTGATACCTCCTGTTGTTCTGAGTTTTTGGCTGAGCCAAGTTCGTAGAAACCGTTCACAGTTGATCTGTCTCCGGCGCGCTTGTGGCGCCGGAGTCCCCTTGGCTCGTCTTGACGGTCGTCGTGCAGCCAGACGCACCGCAACGGGGCCGAGCCCGCCGTGCAGAGCGGAGTCAGCATGTCTGTTGTGCCTGCAAATATCGCAAACCGTTCGGGTGGGAGAGCGTTACGATGACTTCCACCAATTGCAAGGATTTCGCCTGAACCGCGCCCTGTCAACAATTCTGTTGACGTCAACGTATTAAATGTGATGACATCCACATAACGGGCAGAAATTATGTCTGTGAAATATGCAATTTCATCTGATGCAGGCCTCGGGCAGGGTCAAGCCAAACCCGCGATCCGATGACGGCCGCGTGCCGGGGGCATCATGACCTGGCCCCCTGCCCGTTTCGGTGATGTGAATCCAAGTTGATCCCGGCCTTGCTGGCGGCACTGTCTGGATGCTCCGCGCGGGCCTCGGGCCGGCCATCTGGACTTGCCCGGGAAAAGTGGAGAGCACCAACAGAGGAAGCCGGAGGTGTTCTATGTCCAACGGGAAACGACCGACGCCGGAATTTCGGCGTGAAGTGGTGCGACTGGCGCTGACGAGCGGGCGCACGCGACGTGAAGTCGCCGACGATCTCGGCATCGGCCTCTCAACGCTGACACGCTGGGTGAGGCAGGATCGCGCCGCAGAGGAGCC
>NZ_JBLWVT010000020.1:0-15739 GCF_048268305.1 Pseudodonghicola sp.
CCATCGGCCGCCGCCCGCGCAGCGAGGCGGCGGGCGTGGCCGAGCTTCGCCTCGACAGGCAGGGGCCGTTCATTCGGATCGACGACCATTGCCGCACTTCGATGCGCGGGGTCTATGCCATCGGCGATGTGACCGGCGAGCCGATGCTGGCCCATCGCGCCATGGCGCAGGGCGAGATGGTGGCCGAATTGATCGCCGGCGCGCGCCGCGCCTGGGATCACCGGGCGATCCCGGCGGTCTGTTTCACCGATCCCGAGATCGTCACTGTCGGGTTGCTGCCCGAGCAGGCGCAGGCCACGGGGCAAGAGACCATCACCGGCCTCTTCCCCTTTGCCGCCAATGGGCGGGCGATGACGGCGGGCCGCGAGGATGGCTTTGTCCGGGTGACCGCCCGCGCCGACACGCAGGAGATCCTGGGCATTCAGGCGGTTGGCGCCGGGGTGTCGGAACTGGCGGCGGGCTTCGCGCTGGCGCTGGAAAGCGGCGCGCTGATCGGCGATGTCACCGGCACCATCCACGCCCATCCGACCCGAGGCGAGGCACTGCACGAGGCCTGCCTGCGCGCTTTGGGCCACGCGCTGCACATCTGACCGCGGGTGGACCGCAGGACTGAAAACGCCCGGTCGCAAGACCGGGCGTTTTTCCATGTTGGAATGTGGCGGGGGTGATCAGGCCCCGCTGTCGATCTTCTCCCGCGCGGGGGCCAGGCTGCGCAGTGACGGGCGGATACCATCGAAGCGCAGCGGTGTGGCCACCAGCCCCAGATGCGGATCGCCGGCGGGCAGGATCATCCCCAAGGCCTCGGTCTGCGGATGGGCCAGCACCTCGCTCACCCGGTTGACCGGGGCGCAGGGCACGCCGACGGCATCGAGCGCCTGGGTCCAATGGGTCGAGGGGCGCGTCTGCACCACTGCCTCGATCATCGCGTTGAGCGTCTCGCGGTTGGCGACGCGGTCGGCGTTCAGGGCAAAGCGCGGGTCGTCGGCCCATTCGGGATGGCCCAGCGTCTCGACCAGCCGGCGGAACAGGTTGTTGTTGCCGGCGGCGATGACGATATGGCGGTCTTCGGCCATGAAGGCGCGATAGGGGGCGAGCATCGGGGTTTCCGAGCCGCTCTTGCCCGGCTCCTTGCCCGAGGCCACGGCATTGCCGATCGGCACCGTCATCCAGCTCAGCCCGGTTTCGAACAGCGAGGTGTCGACGCGGCAGCCGCGGCCGCTGGCCGCCCGGCCCATCAGCGCCGAGAGGATGCCGATCACGCACCACATGCCGGTGCCCTGGTCGATGATCGAAGGACCCACCCGCACCGGCGGCCGGCCGGCTTCGCCGGTCACCGACATGATGCCGGAAAACGCCTGCATCAGCGGGTCGTAACCGGTGTGGCGCCGCAGCGGACCGACATCGCCATAGGCGCCCAGATTGCAGCAGATCAGCCGGGGAAACTTGGCGCAAAGCGCGTCCGCCCCCAGCCCGTAG
Organism: Pseudodonghicola sp.; assembly: GCF_048268305.1. NCBI lineage: Bacteria > Pseudomonadati > Pseudomonadota > Alphaproteobacteria > Rhodobacterales > Paracoccaceae > Pseudodonghicola > Pseudodonghicola sp. The sequence goes on from NZ_JBLWVT010000020.1 coordinate 1,477, forward strand.
CGCTCCATCAGCCCGGGGCGCATGTTCTGCACCAGTACGTCGCTGTCGCCGATCAGCGCCTCGAGCGCGGCGCGCTTCTCCTCGTCCTTGAGGTCGACCGCCATCGTGCGCTTGTTGCGGTTGAGGCTGTGAAAGGTCGCCGCCGTGCCGCCGACAAAGGGCGGGCCCCAGTGGCGGGCGTCGTCGCCGCCCTCGGGGTTCTCGATCTTGATCACCTCGGCGCCGAGGTCGGCCAGCACCTGGCCGCAGAAGGGGGCGGCGACGGAATGGCCGATCTCGATCACCCGGATGCCGCGCAGCGGCTGGTCGGGTCGGGGCAGGGCAGGGGCATCGGACATGCGCAACTCCTCTGTTGGTCTTGGATGGGGTCAGAGCCGGGTCAGCACCAGCGCGATGTCGGGAAAGAGCCAAACCAGCGCCAGAACGGTCAGCACGATGGCGAGCGAGGGCAGGGCGGCGCGGATGATGGTCTCGATCCGCTCCTCCGGCAGGATGGCCTTCAGCGCGAAAAGGTTCATGCCGAGCGGCGGGGTGATCACCGCCAGTTCCATGTTGATCACCATCAGGATGCCGAACCACAGTGGATCGAAGCCGAGCGCGGCGGCCACCGGCACGAAGACCGGCACGGTGATCAGGATGATCGAGATCACCTCGAGGAAACAGCCCAGGATCACCCAGACCAGGTTCATGATCAGCAGCACGACCCAGGGGGCGACGCCGGCCTCCATCACCTGTTTTGCCAGGAACTGCGGCAGGCCGATCAGGGTCAGCGCCGATCCCAGCACCAGCGCGCCGACCACGATCGCCAGAAGGCTGGCGGAATGGCGGGTGGCGCTGATCATCACCTCGGGCAGATCGCCAAGGCTGAGGCTGCGGCGCAGCACGACGGTCAAGAGCAGCGCTAGCACCACGCCGATGCCGGCGGCCTCGGTGGGGGTGTAGATACCCAGATAGATGCCGCCCAGCACCACCACCGGCAGCGCCAGATCGGGCAGTGCCCGCAGGGTGACCCGCAGCGCATGGCGGCCCGACCATGCGGTGGCGTCGACGTCCCGGGGGCGCGGTGCCGCCAGCATCGCCCAGATCGACAGCAGGGCGGCGACCAGCAGGCCCGGCAGCAGCCCCGCCAGGAACAGTTGCGCCGGCGACACCGAGGCGAGCGAGGCGTAGATGATGAGCGGGATCGAGGGCGGGATCAGGATGCCGAGCGAACCGCCAACCACCGAGAGCCCATAGCTCAGCCGCTTGGGATAGCCGGCCTTTTCCATCTCGGGGATGGCGATGCGGCCGATGGTGAGGACCGAGGCCATGGAGGAGCCGACGATGGCGGCGAAGAAGGTGAAGGCCGTCACCGCCGAAACGCCGGTGCCGCCGCGAAACCGGCCGACCCAGGCGTTGGCGACGTCGAACAGCTGTTGGCCGACCTTGCCGCGATAGAGGATCTCGCCCATCAGGATGTACATCGGCACGGCCAGGATGACCGGATCGGCCAGCGCCCGCTGCAGCGTCAAGGGAATCTGCACCAGGAACGGGAGGCCAGAGGCCGCCGCGATGGTTGCCGCCCCGGCGAGGCCCAGGGAAAAGGCGATCGGTACGCCGGCCAGCAGGCAGACCAGCAGAACGCCCAGCAGGATGAGGATGATGGTGCTGGAAATCATGCGCGGGCCTCCGGTTTCATTTGGTCGGTCCAGATCGTCAGGCCGCGCAGCAGCACCCCCAGCACCAGAAGGGCACCGCCCAGGGGGATCAGCGCATAGACGATCCACAGCGGCACCTGCAGCAGGGTGGGGGAGAGCATGCCGCGATCGAAGGCGCGCAGCGCATAGGAGGTTCCGAACCAGATCAGGATCGCGGCATAGGGCAGCACCGCCAGGGCGGTGACGGTCTCGGCGATGCGGCGGGTCAGGCCGGTGCGGGTCTCGATCCAGAAGGTCACCCGCAGGTGATTGCCGCCGGCCAGCAGGGCGCCGGGGGTCATGAAGACCGCGAATTGCAGCAGATAGATCGAAATCTCGGTGGCCCAGATGGTGGGCGCATGGAAGAGATAGCGCAGCGCCACGTCATAGGCGGTGATCAGCGGCAAGGCGAACAGCGCCAGGGCAGACAGCGCCAGGACGGCGTTCTGAACCAGGGTCAGCGCGTGCGACACTCGAAACATGGGGCCCTCTTCTTGAAAGGTTGGAGCAGGAGGGACCAGCCGGCGCCAGGGCACCGGCCGGGAAGACGGGCATCAGGTCAGAGCCGTGCCGGGCACGACGGGGAAGAGCGGCGCGGTCTCCTGCCGCCTCAGCTTGCCGGATGGGCGGCGTTGGCGGCGGCTACCGCCGCGAGGATCCGGGCGCCGGCCTCGCCGGTCTTGGCCTTGTAATCCGCAAGCAGGGGGGAGGCCGCCTCGGTCCAGGCCCGGCGTTCCTCGGGCGTCATGTCGGCGATCTCGACACCGGCCTGACGCAGCCGGTCGGCGACCTTTTCGCTATCGGCCTTGCCCTGATCGCGCGAGGCTTTCTGCGCCACCATCGCCGCCTGCTGCACCGCGGCCTTCACGTCGTCGGGCAGCGTGTCCCACCACATCTTCGAGGCCGAGGCGACGAAGGGCAGCCGCATCATCGCGGCGTTGGTGCCGTATTTCGTCACTTCGAACAGCTTGCGGCTAAGCACCGAGGACGGGCCGGTCAGGCAGCCGTCGATGGTGCCGCGCTGCATCGCCTGATAGATTTCCTGCGAGCTCATCGTCACCGGCGAGGCACCCAGCGTGCTGAGCAGCTGCGTCGCATCGAGACCGAAGGAGCGCATCTTGAGCCCGCGCATGTCCGCCGGCATCCGCACCGGCGCGTTGCTGTAGATCTCGACCGTGCCATAGGCCATCCAGCCCAACATTTCATGATCGTATTTCGCCAGTTGGGTGGCGAAGCTGTCGCGCAGCGCCGGGCTGTCCTCGGCGGCCCATTCGGCCTCCCAGGTCTCATAGAGGAAGGGCATCGCCCAGACCCGTAGCAGTTCCGCATCGCGCCCGGCCATAAAGCCCAGGTTGACCTGGCCGATATGGGTGGCGCCGGTGGAAATCGCGTCCGGCAACTGGGTGTCGTTATAAAGCTGCCCGTCCGGGAAGGTCTGCGGCACCAGCTTGATCGAGGTGTCGGCGGTACGCGCCGCGATCTCTTTCGCCAAGGTTTCGAAATAGGTGCCGGTGGCGTGATGCTCCGGCAGGTTATAGGCGATCTTGATGATCTGTTCGCTCTGCGCCCGGACCAGCGACGGCGCCGCCATGGCGCCCAGGGTCGCGGTCGACAGCGCAAGGAACCCGCGCCGGGTCTGTGTGGTCTTGGTCATGGTCTTTCCTCCCTTTCTGCCCTCCTCCTCCTCCGCGGGGTGCGGTCCGGATGCGCGCCGGGGCAGAGCGGCGCGCGGCGGTATCGCGTCAATAGGACCGCGGCATGCCCAGAACGTGCTGGCCCAGATAGGCCAGGATCAGGTTCGAGGAGATCGGTGCGATCTGATAAAGCCGGGTTTCGCGCCACTTGCGTTCCACGTTGTATTCGCAGGCGTAGCCAAAGCCGCCATGGGTCTGCAGGCAGGCCTCGCCCGCGTGCCAACTGGCCTCGGACAGCAGCAGCTTGGCCATATTGGCATCCTCGCCGCAGGGCTGGCCGGCATCGAACAGCGCGCAGGCCCGGCGCAGCACCAGTTCGGCCGCGCGCATCTCGGCATAGGCGCGGGCGATCGGGAACTGCACCCCCTGGTTGGCGCCGATGGGCTTGCCGAAGACCACGCGTTCGCTGGCATAGCGGGTCGCGGTGTCGATGAACCAGCGCGCGTCGCCCAGGCATTCCGAGGCCACCAGCGTGCGTTCCGCGTTCATCCCGTCGAGGATGTACTTGAACCCCTTGCCCTCTTCCCCGATCAGGCTGGAGGCCGGGATGCGCAGGTTGTCGAAATAGATCTCGGTGGTGTTGTGGTTCACCATCGCCTTGATCGGCCGGATCTCCAGCCCGTTGCCGCGCGCCGCGCGCATGTCGACCAGGAACACCGACAACCCATCGGTCTTGCGCGCCACCTGATCGGCCGGCGTGGTGCGCGCCAGCAGCAGCATCAGGTCGGAATAAAGCGCCCGGCTGGTCCAGACCTTCTGGCCGTTGACGACATAGTCGTCGCCGTCGCGCACCGCTCGGGTGCGCAGCTGGGTGGTGTCCGATCCGCTGGTGGGCTCGGTCACGCCAAAGGCCTGCAGCCGCAGCTCGCCGCTGGCGATGGCCGGCAGATACTGCTGTTTCTGCGCCTCTGACCCGTGCCGCAGCAGGGTGCCCATGATGTACATCTGCGCATGGCAGGCTCCGGCATTGCAGCCTGTGGCGTGGATTTCCTCCAGGATCACCGAAGCGGCCCGCAGCGGCAGGCCCGAGCCGCCATAGGCCTCGGGGATCAGCACCGCGAGAAAGCCGCTTGAGGTCAGCGCCTCGACGAATTCGCTGGGATAGCTGTCGGTTTCCTCCAGCTTTTGCCAATAGGCGCCGTCGAAGGGGGCGCAGACCTTGCGCACGGCATCGCGGATCTCCGGATAATCCACGCCGATTTCCACGGATACGGGCATCACATCTGTCTGGGTCATCTCATTTCGTTCCGATTTCAGGGTCCGTTTCAGGCGCGTGCGGCGGCGCCGATGCGGGCGCGCAGGTCGCTGCGGAAGGTTGCGGGGGTCAGCGACTGCCCGGTTTCGCGCTGCCAGATGGCAAGGCAGTCGGCGATCTTCGCCGCAAAGGCCTCGGGGGCGGCGGGGGCATCCGGGGCGCCGGGGTAATGGCGCACCTCGGCCTCGGCCAGGATACGGCCGGCACGGGTGATGTGCAGCCGTACGCTGCCGTGGTCGATCCCCACCGGCATCTCGCCCTCCAGCGGGTCCTCGGCGGTTTCCACCTGTGCCATGATCCGGCGCAGGTCGGGCCGGTGAACGGCGTCATCCGCGAAATCGGGCAAGCCGACGCGGCCCTGGGCGAGCGCGGCGGCGACGCAATAGGCGGCGCAGAATTTCGCCTGCGCCCCGGTCTGCGGATCGGTCACATGCAAGGGCCGCATGCCGCCATAGGGCACCCAGACGGTGACGCGGGCATCGGCGGGCAGATCGTCGGACAGGGTGCTGCTGGCCTCCAGCGCGGCGGCGATCATCCGGTGGGTCAGATAACAGCAGGGAAACAGCTTGCGCGACACCGACAGCGTGTCGGGGACCACGGCGATCCGGTCGGTCGTCCTGCCCGGGGGGGCGCCGCCGTAAAGGTCGAAAAAGCCGCGCGGGCCGAAGATGTCGGGGCTGCCGCCGATCCCGGCCTCGGCCAGGAGCGCGGCGCGCAGCGCGGCGGCGGCGGCCTGTCCGGCCTGCACATGTTTCGCCTGGGTGCCGAAGTTGCGCTGGAACCCGCCGGACTGGGCGGCGGCCAGCGCCAGCGCGCTGCGTGCGGCGGTGCCGGCAAGGCCCAGCAGATGCGCCAGCGCCGCCGCCCCGGCAATCGGCCCGATCGTCGATGTCGCGTGCCAGCCGCGGTCGTAATGGCCGAAACCGAGCGCCTCGCCTAGGGCGATATTGGTGCCGAGCCCGACCGCATAGGCGTCGATCAGACGCGGGACGAGCCCCGGGCGCGCCTCGGTCAGGGCCATCAGCGCAGGCACCAGCACCACGCTGGGATGGGTGACCGAGGTCAGGTGCACGTCGTCGAAATCCAGCGCATGGCCGGCGATGCCATGGATCAGCGCGGCATGTTCGGGGCTTTGCGCCCCGCCCCCGTCGAACAGGGGCGCCGCCTCGCCGGCAAAGACCCGGCGCGCCGCCAGGGCCGAGGGTTCGCCCCAGCCGGCATAGGTGACGGCGAGCGTATCCTCGAACGAGGTCAGAGCCGCCTCCCGCTCGGTCGTGCTCAGCGGACGCGGTGCCGCGATCATATCACAAAGACGCGCGATGAAATCCATTGCCCCCTCCCGGCAAGATGTTCGAATAGGTCCGGCACAAGCGGATGGCGCCGGGTGACGTTCCTCCTACGTCACCTATTTGTCCGGACAATGAATGAGATTCGGTTTGGCTGTCAACGGTGGATTCCACCTTGCCAGAATATTATCCGAACAATTAGGATCGGGACCATGAGCAAAACGCGCCGCACCAAACCACCGCTCTATCAGGAGCTGCACGACCGTCTTGCCGCCGATCTGGCGGCGGGGGTCTATCCCGTGGGAAGCCGGTTTCCGACCGAGCAGGAGCTTTGCGCCCGCCACGGCCTGGGCCGCCATACCGTGCGCGAGGCGCTGCGGCTGTTGCAAGAGGCGGGGCTGCTGTCGCGCCAGGCCGGGGCGGGAACGGTCGTCCTGGCCGGAACACCGCCTGAGACCTATAGCTATCGCATTGATTCAATAGACGATCTTACGGAATACGCTCGCGTCACCATCTTCGACAAGAAGCAGGAAGGGGTGTTGACGCTGCGCGACAAGCTGGCCGAGACCCTGGGTGCCGAGAAGGGCAGCCGCTGGTTGCGCCTGGCTGGTCTGCGCCACACTCAGAATGACGAACTGCCGGTCGCTTGGACCGACATCTATATCGCCGAGCCCTATATTGCGGTGCGCGACAGTATTGGCGGTGTCTCCCGGGCGATCTATCAGAAAACATCCGAACAATTCGGATTCTCCATCGCCCGGGTCGAACGCCGGATCATGGCGGTGGCGATGCCGGCGGATCTGGCGGCGGAACTGTCTTGCGAGCCGGGCGCGCCGGCGCTGATGGAACGGCGCCGCTATTGGTCGGACAGGGGCGAGCTGTTCGAGATCACGCTGTCGTTCCACCCCGGCGACCGTTTCCACCAGACCATCCTGCTGGAGCGCGAAACCTGAAAGGAGGAGGCCCATGGCCCAGTACGAGACGCTGATCCGCGAGGATCTGGAGGGCGGCATTGCCGTCGTCACCCTGAACCGCCCGGCCGCGGCCAATGCGCTGAACACCCAGATGGGGCGCGATCTGCTGGACCTGTTCCGCGGCGTGCTGATGGATCCGGGCGATCTGCGCTGTCTGGTGCTGACCGGGGCCGGGGACAGGGCCTTTTGCGCCGGCGGCGATCTGCGCGAACGCAACGGCATGTCCGATGCCGACTGGCAGCGCCAGCATGTGATCTTCGAACAGGCCTTCTATACGCTGATGGATTGCCCGGTGCCGGTGATCGCGGCGGTGAATGGCGCAGCCTATGGCGGCGGCACCGAAATGGCGCTGGCCTGCGATTTCATCCATGCGGCCGAAGGCGCGCGTTTCGCCCTGACCGAACCCAAGCTGGGCATCATCCCCGGCGCCGGCGGCACCCAGAACCTGCCGCGCGCGGTCGGGCTGCGCCGCGCCAAGGAGCTGATTTTCGCCACCACCCCCTTCAGCGCCGCCGAGGCGGCGGACTGGGGGATGGTCAACCGGGTCTGGCCGGCCGAGGGGCTGATGCCGGGGGTGCTGGATCTGGCCCGGCGCATCGCCGCCAACGGGCCGGTCGCGGTGCGCCAGGCCAAGCGTGCCATGACCATGGGGGTGGAGACCGATCTGAAGACCGGCCTCGCCATCGAGATCGAGGCCTATAACCGCACCGTGCCCACCGCCGACCGGCGCGAGGGGGTGCTGGCCTTCAACGAAAAACGGGCGCCGCGCTTCACTGGCGCCTGACCATCCGAAGGGGGAGGAGACCCAATGACGGACCTTACGATCACCGAGGTGGGGATGCGCGACGGGCTGCAGATGGAGCCCGATTTCGTGCCCACCGAGCAGAAGATCGAAATCGGCCTTGGCCTGATCGCGGCCGGGTTGCGGCGGATCGAGGCGACTTCTTTCGTGTCGCCCAAGGCGGTGCCGCAGTTGGCCGACGCGGCCGAGGTGATCGCTGCGCTGCGCAAGCGCGGGGCGACTCTGGCCGCGCTGGTGCCCAATCCGCGCGGCGCCGAGCGCGCGCTTGCGGCCGGGGTGGACGAGCTGGTGATGTTCATCTCCGCCTCGGAGGCGCACAACCGTCGCAACGTCAACCGCAGTGTCGCCGAGTCGCTGGAAAACATCGCTCCGGTGGCGCAGGCGGTGGCCGGCAGCGGGCGCGGCCTGCGCGCGGCGGTCTCGACCGCCTTCGGTTGCCCCTGGCAGGGCGATGTCTCGCCCGAGGAGGTGGCGCGGGTGATCGAGGGCTTCGCGGCGCAGGGGGTGCGGGCGGTCACGCTGGGCGACACCACCGGCATGGCGACGCCGCCGATCGTGCGCCGGCTTTGCGCGAAACTGGCGGATTGGTTCCCCGAGGTCGAGCTGACGCTGCATTTCCACAACACCCGGGGCATCGGGCTGGTCAATGTGATCGCGGGGCTCGATGCCGGGATCACGCGGTATGAAGCCGCGCTTGGCGGGTTGGGCGGCTGTCCCTTCGCCAAGGGCGCAACCGGCAATATCTGCACCGAAGATCTGGTCTATCTGGCCGCTGAAATGGGGTTGCAGACCGGCATCGACCTGCCGCGGCTGATCGCCCTGGCGCAGCGGATGCAAGAGATCCTGGGCCATGAGCTGCCGGGGCAGGTGATGAAGGCCGGCCCGCGTCTGGCCGCCGCGTGATGTCGGGGCTGCGTCCTGACCGGGGTCAGGACGCGTACCCCGGACGCGGCACATTCGCCATCAGCGTCTGGGACAGCCCGCCATCGACGATGATCTCCTGTCCGGTGACATAGCCGGCGCGCGGGCTGGCGAAGTAAAGCGCGACATCCGCCATGTCCTGCGGATCGCCGATCCGCCCCAGGGGCACATGGCGTTCGCGGGCCTGCCGCACTTCGGGATCTTGGTAGAAGGCCGCGCTGAGCGGCGTCAGCACCAGCCCGGGGCTTACCACGTTCGAGCGGATGCCCCGCGGGGCCTGCCGCGACCTGATCACCACGTAGAGAAAGCCGAAACCGGTCAGACAAAGCGCCACGCTGATCGGCAGGCCGGCCAGGATCAGGACATAGAGCGCGAGAAAGGCGGCACCGGCCCGCCGGCCGGAACTGACCTCGGCAGAGCCGCCCCAACACAGCAATCCGGCGAAGACCAGCGCCACCGCGCCAAGCGACAGCGCGGATCGCGGCGGCGCGGGGCGCGCGGACGATCGTGCCCAGGCGTGACAGCGTCTGTCACAGCAGTGCCATCCCGGCAAAGCCGATCGCCAGGCTGGCGGCAAACCAGAACGGCGCGGTTGGCACCAGCAACAGGCTGGTGGTTTCGTGAAACTCCGAGGCGTCGGCCGCCTTGAGATAGATCTGGCGCGATACCAGCGCGAGAAACCCGGTCTCCGCCACGGCAGAGATCAGCCCGATCACCACCCGATCGCCCATCCGCGACAGCAGCAGATCCATTGTCAGATTGCGCTGGTTCAGGAATACCGGCGCAACGATCATCGCCACGATCACCGGCATGAGCAATTCGGTCATTGCACGCACACATGACTTTCGGCACCACGTTGCATCAGGTTTCCGCAGCTGATTGCGTTAGTCTTCGGCGCCGGGTTGCTTCGGCGCCGGAGGGGGGCGGGCTACAAACCGTCGAAACTGGCCTCGCGACGGCGCAGTGACTCTCCGCGCAGCTTGATGTGATGGCGGTCGCGCGACAGGCGGTCGAGGATCGCGTCTGCGATGACCGGATTGTCGATGAAGCCATGCCAGTCGTTATAGGGGCGCTGGCCGACGATGATGGTCGACAGGGTTCCGCTTCGGTCTTCGATGATGTCGAACAGGATCGATTTCTCGGTTTCGCTCATCGCAACCCTCCCGAAATCGTCGAGGATCAGGAGCCTGAACTTCGACAGCTTCTCGCGCTCGCGCAGGTAAACCCCGTCTTCCAGCGTCGTCGACAGGCTGTAAAGCAGGTCGGAGACTTTGTAATAGCGGGCCTTGTCTCCGGCACGAATGGCGGCCGTGGCGATGCAGGAGGCGATCCAGCTTTTGCCGGTCCCGGTTTCGCCACTGATAAGGACGTTCCAGGCAAAGGGGATCCAGCTGCATTTCAGCAGCTCGCGCATGACGGCGGTCTTGAAGCCCCGTGCCTCGTCGCCAATCAGCTCCTCCGGGGCCGCCTTTATCGGGAGTTTCGCCTCGTTCAGCATCCGCGTCAGCCGGCTGGCCGCGCGCCGTTCCTTCTCCGCGATCAGCAGCGCGGCGAGCCTTTCGACAAAGGCCATGTCCGCAAAGAACGGATCCTTGGCCTGACGGTCGAGCGTATCGGCAAAGCCTGCAAGAGACAGTTCACGAGCAAGCGCAACGACATGTTCATGCTGCATCGTCGTCCTCCGAATAATAGCCCGCACCGCGGATGTTTTCGGACGGTGGCGGGGCCTGGTGCGGTTCGGGGCGCGGAAGCTTTTTCGGGCCCCGGTCAAGAATCTGCCGCAGCGCATCGGCATTGATCTGATCGCGCCGGAGAACCTCGGCACAGGCCGCATCGATCGTGGTTTTGCCGTAGGCCGGCGCGACTTCGAGCAGCCGCGTCAACATGCTTCTACGTCGCTTGGGGGGAGTTGAGCTCCAGGTGCTTGCACACGAACCGCCCGGCCCGCAGCCTCGGCCCCGTGAACCTGAAACACATTCTTCGCCAGATCGATCCCGACCGTGATAATCTCTGACATGACCGCTCTCCTTTGTGGATCGTTGCAGACCCACCTTGGCACACAGATGCCGTCGGGGGGCGGTTACAGCATCAAGGTCGTATGGCGCCCAAACGCCGCGATCACCGCTTCCTCGCCCTCGGACAGGACCATCGGGCGCGGCTCCGACGGCCCGCTCTTCATATCCTCGTTCTCGACGCTCGCTCGCTTCCACCACTTTGCGACCGTCTTGTAGGGGGATGCCAGGTTCCCGGCTCAGTTGCGCGAGCGAAGCTTGCGATCATTCGGGCCGGCCCTTGGACCAATGGCGGGCCAGCCCTCATTATTGCGGCCCGGACAGCATGCGTGGCCGTGGCGCGGCCGTGACGAATTTTTCCCACAGGCCATCCTTCCATTCCAACGAAAAGGATCGCATCATCAAATCGTGGGGCCAAACACCTGGCTGAGCTCGCTGTCCACGAAACCGGCTGCAGCTCAATTGCAGCTTCAACACGGTAGACCGATGTGATAAAAACACCGCGTCTTCCCGCGCCGGGATGAACCAAAATCCACCGGGCACCGCAGGGAAAAGCGCCTCCGCATGAGAACCGTCTGCCATATCGGCCACCACAAGACCGGCACCACCTCGCTTCAGGCCTTTCTGGCGCAGAATGCGCTGTCGCTGCTGAAAGCCGGTATCCTGTACCCTTGGGTTGAATCCCAAGGCGCAGCGGTGATGATGGCCAAGGCGGCCTGCGGAGCGGACAAGGCCGAGATCCTGCCGATCAACGTGCGCGAGGCGCATAATGCGCTGGCCTTCCGAATGCTGACCGACGGGCAGAAACATTGGCGTGTGCCGCCCTATCACAAGGAGCTGCCGCATTCGAAGCAGATGCTGATCAGCCTGCGCAACCAGCTTGAAGCCGCGTCGCCCGTCGATGTCGTGCTGTGTTCCGAGGTGATGTCGCATTTCGGCAAGGTCGCGACGGACCAGATCAGCCGGCTGCGACAGAACGGCCTGCGCCCGGCGCAGGAGTTCACGCTGTGGTGCACGCTGCGACGCCCCGATGAGCAACTGATCTCGTGGCATGGCCAGCAGGTGCGTTTCGGCAACGCCCCCGCCCCGCTGTCGGATCCCGAACACGGCCTGAACCTGACCTGGCTGCATGTCGATTACCGCGGGGTCATCGCTCCCTGGCTGGAGCTCATCCCCGAAACTCAGCTGATTCTGCGGCCCTATGCCGAAACCTTGCAGCAGGGCGGTTCGGTCAATGATTTTCTGAAGAATTCTGGCATCCGCTTTCCCAAAGCCCTGCTGCCCGCCCCCAAGATGAATGTCAGCCGCCATCCGGCGGTGGTGGCGCTGCTGCGTGAAGCCAACCGCGATCTGCCCCGCCCGCTGGCGCAGGAAGTCGCCCATGTCGTCGATCAGCTGGCCCCCGGTCTGGCCCTGCCGCCGGCGCGCGACATCGAAGTCCTGGGGGCTGCGGCCCGGGCGCGGCTGCTGGCGCATTTCCGCCCGATCCATGTCTGGCTGTCGCAGACCAGCGGCCGCGATGCCTTCTTCCCCGATCTGGAAGAGATGGCGCTGTGCCGCCCCATGCCCGAGGCCGAGGCCCTGCGCATTCTGCTGGCCCAGCTCGTGCCCGGTCGGCTTGGTCCCGAAGCCAGCCCCGAGACCGCAGCCTATCTGGCCGCCCTGCGCGATGCCCCGTCGGCATCCAGGGCGGTTTCTGGCGGAGCAGGCGCCCCGTGACCGGGCCATGAGCGGAGGTAGGCAGGGCCGCCCTCCGCTTCCAGATCCGTCCCCGGCCCTGCCACCTCCCCCTTTTTCACAGCCAGGATACCCCGATGCAAGACGCAAGCTGGTCGATTGTCACGACAATGCACGGCATCCCCGAAACGCTGCTGCCCTGCATTGCCCATCACCTGCAAAGCGATGCGCAGGCGATCCATGTCTATCTCGATGCTCCCAACCCGGAGGTCGAGGCGGCGCTGGCCCCGCATCCGCGGGTCATCGTCACGCTCTGCGACGCGGCCTATTGGCAAAGCCATCAGATGCCGCGCCCGGCGGGGCTGGTCAGGCGCCAGATCACCAACCTGCGCCATGCCCGCAGCCACAGCTCCAGCGACTGGATGGTGCATATCGACGCCGATGAATTCCTGGTGCCCGCCCTGCCCCATGCCGGCGAGGCCGACGCAGCGCTGTCGCTGGGCCGCGAACTGGCCATGGTGCCCGATGATATCGACTGGGTGCGCATCCGCAACATGGAACGGCTGCTGCCTCCGGCAGACCCGCGGCCCCAAGCGGAAGCCAGGGCCGAAACCATCTTCGACGGCATCTTCCGCGAACAGAGCCCGGATGCGGCGCTGATCCGCCAGGCCTATGGCCCGGGCGCGCAATATCTGCTGAACGGCTTTGCCGGCTATATCCGCGGCAAGATCGGCCTGCGGCGCGACAGCTTGCTGGTGCCGCGACTGCATGACGTGCTGCCCCCCGATCTGGCCCGCCAGCGTGGCCAGCAGAAGGGCGCCTTCGCGCCGAAACCGTCGAAGCTGCCGCCGTTCCGGGTCATCGAGAATACCCGCATCCTGCATTTCGATGGCTGGACCGCCTTGCACTGGACCTGCAAGCTGCTGCGCTTCGCCGAGATGCAGAACTTCAACGGCCACCACCAGGGCCGGCGCAATTCGGTGCGCTTCATGGCCGATCATCCCGATCCGGCCGAACGGCTGGCGCTGTTCGATGCGGTTCAGCGCCTTTCGGAGACCGGGCTGGCGGTCCTGTCGCGCCATGGTCTGCTGCGGCTGACCCCGTTTTCAGCCGAGGCGCTGACCCGCGCCACCTTCCCGGACGTGGCGCTGAATTTCACCAGCGCGAGCTTCGATGCCCGCCTGCGCGCGGCCGATCCGGATTTCTTCGCCCGTCATGGGGGGCTGATGCCGGAGGGGGCAGAGTCCTGGGCAAAGGGCTGATTTTGGGTCCTGCGCACTGCAGCGGTCTCTAGGGTCGGGTCCCATTGATCCTGCTTTTTTGACATGAGTCAGCCTCCGCAAGGAGACTGACCGATGAGCAATCTTTTCTGGCTGACCGACGCGCAGATGGCACGGCTCAGGCCGTTCGTCGGGAAAACAGTCCCCCGGACTGTTTTCTGATCCGCCTCACGCCCCAAGCGCCATGGCAGGCCGCACGGCGATGACCGGCGGGTTCTGAGTGGCATAATCTCTATAAATCGCAATGGCTTGCTCAGGCGAGATGCGCCGAGGGGTTATGAGCCATCCAAGATCCTCGACAATCGCTGGAAGCGGTGGAGTGGACTTGCCCGGGTTTAGTGGAGAGCGTTTAGCTCACTACGCGGGCCCTGCGCTCGAATGCGATGGGACTCAGGAAGCCGAGCGATGAGTGCCGCCTGACGGTGTTATGGAACCCGTCGATGTCTCTGGCGATGGCGTTTTCGGCTTGCTGGCGGGGCTGCCAGGCGACCGGCCAGATCAGCTCCGAGTTGATGGTCTTGAAGAACGTCTCGACCATCGAGTTGTCGTAGCAGTTCCCCTTGCCGCTCATCCATTGCCGGCAGGCGATTGCCTGCAATCGCCAAGAGGGAGATCAGGATGCCGCGCTTTCGAAGCTTGGCCTGATAGTCGACGGAGCAGTATTGCGATCCTCGATCGGAATGATG
>NZ_JBLWVT010000021.1:0-15736 GCF_048268305.1 Pseudodonghicola sp.
GGGGGGGGCTATGGGTGGAACCTGCGGGCCACCGCGGCCCCGGAGGTTGGCGCCGGGGGGGGTCCGACCGTGCGCCCCGATGCGGCCGGCGCGCTGCGGGTCGGCCCGCAAAGCGCCGGCGCTTCTCCCGGTCCGCTCTGCTATGACATGGGGGGTGAGGCGCCCACCGTGACCGACGCCAATGTGGTTCTGGGCTATCTGAACGGCGAGGCCTTGGCCGGTGGCACCGTGCCGATCAAGGCCGAGGCCGCGCGCCGGGCCTTCGCCGAGGAGATCGCCCCGGTTCTGGGCTGCGACGCGCTCGAGGCCGCCTTTGGCGTGCATCAGCTTGCCAACATCACCATGATGCGGGCGGTCAAGGCGGTGTCGACCTATCGCGGCCGCGATCCGCGCGACTTCACGCTCTTCGCCTTCGGCGGCAACGGCGGCATCCATGCCGCGATGATCGCGCAGGAGCTGGAAATGCGCCGGGTGATCGTGCCGCCGGCGGCCGGGGTGTTCTCGGCGGTGGGCCTGCTGTTTGCCGATTTCGAGGTGACGCGCTCTGCCTCCTTCCTGTCGATCCTCGACGCCGACCGGTCCCGGGTGGCCGAGGCGATGCTGCGCGATCTGGAGCGGGACGTTCTGGCCGAGCTTGACCGCCCCGGCGCGACGATCCGCTGGAGCGCGGACCTGCGCTATGAGGGGCAGGCGTTTGAGCTTCCCATCGACCTGCCGCGCGACAGACCGCTGGCCGAGGCGCTGACCGAGATCACTGTGGCCTTCGAGGCCGAACATCGCCGCAGCTATGGCCACCTGCTGGACGGCAAGCGCATCCAGGCGGTGAACCTGCGTGTCCTTGGCGCCATCTCCCCGGCACATATCGAGACGATGGAGCTGGAGCCGCGCAACCCGCCGGCGCCCGGCACCACGCGGCTGGCCTATTTCGGCAAGGCGCATGGGGCGATGCAAACCCCGGTGATCCGCCGCCACGACCTGGCCGAAACCCCGGTCGCCGGCCCGCTGATCGTCGAGGAATACGAGGGCACCACCGTGGTGCCCCCTGCGGCCACCGTCTTTCGCGACCGCTTCGACAATATCGTCATCGACCTCGGACAAGGAGGGGCGGCATGACCCGCGCGACCGATCCCATTCTGGTGGAAGTGCTGAAGAACGGCTTCGAGGCCATCGCCGACGAGATGGCGCTGATCCTGATGCGCACGGCGCATTCGCCGATCGTGCGCGATGCGATGGATTACTCCACCGCCATCTGCAACCCGAAGGGCGAAACCATCGCCCAGGGGCTGACCACGCCGATGCACCTGGGCAGCTTCTATGACGCGATGAACCATCTGGTGACGCAGTTCGCGGGAAACATCCGGTCCGGCGATGTCTTCATCGGTAACGATCCCTATCTGATCCAGGGTCAGCACCTGCCGGATATCTATGTGATCGAACCGATCTTTGCCGGCGATCGACTCTGCGCCTGGGCCACCACCATCGCGCATCATGCCGATGTCGGCGGGCTGGTGCCCGGGTCGAACTCGATCGGCGCCACCGAGATCCATCAAGAAGGCCTGCGGCTGCCGTTTCTCAAGCTGGTTGAGAATGGCGTCGAAAACCAGATGCTGCTTGAGATCATCGCCGCCAACGTTCGCGTCCCCGATCAGGTGATCGGCGATCTGCATGCCCAGGTGGCGGCGGCCCGCGCCGGCCAGCGGGGCTTTGCCGCGCTGCTCGACCGCTATGGTCCCGACACCATCGAGGCCTATGCCGAGGCGTTGCAGGATCAGGCCGAGGTTCTGGCAAGGAAAGCCTTCGCCGAAATCCCTGATGGTACCTATACTTTCACCGACACCATCGACGGCTTGGGCGAAAACCCCGAACCGATCGAGCTGAAGGTGAAGCTGACGGTCAAGGGATCGGAGGTCACCGCCGACTGGACCGGCACCAGCAGGCAAGTGAAGGGCGGCATCAACGCGCCCTTGTCCTTCTGTAAATCCAATGTCTATGCGGCGCTGCGGTCGATCATGCCGGCCGATGTGCCGAATTGCCATGGCTATACCCGGCCGATCACCGTCACCGCGCCGGCGGGCACTCTGGTCAACTGCAGCTATCCCGCCCCCTGCGGCGCCCGCGGCATCACCGGCTATCGCATCATCGACTGTATCTTCGGCGCGCTGGCCGATGCGCTGCCCGACCGGGTGGCGGCCGATGGCACCGGTGGGTCGACCCTGCCGAGCTTCGGCGGCCAGTATCAGGGCAAACCCTTCGTCTTTTCCGAATGCGTGATGGGGGTCTGGGGCGCGACCTCGACCCATGACGGGCAATCCGGCGTGCCGCATATGGGCTCGAACCAGTCCAACGTGCCGATCGAGATGATCGAGGCCGACTATCCGCTGATGATCGACCGCTATGGCTATGTCCCCGACACCGGCGGCGCGGGGGAATATCGCGGCGGCGTGTCGATCCTGCGTGAATGGCGCGCCTTGAGCGATGACATGTATTTCGGCGTGCGCTCCGACAAGTCGAAGTTCCCGCCGCATGGGCTGTTCGGTGGCGGGGCAGGGGCCCCGGCGATGACCGAGATCCTTTCGGGCAACACGCTGCGTGAGCTGCCGCCCTTGCCGACCGATCCGGAAACCCTGTCGCGGAACGATGTGGTGCGCCATGTCATGGCCGGCGGCGGTGGTTATGGCGATCCGCTGGCCCGCGCGGTTCAGCGCGTGGCCGAGGATCTGCTTGACGGTCTGGTCAGCGCCGAACATGCCCGCAGGGTTTACGGCGTGGTCTTCTCCGATCTGACCGCCGGCATCCCCGACCTGCAGGCGACCGAAGCCCTGCGCGCCGAATTGCGCGCCGAGGCCGCCCGACCCTGATCCGAACCCGCTGCTCTCGCCCATCCCCGCAGTCCGCAACCAAGCCCGAGGTTCCCGATGTCCAACCGCGTCACCACCCCCCTGGATCCGTTTTCGGAAGACTTCCGCAGCGATCCCTATACCGCCTATGAAGAGCTGCGCGCGCTCGGCCCCATTGTCTGGCTCGAACAGCACGACTGCTGGGCGGTGTCGCATTACGAGAGCTGCCGCACGATCCTCAGCGATTACGAGACCTATTCGAACGCTGGTGGCGGCGGGTTGGAGAATTATTTCAAGAAGGCGCCCTGGCGGAAACCCTCGATCATCCTCGAGGTCGATCCGCCCGAACATACCCGCACCCGTACCGTGCTGAGCCGGGCGCTGTCGCCCAAGGTGCTGCGCCAGATCCGCACCCGGTTCGAGGCAGACGCCGCCGCGATGGTGGCCGAGGTCAAGGGGAAGGGCGAGATCGAGGCGGTCGCCGAGCTGACCCGCCGCTATCCGCTCAAGGTCTTCCCGGACAGCGTCGGGCTGGCGGCGGAAGAGCGTGACAATCTGCTGATCTATGGCGCCATGGTCTTCGGTTCCTTCGGGCCGATCATCCCCTGGTACGAAAAATTCATGGCCGATAACGCCCATGTCTCGGGTTGGATCATGGAGCGTTGCAAGCGCGAGAACCTGGCCGAGGGCGGGGTCGGTCAGATGATCTATGAGGCCGCCGACCGTGGCGAGATCACCGAGGAAGAGGCGATGATGCTGGTGCGCACCTTCCTCTCAGCCGGGGTCGATACCACGGTGGACAGCATAGGCCTCTGCCTGCGGCTGCTGGCCGAGCACCCCGACCAATACGCGCTGCTGCGCGACGATCCCTCGCTCGCCCGCAATGCTTTTGAAGAGGCGACGCGGCTCGACAGCTCGTCGCAATCGCTGTTCCGCACCACGCTGAAGGAAACCGAATTCGCCGGCCAGACCATCGGAAAGCATGAGAAGGTGATGATCTTCATCGGCTCCGCCGGTCGCGATCCGTCTTACTGGGAGGCGCCGGAGACCTTCGACATCCGCCGCCAGATCAAGGGACAGATGGGTTATGGCGTCGGCATCCACGGTTGCGTCGGCCAGATGTTCGCCCGGCTCGAGGCCGAATGCTTCTTCCAGGCCTTCGCCCAACAGGTTGAAGCCGTCACCCCCGCCGGCCCGTCGGAGCTGCGCCTGCACCCGGGCCTGCGTGGGTTGACCAAACTGCCGCTGGTGCTGACGCCCAAAGCGGCCTGAGCCGCAACTCCCGGGGGCGGCCGAGGGGTCGCCCCCAAAGTTCAGAGGATATCCCATGCCCAAAGTCACCTATATCGCCGCCGACGGCACCGAGACCACCTTGGAGGTGCCAGTCGGCACCTCGGTCATGGAGGCGGCGATCATGAACAATGTCGATGGCATCTTGGGCGAATGCGGCGGCTCGATCAACTGCGCCACCTGCCATGTCTTCGTGCAGAACGCCGATCAGTTCACCCTGCCGGAGATGAGCCCGGTCGAGGAGGAGATGCTGGAGGCCACCGCGGTGGAACGTCAGCCCGAAAGCCGGCTGTCGTGTCAGTTGATCATGACCGCGGCGATGGACGGTCTGATCGTCCGCCTGCCGGAGGCGCAATACTGACCGATGCCCGCAGGTCAGCCGCAAGACTGCTTCGCCGGGGTCTATCCGACCCTCAGCGCCCGCGCCACTGCGGCGGCGGTGCGGGCTGGTGAGCTGACCGCCGAGGTGGTGGAGGCAGCCTGCCGCGCGCGGTTGGCGGCGGTGAACGGTGATCTTCAGGCGATCTGCCAGGTCTTTGAGCCGTCGATTGCGGCGGCCGATACCGGCCCGCTCGCCGGCGTGCCGATCCTGATCAAGGATCTGCATACGGCGATTGCCGGGCAGTCTTGCGCCAATGGCTGCGATTTTCCCGCCGTGCCCGCGACGGTCTCGGCCGAGATCGTCATGCGGTATCTCAAGGCGGGGGCGCGGATCGTCGGACGCAGCCATAGCTGCGAGCTGGGCGGTGGGTCGTCCTGCGAAAGCCGGCATTGGGGGCTGGCGACGCGCAACCCTCATGCGCCGCATCTCTCGTCCGGCGGGTCGAGCGGTGGGGCTGCGGCGGCGGTGGCCGCGGGCATTGTGCCGATGGCGCACGCCAGCGATGCCGGCGGGTCGATCACCATTCCCGCGGCGCTTTGCGGGTTGGTCGGGCTGAAGCCAACGCATGGCCTGGTCCCCCTTGGCCCCGAGCGGATCGAAGGCGCGGCGGGTTTCGCTGCCCAGAACGCCCTGACGCGCGATTGCGAGGATGCCGCCCTGGCGCTGTCGGTCGCGGCGGATCGCCCGGAATTTATGGCGCTTCCTCCGCTCGATCGTTCGCTGCGGATCGGTCTGGTGACCCGCGCCGCCGATGGGGGCGCGACGGATCAAGGTGTCTTGTCTCGGCTGGAAGAGACCGTTGAACGGTTGCGCACGCTGGGGCATGTGGCCGTACCGGTGATGCTGCCGGCGATCCCGGCAGAGGTCGCGGCGGCCGAAGGCGCCCTGCGCCTTGCCTCAATTGCCGAAACTGTCGCCGCGATGGAACGCGCCGCGGGTCAGCCGGCCCGGGCCGAACAGTTCGAAGCCGCCACCTGGGCCCGGATCATCGCCGGGCGGCGGGTGACGGGGGCCGAGGTTCTGGCCGCGCGCAACCTGATCCTCGCCTGGCGCGAGGAATTTCTGCGGCTGTTGCGGCGGCTTGATCTGACGATCTCCCCCGCCCTCAACGCCGGGGCGCCGGCGCATGGGGTATTGTCGCTTGGCCTGCCCGATGCGATCACCCGTCCGCGCAACCGGAATTACACCTGCTTCAGTCGGCCTTGGAACCTCAGCGGCTGCCCCAGCCTTTGCCTGCCGCTGTCGCGCGGGCCCGGCAACCTGCCCGAAGGCACGCTGTTTGGTGCCGCCCCGGGGGCTGAGGCGCTGTTGCTGCGGCTGGGGTTGCAATTGCAATCCGCCATCGGTTGGCGCCACGATCATCTGACAACGCAAGAATTCTCCTGAAAGGAGGCTCCGCATGACCAGAACGCTAATCGCCGGGGGCGCCACCGGCATCGGTGCCGCCGCCGCACTCGCTTTCGTCGCCGAAGGCCATGACGTCGTGGTCTGCGACGTGAATGCCGAAGGGCTCGATCGGCTCACCGCCCAGTCCGAAGGGCTGGCGGGCCGGGTCGCCACGCTGGAACTCGACCTGATGCCGGTCGACGCCGCCGCCCGCGCGGTCGCCTTCGCGGCCGATGTGTTGGGCGGCATCGACTGCCTTTTTGTCAATGCCGCCGTTCTGGCCTCTGCCCGGCTGGAGGACTGGACCGCCGAGATGTGGGATCACTCCATGGCGCTGAACCTGCGGCTGCCCTTCCTGCTGACGCAAGCCGCGCTGCCGCATCTGCGCGCCTCGGCCAATGCCAGCGTGATCTTCACCTCCTCCACCGGGGCGCTGCGCGGTCATGCCGGCATGCCGGCCTATCACGCCAGCAAGGCCGGGCTCCTGGGTCTGGTACGGTCGCTGACGGACGAGCTGTCGCCGGCGGGCATCCGGGTCAACGCCCTGTTGCCGGGCTGGGTCGACACGCCTTTCAACAATGCCTTCTGGGACCATCAGGCGGATCCCGAGGCGGTGCGGCGTCAGATCGACAACGGCATTCCGATGCGCCGGCACGGCACCGCATCCGAGGTCGCGGGGTCGATCCTCTATCTCGCCTCGGAAAGCGCGCGCTATGTCACCGGCACCTCGCTGGTGGTCGATGGCGGCTTCACGGCGGTCTGAGGGAGGCGGGCGATGTTCAAACTGGGCGATCCCTATTCCTCCGCCCGGCGGCCGGTGGTCGATGGCATGCGCGGCGCGATTTCTGCCGCCCACCCGCTGGCGGTCTCGGCCGGGGCGCGTGCCTTCGATCTGGGCGGTACGGCGGCCGATGCGATGATCGCGGCGCAGGCGGTGCTGACGGTGGTGGCCCCCGATGCCTGCGGGCTGGGCGGTGACATGCTGGCGCTGGTCCATGCGCCGGGCGGCGAGGTTACCGCCATCAACGGCACCGGGGCGGCGCCGCTCGCCTATGCCGGCGAGGCGCTGGAGGGGGCCAATGCGATCACCGTTCCGGGGATCGTCGATGCCTGGACGCAGGCCCATGCGCGTTTTGGCCGGCTGCCGCTGGCGGATCTCTTCGCCCCGGCGATCCGGCTGGCGGAGGAGGGGTTTCGCGTCGGCACCAACCTTGCGGCGGCGCTGGTTGCCCAGCGTCCCCGGTTGATCGCGGGTGGCGCCGAAAGCTGGCCGTTGTTCGACCGCAAGACAGGGGATCTGGTGCGGCTGCCGGTGCTCGCTGCGCTGTTGCGGCGGATCGCGGCCGAGGGGCGGGGCGCCTTCTATCAAGGCGCAGTTCCCCTGGCGGTGGAACAGGCGGTGGTGGCGCTTGGCGGCCGGCTGGGGCAGGCCGATTTCGCCGCGCATGACACCGTGGTGCGGGCGCCGAACGGCTGCAACTGGGCCGGTCTGCGCCTGCACACGCAGCCGCCGGCGACGCAGGGCATCCTGCTGAACATGTCGCTCGCGGCGCTGGAGCGTGCAGCACCTGCGGTCGGCATCGCCGCAGATCACGCCGGTATCGAGCTGACCGAGGCCGCCTTTGCCTATCGCGCGCGGGCGGGCGAGGGCGAGAGCCTGCTGGCGGAGGTCTTGGACTTCGATCCCGACCGGGCGCTGCATCGCGGCGGGCCGCGTGCCTATCTGCATACCGCCGGTGTCGCCTGCGCCGATGCCGAGGGCATGGTGGTCTCCTCCCTCGTCAGCGTGTTCGACGATTTCGGCTCGGCGGTCTATGTGCCCGAAGGGGGCTTCACCCTGAACGACCGCGCCGCCGGTTTCGGCCCGGCACCGAACGACCCGGCCCCGGGCAAGCGGCCGATCCATACCCTGGCGCCGGCGCTGCTGACCGGGCCGGATGGCGCCGTCTGGGCGATGGCGACGCCGGGGGCGGACGGCCAGGTTCAGACCCTGTTGCAGGTGCTGCAAAAGGCGCGGGTCGAGGGCATTGATCTGGCCACCGCCGTGGCGGCGCCACGTTGGCGGTCGGAAAATGGCGCCGTGCTGATCGAGACGGGCCATCCGCAGGCCGAGGCACTGAAAACGCTCGATCACGATATCCGGGTCCTGCCCGCCGGCGACACCCGCTTCGGCGCGGTGGTGGCGGCGGGTCTGCAGGGCGGTATCCCGCATGCCCTGGCCGACTGGCGGCGCCTCACCTCCGCCGGGGCGGTCTGAGGCCGGGTTTAAGGAACACTCCCCGACTGCGCGGGGGTCGGCTGTCCGGCCTCCGCGCCTTTTTGCATTCAGGTCCGGCTCCGTAACTCGGGGGATCGGCCAGCGCGGAAATTCCCGGCATCCGCCGGGTCCGGGCGCGTCGCTTTTCCGGTCTTGCCGTTGCGCTGCGGGTGCAGCGCGCTAAGCTGGGCGCAGTGCCAGCTAGGAAAGGACGTGAATGTCGGGGCAAGCCGCATCTGAGATCGCAGATCCCGCAACCGAGGAACGGGCGCCGCGCCTGAACCGCAACGACTGGCTCGATCTGGCGCAGAAGGTGCTGGTGGAAGAGGGGATCGACCAGGTCAAGATCCAGGTCATGGCGCGACGGCTGAACGTGGCGCGCTCCAGCTTTTACTGGCATTTCGAAAGCCGCGAGGCGCTGCATCGGGCGATGCTGGACGACTGGCTGACCAAGAACACCGATCCGATCATGGATCGCGCGTTGCGGCCGGCGCCGGATGTGATTCTGGCGCTGACCAATGTCTTCGAATGCTGGATCGACGAGACGCTGTTCGATCCGGAACTGGATATCGCCGTGCGGCTTTGGGCGCGGCGCTCCGAGCCGGTGCGTGCGGTGGTCCTGCGGGCGGATCAGATGCGGCTCGACGCGATCCAGAAGCTGTTTCTGCGCTACGGTTACGCGCCGGAAGAAGCCCTGGTCCGCGCTCGTGTGCTCTATTACACCCAGATCGGCCATCATACGCTGGAAGAGACCGAAACCCCCGAGATGCGGTTTTCCCATGGGCCGGCCTATCTGCATATCTTCTCGGGGCTGGTGCCGGATGCGACCCAGATCCAGGCATTGCGCGCCTCGATCGAGGAAAAATATTATCGCCGGCGGAAAGAAATCTCCTTGAAATGAGCGAGGCGGCGGCCTGGCTCTGGCGTCATGGAAGGTGGCCGGCTAAAGGGGATTAGCACGCCTTTTCGGTGTCTGTCTGAATTCTGTGAAATGAGAAAGATCCCATCATGACCGATATCATCCGCGAACATACCAACGACCGCATGAGCCAACTCGTCATCCATGGCGATACCGTCTATCTGGCCGGCCAGGTTGCCCATCCTGGCGCCAGCGTGACTGAACAGGCCAAGGGCTGCCTGGAGCAGGTCGACGCCCTGCTGGCCGAGGCCGGCACCGACAAGACCCGCATCCTGCAAGCCATCATCTGGCTGGATGACATGGCCGATTTCGCCGAGATGAACGCGGTCTGGGACGCCTGGATCCCCGCTGGTGCCGGCCCGGCCCGCGCCTGTGGCGAAGCCAAGCTGGCCACCCCGGACTACAAGGTGGAATTCATCATCACCGCCGCCAAGTGACGGCGCGCCCCTAGGGCGCAAGACCTGATGGACCTGGTGCGCTGCCCGCGCGCCGGGTCTTTTTGTTTGCCCCGATTGGCCTGCGGCAACGGCATCACCTGCGGTCTGTCCCGGCGGCGCTGACGAGCCTCTTGACGCAAAGACTAGACACTAGTGTACTGAGCGCCAAACACACCCGGTCTCGGGTGGTCTGGCAGCAGGAGAGGATCATGAAAAACCAATACAGGGTTGTCGTCATCGGCGGCGGGGTCGTGGGGGCCTCGGTCGCCTATCACCTGACCAAATTCGGCTGGAGCGATATCGCGCTGCTCGAACGCGACGTGCTGACCGCGGGGTCGAGCTGGCATGCTGCCGGCGGCTTTCATGCGCTGAACGCCGATCCCAATATCGCGGCGCTGCAATCCTATACCATCGACCTGCTGACCGAGCTGACCGCGGAATCCGGCATCAACATCGGTATGCATATGACCGGCGGCATCGAATTCGCCTGTGCGCCGGCGCGCTGGGAATGGCTGCAATCGGCCTATCGTACCTTCCAGTCTCTGGGGCTGAACGATGTCGAGCTGATCGGCCCCGAGGAGATCAAGCGGCGCTGCCCGATCATCAATACCGAAGGCATCATCGGCGGCATGTATTCCGCCCGCGAGGGGCATATCGACCCCTCGGCGGTGGTGCACGCCTATGCCCGCTGCGCCAAGATGCGCGGCGCCGATATCGTCGAACACACCAAGGTCGAAGATCTGCGCCAGCGCCCCGACGGGTCCTGGGAGGTGATCACCGACAAGGGCACGGTCATCGCCGAACATGTGGTCAATGCCGGCGGGCTCTGGGCCAAGAAGGTGGGGTTGATGGCGGGGATCGACCTGCCGGTATCACCGCTGGAGCACCACTATCTGGTGACCGAACCGGTCCCCGAACTGCTCGAGGCGCAAAAAGAGCTGCCGGTAATGGTCGACCTCGAAGGCTTCACCTATCTGCGGCAAGAGCAAAAGGGCGTGCTGCTGGGAATCTATGAGGTCAAGCACAAGCACTGGCATATGGAGGGCGCGCCCTGGGATTTCGGCATCGAGCTGATCCAGGAGGATGTCGATCGCATTTCCGAGGAACTCGCCTGCGGGTTCAACCGCTATCCCTGTCTGGAAACCGCCGGGGTCCGGCGCTGGGTCAACGGCGCCTTCACCTTCTCGCCCGATGGCAACCCGCTGGTCGGCCCGGTGCGTGGGGGGCGGAACTATTGGGTGGCCTGCGGTGTGATGGCCGGTTTCCTGCAGGGCGGCGGGGTCGGCAAGTCGCTGGCCGAATGGATGATCCATGGCGAGCCCGAGGCCGATATCTTCGGCATGGACATCGCCCGCTATGGCGATTTCTGTTCCAACCGGGAATTCATCAAGCAGACCACCGGGCAATTCTATTCCCGCCGCTTCGTGATGAGCTATCCCAACGAGCAACTGCCCGCCGGCCGGGTGCTCAAGACCCCGCCCGCCTATGAGGGGATGACCGCCGCCGGCGCCCGCTGGGGCCAGAGCTGGGGGCTTGAGGTGCCGCTCTACTTCGCCCCGGAAGGGTTTGTCGAGGAGCCGACGCTGCGCCGGTCCAACGCCTTCGATCTGATCGGTGCCGAATGCCGCGCGGCGCGGGAGGGGGCCGGGCTTTTCGATATCACCGGTTTCTCGCGCTACGAGGTGAGCGGGGACAATGCCGAAAGCTGGCTGAATCGAATCTTCGCCGGCGCCCTGCCGAAACCGGGCCGGGCGCGGCTGGCGCCGATGCTGGGCGAGACCGGCAAGCTCAAGGGCGATCTGACGCTGTTGAACTGGGGTGATGGCACCTGGTGGATCATGGGGTCCTATTACCTGCGGCAATGGCACATGCGCTGGTTCGAGGATCATATGGAGCCGGGGGTGATCCTGCGCGACATCGCCGATGCGACCTGTGGCTTTGCCCTGGTCGGGCCGAAGGCGCGCGATATCCTGCAGCAGCTGACGCATCAGGATCTGTCATCCGCCGCGATGCCCTTCATGTCCTGCGGCACGGTCGATCTGGGTCTGATCCGGGCCCGCGTCGCGCGGATGTCGATCACCGGTGAGCTTGGTTATGAGATCAGCTGCAACGCGCTGGAGCATATCAGCCTGCGCCGGATGCTGCTGCAGGCGGGCGAGGCCTTTGGCCTGCGCGAGACCGGCGTTCAGGCGCTGTTGTCGCTGCGGCTGGAGAAGAGCTTCGGCATCTGGTCGGCGGAATTCACTCAAGGCTACACCCCGGGGATGACCGGTCTGGATCGGTTCATCGCCTTCGACAAGGGCGATTTCATCGGTCGCGACGCGGCGCTGGCGGAACGCGATGCGCCCTCGGGCAAGGTGCTGGTGACGCTTGAGGTCGCGGCGCGGGATGCCGATGCCTCGGGCTATGAACCGGTGTGGAAGGACGGCGCGCTGGTGGGCTATGTCACCTCGGGCGGCTATGGGCACACCCTGGGCAAGAGCCTGGCGATGGCCATGGTTGATCGCGCCGTCGCCGAACCGGGCACCGGGCTGACCCTGCATGTGGTCGGCGAAGAGGTCGCGGCGCGGGTGATCCCGGCCTCGCCCCATGATCCCGAAGGACGCCGCCTGCGCGGCTGAGCCAGTGGCGGCCCCGCGGCGTTCCGGTTTGGTCGGGGCGCCCCGGTCTCTCGCTTTCAACTTGACACATGTGTCCATTTTATTTTTCCTTCACATAAAAGGGAGAGCCCCGTGAAGGCCGCGATGGCCGGGGCAGGATGCAAACCAAAAGGCAAAGGGTTACTCAGGTGATTGGAAAAACTCTCAAATCCCTGCTTCTGTCGACGGCGCTCGTCACCCTCGGCAGCGCGGCCATGGCAGAAGTCACGCTGAAGATGGCGACCGATTCCGGCGCCAAGGGCTCGGCCGCGGGCAATGCGCTGGACCGCTGGGCGGCGATGATCGAAGAGAAATCGGGCGGCGACATCAAGGTCGAGGTCTTCTATCAGAACGAACTGGGCGGCCAGCAGGAGGTCTTTGACCTGTTCATGGCGAATGACGTCCAGCTTATGCTGAACTGGCCGATGACCAGCTATGATCAGCGGATCTCGGTGCTCTATGCGCCCTATATGTTCAAATCCTGGGACGAGGCGCTGGCCGCCTACAGCCCGGACGGCTGGATGAACGGGCTGCTGGGCGGCGTCTATGACGAGCTGGGGCTCAAGTTCTTCGGCGCCTGGCCCGAAGGGTTCAACGGCATCGCCTCCAAGGGCAAATACGCCCTGACGCTGGAAGACGCGGCGTCGATGAAAATCCGCGTGCCGCCGGTGTTCCCGATCGCCGACACGGTTCAGGCGATGGGCTATCAGACCGCGACCGTCGACTGGGGCGAGGTCTTTACCGCGATCCAGACCGGTGTCGTCGACGGCGACGGGGCCAACGTGATCTATTGGGATTACGAGTATTTCCGCGACACGCTGGATTACTACAACCGGATGAAGCAGCAGTTCATCACCGGGATCCTGTCGATGAACGCCGAGGCCTGGGACAGCCTGAGCGCCGAGCAACAGGCTATCGTCACCGATGCCGCCAAGGTGGTGATGGACGAGGGCTTTGCCAACGCCAAGTCGCTGGACGCGCACTATGTCGAAGAGGCCAAGGCCGCCGGCATGGAATACATCGAGCCCTCGGATGCCGAGCTGAAGCCGGTCGCCGAGCATGTCCGCGAGGTGGTCTGGCAGAAGATGGAAGAGCAGATCGGTTCCGAGGTCATGGACGTGGTCCGCGCCAACGCGACCAGCTTCTGATGGCTGCAGCCGGCATTGAAAGGACGGTGGCGGGCGTGTTGAACACGCTCGCCATCCTGTCCGGCCTGGGGGTGGTTGCGCTCACCGGGTTCTTGGTGCTGGCGCGCTTCATCAATTATTCCGTCGTCGGGCTGCACGAGATCATCTCGACGGCGGCGCTGCTGTTTTACATGGTGGGGGCGATCCTCGCCTCGCGCAACAGGGCGCATCTGATGGTCGATTGGCTGGATCAGCGGCTGACCAGCCCGCGGGCGCGGGCGATCCACGCGCTGATCGTCGCGATGCTGACCACGGCGATCACCCTCATCTTCGTCTATTGGGCCTATCGCATGCTGGCCTGGGGGGTGCAGCGGCCGCAATGGACGCCGGCCTATCACATTCCGCTGTGGCTGCCGCAGATGTCGATCCTGCTGGGTGCGGTGGGCTGCGTCGCCTATGGGCTGCGCGATCTGCTGCTGTCGCTGGCGGCGCTGAAATCCACCAAGAGCTGAGGAAGCGTCGATGGAAGCGCTGGTCGCCCTGCCGATCCTGATCATCCTGATGGCGCTGGGGCTGCCGGTGGCCTGGTCCTTTGCCGGGGTGCTGGCCTATCTGGTCTATATCTACGACGCCAACCTGAACACGCTGATGCTGCAGGGGTTCCGGTCGCTGAACTCGATCGTGCTGATCGCCCTGCCGCTGTTCATCCTGACCGGCTATCTGATGGAGACCGGTGGCATCGCGCGCCGCATCGTCGCTTTCATTGGCCGGCTTGCCGGCGGGCGCGCGGGGCTGGGCGGGGTGGTGATCATCTCATCCGCCGTGTTCGGGGCCATCGCCGGCACTGCCAGCGCCGCCGTCGCCTCGATGGGCACCATCATGTCGGGGCCGATGGCCGAGCGCGGCTATGATCGTGGCTATGTCGCTAGCCTGCTGGGCGTGTCGTCGCTGCTGGGCATCCTGATCCCGCCCTCGATCACCATGATCCTGTTCGCAGTGGCGACGCGGCAATCGGTGGCGGCCTGTTTCGCGGCCTCGATCGGTCCGGCGATCCTGCTGATCCTCTGTCTGCTGATCTACAATCGCATCCATGTCGCCCGCCGGCCCGAGATCACCGCCGCCCCGGTTGACCCCGGGCTGACGCTGGGCCGCGCGACACTGTCCGCCCTGCCGGCGCTGAGCTTGCCGGTGATCATCCTCGGCGGCATCTATGGCGGCATCTTCACCCCGACCGAGGCCGCCGCCGTCGCCGCCATCGCCGCCACCCTGGTGGGGGCGCTGTTCTACCGCGAACTGAGCGTGAAAAGCTTTGGTCAGAGCCTGATCCGCACCGCCGAGACCACCGGGTCTATCATCGTGATCTTGCTGTTTTCCTTCATGATCTCGCGGATCCTGTCGTTCGAGCGGATCCCGCAGGATCTGTCCGAGGCGGTGCGCGGCCTGGCGCAATCGCCGGTCTTTGCGCTGCTGCTGGTCAATGCGGTGCTGATCGTGGCCGGCGCGCTGATGGATGACGTTTCGGTCACCGTGGTGGTGGCGCCGCTGTTTCTGCCGCTGATGCAGGCCTCGGGCGTCGATCCGGTGCAATTCGCCGCCATCGTCGCCTGTTCGGTGGTGATCGGGGCGAACTCGCCGCCGATGGCGCCGATCCTCTTCATGTCTTGCCGGGTCTGCGGCGCGCCGATCCTCAAGGCGGTGGGGCCGGTGCTGTCGATGCTGCTGATCGTGGCGCTGCCGGTCACTCTGGTGACAACCTTCTGGCCGGCGCTGTCGCTGACCATCCCGCGGTTGCTGGGGTTGATGTAAGGGGCCGGTCGCCCGGCCCCCACAGCGTCAGGCCGCGGCCATGGCGCGTTGCAGCAGCAGATCGACCGGGGCGTCAGGGCCCAGCGTGCCGAAGGCCAGCCCGTGTTCGCCGCCGATGCGCGAACGGCAGAATTCGGCGGCGATCGCCGGATCGGCCGATTTCAGCAGGATCGAGGCCTGCAGCATCAGCGCCGCGCGTTCGACCACCTGGCGGCTGCGGAATTCCAGCGTCTCCACATCCTCGAAGGACTGCGCCAGGCGGCCGAGTTCGGCGTCGTAATGCGCGTCCTGGCCCTTGGCGGCGATCAGCTCGGCGAAGAGCGCGTCGCGGGTTTCCGGTTCCTTCCGCAGCGCCCGCAGCACGTCGAGGCATTGCACGTTGCCGCTGCCTTCCCAGATCGAGTTCAGCGGCGCCTGGCGATAGAGCCGCGGCATCATGGTCTCCTCGACATAGCCGATGCCGCCCAGACATTCCTGTGCCTCGTTCACCATCGGGGGGGTGCGCTTGCAAATCCAATATTTGCCGATGGCGGTGGCGATGCGGGCAAAGGCGGCTTCGTGATCGTCACGCGGGGCCGCATCAATGGCGCGCGCCACCCGCAGGGTCAGGGCGATGGCCGCCTCGCTCTCCAGCGCCAGATCGGCCAGTACGTTGC
>NZ_JBLWVT010000022.1:0-15131 GCF_048268305.1 Pseudodonghicola sp.
GCATCATCGAGGGCGTCGAGGGTTCTTGGGCGTTCGGTTGTGAAGATGGCTCTGAGGGCCTCGCTCAGCCTTATCTTGGGCGCCGTGGTCAGCCGGCGGGAAATGACCGGTGGGTCGAGGCGCGGGATCCGAGGATTGAAGTAGTCTGGTACGGGCAAGCCGAGGCGCCGGGTAAGCATCTGGTGATTGCGACTTGTCCGGATGTCGCCGGTCTCGGGGCGCCGGCGGGATCCGTCAAAGCCACGCAGGGCGATGGCGACATGCACATGGTCGCAGTTGGTATCGGTATGACGGGCCGCGACCCACGGCGTGCGCAGGGCGGGCAGGCCCATCAGGTGGAGTTGCGCCATGACAATCGCATGCCATGTTTCGCGACTGGCCCGCAGTCCTAAGGGCAGCGACAATGTCATGTGCATCACTCCCGCACCATCCGCGAGGTTGTCCAAGCGGTCGCGTATGAAAACGGGATCTGCGCGGAGGATGGTGCCACCGATGAATTCCGCACCGTCGCGGAGGTCATAGTCGGGCAGGACGCCGGCCGTTTTGTGGAAGGTGTTATGCGCGCGCATCGATCAGCTTTTCTTAACCCTGCGGAGCTCCAGCGTGAGTTCTCCGAGGAGAAGCGCCAGGTGGTCGAGTTTTTGGCGGCTGACATCTTGAATGTTCAGCGTCACACCGACCTGACCGACAAGATCCGCGATCGCCTGTGTGCCGATTTCGGGTTCCAGAGCCCGTCTGCGGATGAACACGGCGCGGCTCTCCGATCCCGTGGTACGGCGCAGCGTTTCCAGCAGCGAGAACTCCTCCTGCGAGAAGCGCACCTTCACGAGCTTGTCCCGCCGGGCGGTCATGCAAGACCCCAGTCGGTGTGACCGGCGATCTGGGGGGACGTAGGGTGGGGACGTGCGCAGATGATGGCCGGATTGTCAGTCAAGGTGTTTGTTCTTTATCGCAGTTTCTCTGGCCTACAGTGTAACCGCTGCAGGATGCCACATCGCGCCCGAATGGCGGTTCGAGACCGTCTCACGTCACTATTATGTGGATAACCGTGCTGGCCTGGTGGGCCGAGTGGCTGGTGAAGCGCCCGGCATGTGCCGGCTGAGATGAACTTGGCGGAAAATCCGTACTTTCCGCCAAAGGGGCTCAGAGACCACACTGGCCATGCCTAACATGTTTATCGGATCGCAATTGTCGCTTCGGGCCGAGCAAGGAACACTTGCGCGCGAAAGGACCTAAGGAGGAGGGCCCCCGGGGCGGGCAATCACGAGCCGAAGTATCCGATATGTCGAAAATGATTTTCTGAACCTGATGTGTGACCATCCGCGCCATTCGTCATCATGTTCGGTAGGCGCGCCAGGCATTGATTTCGTCAGCGCGTCAGAACAATCGCGGCAGCTTCGCAACCACGCTGCTCATCACGGGCATCGGCGTGGCGACATCATATTGCTCGTCATGCACGTCACCGCCGCTGTGTCCGACAAGGTCACGGCGCTGCTTCTCGCTGACCTCGGGCAACTCCTTCAGGTGGGCAATGGCATAATGGCGGAACGAGTGGAAGCAGAGCTCCCTCGGGTTGCCGTCCAACTGCAGCACCAGCGCCTTCGTCCAGTTATAATAGATCTTGTCACCGAAGGACTGGCTATCATTTGCCGCGATCAATTCGGGGAAGAGGGCCGAGGCGCCTCGCTGACGCATCTCTTCAACATGTCTGAGAAAGCCCAGCTCGATCAGGTGCTCGTGAATGGGAACTAGGCGCTCCGAACTGAAGGTCTTGACCCCGCGGTGCATGTTGTCCCGGATGTGGTAGCAGGGAATGCCGTCGACGGACACGACATCACGGGGTTCCAGGCCGAGAACCTCCTCCCGCCGGGCGCCGCTGTAGCCCGCCAGAATCGGCCCCCAGTAGAGCCCGTCCGCCTTCACGATGTTGCCACGCTCATGGCGCCGCGATGTTGACCTGCAGCCCGTCCAGATCGGGTGCCGGAAGACCTGCTGCAGTTCCGGCAAGGTGAAGGCTTCGCGCTTGTCGCGGTTACGCTTTTCTTCCCGGACGCGGAGCAGGCCGAGTTCGATCGTGTCGGAAATCGGGATGCTTTCGCTCTTGGCGAACTGGAAGATGAGCTTGAACCGGTCCAGGTGACCGTTGATCGTGCGCGGCGAGAGGCCGACCTTATTCTCGGGAAGATCCTCTGCGCGTGCCAGAATCTCATCGATGGTCCTGTCCGCGTCCTTCGGGCTTTTTCCGTAGCTCGTCGGCAGTCGCTGCAGCATCGACTTGTAGAACTTGAGGTGACCCTGCGTGATACCCCGAACGTCGGT
Source organism: Pseudodonghicola sp. (assembly GCF_048268305.1). Taxonomy (NCBI): domain Bacteria; kingdom Pseudomonadati; phylum Pseudomonadota; class Alphaproteobacteria; order Rhodobacterales; family Paracoccaceae; genus Pseudodonghicola; species Pseudodonghicola sp. The sequence continues at coordinate 2,320 of NZ_JBLWVT010000022.1, forward strand.
GACGCCCGTAGCCTTGACGAAGAGGTGCGCCTGCGATGAAAGCTGCTTTCTGGTGTCTTCCTTGATATGCTCGCGGTCCTTCTCGGCGTTTATACGCTCTACGAGCGCGACAATGTCCGGATCGAAACTGAACTCTGGCCTTTGGGCTGAGACTTTCGTTGGGGCAGGTGCCTCGATCAGAGTGGCTTCCTGAGGGACGGGAAGAGGCTCCAGGGGCTCGATGATCTCGGCAGGCGCTCCGTCGAGGATTTCCCGCGCAAGGGCGCGCGCTTGTTCAAGGCTCGGATCTTCCCGACCTTCAGATGCGGACCAGGCCGCGGCTTTTCCCGCCAGCAGCAGTTGCCGCAGAGAGAGAAGCGTCTCGGCCGCAGGGTTCAAGGTCTCGCCTGTAGCCGTCTGAATGCTGTCCCGCGCGGCGCGAAGCATCTTGTTGACGCCCGCCTCGGACAGCACGTCGCGCGACAGGATGCCAAGCATCGTCTCCAGCGACGCGATGTCTGTCTCACTCGAACCTTCGTTGAGTACGGTGCGTCGGTCGTGAGCGGAGAGCTCCGGCTGCAGTCCCTTGCTCGCCAGGTGAGACCAGGCGCGCGCCGTCGCCCAATCGAGACGCTGGTCTTCTTCGGATGAGCCCACCGGGTCCATCCGGCTGATCATGCGCTGGCGCTCGATGCGGTCAAGCTCGATGCGCACAACCGAGGTCAGCCAGGCCTTGGCCTGGGCGGGTGTCAGTTTTCCCGTAGAGATCGCATCAAGCATCCGGTCGCACTCGTAGTTCAATCTGCGTGCGATGATACACGCGATCGACCGGTCCGTGGTGCGCAGAGACAGCTGCCAATGTCTGGTTTTTGTGGAAAACTCAGGTACGCGCCGACGCCAGCTCCAGGTGGAGCCGCGTTGCAGGAGGTAAGGGGTGGTCGCCAAGATGCGGCCTCCAGGATTGGAGACGAACGACCCGCATTTCAGGAACTTGTGCTACAGTGCTGTGTGACACTGTACTTGCCAAATTCAGCCTATGCCTTGAATATCAAGGGCTTAGTGGGTGAATTGGCTCCGGCGGTAGGGATCGAACCTACGACCAATTGATTAACAGTCAACTGCTCTACCGCTGAGCTACGCCGGAACTTGAGGCGGTGTATAGCCATGGGGTTTGGGGGGTGCAAGAGGGGTTTTGACGGATTTTTGAAAAAATCATGTCGCCTCTCGCAGGGCCCTTGTTTTGTTGGCTCCGAGGCTCAGGCGCGGCGGGAAAACAGCGCGGCGATGCCCAGGGGGCCTTCGGTTTCGATTCGCTTTTGTCCTGTCAGATCAACGAGATGGGCAAAGACATTGCGCTCGGCCGCGGGAATCAGGGCAGGGTGCACGTCGGTATAGATGCGCCGGGTCAGATCGGCCGTGGTGGCCGGCCCGTCGGCCAGCGCCTCGAGGATCTGCGCCTCGCGGCCGAGCCGGTGTTCGATCAGCCAGTCGAGCCGTCCGGCGGGGTCGGCGATGGGGGCGCCGTGGCCGGGATGGAAGCTGGTCCAGCGACGATCGCGCAGCCGCCGGCAGGAGGCCATGAAATCGGTCAGATCGCCATCGGGGGGCGAGACCAGAGAGGTGGCCCAGCCCATCACGTGATCGGCGGTGAAGCAGACATCGCCCATCGCCAGGGCGATGTGATTGCCCAGATGCCCCGGGGTGTGGATGACCTCGAGCTGCCAGTCGTCGCCCTCGATCACCGCGCCGTGCTCCACGGTCTGATCGGGCGCAAAGCCGAGGTCGATGCCTTCGCCGCCACCGGCCAGGCCGCTGGCGGCGATCTCTGCCATCACCGCGCTGCGCCCGGCCTGGGGGCCACCGAAGGCCAGGATCGGCGCGCCGGTGCGCTCGGCCAGCGGACGGGCCAGCGGCGAATGGTCGGAATGGGAATGGGTGACGATGATATGGCTGATGCTCTGGCCCGGCTCCAGCGCCGCCAGGATCGCTTCGAGATGCGCCTCGTTCGCCGGGCCGGGGTCGATCACCGCAAGCTCGCGATGGCCGACCAGATAGGTATTGGTGCCGCGATAGGTCATCGGCGACGGGTTGGGCGCCACCAGCCGGCGCACCCCGTGCTCCAGCCTCTCGGGCTCCCCATGGATGGGGTCGAAATCGTCGGGGGGCTGCAGCATCTATTTCTCCTCGGGGCTGTACCGGCAAGAATCGGCACAGCGCTAGAATATTGTTTTGCGGGGGCATTTCAGGCTGAAAACCAGTTCCCTGCCGTCTCCCGTAGCAGTAGGCTTAGCGCATGTTCTTTCAGTGGCTCAAACATTATATGCCGCGCTCTCTCTATGCGCGGGCGGCGCTGATCCTGGTGCTGCCGGTGGTCGTGGTGCTGCTGGTGGTCTCGGTCGCCTTCATCCAGAACCATCTGCAGGGGATCATCGCGCAGATGACTCGCAGCGTGTCGCGGCAGGTGGAGTTCGTCGTCGACGAGGTCGATCAGGCGCCGGACCGCGATGCCGCGCTCAGGCGGATGGAGCCGATGCTGCCGGCGCTGCAGATGCGGCTGCGCTTTGTCGAACCCGAGCAGGTGCCGCCGGATTTCATCCGCTGGTTCGACTTTTCCGGCATGCATGTGCGCCGGCTGATGCGCACCTCGGTGCCGCAGATGCTGGCGGTGCGGTTCAACGCCGATTCCTCGGTACAGCTTTTCGTCGATACGGTGCACGGGCCCTTGGAGATCGGCTTTCACCGCAGCCTGGTGACGGTCAGCACGCCGCATCAGCTGCTGGTGACCATGGTGGCCTTTGCGCTGCTGATGACGGTGATTTCCTTCGTCTACATGCGCAATCAGCTCAGGCCGATCACCCGGCTTGCCGATGCGGCGGAGGCCTTCGGGCGCGGGCGCGCCGAGCCTTATCGGCCTGCCGGCGCGGTCGAGGTGCGGGCGGCGGGGCACGCGTTTCTGGACATGCGGGCACGGATCGAGCGGCAGATCGAACAGCGCACGCTGATGCTCTCGGGCGTGAGCCATGACCTGAGAACGCCGCTGACCCGGCTCAAGCTGGGCCTGTCGATGCTGGAGGACGAGGACGAGGCGGCGCCGCTGCTGCGCGATGTCGACGAGATGCAGCGGCTGGTCGAGACCTTTCTTGAGTTCTCGCGCGGGGCCGCCGCCGCCGAGCCGGAGCCGACCGATCCCATCGCCCTGGTGCGCGCCATCGTCGAGGATGCGGTGCGGGCGGGCAAGCAGGTCAGCCTTGGGGAGCTGGAGGGCGAGGGCGAGGTGACGCTGCGCGCGGTGGCGATCCGCCGGGCGGTGGAAAATCTGATCGACAATGCGGTGCGCTATGGCAACCGGGCGGTGGTTTCGGTGTTGATGACCGAGCGCAGCCTGCGAATTCGGGTCGAGGATGACGGGCCGGGCATTCCCGCCGATCTGCGGGCCGAGGCGATGAAACCCTTTGCCCGGCTGGATTCGGCGCGCAATCAGGACAAGGGCAGCGGTGTGGGGCTTGGGCTTGCCATCGTGACAGATGCCGCCCGCGCCCATGGCGGCACGCTGCGGCTGGGGACGAGCGCCAGGCTGGGCGGGCTCTGCGCCGATATCGTCATCGGACGCTGAGGCGTGGCATCACGGGCTTTCGTCGTTAATCGTTTTTTATTCGGACCGGCCTAGCCTTACCCCCCGATGATCGGGATGGGAGAGATCACCATGGCGGGGACAGGCAGCGGTGCGCATGATCCGGCGCGGACGGCGCCCTATCGCGCTGCGGCGACCCTGTTCCTTGTCGTCTTCGCCGCCTGTCTCTTCGGGATCTGGAGCCGACCGGTGGGATTTCTCGCCAGTCTCTGGCCGGCCAATGCGTTGGCGCTTGGCGTCATGCTGCGCTGGCCGACACTGGCGCGGCCGGCGGGTTGGTTCGCCGCGGTAATGGCCTTCTTGCTGGCCGATCTGGTGACCGGTGCCGATATGGGCAGGGCGCTGCTGCTGAATTTGGCCAACCTGATCAGCATCGGCATCGCCTATGCGATCCTGGTCCGGCTGCCCGAGGCGGCGCTGCGGCTGCGGCAACCGGCATCGCTGTTGTGGATCGTCATCGCCGCCGGTTGTGCCGGCGCGGGCGCCGGAGTGGTGGGGGCCCTGGCCAATCCGCTGCTGTTTGGCGTCGATATGTCGGACGGGTTCATCTTCTGGTGGGCGACCGAGGTGGTGAATTACATCGCCTTCCTGCCGGTGGTGCTGTCGGCGCCAAGCGTCGCGCTGCTGCGGCGGCGCTACAAGACCGGGTTCGGCATCCGCAAGACCGATCTCCTGCCGGCCGGTGCCGCGGCACTGTCCTGCGCCCTGGCCTTCGAGGTCGGCGGCCCCGGGGCGATCGCCCTGCCGGTGCTGGCGCTCTTGTGGTGCGGGCTGATCTATCCGGTGTTCATCACCACGCTGTTCACCCTGGGGTTCAGTGTGATGGCGCTGTTGTTCTTCAGCCAAAGCGCGATCAGCGACATGGGCAACCAGCTGGATCAGACCACCTTGTTTTCGGTCCGGCTGGGGGCCTCGGCGGTGGCGATCGCGCCGATCATGCTGTCGATCCTGGTGTTGCATCGCAACGAGCTGATGGCGCGGCTGCGCCGGCAGGCGACCCGGGACGCGCTGACAGGGATTCTCAATCGTGCCGCCTTCCTGGAAGACGCCCAGGTCATGTTGCGCGGCCTGAAAGTGCCCGAGGGCTGGCCCTCGGCGGCGGCGGTGCTGATGCTGGATCTCGACCAGTTCAAGGCGGTGAATGACAGCTATGGCCATGCCGCCGGAGACGAGATGCTGCGCGAGGTGGCGCGCCGGGTCAGGGCCAGCCTGCGGCCGAGCGATCTGTTCGGCCGGCTCGGGGGCGACGAATTCGCGGTGATCCTGCATGAATGCACGCCGCGCCAGGCCGATGAGGTGGCGGAGCGGATTCGCAAGGCGATCGCGGCGACGCCGGTGCAGGTGACGGCCGGCAGGGCGGTGGAAATCACCGCGAGCATCGGCATGACCCCGGTCGAAGCCGGGCATCACCCCACGCTTGACCGTTTACTGGAACGGGCCGATCAGGCGCTTTATCTCGCCAAGGAACAGGGGCGCAATCAGGTGGTGATCACCGCCGATTTGACGGCGCTGCGCAGATCTCTGGGCGGCGACCTCGGCGCGGGGGTCTCGGTCGCCGGCTGAGCGGGGGGAAAGGGGCTATTTCTGGATCGCCCGGACTGCACCCACCAGAATGCAGGCGCCGACCACCCCGGCGATCAGAAAGCCGAGCCATCCGCCGAAGGAAATTCCGAGGATGCTGAACAGAAAACTCGCCACCGCGGCACCGATGATTCCCAGAACGATGTTCATCAGAATGCCGGTATTGGTCTTCATCACCGCCGAGGTGATCCAACCGGCGATGCCGCCGATTATGATCGCGGCCAGCCAGCCAATGCCCATGTCGTTCATGCGTGCCTCCTTCTGCGAGCGGTTTCCCGATCTGGTCTCAGAAAGGAGTGTCGCGCAAGTCCTGAGTTTTTGCAAACCCGCCGGCAGGTCTTTGCCTGCGGGCGGGGCGCGGATCAGCCATTCGGCAGGATGAAGCCCTTGACCGGGTAGACGCTGCCAAAGGTGCCGGGGATGCTTTCGACCCGGACGCGCGACCAGTCGTTCTTCTTCGACACGTCGATCACCGCCATGCCCAGGGAAATCTTGTTGCGATGCCAATTGGCATGATCGACCAGAACTTTGCGCTCCGATACCACTTCCGACACCACGGCGACATGGCCCTGCGGCATCGAGGAGGTGGCGTCGAAGGCCATCACCGAGCCGATCGCCGGCTTGTTGCTGACCTTGAAATTGCCCTGCGCCTGATGCCACCAGGTGCGCGCATTACCATAGAGATCGACGCCGGACAGGTTGCGGGCGAAGGGCACGCACCAGACCCGGCTGCCGCTGCTCTGCACCGCCTTGGCCTCTTGCATCGAGAACGCCAGGCGATCGGGAGAGTTCCCGGATGCGCTGGAGCCCGGCGCCTGTGCGCAGGCGGCGAGGGCAAGAAGACAAAGCAGCATCGAGCCGCGCGACAGAGGTTTAAAGCCGTTGAAGATCACGAATTGTCCCTAGTTTCCTGCCTGTCCGGCTGGTTCCGGATTGATTGCGCGGACATTCGGGAAAATCGGCGGGCTTGCCAACCCCCCGAGATCGGGACTGGCGAGATCTTGCCAGCCGTCCTTTGATCATCCCTGCTCGGGCGGCGTGGCCGTTCAATGGACGCCGAAAATATGGGCTCGGAGGTGAAATTCCGGCTGTCCGGCAGGCAGATGACGGCACGCGGGCCAGATTCGATGGTGGGCAAGATCGCCTATCCGGCGCGCAGCCCGTCGATGAAAAGCTCGAAATGACGTTTGGCCAGTACCGCGGCCAGCGCCGAGGAAGCATCGCGCGGGGCGATCAGCGACAGCACCCGTTCGGGCAGGCCGGCGCCGCGCAGGGGCAGGGCGACCAGCCCGGCGCCAGGACCCTGAAATGCCGCAGGGCAGACGGCGATCAGCCCGTGCCCGCAGCCCTCGCGCACCATCTGGCGCAGCAGTTCCAGGTTGTTCGAGGTCAGCGCCGGAGCAATGCGCACACCGGCGCGGGCAGCGGCGATGTCGAGAATGTCGCGCAGGTGGCTGGCGGCGTCGGGCATCACCGTCGGGCGCTGGAAGAATCGGTCGAGCGAAACGCTTTTGCGATTCGATCCATCATCGGGCAGCAGCGCCAGCACCTGGAACGGCAGGTCGCGCAGCACCGTGACCCCGGGCAGCGGGCGAGGGCTGAAAGTCAGCCCGACGTCGGCCTCGCCATCGATGATCATCTGGCGCACCTGGTCGGATTCGACCACCTGCACCGAATTGGTGATCTTCGGATTTTCCTTCAAAAAGCCGCTCAGCGCCTGGGGCAGAAAGCTCAGCACCGCCTCCTGCGGTGCGGCGATCCGCACTTCGCCCCGGCGCAGGCCCTTTAGTTCCTCGATCTCGGTGCCGACGGTGCGGATGTCCCTTTGCCAGTTGCGCAGCCGGTACATCAGCAATTCCCCGGCCGAGGTCAGTCGCACGCCCCTTGGGTGACGCTCGAACAGGGAAACCCCCAGTTCCTCCTCGGCGCGCAGCAGTTGCTTGTCGATGGCCGAGGCGGAGACATTCAGCTTTTCCGCCGCGCGGCGGATCGACCCGAGCCGGGCGATCTCATCCATGTAGTTGACAAATCGAGAGAAAAATATGCGCTGCATGGCAATGCCCAGTGCGGGAGGAAGAGCGCCGGCAGTTTCTCAGAGTGTTGAGAAAAATTCAACGCTGTGTTGGAATCTTGGCGTTTGTAACAGGGCGATGAATGAGAGAGGGTCGCGCCGAACTGTCTCCAGCCCAGCAAAGGAGCCTTCGTGCTGCCGATCGCACCCGAACAATATGAGGTCGATATCGCCGGCCAGCCGGTGTCCTTGCCGATGCTCCAGCTCGACGATCAGCGCGCCATCGCGCTGCTGATGGATATCGAAATGGGGCTGGCCTTCGGGGATCGTGTCGGGCGCGCCCTGGCCGCGGCCTTCGCGCCGCTGAACCCCGAGGTCGTCGTCGGCAGCGCCACCCTGGGCATTCCGGTGGCGATGGAGGTGTCGCGGCATCTGGGGCTGGACAAATACGTGATCTTGCAGAAATCGCCCAAGTTCCACCTGGTCGACGCGCTGGTCGAACCGGTGCGATCGGTCACCTCCAGCGCGCCGCAGCGCTTGCTGCTGGACCGGCGCCAGGTGCCGCTGTTGCAGGGGCGCCGGGTGGTGGTGGTCGATGACGTGATCGCCACCGGCGCCAGCATGGCCGCCAGCATGCGGCTGGTACGTCGGGCCGGGGCCAGCATTCTGGCCGCCGGCACCATCCTGACCGAGGGCACCGCCTGGCGCGAGGCCCTGGGCGAGGATGCCGCCCTGGTCCTTCGGCTGGGCCGCATTCCGCAATTCCGCGTCGTCGATGGCGAGGCGCGGATCGACCCGGCGAGCCTTGAGCCGGGGATGCTGGACCGGCTCGAACCCGTGCCGGGCTGACATTTCCACCGCGCGCCCCGGCGGGGGGAGGAGGCCGGCGCGCGCAGAATGTACTCACCCTCCGAAGGGCATGGGCCTTCGGAGTTCACCGACCGGGGGCCGGGGCCTTCGGTTCCAACAACAGGGACATCGACACCATGCAGACCACCACTCTTCCCAAGGACAGCGGGTCCAGCCTGTTTCCGCTCGTGCTTTCCATCGTTGCCGCCGCCGCCACCGGGGTGCTCTGGGCCTATGCCAACCCGATCCAGCTGGTGCCCGGCGTGATCCAGTGGCGCATCTTCGCCTTCCTGCCGCCGCTCGTCGGCATCCTGCTCGGCTGGAAAAGCGGATTTATCTGCGGCTATCTCGGCACCATCGTCTGGTCGCTCTTGGCCGGTACCTTCATCCCGGCGCATTCGCTGCTGATCGACGGCATCATGGTCGGGCTCACCGGGCTGGTGCCGGGGGTGATGTTTAACCCCGCCAAGACCAGTTTCGACAAGGGCGCGTTGCTGCGGATCGCGCTGGTCTGTCTGGTTGTCGGTCTGGCGATGGTCGCCGCAGTCTCGGCCAGCCTGGCCTTCCTCGGCATCTTCCCGTTCTGGTGGGCGGTCGGCTATCTGGGCCTGTCGGACATCGTGCCGATGCTGATCGGCACGCCGCTGCTGGTGGTTCCGGCGCAGAAGATTCTCTCGGCCGCGCATCCCGCGGGCTTCAAGCGCTTCTGATCCTCGTGGCACTTCTGACGGTACAAGACCTGACGCTGGGGTTCGGCACCGCCGAACCCCTGTTGTCCGGGGTCAGCTTCGATCTCGCCGCCGATCAGCGCCTGCTGGTCGGCGGTGCCACCGGTTCCGGCAAGTCCACTTTGATGATGGCGCTTGCCGGGGTCATTCCACGCATCACGCCCAACCCGGGCTATGGCGGGCAGGTTGCCCTCGATGGGCGCCCGCTTTTCGAAATGCCGGGCGACGAATTGTTCGCCCGCGTGGGCTTCGTCGCCCAGACGGTCGAGGATCAGCTCTGGGATCTCTCGGTCGAGGATATCATCGCCTTCCCGCTGGAAAACCGTGGCCAGCCGCGGGGCGTGATCCGCGACCGGCTGCGCGCGCTGCTGGAGCATCTGGAGCTGACCGAGCTTTCCGGCCGCCGGGTGCTGACCCTGTCGGGCGGCGAACGGCGGATGGTCGTGCTGGCCGCCGCCCTGGCCTCGCGGCCCGAACTGCTGGTGCTGGACGAACCGACCACCGGGCTTGATCCGGCGGCGCGCGGGCGCCTCTGCCGCGCTCTGGCGCAGGCGGCCGAGGATGTCTCGGGCGTGATCGTCGCCGAACAGGATCCGGTGCATCTGGCGCCGGTGACCGAAAGCCTTGCGCTGATCGCGGGCGGCACGCTTTCCGCTCTGCGCCCCTTGGCCCCGGCGCTGGACGATGCCGCGCTCTGGCAGGCCGCGGGTCTGTTGGCGCCGCGCCGTCCCGCCGCCGCCCGGCCGCAACCCGAGCTTGGGCGAGACTTGCTCTTTGTCACCGGCCTGCGCACCAGGCTTGCCCGCGCCTCGGGTCGTCCCGTGCTCGACGGGCTGAACCTGTCGCTCAAGGGCGGGGAGGTGCTGGGGCTGATCGGCCGCAACGGCGCCGGCAAGACCACGCTGATGAAGTCGCTGCTGGGTCTCAACCCCATCGCCGGGGGGGAGATCGTGCTCGACGGTCAGCGGGCCGAGGGCTGGACCACCGCCCGCCGGGCGCGCGTCATCGCCTATGTGCCGCAAAGCATGCGCCAGATCCTCTTTCACATGACCGCGGCCGAGGAGGTCGCCTTTGCGCTCTCCATGGGGCAGGGTCAGGGTGATCCGGCGGCGATCCTCGCCCGCTATGGGCTCGAGGGGCAGGGGGAGACCAACCCCTTCGCGCTCTCCGCCCGGCAGCAGGGGCAATTGGGTCTCGCCTGCGCCGAGGCCAGCGGCGCCGCCATCGCCATCGTCGACGAACCGCTGCTGGCCCGCGATCTGGAGGGGCGCGCGCTGCTTGAGACCTTCCTGAGCCGGATGACCGGCGCCGGGCGCGCGGTGATGCTGATCTCGCATGATCTTGAGCTGGTCGACGATGTCGCCACCCGGCTCGCCATCGTCGGTGACGGCCATATTCCCTTCGACGGTCCGCTTGCCGAGGGCTGGCGCAGCGCCGCCTTCGCCGCCCTCGGCTGGGCTGCCCCCTATGCCCCCGACCGGGAGAGCGCTGCATGAGCCGCCTGCATGATCTGAATTTCTTCGTGAAGCTTTTCGCCGCCTTCGTGCTGATGCTGCTGGCCTGGCTGGCGCCCGACTGGCGCTGGGGGCTGCCCTTTGCCGCGCTCTGCCTCTTGGGCCTCTGGCTGACGCGGGTGCCGAAGCTGGGCGGCTATCTCAAGGGCGCGGCGCTCTTGACGCTGATGGTGATGGCGAGCTGGATGCTGAACCTGCTGATCCAGGGCGAGGCGCCGCTTGCCGCGCTGGCGATCGCCGCCAAGATGGCGGCGCGGCTGGTGGCGACCACGGCGCTGTTCTATTTCGTGATGGAGACCTCCAGCCCCGGCGCGATCCTGGCGGCCTGTTCGGCGGCGCGGCTGCCGCCGGTGGCGACGCTGGTGCTGTCGCTGCTCTTCGGCATCATCCCGATGCTGCGCGACGAATTCGAACGTATCGCCGACGCCCAACGCGCCCGCGGCATGGAGATCGACGATGTGGGCCTGTTGCGCAAGCTGCGCTTTGCCCTGGCGCGCGGCGTGCCGCTCTTGGTGCAGGCGATCCGCACCGCCCATGCGATCTCGTTCTCGCTGACCCTTTATGGCTTCGATCTGTCCCGCAAGCGCAGCACCTGGCGCGAGGTGGGGCTGATGGTCGAGCCGCGAATGACCTGGAAGGATAGCACCCGATGAAAGACCAATTCCCGCGGCAGAGCTGGACCGTGGATGTCGAGGGCTTCGCGCTCGATCTGCCGATCGTGCCGATCACCCCAGAATTCGCCATCTCGCTGATGATGGTGATCGACCTGGGCGTGAAGTTCGGCGAACATGTCGGCCAATGCCTGGCCCGCAAGATCGCGCCCCTGCGGCCCGATATCATCGTCGGCCCGGCGACCCTGGGCATTCCGGTGGCGATCGAGGTGACCCGGGCGCTTGGCCTCGATCACTATGTGGTGTTGCAGAAATCGCCCAAGCTGCATCTGGCCGACGCGCTGGAGCAGAAGCTGACCTCGATCACCTCGAAGGGGGAGCAGCGCATCCTGCTCGACCGCGCCGCGATCCCGCTGATCGAAGGTAAGCGCGTGGTGGTGGTCGACGATGTGGTGGCCTCGGGCTCCAGCCTGAAGGGGGCGCTCGATCTGGTGCGCCGCGCCGGCGGGGATGTGGTTGGTGCGGGCGTCATCCTGACCGAGGCGCAGGACTGGCGCGCGGCCCTGGGCGCTGACGCCGACCATCTGGTGTCGTTGGCCCATATCCCGCAATTCGCACCGGGTGCCGACGGGCTCTGGCAACCGATCCCGGGCACCTGACCCATCGCGGGCCGGCGCCGTCCCCTGGCGCCGGCCCGCGATGCCGGTTTCTGCCGCGCCCGGTCCGAAAGATGGTGGCTCCGCTCACCGCTTGCGTCACTTCGGTGTTTTTCATCCCGCTCCAGGGGCTATGGTCGGCGCCGACGATCCGGTGAAGAATCCGGACACTGCGCGCGCCCGATCCGGGCGATCACAAGAGGGAGAGCCGCGATGTGTGACACGATGATCGCCATGGGGTCGATCACCGCCTCGGGCCGGGTGCTGCTGGCCAAGAACTCCGACCGGGAGCCGAACGAGGCGCAGTATCTGACCCGGACCCCGGCGGCGGATCACGCCCCCGGCAACCGGGTGAGGATGACCTATGTCGACATCCCGCAGGTGCCCCATACCTATGCTCACGTCGGTTCGCGCCCCTGGTGGATGTGGGGCTTTGAACACGGGGTGAACGAACATGGGCTCGCCATCGGCAACGAGGCCGAATGGTCGCGGTTGCCGGCCGGGCGGGAGCCTGGGCTTCTGGGCATGGACCTGCTGCGGCTGACGTTGGAGCGGGCGCGCGATGCCGACGAGGGGCTCGAGGTGCTGATCGCGCTGATCGAGACCCATGGCCAGTCCGGTCCCGCCGCGCTGGGGCGCGAGATGTTCTATCACAACGCCTTCATCCTGGCGGATCCGCACCGGGCCTGGGTGCTTGAGACCGCCGGCCGCCATTGGGTGGCCCGGCGGGTGCGGGACTGGGCCGCGATCTCGAACGTTTATTCGATCGGCACCGACTACGACCGGATTTCCGATCAGGCCGAGGCCTTTGCCGAGGCGCAGGGCTGGCATCAACCGGGGGCGCCCTTTGACTGGGCCGCCGCCTATACCGATCCCGATCTTCCCTTCCTGCCGAACTGCCGCGCTCGGCTGGCGATGTCGCGGGCGGGCATGGGGGTGATCGCCGGGCAGGGCAGCCCGGTGACGCTGGAAGAGATGTTCGCGCGGCTCAGGGATCACGGCGATGTCAAGGCGGATTGGCGCCCGGGCGCGGACGGCGGCGCCATGGTCTGCATGCATGCGACCTCGGCCCATGACAGCGGCGAGACGGTGGCGAGCATGGTGGCCGAACTGGCGCCGGATCGGCCGGCCTGCATCTGGTCCAGCCTCGCCTCGCCCTGCCTGTCGTCCTTCGTGCCGGTCTGGATCGACGGCCATATGCCTTTGCATTGGACCCAACCCTGCGAAGGCGGCGGCGATGCCTGGTGGCAGA
>NZ_JBLWVT010000023.1:0-13957 GCF_048268305.1 Pseudodonghicola sp.
GCATTGGATGGGGGGGTGGGTCTCTGGGGGGCGGCGGAGCGGGAGGGGAGGGGGCTTCCCCCCCGAAGCGCGAGGATGGGAGCCACGCGCGCCGCGCCCGGCGGCGCAGGCCGACCGGGCGGTGGCGGCTCGGATCACATCTCGAGAATGCGCTTGGCGATGATGTTGCGCTGGATTTCGTTGCTGCCGCCATAGATCGACATGGCGCGGCGCCAGAGGTAGTTGCTCATCGCCATTTCAGCCTCGCGCGGGCCGAGCGGTGGCAGGTTGCCCCGCTCCTGCGGCCTCGGCGCGGCCAGCGCATATTGGCCCGCCGCCTCCATTCCCAATTCGCTGATCCGCTGGGCGATCTCGGTGCCGCGGATTTTCAGCAGCGAGGAGGCCGGGCCGGGAGAGCTGCCCGAGGCCACATCCGAAAGCACCTTGAGCGCCATCATTTCGAGCGAGGCGAACTGTGCCTCGATCTCGGTCAGCCGGGTGCGGAAGCGGGGATCGTCGATCAGCGCGATGGGGCCGTCGACGGGGCGTTCGGCCAAGTGCTTGACCCGCTCCAGCGCCTTCTTGGTCACGCCGATGGCGGCATTGTCGACGCGCTCGTGTTCCAGCAGGAACTTGGCATAGGTCCAACCCTTGCCCTCTTCGCCGATGCGGTTCGCCTTGGGCACCGCAACATTGTCGAAGAACACGGTATTGAAGGAATGCCGCCCGTCGACGCCGATGATCGGCTCGACGGTGATCCCGGGCGTGGCCATATCGATCAGCACGAAAGAGATGCCCTTCTGCGGCCGGTCCTCTCGCGAGGTGCGCACCAGGCAGAACATCCAGTTGGCGTAATGGGCATAGCTGGTCCAGATCTTCTGGCCGTTGACGATGTAATGATCGCCGGCGTCCTCGGCCCGGGTCGCCAGCGTGGCGAGGTCCGACCCGGCTTGCGGTTCCGAATAACCCTGGCACCACCAGTCGGTGGAATTGCGGATGCCGGGCAGGAAACGGTCCTTCTGCTCGGGGGTGCCGAAGCTATAGATCACCGGGCCGGCCATGCGCGGGCCAAAGGGCTGGATCACCGGGCAATCCATCTCGCCGCAGATCAGTTCGAACAGGAATTTCTGCGTCACAGTCCAGCCGGGGCCGCCATATTCGACCGGCCAGCCGATCGTATGCCAGCCACGCGCGGCCAGCCGTTGTTGCCAGCGCATGTAGTCGTCGCGCTTGAGCACCTCGTTATAGCGTACCTTCTCGGCGATGTCCTCGGGCAGGTTGGCGGCGACAAAGGCGCGGACGTCGTCAGCGAATGCCAGTTCGTCCGGTGTCAGGGACAGTTCCATTTGGGGTCCTCCGTCCTATTCCGCGGCCAGGGCGCGGGCCTGGCGGGCCTCGGCGTCCAGTCGCGCGATCCGGTCCTGATGCCAGATCGTGGTTCCACCCGATTGCGTGATCGCGGTCAGGCGCTTGAAATAATGGCTGGCGGCAAGTTCGTCGGTCATGCCAACCGCGCCGTGCAGCTGGATCGCCTCCTGTCCCACCAGCCGGGCGGTGCGGTTGATCTCGAGCTTGGCGAGAGAGACGGCGCGGGCGCGCTCTGCCGGGTCGGGCGCTTCCATCCTGAGCGCGGCGGCCAGCGCCGAGGCGCGGGCCTCTTCCAGCGCGACCATCATGTCCACCATCCGGTGTTGCAGCGCCTGATTGGTGCTGAGCGGTTGGCCGAACTGCCGGCGCATCTTGAGATAGTCGAGCGTTGTCTCGACCAAGACGGCCATGGCGCCGGCGGCCTCGGCACAGAGCGCCGTCGTGGCCAGATCCGCGTTGCGCTCGAGGCTCGCCAGCGCGCCACCGGCAGGGCCGATCAGGGCCGAGCCGGGCAGGGCGACGTCGTCGAGGATCAGATCGGCGGCGCCGGTGCCGTCATGGGTGGGATAGCTGAGCAGGCTCAGCCCCGCGGTCTCTGCCGGGATCGCGAAAAGGCTCAGCCCGCCGGTGGCATCGGCCGCCGGAACCAGCAGCATATCGGCCCGGTCGGCGCCGGGGACCACGGATTTATGCCCGGTCAGCCGCCAGCCGTCGCCCTCGGCTCGGGCCTGCGTCCGGCTGCGGCCGAGATCGGAGCGGTTGCCCGGTTCGGAAAGCGCCACCGCAAGCCGTAGCTGCCCGGCGATCACCCGTTCAAGCCAGGCCTTCTTCTGTTCGGGTCCGCCCAAGTCGGCGATGAGCAGCCCGCCGAGGAGGGTGGGCAGGACCGGCTCCAGCACCAGCCCGCGGCCGATGCCCTGCAGCACCAGCCCCAGGTCGACGGCATTGCCGCCGAGGCCGCCATCCGCTTCCGCAAAGGGGACCGCCAGCCAACCGAGTTCGGCGAATGTCATCCAATGCGTTTCACTGAACCCGCCGGCGGCGAGAATGTCGCGGCGGGTGTCGAAATCATATTCCTCGCGCACCACGCGGTCGATGATATCGCGAAGCTGCACCTGTTCGGGGCTGTATTGCAAATCCATTGTCGTGTCCTCGTCTTGCCATCGTCAGCCGGCCGGCGCCGGTTGGGGCGCCGGGGGCGTGGCGGAAAACCTGCGGTTCAGTTTGCGCATGCCGCCGATCCAGCGGTCGTAATCCCGGGTCTTGTTCTGCATGTAGCCGGCCACCTCCGGGTGGGGCAGGACCAGGAACCGCTCGTCCCGGATCGCGGCGAGGCATGCCTCGGCGACGGCATCGGGTTCGATCATCCCGTCGACCGCGGCGACGCCGCCCTCCTTGCCCTTCATCATCGCGGTATTGACCGCCTGCGGACAGAGGACCGAGACCTTGATGCCCTGATCGCCATAGGTCAGCGCCAACCATTCGGCGAGGCCGACGGCGGCGTGCTTGGTGACGCCATAGGGGGCCGATCCCACCTGGTTCAGCAGCCCGGCGGCCGAGGCGGTGTTCAGCAGATAGCCACCGCCGCGCGCGATCATCCGCGGCACCAGATGGCGCGCCGCCCAGACATGGGCCATGACGTTGATGTCCCACATGTTTTGCCAGATCGCGTCGGGCAGTTCCGGGCCGCCGCGGGCGGTAATCCCGGCGTTCGAGCAAAATAGGCCGATCGGTCCGATATCTATCTCGACCCGGTCGATCAGCGCGGCGATCTCGGCCTCGCGCGACACATCGGTTTCAATTGCCGTCCCGCCGATCGCGGCCGCCGTGGCCGTGGCGCCGCCGACGTCGCGATCGGCGCAGACCACATGCGCCGCGCCGGCCGCGTGACAGCGCAGGGCCAGGGCGCGGCCGATCCCGCCCGCCGCCCCGGTGACGACGACGATCTTTCCGGTGATATCCATGTCAATCCTCCTCCCCTGACGTTGCGTGGGTCAGGTCCACATGTTGGTGCCGCCGCAGACAGTCAGGGCCTGGCCGGTCACATAGCCGCTGGCCTCTGACCCCAGGAACACGGCGACCCCGCCGAAATCCTCCGGCGCGCCGAGGCGGCGCAGCGGGATTTGCGAATTGGCGCGCTCCTCGGCTTCGGGATTGTCCCACAGCGCCTTGGCGAAATCGGTGCGCACCAGGCCAGGGCAGATCGCATTCACCCTTATGCCGCTGGGCCCCCATTCCTGTGCCAAGTTGCGTACCAGACCGATCAGGGCGAGCTTGGACATGCCGTAGACCCCGAGCGTCGGCGAGGGTTTGAACGCGCCCACGCTGGAGGTGAACATCATCGACCCCTTGCCGCGGGCGATCATGTCGGGCGCCACCAGTCGCGCCAGCCAGAGGTTCGCCTGCACGTTGGTCTGCATGGTCTTCTCATAGGCGGCATCGGGGATTTCCGAGGTCAGGCCATAGAACACATTCACCCCGGTATTGCCGACGAGCACGTCGATCGGCCCGGCGATCTCGCGGGTTTTCGCCACCAATGCCACCAGATCATCGTGACGGCCGGCATTGGCGGCGATGCCATGGGCGCGGGTGGTGCCGCAGGCGGCGTTGATCTCGGCCGCGGCGGCCTCACATTGGTCCTGCTTGCGCGAGGACAGCACCACGGTCGCCCCATGGGCGGCGAGGGCGGCGGCCATGGCTTTCCCCATGCCCTTTGACGCGGCGGTCAGCAGGGCGGTCTTGCCGGTCAGGTCGAACAGGTCTCGCATGCCTCACGGTCCTTCGAAGAGAGTGCCACCGGCGGTTGCGGCCGCTGCGGCGGCGCGCCGGTCGTTGGAGTTCTCGAATGCCTGCCGCTCGGCCCGGGCGATCACATGGTGATGCACCTCGTCAGGTCCGTCGGCGAACCGCAGGGTGCGCTGCTTGATGTACATCTCGGACAGCGGCGACCATTGGCTGAGCCCGGTGGCGCCATGCACCTGCATCGCGTCGTCGATGATCTTGCAGCATTTCTCGGGCACCATCGCCTTGATTTTCGAGACCCAGATCCGCGCTTCCTTATTGCCCAGCACATCCATCGCCTTGGCCGCCTTGAGCACCATCAGCCGCATGGCGTCGATCTCGATCCGGCTGCGCGAGATGGTCTCCATGTTCTTGCCCAGGTCGATGATCCGCTTGCCGAAGGCCTCGCGGGTCAGCCCGCGGTGGATCATCAGGTCGAGCGCCTTCTCCGCCGCGCCGATCGAGCGCATGCAATGATGGATGCGGCCCGGCCCGAGGCGGATCTGGCTGATCTCGAAGCCACGGCCCTCGCCCCAGAGGATATTCTCCTCGGGCACCCGCACGTCGGTGAAGCGAATCTGCATATGCCCGTGCGGCGCGTCGTCATGGCCGAAGACCTGCATTGGCCCGACGATCTCGACCCCCGGGGTGTCCATCGGCACCAGGATCTGGCTTTGCTGGCGAAACGGCTCCGCCTCGGGCGAGGTCTTGACCATCACGATCATGATCTTGCAGCGCGGATCCCCGGCGCCCGAGATATAGTATTTCTCGCCGTTGATGACCCATTGGCCATTCTCTAGCACCGCGCGGGTGCCGATGTTGCGCGCATCGGAAGAGGCAACATCCGGTTCCGTCATCGCAAAGGCAGAGCGGATCTCTCCCGCCAGTAGCGGTTTGAGCCATCTTTCCTTCTGTTCGGGGGTGCCGACGCGTTCCAGCACCTCCATGTTGCCGGTGTCGGGGGCGGCGCAGTTCAGCGATTGCGAGGCCAGCGGATTCTTTCCCAGTTCGAAGGCGATATAGGCGTAATCGAGGTTCGAGAGGCCCTCGCCGGTTTCGGCATTGGGCAGAAAGAAGTTCCACAGCCCTTCGGCCTTGGCGCGGGTCTTAAGATCCTCGAGGATTTCGAGCTGGCCGGGGGCGTATTGAAACCGTTCGGGCCGGTTGCGACCAAGGCGTTCATAGTCGCGCAGCGCCGGATCGCAGAACTCGCGCACATGGTGGATCACCTTGTCGAGCAGCGGGCGGGCTTCGGCCGATAGGGCGAGGTTGTTCAACTGGTCGGCGGGGTCGGTCATCTTGCAAGTCTCCTGATGGGGTGCCTCAGGGCACCAGATTGATCCGGGTGCCGCAGATCGTCACCTGGGTGTCGGACAGGCGGGCATCGCGCGCCTCGGCGGCGGCAAGCACGCGGGCGGGGTCGGGAGTGCGCAGGTCGATGGCCCCTAGTCCGGCCCCGCGCCCATCCTTGGCCGCGACAAAGCGCAGATCGGCATTGGCCAGCGCCACATGCGGGACACCGTCGCGGGTTTCGACCGGTTGGCCCGCAACCCCGCCCCAAAGGGCGGCGAGGGCCACGGGATCGCCTGATTGCAGTTCGGCGGCGGTGATCGCGGTGACGGCTGCGGCCCCGGCGTGATCCTGCCAGTCAAGCCCGCCGGCGGGATGCCAAAAGCCGGTGGGGTCGCGATATTCGTTCCAGTCAACCTCGAGAAAGGCCGCGCCCATGTCGCCGGGATGGAGCTGCATGAAATGCCAGTCGCCGCGGTCGCTGTCATAGCTCACCCGCACGTCGCGGTCGGCGGCATTGGCGCGAACCGTCTCTTGCCCGCTTTTGTCGAGGGCCTGGGTGATGACCATATAGCCACCATTGCCGCCGCGCCGGTCCAGATAACGGCCGGCGGCGGTGCCCGGGCCGGTGGGGGCGACGATTTCCAGGAATTGCGTGCCGAAGGCCATCAGCGCGTTTTCCAGACCGAATTTCGCCACCGCCGGATCGACGTGGCAGACCGGCGCGCCGAGGATCGCCTCCACCGCCTCGGTCACCGGGTCGAGCTGTTCTGCCACAAGGCAGATCTGGCGCAGATACAGGTTCATGTTTCCTCCCTTCGCGACGCGGGGCCGAATTCCGGCCCGGCGGATGGTGTGCCCGGTCAGCTCACCGGGATGTCACTGCCCCGCGATCAAATCGGGCCCCCGCGCCAGGCAGGCGGCCCGGATGGCGGTGCGGTCGATCTTGTCGGTGGCGCCACGCGGCAGCGGGCCGGCCAGGAGCCAGATCCGTTCCGGCATCTTGAACGCTGCCAGACGCGGGCGCAGAAAGGCGGTGATCGCCTCGACCCCGAGCCGACCGGCGGCCGAAGGGGCGTGGATCGCCGCCCCCACCGTTTCCCCCAGCCGGTCGTCGGGCACAGAGAAGACGCAGGCCTCGGCGATATGGGCATGGTCGTGCAGCGCGTTCTCGACCTCGAGGCAGGAGATATTCTCGCCGCCGCGCAGCACGATGCATTTCTTGCGGTCGACGATATAGACCCGCCCGGTTTCATCCACCCGGACGAGATCGCCGGTGGACAGCCAGCCGTCGCGCAGGCTGCGGGCGGTTTCCTCGGGCTGGTTCAGATAGCCGCGCATGACTGTGGCACCGCGGATTTGCAGCTCGCCCACCTGGCCGGGGGGAAGGGGGTGGCCGTCGTCGTCGATGACGCGCATGTCCAACAGCGGCGGGGTCAGGCGGCCGACCGAATCCGGGTGCGCCACATAGTCCGGGCCGTAAAAGGTCATGCCCGCGGCGGCGGTCTCGGTCATGCCCCAACCGTTTCCGGGGGTAGCCCCGGCAAAGACCTCGACCAGCCGGCGCAGCTGCGCCGCCGGGCGATTGGCGCCGCCGCCTCCGATCGAGTCCAGATGGTCGAACCGCAGCCCCTGCGCCGCGACGGCCTCGGCCAGATCGGCGGTCTGCGTCGGCACCCCGGTGACGCGGGTGACATGTTCGTCCCGGATCAGGCGGATCGCATCGTCGGTGTCCCATTTGTACATCAGCGAAATCTTGGCGCCGCAGGCGAAACCCTGGATCAGGTTGGCATAGAGCGCGGTGACGTGAAACAGCGGCGAGGGCACCAGCCAGGACAGCGGCTGGGCGGGTGGTGTGGCGGTCTGCGCGGCCATCTCTCGGCCCATCATCCAGCTCCAGATCGCCGAGATCGCGTTGCGGTGGGTCTGGATCACCCCCTTGGGAAAACTGGTCGAGCCGGAGGAGAACATGATCGCCAGGTCGTCTTCTGGATCGACGTCGATCTGTGGCCAGTCCTCGGGCGCGGCGTCGCGCAGGGCGGCATAGCTTTCGCCCAGATCGGTATCACGCACCCCGATGAGCCGCAGACCGCCCGTCGTTGTATGGCCAAGCAGGCGGTCGGCGCGGGGGCCGTCGGCAAAGACCGCGCGGATGCCACATTCGCCGATGGCATGGGTCAGCTCTTCGCGCGACCACCAGGCATTCAGCGGCACCGCCACCAGCCCCGCCGCAGCGGCGGCCAGGAACAGGATGGGGAATTCGGGATAGTTTCGCATGGCGATCCCGACCCGCTCGCCCCGGCGCAGGCCCAAGGGGCCGGTCATCGCATTGGCCAGCCGCGCCACGTCGCGGCGCAGCGCCCCATAGGTCCAGCGATCCCGGTCATAGACCAGCGCGTCGCGATCGGCAAAGCGGCGGGCGGCCTCGTCGAACAGCAGGCCGACAGAACGCGGTGCATTGGCGAAGACGCGCATTTCCTGTCCGCGGATCACCGTTCGGGTCAGTTGATACCGCGGATCGTCGCGGGTGATCCGGGCCACTGCCTCCGCCAGCTCGGGCGGCAGGCAGGCCTCGGCGGGGTTCATGACCTGCAAACTGCTGGCTTCCATGACATCACCGGCCTCCTCTCCGGCGACTCACGAGGCCGACCTCCCAATCGGTTCCATGAGCCTGACAAATGTCAGTCAAACTTGTAGCGATAGATTCCGAAACAGGTCAATAGGTCTCTGTCGCCGGCTCGGAGGTGGATTGACCGATGGCAAGGACAGCCCTAGGGTTGTTTCCTGACGGTTGTCAGGGATGCGGAGAGACCCCCGGCAGCTGCGGGAGGAGGACAGACCCATGGACGAGTATCGCGAGATACGCGTGACGCTAGAGGCGCGCGTGGTGACCATCCGGCTGCACCGGCCGGACCGGTTGAATGCCTGGACGCCCCGGATGGCGGAGGAGCTGCGCGATGCCATCGGGCAGGCGGGACGTGACCCTGCCTGCCGCTGTATCGTCATCACCGGCGCAGGCCGCGGATTCTGCGCTGGCGCCGACATGGCCGGGCTGCAGATCACGCTGGCGCGTGGCGCGGTCACCGGGGGGCGGGCCGCGCTCTATCCCGATGACGTGGCCTTTCCGGATGCGCCGGGGCCGGATCCGCAGCCCGATTACCCGGGACGGTTCGGCTATCTGTTCGCCTGCCCCAAGCCGATCATCGCCGCGATCAACGGCCCCTGCGCCGGGATCGGCCTGGCCATGGCGCTCTATGCCGATCTGAGGTTCGCCGCAGAGGATGCCGGGATCGCGACCGCCTTTGCCCAGCGGGGGCTGATCGCAGAACACGGGATGGCCTGGCTGCTGCCTCATCTGGTGGGAGAGGCGCGGGCGCTCGATCTGCTGCTGACCGGGCGCAAGATCACCGGCGCCGAGGCGGCGCAGCTCGGTCTGGTGAACGCGGCCTTCGCCCCGACGGCGCTGATGCCGCAGGTTGCCGAGGTGGCGCGGCGGCTGGCCTGGGATGTCTCGCCACGCTCGATCGCGGTGATGAAACGGCAGGTCCGCATGGCCGCGGTGCAGAGCTTTGCCCAATCGCTCGCCCTGGCCGATGCAGAGATGCAGGCCAGTTTCGCCGCGCCGGATTTCCACGAGGGGGTGCAAAGCTTCGTCGAAAAACGCGCCGCCGAGTTTCCGCCGCTCTGAAACCGGCGGCCCATCGCCCTCAGCCAATCGGATCCTATCGCCATGACCGCACAGACCACGACCCCGGTGACCGTCGCGCCGCTGCCGCAACACCGTTTCGACCAGGGCGCCCTGGCGCGTTGGCTGGCCCCGATCCTGCCCGAGGTCCGAGGCGGGTTGGAGGTGACGCAGTTTCAGGGCGGCATGTCCAACCCGACCTTCCTGCTGACCCTCTCCGGCGGGCGTCGCTACGTGTTGCGCAAGAAACCGCCGGGCAAGCTCTTGCCCAAGGCGCATGCGATCGACCGCGAATGCCGGGTGATGCGGGCGCTGGCCGACAGCCCGGTTCCGGTGCCCGCCGTGGCCGCCTATTGCGACGATCCCGAGGTGATCGGGGCGGAATTCTTCGTCATGGAACATGTCGACGGGCGGATCATCCCGGCCGCGGCAATGGGGCCCTTGCCGAGAGCCGAGCGCGCGCCGCTGGCCCTGTCGCTGGTGGATCGGCTGGCCGATCTGCATCTGGTGGACTGGCGGGCGGCCGGGCTGCAGGATTTCGGCCGACCCGAGGGCTATCTGTCGCGCCAGACTGCCCGCTGGGCGGCGCAATACGAGAGCGCCAAGGCGGCGCTGCCGGCTGACTTCGACTATACCCAGATGGATTGGCTGCGCGACTGGCTGGGCGAACACAGCGCGGTTGCCGACGAAAGCGCCATTGCGCATGGGGATTTCCGGCTGGGCAACATGGTTGTCCACCCGACCGAGCCGCGGGTGATCGCCGTGCTCGATTGGGAATTGGCGACGATCGGTCACCCGCTGGCCGATCTGGCCTATCTCTGCCAGCACTATCATCTTCCAACCGATCTGCCGGGGGTCGCGGACATGGTGGCCAACGGGTTGCCGCCGGAACAGGAGATCCTCGCGCGCTATTGCGACAGGACCGGTCGGTCCGGCATTCCCGATTGGGATGTCTTTCTGGCCTTTGGCTGCTTTCGCACCGCCTGTATCCTGCAGGGCGTCGCCGCCCGGGCAGCGCAGGGGAACGCCAGCAGTGCCAGCGCCAGCGCCGAGGCCGACGGCTGGCGCGCGCGCCGTCTGGCCGAAACCGGCGCTGCCATCGCGCGCCGCAGGGACAGCGCTCGGGCAGAGGTCTGACGCCATCCGGGACGGGGGGAACCGCTGGTTCTCAGCCCCGCCGGCGGGGTCGGTGGCCTATATTTCATCACATTGATTTCAAATAATAAAATCAAATCCGTCCGCCTGCGGAAATGATGCTGAAACGCAATCTCCCCCGGAGACAGCAGTTGACGATTCGACCTCCTCTCGCTTAGCCTGACATATGTCAGGATCGCGCTCGGGATGGAGGACTTGGGCGATTGAGTGGCTTGGGACGACAGGAGCACGGATCCCAGATCGCTCCCGGCGGCCTGTTCCACGGTCCGGCAAAGATCACTGTTTCAGGGGAGGAAGACATGAAAAGACGCACGACCCTCAAGGCCGGGATGTCCGGGCTGTTGCTGACTGTACTCGGTTTTCCGGGCGGCCTGGCGGCGGAGGAATTCAAATGGCCGCGGCTCCTGGTCATCGGCACGCCGGGCACCACCACGGGCAGCTTCGCCTCGACCAACGGCTGGGGGCCCATCCTGCAGAAAGAGACCGGAACCACCGTTCGCATCGTGCCCGAAGGGTCCGAGCTGCAACGCTACAAACGGCTGACCGACCGCAAGGACATCGCGATTTCCTCGGTCTCGGCGGCCGAGATGCGGTTTCAGATCGAAGGCATCGGCGCCTATGCCGGAGCCAGGCCGGTGCCGATGCGCATCCTGTGGCATCACAACGATACGCCCTGGGGCTTCGTGGTGTCGGGCGATTCCGACATTCACAGCATGGAGGATCTCAAGAAAGGTGCGCGGGTGGCCGATGCGGTCTTTGCCACCGGCATGGGCACCGCAGTCGAAAAGGCGCTGCCGGCCTATCTGGGCATCGACCCGGACGAGGCGAGGACGGTGCTGACCTATGTTCCGGTTTCAAGCTATGGCGCCAATTGCCGCTCGGTCACCGAGGGCAAGACGGATATCGCCCACGCCTCGCCGATTTCCTCGGTGCTGTCCGAGATGGAAGGCGCCCCGGGTGGGATCCGCTGGGTTCCGATGCCCGCCGCCGATCGCGAGGCCTGGTCGCGCTATCTGGAATACCGGCCGATGGTGATCCCCTCGACCATCACCTTCGGCGTCAAGAGCGCAGTGGGAGTCGAGGGGATGACGTCGAACTATCTCTATGGCCTGCCGGCCGATGCGGATGCCGATTTTGCCTATAACATGGCCAGGTGGATGCATATGTCCTACGACTCCTACAAGGACACCCATGACCTGGCCGCGCGGATGTCGCTGGAGCAGTTCCGCGCCTATCTCGATCGCTCGCCCTTGCCGGTGCACGAGGGGACGATCCGCTATCTGCGCGAGATCGGTCAGTGGAGCGCGGCCGATGACCAGTGGAACCAGGCCGCCATCGAAAGGATGGATAGCTGGATCGCCGCGCGGACGGCGGCGCTGGAGGAGGCGCGCGCAAAGCAAGTGAAGCCCGATGCCGAGAACCAGGATTTTCTCGACATCCTGTCCAGCCATACGGCGGGGCTCGAGGGTTTCCGGTCGCGACTGTGATCCGAACGGAAGCGGGCAGGGCGCCATCCGGTGCCCCGCCCCTGGTCATTTCCACCATTCCACCGGGGCAAGTACATGTCTGACATCACCACCGACACCGCGCCGCCCGAGACGCTGGCCTCCGAGGCGACGCGCCTGGGCGATCTCTATTCGCCGGCAAGTATCATCTTCGTCATCCTATGCAGCTGCGGCCTGCTGGTCGGGCTGGTCTATACCTTCGGCCTGCCGATCGGCGGGCAGGGGCTGCTCGAGGCGCAATATTACTGGATCTTCATCGGCCTGTTCCTGGCCGCCGCCTTCATCGCCCTGCCGGCCTGGCGCGGCCAGAGGCGGATCCCGTTTTACGACATCGCCGCCGCGATCCTTGCTCTCGGGGTTTCGCTGTGGTTCTCGACCCATGCCTGGGACATCGCCGAGGGGGCGTGGACCAACCTGCCCGGCGGTGTGTTGGTGTGGCTGATGATGCTTGAACTCGGGCGGCGCTCGGGGGGGATGCCGTTTCTGCTGGTGATCCTGCTTCTGGGTCTCTACCCGCTGGTCGCCGACAGGTTCCCCGGGCTGTTCATGGGAATTCCCTATGGCTTCGACCAGATGATCGACGCCCATGTGTTCCGGACCGAGGGCATGATGGGCATCACCACCAAGATCGTGACCGAGATCATCCTTGGCTTTCTGGTCTTCGCCGGCGTGCTGATCGCGACCGGAGCGGGCGAATTCTTCATCGACCTGGCCAATGCCGGTTTCGGCAAATACCGCGGTGGGCCGGCCAAGGTGTCGATCGTGGCCTCGGCCTTCTTCGGCTCGCTGTCCGGGTCGATCTTCTCGAATATCGCCGGCACCGGGTCGATCACCATCCCGACGATGAAAAAGGTCGGCTATCCGCCACATTACGCCGGCGCGATCGAGGCCTGCGCCTCGACCGGGGGGGTGGTGATGCCGCCGGTCATGGGGGCGATCGCCTTCGTGATGGCGATCACCATCGGTGTCGATTATGCCACCGTGATGGTGGCGGCGATCCTGCCGTCGCTGCTGTTCTATTTCGGCCTGTTGCTGCAGGTCGATGCCTATGCTGCGCGCAAGGGGCTGACCGGCATGCCGGCGGATAAACTGCCCTCTGCGCGGCGGGTGCTGCGGCAGGGCTGGCCGTTCCTGCTGGTGCTGGTCTTCCTGGTCTGGGGACTGCTTTACATGCGCTGGGAATTCTATGCGCCCTGGTATGCCTGCCTGTTGATGATCGCGCTGAGCTTTCTGCGGCGCGACACCTGGATGACGCCCCGGCGGATATACGAGACGCTGCGCCAGATCGGCATTCTGGTCACCCAGACGGCGGCGATCATCCTGCCCATCGCCTTTGTCGCCAGCGCGCTGACCATCACCGGGGTGACCGGGTCGCTGACGTCGGGGCTGGTGGCCATGGGGGGCGACAATGTCTATCTGATCATCGCGCTCGGCGTGCTGGCCTGTTTCATCATGGGCATGGCCGGGCTGGCGATCGTCGCCTATATCTTCCTGGCGGTGACATTGGCGCCGGCGATCATCCAGGCCGGCGGGCTGAATGAAATCGCAGTGCATTTCTTCATCATCTACTATGCGATGTTGTCGGTCATCACCCCGCCGGTGGGGGCGGCGGCCTTTCTGGCCGCCACCATCGCAGGGGCCAAGCCGATGCGGACCTCGTTCACCGCGATGCGGCTGGGGGTGGTGATCTATTTCGTGCCGCTGTTCTTCCTGTTCCAGCCGGCGCTGGTGCTGCAGGGGGATCTGACGCCGCTGTTCTACGTCTTGCCTTCGATCGTTCTGGGGATCGTGCTGATCTCGGGTGGGCTTGAAGGCTATTTGCTGGGCTTGGGGACGGTGCGCCCGATCCTGCGGTTGCCGCTGGCGGCGGCCGGCTTCGCCTTCAGCTTTCCGGGCATGCTGACCACGCTTGTGGGAGGCGGGATTTCGGCGCTGCTGGCGCTGGCGGTCTGGCTCGACAACCGGGACACCAGCGCGGTGACCGCGGAATAGCGCAAGATGCGGCCCTCGCCCGGATGATTGCGGGCGGGGGCCGTCGAGATCGGCTCAGCCGATGCCGCGCAGGCTGGTCGGGCGCAGCGAGATGACACCGCGGGCCAGAAGCGCCGCATGGCTGTCCTCGGACAGTCCCAACAGGCCGGTTGCCACCGCGTGGCTGTCGCCGCCAAGGAAGGGCGCCACCCCCCGCAGCGGC
>NZ_JBLWVT010000024.1:0-12655 GCF_048268305.1 Pseudodonghicola sp.
GATAATGCAAACTTATTGGACATAAAACGAACCGAAGGGTGGGGCGGTTAGAGTGCTATTTTCTGGAATAAAGCGCCGCGCTGATGTAGGCTGCAGGCATGACTTTTGGCCCGCCAGATCACATCAGCGACCTCGACACGTTACCCCGGATGCCCGTCTGGGTCACCTCCGCGCGCGCTGAAACCCTTGAAGATGTTGCGTTTTTGTCGGGGGCTGCTCTGAACCACCTGCATCTTGTGTTAGGACGCGCAGAGGTGCCCCAAGCCTTGTTGCGGGACCGGATCGCGCTGCGTGCGGCCGAGGCTTGTCTGGCGTTTTCTGGACGGTCGGAGCGGGCAGGGGAGTTGCGTGATGCGGTGCATCTGTTGCGTCCCGGCGATCTGCCTGGACCGGCGGGGGAGACCTATTTGCACTGGCGGCGCTCGGTTGAGTGGCCGGTGTCGATCAAGGCTCTGGATCGAGCCTTGCCGACCATCGAGCCGGGCCAGATTGCCGCGTGGCTCGATGCGGGGAAAGGGGCGCGGGTATGCCGTGGGGTGATGGTGCTTGAGACGGTGTTGACGGAGGCGCCGCGCACAGACGTAGCAGCGCTGATCCTAGCGGATACGGCCATCGCCCAAGCACTCGGTTGGGATCATC
This sequence comes from Pseudodonghicola sp., assembly GCF_048268305.1. NCBI lineage: Bacteria > Pseudomonadati > Pseudomonadota > Alphaproteobacteria > Rhodobacterales > Paracoccaceae > Pseudodonghicola > Pseudodonghicola sp. Next base: position 640 of record NZ_JBLWVT010000024.1, read on the forward strand.
TGGTGCCGCTACTCGCCGCGGGCCTGAAGCGCGCCGACCTGCGCAAGCGTGGGGACGATTTGCGGTTCGCCTGTCACCGGGCGCTGATCTCCTCGGCGGTCGAGGCCGTGCGTCTCTCCACCGAGCTCGCGCGTCGGGCGGCGCATCTGAAAGCCGTCGCGCCAAAGCTGCGGGCGAAGGGGGCGGGGGAGGCCGTTGACATGTTCCTGACCCGCGATGCGGTGGCGCCTTCGGCCTTGCCCTTGCCGGACCGCGCTGCGCGGCGGCTCTGCGACCGGCTGGTCGAACTCGGCGCGGTGCGTGAGCTAACCGGCCGCGATACTTTCCGGCTCTACGGGGTGTAGCGATGGCAAAGGATCGCCCTGACCCCGAACTGGATCGCGAGCTGTCCGACCTGCCGCCGGAGCTGCGCTGGCGGGAATGGATGCGCCGCATCGAGGGGGTGCTGTTCGCCTCTGCCTCCCCTGTGCCGCGCGAAGATCTCGCCCGCGTGGTGGGGCAGGAGGCCTCGGTCGATCTGCTGGTCGAGGACCTTGCCGCCGATCTGGAAGGGCGGGCCTTCGAGATCGCGCAAGTTGCCGGCGGCTGGATATTCCGGACGCGGAGTACCTATGCGCCGGCGATCCGCGCCGCGGCGGATGTCGGGGACCAACTGCTCGATCTGAGCGAGTTCGACGTCGCGGTCCTGGCCGCCATCGCTTACCACCAGCCGATCACCCGTGACGGGCTCAAGGACATCTTCGGCAAGGAAATCAGCCGCGACTTGATCGGCCGACTGCATGCGCGCAACCTGATCGGGACCGGGCCACGGTCGCCTCGACGCGGGGCGCCCTATACCTTCGTCACCACCGAACAGTTCCTTGTCGCGTTTGGGTTGGAGAGCCTGCGCGATCTGCCCGATCGCGAGCAGTTGGAGGACGCGGGGGTTGTGGGCGCAGCGCCACAAGTCGATTTGGGCTAACGCGTTGGCGATGCGGAGCGTGAAGTCCACCGTTCTGCTTATCGTTTCACTTGCCGTGCAACGATTCATTCGCGTGCCAAGAAAGTTTTACGATTACAATGTGATAATCGTTTCAGGATTTGCAAACGAAGCCTCATGCATCTATTGGCGACAGGGTATTCCCTCCTTGTCGTTGTGGGCGGATTGTGTTGAAAAACTCCGGTTTTCGCGAAAATGGGTGAAAAATTTGTCCATAGAAGGCCTCTCCGAAAATTCGTCGAGGGGGTCGGTCTAAGATCAGCGTTGGCAATGTCCGACGCTCCCAGATGCTCCACAGGGCACTCGGCTTCAATTTGGCAGGAGCACCGAATTCTGGCAGCAAAATACAACCGCCAGATTTTCGGGTTTTTCAACACAATCGGCGGAAAGCGGCCCCGGAGGCTGCTGCACTGCAGACGCAGCAAACCAGTAATAGCGGTCGTTCGTGACGAAGCCCCGTGACAAGACCCCGGGGATGCATGGGCGTCACCTTGGTACATTGATGCCGTCGGGGGGGACACATCGTCAAAACCGCGCGACTGCCCCGGCACCGCCCCGGCGCAAAGATGCGCCGGGGCCATTCTTTTGCGATCACGCCTGACGCAGATGCAGATCCCGTGCGCGATCGAGCGCCTTCATCTGGTCCCCGGCCGGGTCTGCCGTCAGCAGCGAGGGCTGGAACCGCACGGTTTCGATCTTGGCCACCCCGATGAAATCGAGCCACCAGTCCAAATAGGTCGAATGGTGATCGGTGCCGTATTTGGCGTGTGCCCCCGGCGCATAGACCCCGGAGGTATAGAACACCCGCGCCGACTTGCCGCGCAGCAAGCCGCTGTAACCGGCCTCGGGATCGAATCCGAAGAGCAGGCCGGGCTGGGTGATGATGTCGATATATTGCTTGAGCTTGTAGGGGATGCCGCCGTTCCACATCGGCACCGAGAGCACATATTCATCCGCCTCGATAAACCGGTTTGTGACGGTGACCACCTGGTCCCAGGCGCTTTGGCGCGGCGCGTCCATATCGCCCACGCCGAAGAACGTCATCTTCGCCGCCGCCTTGTCCCCGTCGAATTCGGGCAGATCGGCGTGCCACAGTTCGAGCCGGTCGAGGTGGATATCCGGTTGCGCCATCTGACGCGCCGCAAGATAGGCTTCGGCCAGCTTGCCCGATTGGGACATCGCACCGCGCGGCGAGGCCGCGATATAGAGAATTTTGGTCATTGGGTTGCTCCTTTGGGTTGCAGGGTGATCACTGGGAAAAGGTGTCGCGGATCGCGGCGCCGATGTCCGGGGCGTGGGTTTCCAGCGCGAAATGGCCGGCGTCGAGAAGCCGCGTCTCGGCATCGGGCAGCAGCTTTTGCAGGCCGGTCACGGCATCCATGGTGAAGAACGGGTCATTCTTGCCCCAAACGATCAACGTGCGCGGCTGCGCGCTGGCCAGATAGGCCTGCCAGGCGGGGTAGGCAGCGACGTTGTCACGATAGTTCCACAGATACTCAAGCTGGATGGCATCGTTGCCCGGCCGGTCTAACCCGGTCTGATCGACGACCCAGGCATCGGGGCTCAACCTGTCGCGTCTTGTGCTGCCCTGCTCGTATTGCCAGCGCGTCGTCTCGGGCGCGAGGAACGCGCGGACCGGCGCCTCGGTTTCGGGCGTGCGCTCGCTCCAGTAGGGCGAGAGCTGCGCCACCACCTCCGAAGACCAGCCTTCGGCATGCACGGTGGCGTTCTGGAACACGAGGCCCGCGATGCGATCCGGATGAGAGACAGCAAGCCGCATGCCCACCGGACCGCCGTAGTCCTGCATATAGAGCGTGTAGTCCTCGAGCCCGAGAGCCTCGGTAAAGGCGTTCATGGTCTCGGCCAGGGTGGCGAAGTCATAATCATAGTGCTCTGCCGCCGGCGCCGATGACTGGCCGAAGCCGGGGTAGTCGGGGGCAATGACGTGATAGCTGCCCGCGATTTCTGGGATCAGGTCGCGAAACATATGCGACGATGCGGGGAAGCCATGCAGCAACAGCATGACGGGCGCATCCGGCGGTCCGGCTTCGCGGTAGGCGATCGAGAGGCCGCCAACGTCCGCGCTGCGGTAGCTCACAGGCCAGGAAGCGGGGTCGCCCGCGGCGGCGGCAGAGGCGAAGAGGGGCAGCGCAAGGGCTGCCGCAATGGAGAAGCGGCTCGAGGAAGATCGGGTCATGTTACACCGTTGATTGAGGTTCAAGGCTGGTTCGGTGACCCCTTGGTAACCGTCAAAAATGGCTTTATACAGTTACTTTATTGTGATGGGGCGCACGGAGTCGTAACTAGTGAAATGCGCTGAAACCGGTTATCAAGGCGAATCGCAGCCTTGCCTCGCAGACGGAGGAGCAGATGACCGAAGGCACAAGACCGGCGCCGTTCTTCATCGGCGAGAGCCCGGCGCTGGATTTCCTAAACAGCGTCGCGATGCCACGCTCCGTGCGCTACGACTGGCTGGAGACCGGCCCCGATCTGTTGGACTGGCTTGTCGCGGCGGGGCTTGCCTCGGAGGTGGAGCTGGCCCCGTTCCGCGAGGCGGCCGCCGCGCCTGCGCTGGAACAGGCACGGCAGCAGATCGTGGCCTTCCGCGAATGGCTCCGGCCCTTCATCGCAGAAGCCAGCGGCAGCGGGTTGAGCGATACGCGCCACCCCGTGATTGCCGAGATCAACGAGGTCCTCGCGCGCGGCGCGCGGTTCTTGCAGATCGCCCCCGCCCCGGAGCCCGACGGCGATCGTGCGCGACCGTTTATCCTGACCGATAGGCACCCGCTGACCGCCCCGCGCGATCTGATCGTCAGGCTCGCGGCAGCCGCTGCGCGCCTGATCGCCGAGGCGGATTTCCACTATGTGCGGAATTGCGAGGGGCCAAGCTGCACGCTTTACTTCCTCGACATCAGCAAGAACCACAAGCGTCGCTGGTGCTCGATGGAGGTCTGCGGCAACCGGGCCAAGGCGGCCGCCCATCGCAGGCGCTGACCGGCGTGCGGGCACCGCCGCAAGATTTCCGGACTTTCTTTGTCACAGACTCGCTTGCCCCCGCCTCTTTCTTAACATGCGGTCGGGACTGGCCCGGCGCAATTCAGCGAGGACGCAAGATGAAAACCCATGACGTGCAATCCATCAGCATCGCAAAACCCCGCGCGGAGGTGTTCGCCTATATCGCAAACCCGGCGAACCTGCCGGACTGGACCAATGCCTTCAAATCCGCCGACGCAGAGCGCGCCGAGCTGGTGACCCCGAACGGGGCGGTTCCGATCCGGCTGGAAACCCGCGCCTCGGCCGAGCAGGGCACGATCGACTGGATCATGACGTTCCCGGATGGCTCGGTCGGTGCGGCCTATTCCCGGGTGACCGAGGATGCGGGCAACAGCTCGATCTATTCCTTCGTCCTGATGGCGCCGCCGGTGCCGCTCGAGGCGCTGGAAGGCGCTTTGGAGGCGCAGAAAAAGACCCTCGCGACAGAGTTGGTGTCGCTGCGCAAGCGGCTCGAAGCATGATCCATCTGGACCCGGACCAGGTGAGCGCCGCGCGGCAAGGGGACCGCGCGGCGCTGGCATCCGTGGCGCAGTCCCTGCAGGGCCCGGTCTTCCGGCTCGCCCTGCGGATGCTGGCCCATCCCGCCGATGCCGAGGATGCCACGCAGGAAATCCTGATCCAGATCATCACCCATCTCGGCACGATCCGCGACGACCGGGCCGCCGGGGGCTGGGCGCTGAAGGTCGCCTCCCGGCACCTTGTCGGACAGCGCAAGCGCAGCCGGGTCGAGGCGATGCGGATGAGCTTCAAGGATTTTGCGGACGATCTGGACCAAGGTCTGGCCGACCCCGAAGACGATCCGGCCGACGCCGCAATCACCGCCATCGCGATTGAAGAGATCAAGGTGGGCTGCACGCTGGCGATGCTGACCTGTCTCAGCCGCACCCTGCGCATCGCCTATGTGCTGGGGGATATTTTCGAGATGTCCGACAGCGAGGCGGCGGAGGCGCTCGAGATTTCCGCCACAGCCTATCGGCAAAGGCTGAGCCGAGCCCGGCAGGAGGTCACGCGCTTCGTCAAGACCCATTGCGGGATAGTGGCACAAACCGCGGCCTGCAGATGCGAGAAACGCCTGACGGCGGCACGGGCGAACGGCCTGATCACCTTGGGCGCTCCGGCGTTCCCGCTGACCTCGCCGGCCTGCGACATCCGCGACCTGCGGCGGCGGATCAGGACATTGGAAGAGGGGCGCAGGACGGCCGCGCTCATGCGCTCGAACCCGGATTTTCCGACCAATGTCGGCGATCTGATCCTGGAGGCGATGAAGTAACGCCGCCAAGGGACGGCTTCCACGCCGGTCGGTCTGATCGCTCGAACGCTGGCGGCGTGCCTCCTCCAAGGCAGCGCGGCGGCTTGGCGCGCGCGGGGGAGGGGCATCACGCCTGCCCGCATTCGGCCAATTTTGCGCCTCAGACGGCCAAAGGCAAGCTTTGATCCCGGATCGCGCGCAAACCTGTTATAGATGACAATCGCACAGACGAGGACGCCCGGTGATGATCAAACAGACCATCTTGTCACGACTAGAGAGATCGATCACCACCGCCTTTCTGTCCGGTCAGACAGCGCGGGGGGTCTGGATCAATGGCTGCCAACAGGCGCAGACCATTACGAGAATGGATATCTCCGCCCCGATGCTGATGTTCCCGATCATCGGGCTCAAAAGGGTCGTCGCGGATCGGCAGACCTATGATGCCCATCCCGGGCAGGTTCTGCTGCTCCCCAAGGGCGTGCGATGCGATGCCGAAAACATTCCAGAGCGCGGGCAAAGCCGGTTTCTGGGCGCGTCGCTGGTCTTTGACCGGCAAACCACGGACCTGTTCGGCAAGATATATTCCGATGGGCTGAAGGACTGGGATCTGACACCGAAGTGGAAGGCCGCCGGATCAGAAGAGCTTTATTCCATCGTCGCGGACTGGATCACGCATGACCAGACCTATCCCGCAGACCTGACCCAGACCCGCCACCGGCTCGTCGAGATCCTCCTGATCCTTGCGCGGCAGGGTCTGGCCGGAAACCTTCTGATCTCGCGCGGGGAAACCCTGTCGGAGCGGATCACCCAACATTTCAAGACCGATCTGTCGCGCGATTGGTCCATGAAGGATCTGACCCGGGTCCTTGCGATGAGCGAGCGGACCCTGCGCCGCCGGCTGCAATCCGAGAACACCGGGTTTCGCGATCTGCTGGAGGATACACGACTCAATCAGGGGGTGGAGCGGGTCATTTCCTCTGACATGCCGATCGGACAGATCGCCTTTGACTGCGGTTACCAGTCGCAGTCGCGCTTTGCCGAACGGTTCCGTCTGCGATTTTCCATGAGCCCGACCGAGTTGCGCGCGACGCAGGGGCGGCCGATGGGCGAGCTGGTGACCCTGAACCCAGCGCGCGCGCGCAATTGACCGTTTGCGGCGCGCCCCTGACCATCCGCAGCGCGAAAGCCCCCCGTATATGGCCCAAGTCTTGTCCAGCAACTCTGGAAAGGACCGCTGTGATGTTCTCCCTCAAACCCCTCCTGTTCGCGGGCGCCGTGATCGCCGCCCTGCCTGCCCTGGCGATGGCAGAAACCGAAATTCCCCTGCCCGATGCCGCATTCGCGCCGGAAGGCATCTCGCATGACGCCGCGGGCAATCTCTATGTCGGCAGCCTGACGCAAGGAAGGATCCTCAAGATCTCGGCCACGCGGAGCATCTCTGAATTCGCGCCTGCCGGAGCAAATGGTCTTGTCAGTGTCGTCGGGGTCCATGTCGCGGGCGATGAGGCCTATGCCTGTTCGTCCGATCCGGGCGTCAGCGCATTGACGGGAACGGCCGTCCCGGCACTGACCGCCTTCGACACGCAAACCGGCGCTCCCGCGGGCCGATACCCGCTGCCCGAGGGGGGCATGTTCTGCAACGACATTGCCGCCTTGCCCGATGGCACGATCCTGGTCACCGACAGCTTTGTGCCCCGCATCTATGCCCTGGCCCCCGGCGCGGAACGGCTGGAAATCTGGCTCGACGATGCCCGTTTTGCGGGCGAAGGCTTCAACCTGAACGGCATTGCCTACGATGACGGGGCGGTTTTCGTCGCGCGCTACAACACCGGCACGTTGCATCGGATCGCGCTGGACGCAGAGGTGCGGGCCGGGGCGATCACGGATCTGACGATGTCGACGGAGATCCATGGCGCGGATGGTCTGACGGCCCTGGGCGGCGGCAGGTTTCTGATTGTCGAAGGCGGGGGATTGTCTGCGGGCGCGCGCGGTGCCCTTTGGGGCGCCACCGTTTCGGGTGCTGAGGCGCAGCTCGAGGTGATCGCAAAGGATCTGAACGTCCCGACGACGGCGACGGTCATCGGCCAGACGGCCTATGTCGTCGAAGGTCAGCTCGACCATCTGTTCGACCCTGCGGCAGGTGCGGCCGATCCCTACCGTATCCTTGCGATCGAAATGCCCGCAGACTTTCGATAATCCCGGAAAGGAATTAGCCATGACAACGCATGTTATCGTGCTCTCGAAACCGGACCCCGCCAAGGCGGACGGTGCCAGACGCTACGCGGACGCGGTCCAACCCCTGCTTAAGGCCGCGGGCGTCATCCCGACGCTGCGCGCGCCCGTTGCGGCGAGCGTGGCGGGCAAGACCACTCCGGCCACGGTGTTGGTTCTGGAGTTTGCCGACGCGGCCGCGGCGAGCGGGTTCTTTGATCAGCCAGCCTATCGGGACCTGATCCCGCTGCGGGACGACAGCTTCGCCCATATGGAAATCCATATCTTGGGCGGCTGAGCGATGATTGCGGTCCCGGCGCGGCACAGGGCCGCGCCGGGACCCGGCCACACCAGGCGGTGCCCTCGCAAGCGCGTAACGCAACTGTGAGGGCACCTTCTCTTTCAATTAATAAGAGACCGGTCTATTCATGAGTCTTGAGCAGCAGGAGCCCCCTGAAATGGCACGACCCAAAAGCGAGAAGACGCATCTGTCGCACCGAGAGAAACTCCTCGAGGCGGGCGAACGCGCCTTTCGGGAAACCAGTTTTTCCGAGAGCGGGATCAATGAGATACTGGCAGCATCGGGCGTGCCCAAGGGCTCTTTCTATCACCATTTCCCCTCCAAAGAGGCCTTCGGGATCGCGGTGGCCGATCGCTACAGCGAGGCGCAGCTCGCGACCGCGAAAACGGTTCTGGAGGACGCCTCGCTCCCGCCCATCGACCGCCTGCGCGCCTTCTTTGAGGGAGCCCGCACAGACATGGGGAACCGCAAATTCCAGCAGGGTTGCCTGATGTGCAATCTCTCGACCGAGCTCGCCGACGAGAAACCCGCGTTTCAGGCCGCGCTGGATGCGCATTGGCGCGCGCTGACTGCGGTGCTGGAAGACTGCCTTGCCAAGGCCGAGCTGTCCGAACTCGGCCTGCAACATCTCACGCCGGCACAGGCCGCCGACTGGCTCCTGAATTCCTGGAGCGGGGCGCTGACGCGGATGAAGGTCCGCGGCAACGACGAACCCCTCGCCCTCTTCATGCAAACGGTTTTCCGAACAAAGGACCTGCAGAAATGACCTCCAAAACCATCCTCATCACCGGAGCAAGTCGCGGAATTGGCCTGCGCACGGCCAAATCGCTCGCGGCGCGCGGCCACAGTGTCTATGCTGGAATGCGCGATCTGAACGGGCGCAATGCCGCCGCCGCGACCGAATTGGCGGCATTTCCCGAAGGTCGGATCGTGCCTGTCGAGCTGGATGTGACCGACGACGCCGGATGCGCCGCGGCCGTCGCGACGATCGAAGCTGAGGCCCCGATCGATGTGCTGATCAATAACGCCGGGATCATGCCCGTTGGCCTGACCGAGGCCTTCACGCTTGATCAGGCCAAGGACCTGTTTGACGTGAACCTCTACGGCATCATGCGGATGAACCGCGCCGTTCTTGGGCCGATGCGCGCCAGAAAGTCGGGCCTTATCATCAGCCTGAGCTCTGCCGCGGGTCGCTTCGGGATGCCGTATTTTGGCCTCTACTGTGCCAGCAAATGGGCGATGGAGGCGTATTGCGAGTCGCTGCACTACGAGCTCGAAACACTCGGGATCGAGTCGATTCTGGTTGAGCCCAGCGGCCACGGAACCGACCTTGTCACGACGGCCCCCGCACCGGCCGATGCGCCGCGCCTGCGGGAATATGGGGATCTGGCCAAGGGGCGCGAGCGTCTTCTGGGGATGTTTCAGGGCATGTTTGACCAAGGCGATGCGAGCACGGATGCCGTCAACGTCGCCGAGCGCATCGCCGATCTTGTGGACATGACCGCGCCCCGTCCGATCCGGACGCAAGTCGGCCAAGACATGGGGGTTAGGGCCGTGAACGATGCGGTTCTGCCGATTCAGGCCGAGCTCATCAAAGCTCTGAAACCGGTCTATCGGGGGGCTGTCTGAATGTCCGCCAGCACGCCCAAACTGTTTCTCTTCGCGGTGATCCAGACGAAGCCTGAGCATTTCGAGGATGCCAAATCCGCCTTGGATGCGCTCATTCCGCCGACTCTGACGGAGCCGGGGTGCCACCTCTTTTCGGCCTTCGTCAGCAAGGACCGCAGCAACACATTGCATTTGTTCGAGTGCTTCGACGATGAGGCGGCCCTGAACGCCCATTATGCGCAGGACTACACGGTGGAGGTTTTCAAGAAATATGAAACCTGGCTCGCCGCGCCTGTCGAGGTGACGAAGATGTGGGCGTCCTCGCCGGTGAGCTGGGCGCAGTTTCATGCGTAGCGTGACGCCCGGTGCAGTTCTCGGTGACGTTCCAGCTCGCGGGGCCTTCACCGGCCCCGCAAGCGGCTGGGGCCCTATGACCGCGACCTGCGGCCCGCGGTCGATGCCGTCTGACTTTGGTCCGGGCGTCAGCGGCCCGACGCAGTCGATTGACAGTCCGGGATGGGATCAGCCGTGCCAGTGACATTGAGAACGCCCCACGAGAGCCCGTCTCCCTCGCTCTTCGAGCAATGCGTGGCGCAGGCCAACCGGCTGCGCGCGCGCGAACCGATCCTGGCCCGGGTTCTTGCCCCCCTTGCGGAGGCATCATCCCTCGAAGGGATGCTGGCGCGGCACCTGTCCGCGGTCCTTCATGCGCCCGGCGTCGATATCCCCGCCCTGTCGGATCTGTTCGCCGAGGTCCTGCAGGCGCATCCGTCGATCACCGGCGCCGCCGTCGCGGACCTCGACGCCGCCTGCGATCGTGATCCGGCCTGCACCAGTCCCTTCCACGCCCTGCTCAATTTCAAGGGGTTTCAGGCGGTGCAGGCCCATCGGGTCGCGCATCACCTCTTGCAAGACAGGCGCGAGGACCTTGCCAGCTGGCTGTCAAATCGGGTCTCGGTGGTCTTGGGTGTCGATATTCACCCCGCTGCCAGGCTTGGACGCGGCCTTCTGATCGACCACGGGACGGGGGTCGTGATCGGCGAGACGACGGTCGTCGGCGATGATGTCTCGATCATGCAGAACGTGACGCTGGGCGGCACCGGCAATGAGACCGGCGACCGACATCCCAAGATCGCCGAGGGTGTCATGATCGGCAGCGGCGCCAAGGTTCTGGGAAATGTCACAATCGGCGCCATGAGCAAGGTTGCGGCCGGCAGTGTTGTCCTGAAGGACGTGCCCCCGAACACTACGGTCGCCGGGATTCCCGCGGAAGTGGTGCGATGGCACGCACCGTCGCAGATGCCATCGCAGGCGATGGACCAACAGATCTGACAGGGCGGCGAAATCGTCCTCGGGCCGGAGCAGTCTTCCGCCGCGGAATTCGCTGCCGGGCTTGGCCTTTCGTCGGTAGTGTCGCAAGGTTTTTGATGGGTGGATCGGATTGGTCCCTTGACCTGCTGCGCCAATGACCTGCCACAGGTCTTTCATCCAGCCGCGATCGGAGCCGGTTGCAGGGTGAGTCCTATTGGCGTGGGTTGAACAATCGCCCGGCGCGCGGAACTGTCATCACGTGCAACGGGACGGGCGATTGCGGTGGTCAGGTGCAGGGCGAAACCTGCAGGGGTTTGGTATCAGAGGGCCGAGTGAGGGCGTTCGGTGTTGTAGTCGGTCCCCCAAGCCGCGATCAGATCACGGGTTTGGACCAGGTTGCGAAACAGGGTATCGTTCAGAAACTCGTCGCGCATCCTGCCATTGATGGGGAAGATGGCCCCGCTCCTGAGAAGGGACCGTATACTGGTCCTACTTTGCAGAAGGAGCATTCCCTTGAACCCAGCCACCGTGGGCCTTGATCTGGCCAAGAACGTGTTTCACGTCCATGTCGCCGACGCGTCCGGCAGAACGCTCGACAGCAAGCGGCTTACGCGTCGTGAGCTTCTACCTTTCTTCGAGTCGTTGCCCTCTTGTCTGATAGGTATCGAGGCGTGTGCGACTGCCCACAACTAGGCCCGTCAGTTGCAGAGGCTCGGCCATGACGTGCGCCTAATTCCTCCAGGTTACGTCAAACCCTTCGTGCGGCGGGGGGCGAAGAACGACGCCACTGATGCGGCCGCCATTTGTGAAGCGGTGACCCGCCCCAACATCGCCTTGTCCCGACCAAATCGCGCGAAGATCAGGCATTCCTGATGCTGCACAGAGCCCGAGGGCTTCTGGTCCGACAGAGAACGATGGCAGCTTGTGCATTCCGGGCGCATTTGGCCGAATATGGAGTTATCGTCCCACAGGGTAGGCACCGGGTCGATGCCCTCGTCGCAAAGCTGGACGAGATACGAGAGGATCTACCGGAGGATGCCTGCTTCGCTTTGGATGCTCTCGTCGGGCAACTGGATGCGCTGAAACAGCAGATCGATGGGATCGACATCCGGTTAGCGGAGATCCACAAAACCAATTCGATCTGTCGCTTGCTTGCGACCATACCGGGGATAGGGCCGATTACCGCAACGGCCTTTGCCGCGACTAGCCTCACAGTGAGCGTCCGGAGGGTCCTGTATTGCAAACTTTTCCTGGTCAATTTCGCCGGGCGAGTCACGAACGTCCGGTTTGGAGAAGCTGCACC
>NZ_JBLWVT010000025.1:0-12160 GCF_048268305.1 Pseudodonghicola sp.
GCCGAAGGCCATCATCACGGTATCGGGCGAGATGGTGGTGAAGCGGTGCAACTCGGCCGCGATCTTCGCCTCGAAAGCGTCCGACATCGCCAGCACCGCAGCGTCGAGATCGAGGCCCAGAGGCTCGGCCACATTGGTCCTCACCGCCGCCTCGGCCCGCGCCGCATCAAGCCCCATGCCGCCGCCGAAATAGGAGGTCGGGTCAAGCAGACCGGCCAGCAGGCTGGCGTCGGTGATCGTCGCCTCCTTGCCGCCGCGACCGAAGCAGGCCGGCCCCGGCAGGGCGCCGACGCTTTCCGGACCAATGGCGATCTTGCCGTCCTTGCCCTTGAAGACGGAACTGCCACCCGCCCCGGCGCTGGAAATCTCGCACAGCGGGAAGGACACGCTGATCCCCTCGACATTGCCACGCCGGATCTCGGCGACCTTGCCTTCGGTGCACTGGCCGATATCGGTGGTGGTGCCGCCGACGTCGATCGAGACGGTGTCACGGAACCCATAGAGCGCCGAGAAGGCCTTGAGCCCCTCCATGCCGCCGCGCGGACCCGAGGAATAGGTCTTGATCGCCACCGTCTTGGCCACCCGCGAGGCGTCGCCGTCATTGCGGAAGATCAGCAGCGGGTTCTTGGTGCGATAGTCGCGCAGCCGGTTTTCCGCCTGATAGAGAAACGCCTCCATCGAGGTATGCAGGAAGGAGTTGATCAGCGCCGACCAGGCGCGACGTTCCGGGTTGCGATCGACCGTCAGGTCCGAGGCATAGAGCACCGGCACCGCCCCCAGCAGGTGGCGGGGGTATTTGCGCAGCACGATCTTCTTCACCAGATCTTCGGCGGCATGGAAGCTGGCGCCGCCAAAGCTGACCACCAGCCGGTTGGCCCCCTTGGCAGTGAGCTGGTTGATGGTCTTGACGATATCGACCTCGGCTTCCGGCGTATCGAGCGCGGAGGTGTCGACAAAGGCGACCCGATCGCCGACCAGCGCGTCGTAGACATCGGGGTCATGGGCGCGCAGCGCCTGCGGCAGATCGGCCGCGCCACGGTCGAGGATCAGGCCCAGCTTCGGCCCCTTGCGTTCGCAGATCGCGTTGGTGCCCTGAGTGGTGGAATAGCGGATCAGATCCACCTCTTCGAGCAGCCGCTTCACGTCCTCGGCGCCATAGAGGGTTTCGGATGCCTTCTGCAGCCCTTCGAAGAAACACTTCGACAGGTCATAGGGCGTGGTCAGAACCTTGGTCTTCTTCACGCCGTCATCCGACATGATGCAGACGTCGGTCAGAGTCCCGCCGTTATCAATATTGATCTGAAATGCCATTGTGCATTTCTCCTCCCGTTTTTGTTGCACGGGCCAACAGGCCCCGACAGCGCAACAGCTGCGCCGGGCTCGTCGGGTACGTCGAACGGATCTCCTGTTCCGTCCGAGACCGGGCCGAGCCTGTCCAAGGGAGAAGCAGGAAAGGTTCCACCCCGGCGACGGGCATCGAAAATTTCCCGCAAGATCATGAACTCAATGGATTTAAAACTTTTCGATGGTTTTTTGCGTGCGAGCCGTCCGGTGGCGGCGTCCGGATTTCGAACCGCGACAGGACGTCGCCGTCCGGCCCCGGCGCGAAATCCGGACGGGTCGGGACGGCCCGCACAACCGCCGGCAAGCGGCCCGGTCGCGCTACAGCCGGCGTTGATGGCATCGGGGGAAAACGACGGGGCAGGGGGGCAGTATGGAGGTCCGGCAGATTGCCTGTGGCCGACCGGCTGCCGGTGCGGCTGTCATGGCCGCCGCATCGATTTGCTTTTGTCAGATGGAAAGCGCCGCTGCGTCGGTGCGCCGGTGCTCAGAGCCGCCCAGACGGCCTTCCCCGCTCGGCGGCGGCGGAATATCCCGCATCGCGCCGCCGGTTCGCAACCGTTCGTCTCGATACGTCGATCCCTCGCTTGGCAAGCCGCTCTGCGATGGCCTGATCCGTCAGCGGCGCATCCGGATCCTCGCCGGCGATCAGCTCGGCGATCAGCGCCGACAGCGCCGCTGCCGGAATCCGGTTGCCATCGCCCTGAGTGGTGCCGCCGCGCGCGAAGAATGCCCGCAGCGGCAGCACCCCGGACGGGGTTTGCACCAGCAGGCCGTTGCGGACGCGGTTGACGGTTGTTTCATGCAGGCCGAGCGCCGCGGCAACATCGGCGCAGCTCAGCGGGCGCAGATGCGTCGCGCCCTGTTCCAGAAATGCCCGTTGCGCCGACAGCACATGCGCCGCGACCCTGAGCACCAGCGCGTTGCGTCGGCTCAGCGTCCGTTCGAGCCAGCGCGCCTCGGCCCTGGCGGCGCGGTGCTCGGCCCCGGATAGCGGCAGCACCGCGACCTGCGGCGCGGTCGCGGTATTGAGCGACACCTGCCATTGCCCCTCGTCATCGCGCTCGGCGACCAGATCGGGGGCCCGGCGCAGCGCCGGAGCATCGTCAAAGCGGGTGCCGGGCTTGGGATCCAGTCGCCGCAGCCGGGTGACCAGCACCGCGAGCGCCTCGGCTCCGATGCCGCATTGCGCCAGCAGTCCGGCACTGTCACCCCGCGCCAGCAGCGGCAGCACCTCGAGCAGCCGTTCCATCGGCGCGCTCAGCGCGTCCTGATCCAGCAATTGCAGCCGCAAGCATTCCGCCAGGGTCCGCGCGAACAGGCCGGCGGGGTCCATCTGCCGCAACCGCGCGAGGATCTCCTCGGCCTTGGACAGGCTGCACCCCGCCTGCCGCGCCACCTCGGCCGTCTCGCAGCCCAACCAGCCACTCGGCTCCAGCGCCTCGGCAAAGAGCGTGGCGATGCGGATGTCCTCGGGGCTGCGGAACAGCAGGCCGATCTGGCGCATCACATGGGCATAGAGCCCCTCGGCCCGGGCGGTCAGCCGGTCGACCTCCTCGCCGCTGCCCAGCAGGGCCAGACGCCAATGCCGCGGTGCCGGTCGCGGCTCTGACTCGGGCTGGGGCAGGGTGATCTGCAGACAGGGGTTGGCCGCGGCCTCACCGATCAGGAAGCCGGCCAGATCGGCATGATCCATCTGCAACAGCCCCATCGCCCGCTGCATCACCTGAGACATGCGTTGAGAAGTGGTCTGATGCAGACGAAGTCCGATCATTCCCGGCCTGCTCCCCGGCGCGGATCAGCCATGGCCGCGCGCCTCGCCCAGAAAACGCGGCTGGATCACGAAGGCGTCGGACACCAGCCCCGCGCGCGGGGTCAGCGGCAACCGCTCGGACAGCCAGTTGCGGGTCGGCAACCCACGACACCCCGCCAGCCGGCGCAATGCGTCGCGGTCACCCGGCACCCGCGCCAGCCGAGCACGGATCTGCGCCTCGTCCTCGTCGCCCAGATCCTCGCCGATGAACACCAGCCGGCCGCAGCGGTCGGCAAGCGGCCCGGTTCTGGGCCAGGCGTCGAGCCGTACCGGCGCATAGGCGACATCTTCGACGCATTGCACAGCCATCGGCACATCAAGCCCGGGCAGCGCCATCAGCCCCTTGACCCGCAACAGCTTGCCGGCCCAGTCAGACAGGATCTCTCCCAGGGCCACGGAAAACCCGCGCCAGCCCGGCGCATCGTCGAAAGTGATCACGAAGCTGCGCACGCGGCCGCTGTGGGGCGTTGCGTAATGATGTGTCGGTTTGGTCGGCGGCAGGGTCGCGGCAAACCTGGTCTGTGCCTTTGATCCGCCGCGCCAGAGCGATCCCCCCAGCCAATCCGACAGATCCGCCGGGCGTTCTTCCGCCGCATAGAGCCCGCTGGAGAACAGATCCGCCGGCTCCGCCACGCCGCGATCCAGCACCACCCGGGGCGCGGTGGGGTTCAGGGCGGTGAGCGCACGATCCGCCGCATCGCGTTCCACCCGTCCGGCCAGGTCGCATTTCGACAACAGCAGCCGGTCGGCCATGCTGATCTGAACCATCGCCTCGCGGTGGCGGTCGATCTGGTCGCGGGCGCGGGTCACATCCACCACGGTCAGGATCCCGTCACAGCGATAGCGGGCCGAGACCTGCCGATCCTCCATCAGCGCCCGCAGCACCGGACCGGGATCGGCCAACCCGGTGGTTTCGATCAGCACCCGGGTGACCGGGGCGATCTCGCGCCGCGCCATGCGGTCGTGCAGCCGCATCAGCGCGGTCATCAGATCGCCCTGCACGGTGCAGCACAGGCAGCCCGAATCGAGAATCACCAGGGCGTCATCGATTCGCTCGACCAGGTGGTGATCAATGCCGACATCGCCCAATTCGTTGATGAAAACCGCCACGCCAGCCATATCCGGCCGATTGACGAGAGCGTTCAGCAGCGTGGTTTTCCCCGCCCCCAGAAACCCCGTCAGCACCGTGACCGGCACCCGTCCGGCGGCCGCCGGTCGCCCGGTCTCCCCCGCGATAAAATCGTTTTGAGCCATGTTTCTCCTCCCTCTCTCCCCAAGGGGAAGCAGGTTTCTTACCGTGAACCCGACGACACCGCAGCTCAAGCCCTTAGCGGCGGGTCGGAGGGCGGCGCCGTCCGGGGTCCGGACGCCACCGTCCGGATTTCGAACGCCGGTCGCGGCGGGGCACCGACCAGCGCCGTGCGGGCCTGGGGGCAGAGATCGCGGTCGTCGACCTGGCGCGTCGCGATCCCTTTGGCAAGCGGTCGGGGGCGGCTGTGTCGCCCGCATCGGAGCGCTGCGCAGAGGCCTGCCCAGCAAGGTATTTCGTCCGTGATGGAAATGATGTTACGGTACGTCAGAGTTGATGGTGCGCCCCCGGAAAATGGGGGCGGAGGCGGGTGCAAAGTTCCGGGGAGGGAACGCGGCCCGCGTCACGGGAACAACAACCGCCATACTCAAACGGGAGGGAGTACCGAATGCCGGGCACGGCTTTGCGGCAAAGATTTTCACGTCCTGAAAACGATCCTCAGATCATGTCATCCTGGGATCGGTTCATGAAAGGGCAGGACACCGGCTCGGATGCCTTGCGCCGGCTGATCGACGATTCCTGGCGGCGCTGTCATGGCGCCGTCGATCCCGGTCGCGACGGCGCGCCGCCGCCGGCAATGGGCGATGCGCTCTATGACCTGCTCACCGACAATGACGAATTGCTGAAGGCCAGCAGCGGCGTCATAGCGGCGGCCCGCGATTTCCTGTTTGAGACCGGTACGGTGATGGTGCTGACCGATGCCGCCGGCGCCGTGCTGAGCGTCGAGGGGGACAATTCGCTGCGCGGCCCCACCGAGGCGATCCACCTGATGCCGGGGGCGAACTGGAGCGAACAGGCTTGCGGCACCAATGCCATCGGCACCGCGCTCGAGATCGGCCAGCCGATCCAGATCCATTCGGCCGAACACTATTGCTCGGGGATCAAGCGCTGGTCCTGCTCGGCCAGCGTGATCCGCGAACCCTCCAGCGGGGCGATCATCGGCGCCATCGACATCTCGGGATTGAACGCCAGCTACAGCCGCCACAGCCTGTCGCTGGCGATCACCGCCGCCGGGCGGATCGAAAACCGGCTGGCGCAGCGCGATCTGAAATTGCGCTACCGCCTGCTGGACCATTGCCTCGACCGGCTGCGGGCGCCGGGGCGCGACGGGGTCATCGTCTTTGACCGCACCGGCGCCCCGATCAAGACCAACGAGCGCGCCGCAGAGTTGATGACCGAACTGGCGAAGAACCACGGCGGCCGCCACATGGCGATCCGTGATCTGACCCTGCCCTGGCGCAAGGGCCGGATTTCCCCCGAGAACATGCCCGGTTGGGTCGACCGCGACTGGATCGAACCGATCATGCTGGACGGGCAGCGGCTGGGGGCGGTCCTGGTGCTGCCGGACCGCTCTGCCGTGGTGCGCCGCACACCGCAGCGCGATCTGCCCCGCCCTGATCCGCGCAGCGATCCCTTCGACCGGCTGATCGGCGAGGCCCCGGTCTATCGCGAGGCGGTGCGGCGGGCCCGGCTGCTGGCGAAAAGCCCGGCGCCGGTGCTGTTGCTGGGCGAAACCGGGGTCGGTAAGGATGCCTTCGCCCAGGCGCTGCACGAAAGCGGGCCACAGGCCGGCGGCCCGTTCATCGCGGTCAATTGCGGCGGTTTCTCGCGCGAGCTGCTGACCTCGGAGCTGTTCGGCTATGCCGAGGGCGCCTTTACCGGTGCGCGGCGCGGCGGCATGATTGGCAAGATCGAGGCGGCCAACGGGGGCACGCTGTTTCTCGACGAAATCGGCGAGATGCCGCTGGACCTGCAGCCGCATCTGTTGCGGGTCCTGGAATCCAACGAGGTCTATCGGATCGGCGAGAACGAGCCGCGCAAGGTGAAGCTGCGATTGATCGCGGCGACCAATCGCGATCTCAGGACCGCCGCCGCCGAGGGCGATTTCCGCATGGACCTGTTCTATCGCATTGCGGTGACGTCGCTGGAGCTGTCGCCGTTGCGCGACCGTGCCGATGACCTGCCCGAACTGGCCGCCCATCTGCTGAAGCAGATCGGCAAACGCTATGACTGCCCCGCGCCGGAGATTTCGCCGGAACTGTTGGCGCTGCTGGCCGGTCACGACTGGCCGGGCAATATCCGGGAGCTGCGCAATGTGCTTGAGGGCATGTTCCTGGAAAGCGGCGGTGACAGGCTGGGCCCGGAGCATCTGCCGCGCGAATTGCGCCAGACCGCACAGCCCCGGGTGGAGGATGGCGCGCCGCTCACCCCGCTGCAACAGGCGGAACGCGAGACGATCCTTGCGGCCATCGCGCGCAACCGGGGCAATCTGACCTCTGCTGCGCGCGACCTCGGCATCGCCAAGAGCACGCTCTATGTCCGGCTCGACAAGCTGGGGCTGAAGGACGGCCTGGACCAGCTACGCCGCTGATGCCCAAGTGACCCCCGGGTCCGGTCCCGCCGAACTGGCCCGGTCCCGACATTGATCCTGAGACCAGGCGATGGTCCGCGCCGTGGGATCGTCCCGAGCACCGAAACAGGAGGGAGGCGCGCAGCCGGGAACCGGTCACGCATTGGCGGGCAGGGCAGGTCGTCAGCTCGGTACCGAGATGCCGCCTTGTTTCAGGCAGCGCAGGGTGAAGATCGACCGCGAATGCTGGATGCCGGGCACGCGATAGAGCTTGCGACGCAGGAATTCCTCATAGCCTTTGGTGCCGTCGACGGCGACCTTGATGTAATAGTCGTATTCGCCGGTGGTCAGATAGACCTCAAGCACCTCGGGCAGATCGGCCATCGCCTGGCCGAAGGTTTCCAGAACCATATCGTCGTGACGATCCAGCGTGACTTCGATGATCACCGTTTCGGGCGCGCCCAGCTTTTCCTGATCCAGCACGGCGGTATAGCCCTTGATGTATCCTTCGGCCTCCAGCCGGCGGGTGCGTTGCCAGCAGGGGCTGGGGGACAGGCCGATTTCCTCGGCCAGCTGGTTGTTGCTGAGCCGCCCGTCACGGCGCAGAGCGCGCAGGATGCGGCGGTCGATGTCGTCCAGGGGCCTGAGGTCCATGAATGAATATTCTTTCAACTTGGCCATTTTCCAGCAGGATATTTTGGAACTCTGCGAAATGCCAAAAAAATCGAAAGCAAATTTCGTGAAAGGTCTGGGAATATGGTCCTGTCTGCACTGAGAGGGAGGAACGGTCGGTGCATTACGCGCATTTCACCTCGGCGGCGCCATTGGATCACCTGAGCCGGGCGCTGGACGAACTGCGGCGCCGCGGCTTTCAGCTTTGCGGTGTGGCGGTCTCCGCCGGGACGGGGGGGCAGTCGATTGTCGCCGCAGATGCCGGGGCACTTGCCGATATCCGGATCGATTTCGACGCCCGCAACAATTTCGCTGCCGAGAACTATCTTGCCCGCATCGCCGGAATGCCCGGGGTGCAGGGGCTGCAGGGCGGTCTTCGGGCCGGTTCGGCCTGATCTGCCGCCGATCTCGCCCGGATGGACGGGCTATGAACGGGAGGACGTTCGATGGACCAAGACAGTGACCCGGACCTACCGCCGCTCCGTTTGAGCGTGCCGGAACCCGAGGTTCGGCCGGGCGGCCAGCCCGATTTCTCGCATGTGGAGATCCCGCGCGCCGGCACGGTCCGGCGCCCGCCGGTCGATGCCGACCCCGAGGCGATCCGCGATCTGGCCTTCACCATCATCCGGGTGCTGAACCGTGACGGCGCCGCGGTCGGCCCCTGGGCCGAGGCGCTGGACCTGGACGCCGCGGCGTTGCAGCAGGGGCTGCGCCACATGCTGACCCTGCGCGCCTATGATGCGCGGATGCTGACGGCGCAGCGGCAGCAAAAGACCTCCTTCTACATGCAGCACCTGGGCGAGGAGGCGATCTCCTGCGCATTCCAGCGGGCGCTGGCCCCGGGCGACATGAATTTCCCGACCTATCGCCAGGCGGGGCTGCTGGTGGCCTCGGGCTACCCGCTCAAGACCATGATGTGCCAGGTCTATTCCAACGACGGGGATCCGGTGCGCGGGCGGCAGTTGCCGGTGTTCTATTCGTCGAAGGACCACGGGTTCTTCTCGATCTCCGGCAATCTGGCGACGCAATACATCCAGGCGGTGGGCTGGGCGATGGCCTCGGCGATCTCGGGCGACCGCAAGATCGCGGCGGCCTGGATCGGCGACGGCTCCACCGCCGAGAGCGATTTTCACGCGGCCCTCGTCTTTGCCTCGACCTACAAGGCGCCGGTGGTGCTGAATATCGTCAATAACCAGTGGGCGATCTCGACCTTTCAGGGCATCGCGCGGGGCGGCTCTGGCACCTTCGCGGCGCGCGGGCACGGCTTTGGCATCCCGTCGCTGCGGGTCGACGGCAACGATTACCTCGCCGTCTGCGCGGTGGCACGATGGGCGGCGGAACGGGCGCGGCGCAATCTGGGTCCGACGCTGGTGGAATATGTCACCTATCGCGCCGGCGGTCATTCGACCTCGGACGACCCTTCGGCCTATCGCCCGGCCGAGGAAAGCGCCGCCTGGCCGCTGGGCGATCCGATCCTGCGGCTGAAGAACCATCTGATCGCCTTGGGCGAGTGGAGCGAGGAACGCCATGCCCAGGCCGAGGCCGAGGTCATGGCCGAGGTGATCGCCGCGCAGAAGGAGGCCGAGGCGATCGGCACGCTGCATCACGGGCTGCACCCCAGCCCGCGCGACATGTTCGAGGACGTCTATGCCGAGATGCCGCCGCATCTGTTGCGGCAGCGCCAGGAAGCGGGGTTCTGACATGGCACGCATGACGATGATCGAGGCGATCCGCGACGCGCTGGACGTGGCCATGGCCGGGGACGAGCGTGTCGTCGTCTTCGGCGAGGACGTCGGCTATTTCGGCGGCGTATTCCGCTGCACCGCCGGCTTGCAGAAGAAATACGGCGCCACCCGCTGTTTCGATACGCCGATTTCCGAACTGGGCATCATCGGCGCCGGCGTCGGCATGGCGGCCTATGGGCTGCGGCCGGTGGTGGAGATCCAATTCGCCGACTACATGTATCCGGGCTATGACCAGATCGTGTCCGAGGCGGCGCGGCTGCGCTATCGCTCGGCTGGGGAGTTCACCTGTCCGATGGTGGTGCGGATGCCGACCGGCGGCGGCATCTTCGGCGCCCAGACCCACAGTCAGAGCCCCGAGGCGCTGTTCACCCATGTCACCGGGCTGAAGACGGTGGTGCCGTCGAACCCGCAGGATGCCAAGGGCCTGCTGATGGCGGCGATCGAGGATCCCGATCCGGTGATCTTTCTGGAACCCAAGCGGCTCTATAACGGGCCGTTCGACGGGCATCATGACCGTCCGGTGACCGCCTGGAAGACGCATGAGCTGGGCGAGGTGCCCGAGGGCCGCCATCTGGTGCCGCTGGGACAGGCGGCGATCCGGCGGCCGGGCCGGGCGGCGACTGTACTGACATATGGCACCATGGTGCATGTGGCGCTGGCCGCGGCCGAGGAGACGGGCATCGACGCCGAGGTGATCGACCTGCGCACCCTGCTGCCGCTGGATCTTGAGACGGTGACAGCCTCGGTGAAAAAGACCGGCCGCTGTCTGGTGCTGCACGAGGCGACGCTGACCTCGGGCTTCGGGGCCGAGTTGGCGGCGCTGGTGCAGGCCGAATGCTTCTATCATCTCGAGGCCCCGGTGATGCGGGTCGCGGGCTGGGACACGCCCTATCCGCATGTGCACGAATGGCGCTATTTCCCCGGGCCCGAGCGGGTGGGCGAGGCCTTGCGCCGGCTGGTTGAGGAGGTCTGAGATGGGCATTCATTCGATCCGCGTTCCCGATATCGGCGAGGGCATCGCCGAGACCGAGGTTGCCGAATGGCTGGTCGCCCTCGGTCAGCAGGTGCGCGAGGACGATCCGCTGGCGGCGCTGATGACCGACAAGGCCACGGTCGAGGTGCCCTCGCCGATCTCTGGCAAGGTGGTCTGGCTGGGCGCGGCAGAGGGCGACATCGTCGCCGTCGGCGCCGAGCTGATCCGGCTGGAGGTCGACGGGCCCGGCAACTGGACCGGGGAGGAAGACGCCGCCCCAGTCGCCCCGGCGGAAGAAGCGCCGGTTCAGGCGGCTCCCAAGGCCGCTGCCCCGTCGTCAGTGGCCCCCGAGCAGCCGGTCGCGTCCTCTGCCAGCCCGGTCGCCCCGCTGCGTCCCGAGGGCGAGCGTCCGCTCGCACCCCCATCGGTCCGTGCCCGCGCGCGCGAGGCCGGGGTGGATCTGCGGCTGGTGCGCGGCAGCGGGCCGGCGGGTCGGATCACCCAGGATGACCTCTCTGCCTATATCGCCTCTGGCGGCATTCCGGCCCCCGCCGGCGCCCGCTCCGACGAGAGCGTCGAGGAGATCCGGGTGATCGGTCTGCGCCGACGGATTTCCGAACGGATGGAGACCGCCAACAGGATTCCACATATCACCATCGTCGAAGAGGTGGACGCCACCGCGCTGGAGGATCTGCGCGGCCGGATGAACGCCGAAGGCGGCCCCAAGCTGACGGTTCTGCCCTTTCTCGTTCGCGCCATGGTGCGGGCGCTGCGCGAGCAGCCGACGCTGAATGCCCATTACGATGCCGAGGCCGGGGTGATCCGCCGCTTCGGCGGGGTGCATGTGGGGATCGCGGCGCAGACAGACGCCGGGCTGATGGTGCCGGTGCTGCGCCACGCCGAGGCGCTGACGCTGCGCGAGGCCGGGGCCGAGATCGCCCGGCTGGCCGAGGCGGCGCGCGACGGCACCGCCCGGCGCGAGGAGCTGACCGGATCGACCATCACCATCACCTCGCTCGGTGCGCTGGGGGCGATCGCCACCACGCCGATCCTGAACGCGCCCGAGGTGGCGATCGTGGGGGTCAACCGCATGGCAGTGCGCCCGCATTGGAACGGCACCGCCTTCGAGCCGCGCAGGATGATGAACATCTCCTGCAGTTTCGACCATCGGGTGATCGACGGCTGGGATGCTGCCGTCTTCGTCCAGCGGCTGAAGACGCTGCTGGAAACCCCCGCCCTGATCTTCGTGGAGGCCTGACATGCGCGAGATGAGTTGCAAGCTGCTGATCCTCGGCGCCGGTCCCGGCGGCTATGTCTGCGCGATCCGCGCCGGGCAATTGGGTGTCGACACCGTTGTGGTGGACCGCGCCCCGCCCGGCGGCACCTGTCTGAACGTCGGTTGCATCCCCTCCAAGGCGCTGATCCATGCGGCGGAGGAGTTTCACCGCATCGCCGCGTTGACCGATCGGCCCGAGATGGGGATTGCGGCGGCGGGCGCGACGCTTGATCTGGCGCAGACCCGGCGGTGGAGCCAGGGGATCGTCGATCGGCTGACCGGCGGGGTCGCGGCGCTGCTGCGCAAGGCCAAGGTGCGGCTGGTGACGGGCGAGGCGCGGCTGCGCGACGGCAAGACCGCGGTGGTGGAAACCCCCGAGGGGCCGGTGATGATCCGGGCCGAGGTTTTGGTGATCGCCACCGGGTCGGAGCCGGTGGAGCTGCCGGCGCTGCCCTTCGGCGGGCCGGTGATCTCCTCGACCGACGCTCTGGCGCTGGAGGTCTTGCCGGACAGCCTTGCGGTGGTCGGTGGCGGCTATATCGGGCTGGAACTGGGCACCGCCTTCGCCAAGCTCGGCACCCGGGTGACGGTGGTCGAGGCGGCAGAGCGCATCCTGCCGCAATATGACGCCGAGCTGACCCGGCCGGTGATGGCGCGGCTGGCAGAGCTGGGGGTGCGGGT
>NZ_JBLWVT010000026.1:0-11992 GCF_048268305.1 Pseudodonghicola sp.
TGCCGCTGCGGGCAAGGGTTTCGGCGTCTGCCGTCAGGATCCGTCCGCCGCGCGTCTCGAACAGCGCGGCATAGGCCGAGGTCAGCGCACCGGGGTCGGAGACCGACCAGCTGTCGGTGTAATGCACCACGCCCGCCGGTGTCAGGCGAAGGGCGGGTTCCTCCCGGCGCCATTCGGCCCCACCCACGATGCGCGACGCCACGCCGAATTCGGCCTTGACCCGATCCGCCTCGGCGGCGGCCTGGTCAAAGTCTCGCGCCGCGCGCAACAGGATCACCAGCCCCTCGCGCGTGACCAGGTTGTCGGAACCGGAGGCCAGGATCAGCGGCTCGTGATCCTCGCTCGCCCTTCGGGTCAGCTGGCTGTAGGTCTCGGCGGCCTTGCGGTGGGTCTTTGGGGCGGAGTTCGCAAAGTAGCGCAGCAGCGCAGGGGCCATGCTCCGCAGGCCCGCGAGGGAATAGGTGATGTCGTTGCTGGTGCCGAGGCCGAAGCTGAGCAGGGTCTTCAGGTCGCGCGGGATCGCATAGGGTTCCGCCGCTTCGACTTGGATGACCCCGGCATTGCCATAGCTGGTTTCCCGGCCCGGCTCGCGCCGGTCGGCCAGGATCACGTCATGGCCGCGGGCCTGCAGGGCCAGGGCCGTGGACACACCGACCATGCCGGCGCCGAGGACGAGGATTTCGGACATGGGTCCGCCTTTCAGAAGAGTGGCCGGGCGGGTCGGGCGAGCCGGTCGTGGAAATTGAACGCGGGTGTCATTCGGGCCCCGTCGCCGGCGCGCGGGGCTGCCGGCCCGTCGATCAGCAGGTCGAGCAGGAGTTCCGAGCAGGAGTTCGAAGCTACTGGTATAGCAAACGATGGTGCCGTTCTGCCGGCGCAGCACGAAGATACGGTTGGAGAACTCCGGCAGAACGGAATGGGTGAGGGGATAGCATGCAGGGTCGATTGCCTCCAGCCGCTCGGCAAAGATCGCCTCCCAGTCCTCGAGGTTGTCGGTTGGGCCCGGTGCGAACTCCATGGTGACAAAGCCGGCAAGCCCGCCGATCAGAGCGTTGAAGGCGTCGCGCATCATCTCGCCCTCGTAGCCGACCACTTTCAGCGCCCCCAGCACCACCTCGGCCCAGGCGAGGTTGGCGACGCCGTTGGATTTGAGCTGGGCGCCGAGCAGGGGGGCGACATTGGCGTGGTCGCGCACAGGTTCGTGGTAGGAGAGGAAGACCGAGCGCAGCCGTTCCTGCCAGTCCACGCCGGGTCCCAGGTTCTCGGAGACGGACATGGCGATCAAGGCGGAGATCTCGGCAAAGAGATCCTCCTTGGCGCCGCCGACGTGCCAGTAGATATGTCCGGCCGAGACGCCAAGCGAGCGCGCAAGATCGCGGATGGAGAAGGCTGCGAGGCCCTTCTCGTCGATCTGGCGCACTGCGGCCGCAACAATTCCGGCCTTGGTTAAGCCGACTACTGCGGCGCGGCCTCGGAGCTTTTTGCCTGATTTTGGGTCTTCTTCCAAACTGAATTCTCGATGCATGCACAAAAAATGTGCCATTCACTGATGTTTGGTAATATCTGCAAAGAAATATCACCATACTATTGATCATCGTTCAATAAAATTATTGATCACCGTTCAATAGAAAGTGCAACACTGTTCAAGCCCTCGCGGCCCCCAGACGACCACTTGACCACCACTTGCTGAAATCGGAGCCACAATGGCGACCATCGCGATCTTGATCTTCTCGACCTTCCTGCTACTTGGCGGGGCGGTGCTGGCGCACCTGATTGGCGCTGCTTCCATCCTGTCCTTTGTCGCGGCGGACCGCCTGCGTTTCCTGGCTGCGGCGCCGCAGCGGATCATCGCGCATGTGGACCTTTTCTCGATCATGTCGATGCCGCTCTTTATCCTCGCGGGCGAGATCATGAACCGCGCAGGCGTGACCCGCGCCCTGCTGAGCCTGTCGATGGGCATGATGGCACGCCTCAAGGGTGGCCTCGGGCACGTGAACATTCTGACCTCGGTCTTCTTCGCGGGGATCTCGGGATCGGCCATGGCGGATGCTGCCTCGGTTTCGAACACGCTGGTTCCCGCGATGCGCAAAGCGGGCTACAGCGCCTCCTATGCCGGCGCGATCACCGCAGCCTCTTCGGTCATCGGGCCGATCATTCCGCCCTCGATCGTGATGATCTTCTACGGCGCGCTGATGAACACCTCGGTCGCGGCGCTGTTCGTTGCGGGCATCCTGCCGGGCCTATTCATGGCGCTGGCGCTGTTCATCGCCAACGCCTGGATGGCGCATCGCGACAACCACCCGAGCGGGGAGCGCATCCCCCTGCGCGAACTTGGCCGCCGGTTCGTCTATGCGCTGCCCGCCACGGTCATCCCCGCCATCATCCTCTCGGGCATCGTCTTTGGCGTCATGACCCCTACCGAGGCTGCAGGCGTCGCTGTCTGCTGCGCGATCCTGGCCGGCATGTTCTATGGCGAGATGACCTTCGGCAAGCTTTTCGAAAGCCTCGAGAGGACGGCGATCCTGTCGGGTTCGATCTTTATCCTGCTCTCGGCGGTGGCGATCTTCGGCTACCTCGCGGGGGTCGAGCAGATCCCCTCAAAGCTGGCGCAGATGCTTATCAACCTCGGTTTCGAGGGCTGGAAGTACCTGCTGCTGCTGAATGCCGTCTTCCTGGTGGCGGGCATGTTCCTGGAGGTGCCGGTGGCCCTGGCCCTGCTGGTGCCGCTGCTTGTGCCGCCGGGGCTGGCCATGGGCCTCGACCCGGTGCACCTGGGGATCGTGATCGTGGTCAACCTGACACTGGGCATCGTGACGCCGCCTTTCGGCGCGGCCCTGCTGGTGGTCTCCACCGTTTCGGGCACGCCCTACTGGTCGATCGCCCGCGCTGCCGCCCCCTTCCTGCTGGTGCAGTTGGCGGTGCTGATGGTGCTGACCTTCGTGCCCGACATCAGCCTCGTGCTGCCCCGCCTGACCGGCTTTATCAAGTAAGGCGCCGAAAAGATGATCAAGATCGCCGACGCGCTCTATGCCCTCTCCGAACTGCTGAACGGAATCGCCCGCCGCATCGCCGCCTTCTGTTTCCTGGGGATGCTGTCCGTGATGATGCTGCAGGTCGTGGCCCGCTACATCTTTGCCTCGCCGCCGTTCTGGACCGAGGAACTGGCCCGCTGGCTGATGGTCTGGGGCGGGCTTCTTGGCGCCTCCTGCGCGTTCCACACCCATGCCGATCCGGCCATGGTCCATCCCCCGGCCCAGGTGATCTGGCGCCAGAAGGTGCAGGCCGTGGCGCGCTTTGTCGGCTCCTGGGTCTTCTTCGCGCCAGTGCTCTATTTCGCGCTGCCTTACGTGGAGCGGCAGATCGGTCGCACCTCGGAGGGGCTCGAAGTCTCGACCGCATGGATGGCTTCGGCGCTGCCGGTAGCGGTGGGGCTGATCCTGCTGCACGGACTCGCCGGCCTGGGCGCGCTGATCTCGCCGAACGTCCTCGCCCGCGAGACGTCCTACGCAGAAGAATTCGAATCCAACATGAAGGAATGACCAATGAAAAAGTTCATCCTCGCCACCGTCGCCGCCATGGCCCTCTCCAGCGGGCTGTCCGGCGTCGCCCATGCGCAGTCCATCGGCATCGCCCTGGATGCCACGCCTGACCGTGAGAAGCAGGCGACCTATCGTTACGTTGACAACCTGCTGGGCCAGCTCAAGGAAATGGGCTGGGAGACCGAGGAATTCCCGCGCGACTCGATCGGCGGCGAAGACGAGCGCCTGGATCAAATCCGCGCCGGCATCCTCGACGTTTCGATGTCAAACTACGCCGTCGCAAACCAGTTCGTTCCCGAAATGCGCGTCATGCAGCTTCCCTACACCTTTGCGTCTTCGCGGCAGGTGTTCAACTTCTTCACCCAGTCCGGCTATTTGGATGAGGTGAACGAGAAGCTGGCGGCCGACGGCATGCGCATCCTCGCCGTCGTTCCCTCGGGCGGTCAGCTGGGCATCTTCAACAACAAGCACGAAGTGAAGTCCGTGGCCGACATGGTGGGCCTGCGCATGCGTGCGCTCGACCCAAACCAGCTGAAGATGTTCGAGATGATGGGCGCCAGCGGCGTGGTCATTCCCTTCTCCGAAGTGCCGAACGCGATCCAGACCGGCATCGCCGACGGCTATGTCAACGCGACCATCGTTCCGCTGGCCTTCGGCCAGGCCGACCTCTTCACCAACTTCACTGACGCCAAGGTGATCATGTCCGCGCGCCTGGCGCTCGCGTCTACCACCTGGTGGGACGGCCTGTCGGCAGAGCAGCAGGCGCAGCTGAACGAGGCTTCCACCAAGGCGCTCGCCGAGGTCTTTGACTTCGTCGACACCTCTGAGGCCAAGCACCGCGCCGACCTCGATGCCGCCGGCATCAAGGTCTACGAGCCGACCGCAGAAGACCTGGCGACCTTCAAGGATGCCACCACCGACATGGCAGGCCTGCTTGAGGGCATCCCGCAGGACCGTATCAAGGAGCTGCGTGAAAAGGCGGCCAGCTATCCGGCCGAATAAGCGGGCCATCCCGACCCGGGACACCATGACGCCCCCGCAGCATCCGCGGGGGCGTTTCGCGTTTGGCGCCCGTTCGCGCATGCGCGGCCGGTCCAAGACCGGCACCGTTTGCGCGCCGGAAGCTGCCTGGGCTCTATCCCCGCGCCGGTTACGTCGCGCTCCTGAAGCGCGCGATCTCCTCATCGAGGAGGGGCAGGAAGGCCGCGAGGCCCTCGCTGGGCGCCTTGCGTTTCGGTCGCAGAAGATACAGCCGCCGCTCCAGCTCGAGATCCGTGATCGGCAGAACGCGGATCTCTGGCTCGTCGGACAACCGCACGCATTCAGAGGCAGGATCGCGATGCCGACGCTGGCGCGCACCAGGCACAACTGGGCGATGGTTGAACGGGTCTGAAGCCCGCCGAACTTGATGCTGTCCGGCAGGGGTGCATCGGACAGCAGGCGTGCAGTACCCGTGTTCGGGCTGAGGTGGATCACCTCGCGCGGGTCGATGTCGGCCAGCCGGATTGGCCCGGCCTGCCGCGCGAGCGGATGATCGCGGTGGCAGGCCAGACCGAAGGCATCGGAGGCGATCTCGGTCTGGATCACGTCCGGGGAGGTGCGGGCGCGGCCCGCGACGGCAATGTCGAGCGTTCCGTCCGCGACCATCCCGGCGAGGACTTCGGCGATGTCGTCGTGCCGGGAGATCGCCAGATCCGGATGCAGCTGCCGGAGCGCACCGATGGCGGGTGCAACCGGCGGTGAAATGGTCGAGGGCGTCGCGCCGATCCGCAGGAGGCCCTGTTGGAGTCGAGCCCGACCGTGATAATCTCCAACATGACCGTCCCCCTTTGTGGATCCTGACAGACCCACCGTGGCACATCGATGCCGTCGGGGGGGCGGTCACATCATCAACGCCCCGGAGCACCCACCGCTGCGGACTCCAGATATTGGTAAAATCCGGGTCGCAACGCTGCCGTAAAATCATTGATTGCGGGACATGCCTGCGACCCAAGGCCAAATGACCCCACCTTCATCATAAAAACGCGAGAGTCAGCAGCGCGAGCTGGAACACCTCCGGAAGCGGTATCCCATGGCTGACACCGTGCGAGGATATGGCAAGGCCGGCGGGGTAGGGGGGCCTGATCGGGCGGGCTCGACATGCGAAAACGGCACCCCGGGGTCGGGATGCCGTTCCTGCAAGGGGTCTCCGACAGGATTGGAGGGTCAGGCAGGCACCCCCTGCAACCGGGCCACCGCATCCAGAACGGCCTCGGGCGGATGGTTGACGGGGACCTGCGCATAGAGGAATTGCGCCGGGCCCGTGCCGGGCAGACCATCGCCAGCGAAGAGCGCCGCGCTGACGTCTCGGCCCTGCGGCGCGTCGCCGCCGCCGATCACCGCGTCGAACCGCGCGGCGCCGTCCGGGGTCACACCGCGACCGACCCCCGCCCAGCGATAATGCCGCGCCGCATTGAGCAGCGGTGCATAGCGATCCGCTGGGCCGGGTGTGTCGCCTTCCTCGATCAGCAGACCGCCGACCGGGCGTTGCGCCACGCAGCGGATGAAATCGGCGATATACATCGCCGCGTCCTCCACCGCGTCCTCGTCCACCTCCACATCCCGCCCCGCGGCGATCTGCGCCTCTGCCAGCCAGGCACCCGGCGCCGGCAGCGCCAGCACCAGCGGAACCTGCCCCTGCAGATGGGCGCCGACCGCTTCGGCCACCTCGTCGAGCAGGGCGCGCGGGCCCTGTTCCTCAAGCATCCGCCGCAACGGATAGGGGAGACGTTTCTTCGATCCCATCTCGGCGGCCAGCTCCGGGTGACGGTTGAGCCACGACCGGAACAGATCGCCGACGTTCACCACCGCCACGTCAGAGCGCAGCAGCCCGCGCGCCTGGGTGAAGAACGACAGGTATTTCGCCGCGCCCTCGGCCCAGGGATCGCCGCCCTCGCCCAGCAGCAGCCGCCGGGCATAGC
This sequence comes from Pseudodonghicola sp., assembly GCF_048268305.1. Classification (NCBI taxonomy): domain Bacteria; kingdom Pseudomonadati; phylum Pseudomonadota; class Alphaproteobacteria; order Rhodobacterales; family Paracoccaceae; genus Pseudodonghicola; species Pseudodonghicola sp. The sequence continues at coordinate 6,500 of NZ_JBLWVT010000026.1, forward strand.
CCGACGACTCCAGCCAGACCCGCAGCGCCTTCGTACCCGTTGCGTCGGGCAGATCTTCTGCGAGATGACGGCTCATTGCTTTTCGTCTCCCGGAACGCCGGCAGCCGCCAGACGCGCCTCAAGTTCGGCGATGCGCACGTCTTTCGGGTGCGTCATGTAATTCGGCCTGGGCTCATCGCCGCGGCGGGTGACATCGGGCGAGCCCATATAGAGCGTCTCGATCTCGTCGCCCCAGCAGCCGAAATAGGGCAGATGCGCCGGAGGTTTGGGCTGGTTCCAGCCCTTGACGAACTCAGCATAGGGCACCGAGCGGGCGATGCGCGCCTGGCGTTCCGCGTCCCGAGCCTGCTCGGTCGCCTCGAAGTCGATGGCGAGCGTCTTCGGGTCGAACACCACCTTGTAGAGCCGCGCCGCCACCTCGGGCGACATCAGGCCTTCCTCGATGTCCTTGACCACATTCACCGGGTCGCGCTCCAGCAGGTCGCCATAACCGGCGCCGGCGCCCTGGCTGATCATGAACAGCTCACCGCGTTTCGAGATTTCGAAGCCCATGCCCATGTGATGGGTGGTGTATTTGGCCCCGTCGAAGGGCTGTTCGTTCATGATCTCCTCGATCGAGTGGCGGAATTTCTCCGGCTCGTTCAGCAGGATGTCATAGACGTCGACATCCTTGACCTTGGACAGCGGATAGGTGCCGCAGGCATAGCCGCCGAACAGACCCTGGATCGGCGGGATCTTGGCGCCCTGCGCGGTGGTCATGAAGCCCCACTGCTCCGAATCCTTGGTGGCGACCATCATGGTATAGCCCTGGCCGCCCCGGTATTTGCCCGGCGCGATGGCGTCCCGCGTCATCTTCTTCGAGACAAGCTGCAGGAAGGGCACGTCTTCCTCGTTCACCTCCTGCTCGCCGATGTCGGCCATGGTGGCGAAGATCGGCGCCAGCGCATGTTCGCCGTCGCGGTTCGAGGTCGCCCCGGCGCCCATGCCGTTGAGGTCGGCACAGAGGTTGCCCAGCGTTTCACCGTGCTGGCTGACCCCACCCCAGATGAAGGTGTTGATCATGTTGAAGGTCGGCGCATGCACCTTGGTGTATTTCTCGGGGCAGGAATACAGGAACTTCGCCACCGCGTGCTGCCCGGCGGTGAAGCCGGTAAAGATCGACATCAGCGATTGTGAGTTCGGCGCGTCGTAGGAGCAGTTCAGGATCGAATGCGGATCGGTGATCACCTCGATCGGCGCCATCGCCGCCTGACCGCGCGGCAGGTCAGGCCAGATGTAGCACAGGAAGAGCTGCGACAGCATCCCCTTGAGCCCGCCGAGAATGGTATTGGTGGCGCGGTTGGTGAACTCGGGGCTCGATCCGCGGAAGTCGAAGATCAGCCGATCGCCCTTTTTGGTGAGCTTGCAGTTCACCTTGACCACGCAGTTCTCGCGCAGGGTCGAATCCTGGATGATATAGGTCTGCACCGACATATCCGGCCATTCCGTCAGGCGACGTTTCACCTCGGTGCGCACATCCTCCATCGTCAACCGCAGCATGGCGACCAGCGCCTCGGGACCTTCGGTGTTCAGGGTTTCCTGGATGCGCTGCTTGATGCGCAGGCAGGCGAAGAGCTTGACCTTCATGTCCTCGAGCTGCAGCTTCGGCTCGCGCACCGAGTTCTGCAGGAAGGTCAGCAGGTCGCGCTTGATCTGATAATTCTCGACCACCTTGAAGGGCGACATCTTCAGCCCCTCGTCGCTGGGGCTTTCCGCCATCGAGGGCATGCCGCCCGGCTCGATCGCGCCGTTCTCACCCTCGTGCACCGTCGAGGCGACCCAGCACACCAGCCGGCCTTCGTGGAAGATCGGCAGGATCATCGACTGGTCGGTGTTGTGCACGTTGCCGTAACGGCTGTCATTGTGGATGAAGCCGTCACCGTCGCGCACGCCGACGGTTGGCTCATTCATCCAGTTCTTGACGATGAACTTGATCGGATGGTGCACCACCGACGAGAACAGCAGCACGCCGCCCGCCGAGGCCAGCGCCAGATCGCCGCTGGCGGTATAGATGCCGGTGATCACGTCGCCCCATTTCGCGCCCGGGGCGGCGCCCATCTGTTCGACCATCTCATAGCCTTCGTCACAACCTGACTGCAGCCGGTCGCGGATGCGGGCGATCATGTGATGATCGAAGTTCTGACCGATGGCGAGTTCCTCGTCCGGGCTGCGCTCCATCAGGTCGTGGTTCTGCATGATCTCGGGATCGGGGCCGAGAAACAGCGTGGTGTCTTCCAGGAACTGCTTGATCAGTTTGATGTCCTCGGCCGAGGGGGCCGGGCCGGTGATATTCAGGTCTTTCATGGTTTTCTCCTCCTGTCGGATCATGGGCCCCGGCGCTCCACTCGCCGGGGCAGCCGTTTTCAGTGCCGGGTTACCGGCGTCTCGTTACGCAGGAACCACGAGGCCCCCTGTTTCGCGGTGACGAAGGTCCAGCCGGGGTTGACCAGGAAGGTCGTGACCTCGGAGGCGACGATTGCCGGCCCCTCGATCTCCACCCCCGGATCCAGCTCCTTGCGGGCCCAGATCGGGGTTTCGAAGGCCTGGTCGAAGCCGACGAAATGGCAGGTGCGATGTCCCGACGGAGCCGGCGGCGCCTTGCGCTCGGGCTTGGCAATCGGTTTGATGTCCTGGAACTGGACCGTCTCGTGCCGGACATAGCTCGACACCCGGATGGTATTGATGCGGATCCCGGCCTCGGGCGCCTGGCTGCCTTCGCCGAAGCGCTTGCCGTAGTCTTCCGAGAACTGGGTGATCACCTGCAGAACATCGGCCGGGCTGTTCAACTCGTGGATCGGAACGACGGCGGTGGTCTGCACCAGCTGGTTGCCGTAGCGCATGTCGAGTTCGAGATCGAACAGGATCTGGTCATCGGGCACGCCCTGACGTCGCAGGTCCTGCCGGCCCCGCTCCTTCAGCTCGGCCACGATGGCGTTGAACCGCGCATAGTCGTCGAACAGCGCCCGGGTGTTGCTGTCATAGAGCACCATGTAGAGCGACTGTTCGTGGATATGGAGCTGGTGCATGTTGCCCGCGCCCACCGCCGAGAACACCGAGCTGAGCGGCGGGGCCAGGATCTTGTCGATGCTGAGGTTCTGCGCGATGCCGCAGCAATGCAGCGGTCCGTTGCCGCCATAGGCGAGCATGGTGAAATCCTCGGGGTTGTATCCCCGGGCGCGCAGCTCGGTGAACAGCCCGTTGGCCATATTGCCATCGACCTTTTCGCGGATCAGCTTCGCCGCCTCGATCACCTCGCAGTCGAGTTCGTCGCAAAGCGCGTCCTCGACCGCCGCCTTGGCCCGGCGCGGGTTCAGCGGGATCGAGCCACCGGCGTAATTCTCGGGGTCGAGATAGCCCAGCAGCAGGTCGGCGTCGGTCACCGTGGGCTTCATGCCGCCACGGTCATAGCAGGCCGGGCCCGGATCGGAGCCGGCGCTTTCCGGCCCGCATTGCACCGTCTTGTACATCCGGTCGTAAGAGGCGACCGACCCGCCGCCGGCGCCCAGTGTCACCAGGTGAACCATCGGCACCGACACCAGCCAGCGGTCGATCACCGGGTTGAAGTCATAGTGCTTCACCCCGCCCTCGACGACGATGCCGATGTCATAGCTGGTGCCGCCCATGTCGGTGGCCACCACATTGCCCAGTTCGGCCTGCAGCGCCAGGTGTTCCGAGGCGCCGATCCCGGAAACCGGGCCCGAGTGGATGGTTTGCAGCGCGTCTGTCGAGTTGAGCTGCGCCATGCCGCCGGAGTTGTGGATCACCAGCATCGGCTTTTCATAGGTATGGGCGCGCAGGTTCTGCTCCAGCTGCGACAGCGCGTGATACATGGTGGAGTGCAGATAGCCGTCGACGATGGCCGAGGTCGAGCGCACATATTCGCCCTTTCGGCCCGCCACCTGGTGCGACAGGATCACCGGGATCGCACCCAGCAGATGCGAGGGGTATTCCTCAAGCAGGATTTCCTCGATGCGCTGTTCGTTCGCCGGGTTCACCACCGAATTGACCAGCGCCACGACGATGATCTGGGCGCCGCGGTCGACCAGTTCGCGCAGCTGACGGCGGACATCCTCCTCGTCCAGCGGCATCACCACCTTGCCCTGGAAATCCAGCCGCTCGCGGATGCCGCGGATCATATGCGGCTCGACCAGCGGATCGGGCCGCTGCGCGTTGGGCAGGTCCTGCTTGCCCAGATCGTCGAGCCCCTCGCCATAGCCGCGGGCGCGGCTCAGCGGCACGGTGGCCTCATAGCCGGCGGTGACCAGCATGCCGATCTTGGGGCCCTTGTGTTCGATCAGCGCGTTGGTGCCCAGCGTGGTGGCATAACGCACGCTGTCCACCTCGGTCAGCACATGCTCCAGCTCCACGTTCAGCACCTGGCAGGCCTTGCCCAGGGCCTCGTTGAAACCCATGGCCAGATTGTGGTGCGTGGTCAGTGCCTTGGTCTCGATATACTGATCGCCCCAGACGACGAAACAGTCGGTGAAGGTGCCACCGATATCAACGGATACGCGTTTCATTCTCGCTCCCTGTGTCTGTCCGGGAGGCCGTCCTCCTCGACGGTCGCTCCCGGTGGATGTCCCTCCGCCCGCGCCCGGGGCGCCGGCGGATACCTGTTTTGAATGATCAGTGGCCGTGCGCCCGGCCCGGCATCACGACGGGGCCGGCATCGGGCAGCATCGCCGGGCCGCGCGCCGCCCATTGCGCCTTCAGCGCCGCGACATCGACCTGCATGTCCCAGACCGGCGGATGGCCGGGGATGGCATATTCGGTCTCGACCTGGGTGCCGCAGCTCGGGCAGCAGAACTCCAGGATGCGCACCCAATCCGGGTCCGGGCTGAAGGTATAGCGGTACTTGTCAGGGTCGATCACCGGCGGGTGGATCTCGCGCGGGTCGCGGTTATGCACCAGCAGCCCTTCCTTATAGTTGCCCTCGGCCGGCGCGATCACGTGATCGCAGACCCGGCATTCCCACTTCTCGCTTTCCAGGTCGATGCGCAGGTATTCGGTCATCGGTATTTTCATCGGTCTCACTCCTCCCGGTCCAGAATGACGTCGCCGGCGTCGGAGACGGCGAGCGTCCAGCCCGCGGGCACGCGGGCGGTAAAGTAATCCTCCTCGAGGATGGCCGGCCCTTGGGCGTAATCGCCCGGAGCCATCGCGTTCAGCCGGTAGACCGGCAGATCGACCCGGCCCTGTTCCGGCACCAGCACCTTGCGGGTGCCCGCCGGCGTGGCCTGGGCCTTGCGGCTGACCGAGACATGGCCGCCGTCGCCCCGACGCAGGCTCTTGATCGCGTTCAGCTCCAGCTCCACCGCCGCGGCCGCGACCAGCGCCGGCGGGAACTCGGCGCTCTCGCCCAGCTCATGCACCACTTCGCCCTCGGGCGTCTCGGCGACGAGACGGGGGGTGGTGGGGTGACGGCCTTCCTCGTAGCCTTCGCGGGGGAGGGCG
>NZ_JBLWVT010000027.1:0-10135 GCF_048268305.1 Pseudodonghicola sp.
GGCGCCGCTCACCCCCCCTTTTTCTAGCCTGAAATATCCCGGGGGGAGGCCGCAGGCCGTGGGGGGCAGAGCCCCCCTCTCTGCGCCCGACCATCCACGCTCTAGCGGTTATACCGCGCCGCCAGCAGTTCCGGGTCCGCCCCGGCAAAATACCGCGCCAGGGTCCAAAGGTTGCGCCCGCCACGGCGGAACCAGCCGCGGGCGGCATAGCGCGCGGCGCAGGTCTCGGCGGTGGCAGGCAGCGCCGCAAGGCGCCCCAGACGACGCACCAGCGCCACATCCTCCATCAGCGGCTGATCCGGGTAACCCCCCGCCGCCTCATAGTCCCGCCGCCGGATCAGCAAGCCCTGATCGCCATAGGGCAGGGCAAAGACGGCGGCGCGCAGATTGGCCCAGCCGGCCACCAGCCGCCCCCGCCAACCGCCATCCCGAAAGGCCAGCCGGAAATAGGCCGGCGGCGCATCGGCGCGCGACACATGGGCGGCCACGGCTGCGGTCCAGCCCGGTTGCAGCACGGTGTCGGCGTGCAGGATCAGCAGCCATTCGCCGCGCGTCGCCGCCACCCCGCGCCTGAGCTGCCCGCCGCGCGAGGCCGGCCCTTCGACCACCTCTGCCCCCACCGCCTCGGCGATCTCGCAGGTGGCATCGGTCGATCCGCCGTCAGTGACCACCAATTCGCGGATCAACCCGAACATCAGCCCCTCGGCCAGAACCGCCAGGCACTGCGGCAGTTCGGCCTCGGCATCGAGCGTCGGGATCACCAGGCTGATCGGTGCGGTCAAAGGCAACTCCTGTCATCGGTCACGGGCGCCCTGTTCAAGCCCCGGCGCCCTCCTATATCACGAAGCACGACAGACAAGAAACCATCACGGGACCAGAACCATGACCACGCGCCGCATCCTGCGTCTGAGCGGACCGGAGACCGAGGAGTTCCTGCAAGGGCTGATCAGCAACGACATCCGCAAGCTGGACCAGGGGATGGTCTATGCCGCGCTGCTGACGCCGCAGGGCAAGTTCCTCGCTGATTTCTTCCTGGCCCGCGACGGCGAGAGCGTGCTGCTCGACGTGGCCGAACCGCTGGCCGACGATCTGCTGCGGCGGCTGATGATGTACAAGCTGCGCGCCAAGGTGACGATCGCGCCTGCCGGGCTCAACCTCCAGCGCGGCACCGGCCCCGCGCCCGAAGGCGCCCTGGCCGATCCGCGCGACCCGGCGATGGGCTGGCGTGCCTATACCTCCGCGCCCGAAGGCGATGACGGCAGCGACTGGGACGCCATCCGCGTCGCCCATTGCATCCCCGAGACCGGGATCGAACTGGCCCCCGAGACCTATATCCTCGAGGCCGGGTTCGAACGGCTGAACGGGGTCGACTTCCGCAAGGGCTGCTATGTCGGACAGGAGGTGACCGCGCGGATGAAGCACAAGACCGACCTGCGCAAGGGGCTGGCCCGTGTCGCGGTCGAGGGCGAAGCCCCGGTGGGAACCGAGATCACCGCCGACGGCAAACCGGCCGGGGTGCTCTTCACCCAATCGGGCGGCCAGGCGATCGCCTATCTGCGCTTCGACCGCTCGCAGGCGGAGATGCAGGCCGGCGGCGTCACGGTCCGGCGGCTCTGATCCAGGTTAGTCCGGGCGCGTGACTGTCACCTGGATGTTGCATCGCCGTGCTTTTGCAGGCGGCACGCATCTTGAGTCATCGCAAACCGGACTGACCAATGACCGATCTTCTTCAAACCCTCCACTCTGTGGCCCTGATCGCCGCCATCGTCTCGGCGCTTCTCCTGGGCGGGCTGCTGGCCTGGAACCTCTATCGCCCGGCCTTCGGCTTCTGGCCGGCGGGAGAGAAGGCGCCGGTGCGCCATCATCTCGCCTTTGGCCTGTTCCGCGTCTTCTGCGGCAGCACTGTCATCTTCGCCCTGCTCGAGGTCGGCACCCATGGCTGGGGCCATTGGCCCCGCTATGCCATCGGCCTGCCGCTGATGGTGGCAGCCTTCGGCATCACGCTCTGGGGCTACAAGTTCCTCGGGATCGAGAACACCTATTGCGAAAGCGACGGGCTGGTGACCGGCGGCATGTACGCCTATTCGCGCAACCCGCAATATGTCACCTCGGTGTTGGCGACAGTCGGGCTGGGGATCGCCTCGGGCTCGCCGATCACCCTGGGGCTCGCCGCCGTGCTGTTCCTGCTCTACTTCCTCTTCGTGCTGAACGAGGAACGCTGGCTGCTGCAGGGCTATGGCGAGGCCTTCCGCGATTACATGCAATCGACGCCGCGCTTTGTCGACGAGCGCAGCCTGATTCGGGCGCGGGCGGCAATTCTGGAAAACTTCTGACAAATTGCAAGCAAGCAAAAAGGCGGGTGATCTCCACCCGCCTTTGATTTTCGGCTGAATTCCGCTGCTTGGTTCAGGCGCGTTCGGTGTATTCCATGGTTTCAGTGTTGACGATGATGTCCTCGTCCTGGCCGACGAAGGGGGGCACCATCACCTTCACGCCATTGTCCAGAATCGCCGGCTTGAAGCTGTTGGCGGCGGTCTGACCCTTCACCACCGGCTCGGTCTCGACGATCTTGCAGGTGACCTTCTGCGGCAGGGTTGCGTTCAGCGCCTCGGCTTCATGGAACTCCACCAGGATGGTCATGCCGTCCTGCAGGAAGGGGCGACGCTCGCCCAGGATCTCGGCCGGCAGCTCGACCTGCTCATAGGTTTCGGCATCCATGAAAACCAGCATCCCATCGGTTTCATAGAGAAATTGCATGTCCTTCTGTTCCAGACGGACCCGCTCGACCTTGTCGGCGCTGCGGAACCGTTCGTTCAGCTTGGTGCCGTTGCGCAGGTTGCGCAGCTCGACCTGAGCGAAGGCGCCGCCCTTCCCGGGCTTGACGTGATCGACTTTGACGGCCGCCCACAAACCGCCGTTATGTTCAAGCACGTTTCCGGGGCGGATTTCGTTACCGTTGATCTTGGGCATTAGTAAAATCCTTGTACGCAAGGTTGATGCATGGGTTCGCGCCCCTATATCTGGCAGGGCGTTGCCTGGCAAGATAACCAGAGAGCATGCTGCATGCGCAGAGAGATATGCATTTCAAGCAATGCTGCCATGCAGAATGAGGGTGCCAGAATCATGCGCAATCGGTCATAAGCAGCAGCACGCCGAAAATTGCAAGAGCAAGAAAAACAAGGAAAACGGGATGAAAGATTTCGTTGACGGCACCGCCTTCAATAATGAGCAAGGCAATCGTGCGCGTAAACTGTTCGCGGCCGTTGTGCTGGCCGCCCTCGACGATGCAATCGCCGATGACAAGAAATATGGTAATGGTCCGGAGCAGATCGCCCGCTGGGCACGGTCGCGCGACGGACGTGAAGTGCTGAGCTGCGCCGGGATCGACCCCAACGAGCGCGTTGTCTCCGGCCTGATGGACTTCGTTTCCAAGGGCGTACGCACCTCGGTCGCGCTGTCGCGCGAGGAAAGCGAACGGCGCCACGCCGCAGAGCAGGCCGAAGCGGCCTGATCTCCACCTATCCCGTCACTTAAAAGCGCGCCTGCAAGGGCGCGTTTTTTTGCGCCGAGGCAGCCAGAGGATCGCCCGGATGACGCCGGCAGTGATGATACAGGGCACCGGATCGAACGTCGGCAAATCGCTGGTGGTGGCCGGGCTGTGTCGGGCCTTGGCGCGCCGAGGTCTGCGGGTGGTGCCATTCAAGCCGCAGAACATGTCGAACAACGCCGCCGTCACCGCAGACGGGGGCGAGATCGGCCGCGCCCAGGCGCTGCAGGCCCGCGCCGCCCGACGGATGCCGGTCAACGACATGAACCCGGTTCTGCTGAAGCCCGAAAGCGAAACCGGCGCCCAGCTCGTGGTGCAGGGGCGGCGGCGCAGCTCGCAGGAGGCCGGGTTCTTCCAGCGCAACAAGGGGGCGCTGCTGCAGGCGGTGCTCGAAAGCTTTGAACGGCTGTCGGATCAGGTCGACATCGTCGTGGTCGAGGGGGCCGGCAGCCCGGCCGAGACCAACCTGCGCGCCGGTGACATCGCCAACATGGGCTTTGCCCAGGCCGCCGGGGTGCCGGTGATTCTGGTCGGAGATATCGACCGTGGCGGGGTGATCGCCCAGATCGTCGGCACCCAGGCGGTGCTGGAGGATGCCGACCGCGCCCGCATCGCCGGCTTTGCCATCAACCGGTTTCGCGGCGATCTGAGCCTGTTCGACCGGGGTCGCGACGACATCGTCGAGCGGACCGGCTGGCCCTGCTTCGGGGTCATTCCCTGGTTTCACGATGCCTGGCGCCTGCCGGCCGAGGATATGATGGACATCGCCTCACGCCCCGGCGGGGCCTGCAAGGTGGCGGTGCCAAAGCTGCCCAGGATGGCGAATTTCGACGATCTCGACCCGCTGGCGGCCGAGCCTTCGGTGACCGTCGATATCGTGCCCCCCGGCCGCGCCCTGCCCGGCGACGCCGATCTGGTGCTGATCCCCGGCAGCAAATCCACCCGGGCCGATCTGGCGTTTCTGCGGGCGCAGGGCTGGGACATCGACATTCAGGCCCACCTGCGGCGCGGCGGCCATGTGCTGGGCCTCTGCGGTGGCTATCAGATGCTGGGACGCTCCATCGCCGACCCCGAGGGGCTGGAGGGCGCGCCGGGCACCGATCCGGGGCTTGGCCTGCTTGACGTCGACACCGTGATGACCGGCGACAAAACCGTGGTCGAGCGGGAGGGCCGCGCCCTGCCCGGCGGCGAGCGGCTCAGCGGATACGAGATCCATCTGGGCCGCACCGAAGGCCCCGACCGGGCCCGCGGCTGGCTGCGGATCGACGGAGAGACCGAAGGCGCCGCCAGCCCCGACGGGCGGGTGCGCGGCAGCTATCTGCACGGGATGTTCAGCTCGGATCCCTTCCGCGCCGCCTTTCTGGCCGAACTGGGACAGCGGTCGAGCCATGCTTATGACGACGGGGTCGAGGCCACGCTTGAGGCGCTGGCCGACCATCTGGAACGCTATATGGATATCAACGAGCTACTGCGGATCGCCCGGACCCGCGCCGCAGACTGAGGGGGCAAAGGGGCAAGGCGCCGCCCTGCCCGGCCCCGGCTTATTCCAGATCCTGCGACGCAAGCACCCGGTGGATTTCACGGCGCACCAGCTTGCGGACATTGCGGGTGATCCGTTCTCCCAGCGCGCCCTGAAGCTCCTGCCGGACGATCTCGGCCACCAGTTCGCGCAGGGCGTCCTCGTCCAGGACCGCTTCATCCTCGGATGTCGCGCTCTCTGCCGCGGCAGCATCGGCGGGGTGGCCGCTGTCCACGACGTGATCTTGCCAGGCGATGGCGTTGCCCCTGGTCCCGGCATAGGCATCCCGGCTGTCGCCATCGGGTTCCCACTGGTCGCGGGTACGGCCGATCGCCGCCTCAAGCGCCGCAATCTTGGCCGTCAGGCTCTCGGTTCGGGTGGATTGGAAGCTCGGCTCGACATAGGCTTCCTCACCCGCCTCCACGGTGGCGGGTTGGTCGGCCACCTGCCGCAGCGCGGCTGCCAGCTCTTCCTCGGTCGCCTCGGCAGTCTCGTCAACGTCGACCCATTGCGGCGGCATCTCCTCCGCCACCACATCGTCTTCGAAGCTTTCCCCGACGACACCGGCTGCCCCGACCGTCGGCTCGATCTCCGGAGCGAAGTCCTCGTCCTCCTCCGCCCAAGACTGCGCAGGGACCGCGGCCCCAGGGGCGAGCGTCTCATCGACGCGCAGCGAAGGTGTCAGGACCAGCCGGTCACCTCCCTCGCTCAGCGCCCCAGCCGCGGCGCTGGACGATCGCACCGCCCCCCCGGCCACGCTTTCGGGCTCAGGCCGGATGTCGCTACGGGATTCTTCGCTGACCAGACGGCGGATCGAGGAAAGAACATCCTCGATCTGCGCATTCGTGACGGGCTTAGGCATGTCTTGGTTCCACTCTGACCTTGTTTAGAAGTGTAAACCCCTGCCAGGATTCTCACAACCGAAAGCGAGAATTGTCAGAGCTTGCCTTGGATGTCACTCTTTTCCGAGCGCCTTGAGCACCCGATCCAGGTCGCGACTGCGCTTGCTGACCTTGGCCGGCGCATTCTTGACCAGATTGTAGTAAAGCGTCGGGTCATAGATCTGCACCGCGAGCCCCAGCCGTTCGGCCGTCAGCAGCCCCTGCGCCACCAGCAACTGATAGGTCGCGATCCCCTCTTCCGAGCGGGCCGAGATCTGGTTGGTTTGCGCGTCCAGCAGATCCTGTTCCGCCGACAGCACATCCAGCGTGGTCCGGGCGCCCAGCTTGGCTTCTTCGCGGATCCCGTCGAAGGCGACCTGCGCCGCGCGCACCTGCTCAGCACTGGAAACAAGGTTGGCCTTGGCGACCTCAAGCCGGACATAGGCCGATGCCACGTCCTGCACCACGTTGTTCTGTGCCGTCAGCAGCGCCGACTTGTAGGAATCGCGGTTGGCCAAGGCGCGTCGATAGTTCGCCGACAGCGCGCCCCCCTGATAGATCGGCTGCGACACCGAAGCGCCGACGGTAGCGCTGTGAGTATAGTCGGTACTGGTGGTCGCCTCGGTCACACCGATATTGGCCGAGAGCGAGGCACTCGGCCCCATGGCCTTGGACGTGGCCTGGGCGCTCAGCTCTGCCGCCCTGACCTGATGCTGTGCGGACAGGATGCTGGGATGGTTGCGCACGGCGATATCAGTGGCGGCCTTCTGCGAGGCGGCGGGCTTCGGCAGCCGCGGCTCGCCGGCCAGCGGACCGGCCTTGTGGCCGGTGGCGTTGAAATATTCGGCCTGCGCGCTGACCAGGGTGCCGCGTGACGAGGCGAGCGAGGATTTCGCGGCCGCCAGCTGCGCTTCGGCCAGGGCGACATCGGTGCGGGTCACCTCGCCCACATCGAAACGGTCCTGGGCCGCGCGCAATTCTTCCTGCAGCAGCCGCACGTTGTTTTCCTGCAGCCGCACGTTCTCGCTGTAGAGAACGACGTTCAGATAGGCCGAGGCGGCGCGGAACAGGATCTGCTGCTCGACGTTCAACAGGCTCTGACGGGTGGCAAGAACCGCTTCCTGCGCCGCTTGCCGGTTGAGGACCGTGGCGCCGCCATCATAGAGAAGCTGGCTCAGCGACAAACCGGTGAAGAATTCGGTGTCGTAGTTGTTGAGCTTGCTGCGGTTATTTTGCGTCTTCGCCAGCGTCCGCGACAGCTGGGTCGTCCAGTTGATCACCGGACGCAACGACGACAGCGCGATCGCAACATCTTCATCCGCCGCCCGCAACACCGCACGCTGCTGTTCAAGCAGCCCGCTGGTGTTATACGCGCCGATCATCGCGTCCACGATATTCTCTGCCGCGGCGCGCTGCGGCGCCATGGCGGTAATCGCCAGCCCACCGACCAGAACGGCCGATTTGAGAAGCCCCTTGATACCTGCTGCCTTGCCCATATCCTCGTCTCCGATTGCCCGCCGTTCCGGGTTCCAGATTGTCAAAGGGCGCGACCTTGTCCGACCGCGCCCCCGTTAGCTTCAGAGCGAAAACGCCCTTTGCTTTTCGAACCCCGGCAGCACCGGGGCAGCGGCATTGAACACATAGCGCCAGGACATCTTGCCGCCGCGCTTGAAACCGATCCGGACCTCGCCCAGGGCACCTTCGATAAAGATGCCGATCATCCGGCCGCCTTCCTTGAGCTGATCGACCAGCGCCTGCGGCATCTCCTCGACGCCACCCTCGACGATGATCGCATCATAGGGGCCATGTTCCGCAGCGCCGGCCGCCAGCCGACCCTGATGCAGAATCGCATTGTCCGCGCCGGCCTCGGACAGAAGCTCAGGCGCCTCGCCCGCCATATCCGCATCCTCTTCGACCGCCACCACGGCCTGCGCCAGCTTGGCAATGACCGCGGCGGAATAACCGGTGGCGCAGCCCACATCCATCACCAGCTCGTCCTGGCGAATGTCCAGCGTGTCCAGCATCTTGGCCAGGGTCCGCGGCTCGAGCATGACGCGGGCGCCGCCGAAGACCAGATCCTCGCCGGTATAGGCGACATCGCGCAACGCATCGGGCGCGAAGATTTCGCGCGGAACCGCCAACAATGCGTCGATGATCGGGTATTTCGTCACATCAGAGGGCCGGACCTGGGTATCGACCATCATGCGGCGGCGGGCAGCGAAGTCTGTCATAGCTAAACTCTTTTGTTCAGTCCCTTGCATGGCTTTTGCCACATCCCTTCGGCCCCGGCAACGGTGGGTGTGCAATTTCCCGCCTGGAGAGGCCTTGCAGCCCGTTCACAGATCAGCTAGGGCCCCGCCCCGCACCTTCGGCAGGCGAGTTGGCAACGCGGTGACGCCGCGAACTGCACGTCCCGCATCCCTCATTCGATCTTACTGTAAATCGAATGCAAAACAATCGTCGCAGTGATCGAGGCCGCGCAAAGACCATGTAAAGACGGATGCCGCCATATGCGGTCCGGCACAGAAAACCACCATCGGTCGACAGATCAGGGAGGACGGCTGGCCCCCGCGCCATCGCAGGAACCAGCCTGGGGCGATCCCGGGGATCACACTGATGCACCCGACGCACTATATATGACGCACTATATATAATGCCTGGTATGAACTGCATTTGGCCCGCGAATAGCCCGCCCCATCCCCCGCGGGCAGGGTGAGCCCAGTGGGTCGATGCGGCTTTTTCACTCACCCGGCCGCCAGCCGGCGCTTGCATCAACAGACCTTCAAATTCATCTGGGTTCGACTGACCAGATACCTGACCAGATAGATATCCCCTCGTGGCGACATGGGAACCGTGCCAACTTACCCGAGGCCGATCTTCGTGAGTTTCGCCGCCTCGGCCCTGTTTCCGGCTCCGCACCGCCTTCGCTGGGCCTCTGTGGGGGACTGCTCGTCAGCCTGTTCCAGCCCCTCAACCGCAGCAGAAGAGGACAAGAACAGAAAGCGAATGTGTGGCGTTCCTCCTGGCCGCGTCAAAAATCGCGCTTGCGATCAACATAAGCCGCCGCTATATCGCCTGTCACCACATGGCATTTTTGCCACCAGCAGGCGAGTTGGCGGAGTGGTGACGCAGCGGATTGCAAATCCGTGTACAGGAGTTCGATTCTCCTACTCGCCTCCATATCTTTCAAGCACTTAGCGGTTTTTCGCTTCGGCTTGAAATCGCGTCCAAGCAAATGTCTAGGTGTTCAGTCCCGGCCTCTGGTGGATCGGGTTCAGGATGAATCTGTCGGGCTCTGATGTCCAGATCTTGCAGATGTATTCGTATGGGGTGAGACCGCCGAGGGTCTTGAGCCTTCGAGCGAAGTTGTAGGCCGCCATGAAGTCGGCGAGGTGCTTTCGCAACTGGTCGTGGCTGTCGTAATGGAAACGTTTGACGGTGGCCTCCTTGATTGTGCGGTTCATCCGTTCGACTTGGCCATTGGTCCACGGATGATTGGGTTTGGTCAGCCTGTGATCGATGCCTTTTGCCTCGCAGATCATGTCGAAGCGCATCGGCCGGGAGTAGATGGTATTCCGGTTTCGAGGCTGCTCTGCGAACGGGATTCCGTTATCGGTCAAGATGGTGTGGACCTGGTAGGGCACGGCTTCGAGCATGTGCTGAAGGAATTCCCAGGCTGTCTTCCTGTCGGCCTTGTCGACCAGTTGGGTCACGGCGAACTTGCTCGTGCGGCCGATGCCGACGAACAAATATAGTTTGCCTTCAGCGATCTGCACCTCGGCGATGTCGATGTGGAAGAACCCTATCGGGTAGCGTTTGAACCTCGACCACTTCGGCTTGTCGCCCTCCACATCAGGCAGGCGCGAGATGCCATGTCGTTGCACAACGCAGATCGCGTCAGGTGAGGGATGGATGGCTGCGGGGCGTAAAGGCAGTCGTCTAATGGCAGAAGCGCATGGCGCCGGAATGCCACTATCGCCGCCTCTTCATCCTCGGCCAGGACCGTAGAGCGCGGTTCCGATGGCCCGGTCTTCATATCCTCGACCGTCGCGCGCTTGCGCCACTTCGCTACGGTCTTGGGGTTGATGCCCAGCTCCCGGTTCAACGCCGCGAGCGAAGCTTGCGCCTCTCGGCAGATTGCTGCGCAATCGCCTGCCGGCCAATGGATCGCTCTATTGCTGCTCGGAC
>NZ_JBLWVT010000028.1:0-8929 GCF_048268305.1 Pseudodonghicola sp.
CAGCAAATGCAACCCAGGCCGCAGCAGCAAATGCAACCCAGGCCGCAGCAGCAAATGCAACCCAGGCCGCAGCAGCAAATGCAACCCAGGCCGCAGCAGCAGATGCAGCCCAAACCGCAGCAACAGATGCAGCCCAAACCGCAGCAACAGATGCAGCTCAAGCCGCAGCAACAGATGCGACCGAAACAACAGCCACAACAAAATCAGCAGCAACAACAGCCCTGGCAGCCCCCAGTCAACAACTAAGGGCTGAAACTAAGGGCTGAAACCGATCGCGCGGCGGCTAGAGGCCCCTCAGTCGCCGCGGTTTTTCCAGCGCACCATCTGCCGCATCACCCCGTGCAACACCTGCACATCGGCGCGCGTCAGCGGCATCCGGCTCCAGAGATTGCGCAGGTTGATCTTCATGCTCGCCGCCTTGATCTCGGGAAAGAAGAAACCGGCCTGCTCCAGCCGCTCCTCGTAATGTTCGGCGAGCTTTTCGATCTCCAGCGTATTGGCCCATTCGGCGCGGGCCATCTCCATCACCTCGTGCTGCACCTCGGTCACCTGACGGCGCCATTCATAGGCGGTCAGCAAGACGCATTGCCCGAGGTTGAGCGAGGCGAAGGCGGGGTTCACCGGCACCGAGATGATGGCATTGGCGCGCGCCACGTCCTCGTTCTCCAACCCGGCGCGTTCGGGACCGAAGAGAACCGCCACCTTTTCGCCGGCGGCGATCTTCTCGGCCGCCAGCGCCATGGCGCGTTCGGGGCTGTAGATCGGCTTGGTCAGCCCACGCTGCCGCGCCGTGGTGGCGAAGACAAAGGTGCAATCGCCCACCGCCTCGGCCAGATCGTCATAATGCCCTGCCTCGTCCAGCAGCCGGCCGGCGCCGCTCGACATCGCCACCGCCTTGGGGTTCGGCCAGCCGTCACGCGGCGCGACCAGCCGCATGCGGTCCAACCCGAAGTTCCACATCGCCCGCGCGGCGGCCCCGATATTCTCGCCCATCTGCGGGCGAACCAGGACAAAGGCGGGCTGCGGCGTATCGGTGGGCATGGGGGCTCCTCTGGGCTCGGATCGGTGCCCGCCTTACTGCTCCAGGCCCCGGGGAGCAAGCCAAGCCCGCGCAAAACCGTTTTCAACCGCGCGCCAATCCGCTAAACCGCCCCGAAACACACTCAAGGATCGCCGTCATGGACGCCCCCGAGCAGCCGCAGCTTTACCTGATCACCCCGCCCGTCTTCGACCTGGACAGCTTTCCCGACCGCCTGGCCCGGGTGCTCGACGGCGCCGAGATCGCCTGCATCCGCCTGAGCCTCGCCACCAGGGACGAGGATGACATCGCCCGCGCCGCCGATACCCTGCGCGAAGTGGCCCATGCCCGCGACATCGCGCTGGTGATCACCGATCACCTGCTGATGGTCGAACGGCTCGGCCTCGACGGCGTGCACCTGAGCGATTCCGCCAAATCGGTGCGCGCGGCACGCAAGGTCCTGGGCGCCGACGCCATCGTCGGCAGCTACTGCGGCGGCTCGCGCCATGACGGCATGGCGGCAGGCGAGGCCGGCGCCGATTACGTGGCCTTCGGCCCGCTCGGCGCCTCGGCCCTGGACGACGGCAGCGTCGCCGAGCTGGACCTCTTCCAATGGTGGAGCGAAGTGATCGAGGTGCCGGTGGTGGCCGAGGGCGGGCTGACCCCCGAACTGATCGCCCAGTTCGGCAGCTACACCGATTTCTTCGGCGTGGGCGACGAAATCTGGGGCGCCGAGGATCCGCTCCTCGCTCTCAAGACATTGCTGGCGCCGCTGGGCTGAGCCCGGCCCCGCCTTTTTCTAGCTGCAAATATCCCCGCCGGAGGCACGCGTCCCGCAAGGGACGCGTTCATCGCCAGGCGCGCCTGCAGCGGCTTGCCGATGGGGCGGAAACCCGTCAAAGCTGATCGCATGACTGTTGCGCCCCATCCCTCTCTCCTCTGCATCGGCTCGGTCCTCTGGGACGTGATCGGCCGCGCGCCGCGACCGATGCATGCCGGTGCCGATGTGCCGGGACAAATCACCCGCCTGCCCGGCGGGGTGGCGATGAATATCGCCATGGCGCTGGCCCGCCACGGGGTGACGCCGACGCTGCTCTCCGCCATCGGACGCGACGCCGAGGGCGAGGAGCTGATCGCCGCCTGCGCCCGGCTCGGCATGATCACCGATCACATCCATCGCCCCGCCGATCTGCCCACCGATCGCTACATGGCGGTGGAGGACAACGAGGGGCTGATCGCGGCGATCGCCGACGCCCGCACGCTGGAAGCCGCCGGCGCCCGCATCCTCGATCCGGTCACCGACGGGCCGCTCGGCCACCCCGAGGCGCCGTTCCGCGGTGTCGTGGCGCTTGACGGCAATCTGACCGAACCGCTGCTGGCCGAGATCGCCACCAGCCCGGCCTTTGCCGAGGCCGACCTGCGGGTGGCGCCCGCCTCGCCGGGCAAGGCGCTGCGGCTGCGCCCCTTCCTCGCCCATCCCTGCGCAACGCTCTATCTGAACCTCGAAGAAGCGGGATTGCTCTGCGACACCCGTTTCCCCCATGCCGAAGAGGCCGCCGCGGCGCTGGTTGCCCGCGGCCTGTCCCGCGTGCTGGTGACGGATGGCGCCAACAAGGCGGCCGAGGCCAGCTCGGAAGGGCTGCGCGCCCTCGCCCCGCCGCATGTGCGCATCGCCCGGGTCACCGGCGCCGGCGATACCTTCATGGCCAGCCACATCGCCGCCGAACTGGCGGGCTTTCCCCGCGCCGAAGCTTTCGTCAGCGCCCTGAAAGCCGCCGCGCATTACGTTTCAGGAGAATTAGACCCATGTTTTTCATGACCTTCTCGACGGAGGCCGCCCGCGCCAAATCCTCCGGCCAACCCCTGGTGGCACTGGAAAGCACCATCATCACCCACGGCATGCCCTATCCGCAGAATGTCGAGGTCGCCAAGCAGGTCGAGGAGGATATCCGCGCGACCGGCGCGGTGCCGGCGACCATCGCGGTGCTGGACGGGCGGCTGCACATCGGGCTTGAGCGTGAGCAGCTTGAACGGCTTGGGCAGGCGCGCGGGGTCGCGAAACTCTCGCGCGCCGATCTGGCCGCCTGCCTGGCCACCGGCGGCACCGGCTCGACCACGGTGGCCGCCACCATGATCGCCGCCCACCACGCCGGCATCCATGTCTTCGCCACCGGCGGCATCGGCGGGGTGCACCGCGGCGCCGAACAGACGTTCGACATCTCGGCCGATCTGCAGGAGCTGGCGCAGACCCCGGTCACCGTGGTCTCGGCCGGGCCGAAGGCGATCCTCGACATCCCCAAGACTTTGGAGGTGCTGGAAACCCTCGGCGTGCCGGTGATCGTCAAGGGCTCTGACATCTTCCCCGCCTTCTGGTCGCGCCGCTCGCCCTTCGCCGCCCCGCTCAGGATGGATGACGTGGCGCAGATTGCCCGCGCCCATGCGGTGCGCGGCGCCTTGGGCGTGCCGGGCGGCCAGTTGGTGGCCAATCCGATCCCGGCCGAAGACGAAATTCCGGTGGAAAAACTGGTGCCGATCATCGCCCTGGCCCAGGCCGAGGCGGATGAGGCCGGCATCTCGGGCAAGGCGGTAACCCCCTTCCTGCTGGACCGGATTTTCGAGCAGACCCGTGGCGAGTCGCTCAGGGCCAATATCGCGCTGGTCCGCAACAATGCCCGCGTCGCCGCCGAGATCGCCCAAGCCTTGCGCAAGCTGTCGACGTGATCAGAAATCGCTTTGTCCCGCCATTGTACCGGCGGGGTAAAGACCATATTTTCCCGAAGCAAGGGGCCCTCACCGGGTCCCGTCAGGGACCATAATCAGATGAACACCCCATTCGACGACGAACCGCATCGCCGCAAGGGCGTGTTTTCACATCTGCGGGCATCGTTCCTGACCGGGCTGGTGGTGATCGCCCCGGTCGGGCTGACGATCTGGCTGATCTGGAGCGTCATCGGCTGGATCGACGGCGTCGTGCTGCCGCTGGTGCCGCACCGGATGCGGCCCGAAACCTATATCGGCATCAACCTGCGTGGCGTCGGCGTCATCATCTTCTTGCTGTTCACCATCGTGGTGGGCTGGGTCGCCAAGGGCATCATCGGCCGGTCGCTGATCAATTTCGCCGAAGGTCTGGTCGACCGCATGCCGGTGATCCGCTCGGTCTATTCCGGCATCAAGCAGATTTCGGAAACCGTCTTCGCGCAATCGGAGCGCTCCTTCGAAAAGGCCTGCCTGGTGCAATATCCGCGCCGGGGCATCTGGGCGATCGGCTTTGTGTCGACCACCGCCAAGGGCGAGATTTCCGACCGCGCCGAGACCGGTGGCCGATTGATGAGCGTCTTCGTCCCCACCACCCCGAACCCGACCTCGGGCTTCCTGCTGTATTTCCCCGAGGAGGATGTGATCGAGCTGGAGATGTCGATCGAGGATGCCGCGAAGCTGGTGATCTCGGCCGGGCTGGTCTATCCCAACCCCAAGGATCCGACGCAAAAGCTGGACTAGGCGCTTGGCCCGCTTTGCGGGCCAACTGTTCTCGGGGCCGCGTCAGGCCGGCAGCGCCTTACTTGAACATATCCTCGAGATTGACGGTATTGCGCTTGCCCAGATCCTTCTTGTGCTTGGCAAGAAACTCATCGGTGGACTGGCGCCCGGCTTCTTTCAGCTTTTCCAGGATATAGGGGGTCGGCACCACCTTGGTCGCCACCGACAGCGCGTTCATCAGCTCGTCATTGGCGATCATGTGGATGAAGGCACGTTTCATCCGCTGTTCGCTCACCGCGCCCTCGTCCTGCAGACGCTGGACGAATTTTACCGTGCGCAATTCCCGCAGGAGCGAGGAGTTGAAGCTGATCTCGTTGATCCGGTTCTGGATCTGCTGCGGGGTGATCGGCACCTCGCGCCGTTCGAGCGGGTTGATGTTTACGATCACGATGTCAGGCGGCAGATTCATGTCGAACAGCGGGAAGAGCGCCGGATTGCCGGTATAGCCGCCATCCCAATAGGCCTCGACCTGGCCGGTTTCGGCATCCTCGATCTCGACCGCCTGGAACACATTCGGCAGGCAGGCCGAGGCCAGGATGGCGTCGGTACTGATCTCCTTGCCGGAAAACACCCGGATCTTGCCGCTATGCACGCGGGTCGCGCAGATGAACAGCTCGGGGAGCGCCTCGGAACAGACGTGGTCGAAATCGAGCGCCTGCGCGATCACCTCCAGCGGATTCACGTAGAGCGGCCCGTAGGAATAGGGCGAGAACAGCCGTGACCAGATATCCGCCAGCGAGAAAGGCATTGAATATTCGATGGCCTGGGCGACCTCGGCAGGCTCCAGCACCCCCAGCCAATGGCTGAGCCGGACGTCGCCCAGCCCATACATCCGGCCCCAGAGCCAGTCCAGATTGTCGCGGGCGCCCTGGCGGCCGCCCTCGACCATGCCGGCCTTGAAGGCAGCGGCGTTCAGCGCCCCCGCCGAGGCCCCCGAGATCGCGGCAATCTCGATCTCCTCGTCATCGAGCAGCCGGTCAAGCACCCCCCAGGTATAGGCGCCATGGGCGCCGCCCCCCTGGAGGGCGAGGTTGATGACCTTCTTTTCCTTGCTCGACGCGCGGGTCAAAGTGCGGTCCAGCCGCCGTCCACCGAAATCGTGGTGCCGGTGATCTGATCGGCGGCCGAGGAACACAGGAACACCGCGGTGCCACCCAGCTGCTCGACCGTGGCGAATTGCTTGGAGGGCTGGCGTTCGAGCATCACGTTCTTGATCACGTCTTCCCGGCTCATGTTGTATTCCTTCATGGTGTCGGGGATCTGCGCCTCGACCAGCGGGGTCAGCACATAGCCAGGGCAGATGGCGTTGCAGGTGATCGGCTCCTGCGCGGTCTCGAGCGCGACGGTCTTGGTCATGCCGACGATGCCGTGCTTGGCCGCCACATAGGCCGCCTTATAGGGCGAGGCCGTCAGCCCATGCGCCGAGGCGATGTTGACGATCCGGCCCCAGCCGGCGGCGCGCATCTTCGGCAGCGCGGCGGCGGTGGTGTGGAAGGCGGAGTTCAGGTTGATCGCGATGATCATATTCCACTTGTCGACCGGGAATTCGTCGATCGGCGCCACATGCTGGATACCGGCGTTGTTGATCAGGATATCGCAGGTCTCGGCCTTGGCGATCAGGGCGCGGCACTCCTCGCCATTCGACATATCGGCCTGGATATACCGCGCCTCCACCCCGGTCTCCTGCGCGATCTGCGCCGCCAGCGCGTGATCCTCGGGAGAGTTGGTGAAAGAGTTCAGGACCACATCGGCCCCGGCGCGCGCCAGCTCCCAGGCGATCCCCAGACCGATGCCGGAGTTCGAGCCGGTGATGATGGCGGTTTTTCCGGTCAGTGACATGACTTACCCTTTTTCTTGAGGATTTCCCGCACATCCTGCCATGCTGCCACTGCGAAAGGAACGGAAAAAGCGCGTGAATTCGGTGTGAGCGCCGCCCAGTGGATCGGCAGATCGGACGGTTCTGGGCGAGAATCGGCCACCTTTGCCAGCCTGTGGAGGAATCGGGGTGGAATCGCCCGCACCGCCCGTGTATGCGGCGGCGAAGACGGCCTGAACAGGCTCGCACCGGCCCGGACAGAGGTGCGGTCAGGTGCGCTCGTGGCCAGGCTGAAAACTCCCGTCGACGCCGTCAGACCCCTTTACCATATGGTAAAAACGTTGCTTTGCCCCTTGGACAAGGGTCTTCGAGGCGGTCGTTTCCGATGAATTAAAAACAGGCGATTGGGCCAAAAAAAACGCCCGCACGAAGCGGGCGTTAAGTTATTGAGGCAGGTTTCATACAGGCAAGAAACCTATCGAGCAGTGAGGCCTTTATAAGCAATTCCTCGCCCTTCTCCAAGCTAAAAGTTTGATATCGCGGCACGCGCCAAGTAGCTTCGGGTCAATCACAACAAGAGCAGAACGGGATTGTTTCCAGCGTGCGCCCCCGCCATTTCCCCTCCAAGCGGGCGCTGACCAGCGCCTTCGCCCTGTTTTTCTTGGCCCAGACCGCCCTGGCCACCCCTCAACATGGCATCGCCATGTATGGGGACCCCGCCTTGCCGCCGGACTATCAGGCGCTGCCCTATGCCAACCCGGACGCCCCCAAGGGCGGTCGTGTCGTCTTTGGAAACACCGGCGGCTTCGATTCGCTCAACCCTTTCGTGCAAAAGGGAACTGCGCCCTGGCAGCTCAGGTTTTGGGGATACGAATCGCTCATGGGGCGATCCTGGGACGAACCCTTCACCCTTTACGGGCTTCTGGCCGAATCCGTGGATACGCCGCCCGACCGGTCCTGGGTCGAATTCACCCTGCGTCCCGAGGCACGGTTTTCCGACGGCACCCCGGTCACGGTCGAGGATGTGATCTGGTCCTATGAGACGCTGGGCACCCAGGGGCATCTGCGCTATCGCGGGTTCTCGTCCCAGGTGGCGAAGATCGAACAGACCGGCCCGCGCAAGGTGCGGCTGACCTTCACCGCGCCCGACCGCGAACTGGCGCTGATCGCCGGGATGCGCCCGATCCTGAAGAAGGCGCAATGGGAGGGCAAGGACTTCACCGCCTCCGGCCTGAGCGAAGCGCCCATCGGCAGCGGCCCCTATGTGATCAGCGATTTCGAGGCCGGCCGCTTCATCACCCTCAAGCGCAACCCCGATTACTGGGGCCACGATCTGGCGTTCCGCCGCGGCACCCAGAATTTCGACGAGATGCGGATCGAATTCTATGGCGACGCCACCGTGCTCTTCGAGGCCTTCAAGGCCGGCGCGCTGTCGGCGGTGCGCGAGTTCAACGCCGAGAAATGGCAAAGCCAATATGATTTCCCCGCGGTCGAGCGCGGCGATGTGATCAAGACGGAAATCCCAAACCAGCGCCCCTCGGGGATGACCGGGCTGGTGATGAACACCCGTCACGCGCCGTTCAGCGACTGG
The DNA here is from genome assembly GCF_048268305.1 of Pseudodonghicola sp. Taxonomy (NCBI): domain Bacteria; kingdom Pseudomonadati; phylum Pseudomonadota; class Alphaproteobacteria; order Rhodobacterales; family Paracoccaceae; genus Pseudodonghicola; species Pseudodonghicola sp. The sequence continues at coordinate 7,963 of NZ_JBLWVT010000028.1, forward strand.
CGGGTGCGGCAGGCGCTGATCCTGGCCTTCAACTTCGATTACATCAACGACACCATGACGGGCGGGGTGCAGCCGCGCATCACCTCCTATTTCTCGAACTCGCCGCTGGCGATGCGGCCCGGCCCCGCCACGGGACGGGTGCGCCATCTGCTTGAGCCCTTCGCCGCCGATCTGCCCCCCGGTGCGCTGGAAGGTTACGCCCTGCCCCAGGGCGACGGCACCGCGCGCAACCGCGCCAATCTGCGCGCCGCCATGGCGCTGTTGAACCAGGCTGGCTGGCATGTGGTCGACGGAGAGCTGCGCGACGCCGACGGCCAGCCGATGCGCCTGTCGGTGCTGCTGCGTCAGGCCGATAGCGAGATGCAACGGGTGGTCGATCTCTACACCCAGGCGCTGCGCCGGCTCGGCATCGAGATGGTCACCAGCACGGTGGACGATGCGCAATACACCACCCGCACCGCCGCGCTCGATTTCGACATGACCAGCTTTCGCCGCGACCTGTCGCTGTCGCCGGGCAACGAACAGCGGCTCTATTGGGGCAGCGCCGACGCCAACCAGCAGGGCAGCCGAAACCTGATGGGGGTGACCTCTCCGGCGGTCGATGCGATGATCGACGCGATGCTGACGTCCGAGACCTCCGAGGATTTCACCGCCGCAACCCGCGCGCTCGACCGGGCGCTGACCGCGGGGGCCTATGTGATCCCGATCTGGGCCTATGACGTCAGCCGCATCGCCCATGTGCGGCAGATGAAATATCCCGCCGACCGGCTGCCGATCTATGGCGACGGGGTGGAATACATGCCCGATGTCTGGTGGTGGCAAGAGGATTGAAATTACTTCATGAAATCTCGAAATAGAATTGCCATGATCCCTTCCGCATCCTAAGCACGGGGCTAGGTTCTGAACCCATAAAGGGGATTCCCTGAGGGGCTGGTGCGTGCTTCCCTTCCGTTATCGGAGGTGAGCA
>NZ_JBLWVT010000029.1:0-8560 GCF_048268305.1 Pseudodonghicola sp.
GCCTCGGCCAGCGGCTTGTTCTCCTTCGTCACCTTGATGCAGTGGAACGGGATGTCGTGGTTCACGACGACCTTCTGGTAGTCCATGTGGTTCGAGATCACCGCCACGATGTCGATCGGCAGCGCGCCGATCCGCCAGCGATAGAGCAGGTCGTTCAGGCAATGGCCGAAGCGCGACACCATGATGACCACCTTCATCTTGACGTCCTCGTCATGGAAGGCGAAGTCCATCGCGAATTCTTCCGCTGTGTCGGTAAAGCCCGCCGCCAGCGCCGCGCGCTCCGCCCCGGTCTCCGACACGAAACTGACCCGCATGAAGAATTTGCCAGTCTCCGGATCGTCGAATTGCGAACTGTCAGTGATGTTGCAGCCCTGATCGGCCAGGTAATTGGCGATGGCGGCGACGATCCCCCGGGTCGAGGGGCAGGTCACGGTGAGGCAGTATTTGATCATCGGGGTCTCCCGCGGAAGTCTGTGTTTCTTTTGCAGCGGCATGCGTCACCGCAGGCGCCGGGGTCAAGGGGGCATCGCCCCCCTGGGCTGTTCGGCTGTGGTCGCGGTCCGCTCAGGCGGCGAGGCGGGCGGCCGCCGTTTCGATCGCGTGCCAGAGAGAGCCTGCCAGGCCGCGCATGCCGAGGATCGCGAGGCGATCTTCGGCCCGGCGGATCAGGAACACCGACATATGTTCCAGCCCGGTCCGGGTTGCCTGGCCCGGGCCGAATCCCGCCGCATCCACATTGACCAGTTTCTCCATCAGCCGGACCAGCGGGGCGCCGCCGGCGACCGAAGCGATCTCGAATGCGACCCAGCCATCGGTCTGTTCGGTGACGGAACAGCCCGGCGCCTCGGTCTGCAGCGCCTTGGCGAAATCCTCCTCGGCGCGGCCCTGGCCTTCGATCATCCACTGATCGGGCCCGGTCCAGAAGGCGGCGTGGCTGCCCGCCTCGGCCCAATGGCCGGCGGCGGGCAGGATCAGGCCGAAGGGGGCGGGGGTTGCCGCGTCCCGGCGCAGCGCGAGGGAGGCAAGCCCGAGCCCCGCGTTTTCCCGGATGGTCAGGGCGCCCAGCGTCAGCAGGCGCGGCGCCGCGGCGCCAAGCGCCGAAATCGGTTTCAGGTCAGACACGCTGGCGTCCTCCTTCAGGGTCGACGAAATGGGGCGAGACGACGCGCAGGCGCTGGCTCTCCCCCTCAAGCGGGTTGGCGGCGATGATGATCTCGCCCAGGCGGCTGTCGCCATCCTCCAGATAGCCGAGCCCGATCATCGAGCCGACATGCGGCGAATAGCAGGCCGAGGTGATCCAGCCCTGATCGGTCTCCATCGTCTGTTCGGCGCCCTCGGTGAAAAGATGCGCGCCGGCGGTCACCTTGCCGCTCTTGGTCTCGGGGGCGAGGCCGACCAGCCGCCGGCGATCCCCGGCGAGCCCCTCGCGCCGGGACATCACCACGCCCAAGGCGTCCTTCTTCTGCGACACCATCCGGCCCAGGCCGATCATCGCCGCGGTGGTCTGGCCGTTCAGCTCGTTGCCCGCCGCATGGCCTTTCTCGATCCGCAGCACACCCAAGGCCTCGGTCCCGTAGGGGGTGACGCCCAGGTCTTCGCCCAGCTCCATCATCCGCTGCATCAGCGCATGGCCATAGCGTGCCGGCACCGCGATCTCATAGGCCAACTCGCCCGAGAAGGAGATGCGGAAGAGCCGCGCCCTGAGCCCGTTGCAGATGGTCAGCTCGGCACAGGCCATGAAGGGGAAAGCCTCGTTCGACAGATCAGTCCCGTCCACCACGCGCTCCAGCAGGGTGCGGGCCTTGGGGCCGGCCACCGCGATCTGCGCCCAGGCGTCGGTGGTCGAGATCAGCTGTACGTCGAGATCGGGCCAGAGGCATTGGCGGGCGAATTCCATCTGCCGATAGACCAGCCCGGCGTTCGCCGTGGTGGTGGTGACCACGAGGTGATCCTCGGCCATCCGCGCCACGGTGCCGTCATCATAGGCGAAACCGTCCTCGCGCAGCATCAGCCCATAGCGCACCCGCCCGACCTTGAGCGTCGAGATGGTATTGGCATAGAGCCGGTCGAGGAAGGTCGCCGCATCGGCGCCCTGCACATCGACCTTGCCCAGCGTGGTGACATCGCACAGGCCGACACCGGTGCGCACCGCCAGAACCTCGCGGTCGACCGATTGGCGCCAATGGGTCTCCCCCGGCCTGGGGAAATATTGCGCCCGCATCCATTGGCCGACCTCGACAAAGGTGGCGCCCTCGGCCTCGGCCCAATGGTGGGTGGGGGTCAGGCGATAGGGCCGGAAATGCGCCCCGGTATCGCCGCCGCCCAGCACCGAGAGGGAGACCGGCGTATAGGGCGGGCGGAAGATCGTGGTGCCGGTTGCCGGGATCGACTTGCCGGTCAGCTCGGCCATCACCGCAAGGGCGGTGACATTGGCCGTCTTGCCCTGATCTGTCGCCATGCCCAGCGTGGTCCAGCGTTTCAGATGCTCGACCGGGCGCATGTTCTCCTGATGCGCCAGCTTGATATCCTTGACGGTGACATCGTTCTGCATGTCGACCCAGGCGCGTTTCGTGCCCGGCACATGCCAGAATTCGGCCTGGCCCAGCGGCGCGTCCTCGGCCTGGGGCAGGGTGGGGGTCGCCACCGCAAAGCCCAGATCCTCCAGCGCGCGGAGCGCCGCCGCCGCCCCATCGGCGAGCGCGGCAGACAGGCCACCCTTGCCGGCGGTGGCCCCGGCCGGGATCAGCCCGCTGGGGCCGTCGGTGCCGGGCACGAAGGCCAGGAGATCGGGATTCCAGGTGGGCCTTCCGCGATGATGCGCGGTCAGCTGCACGTTGGGGTTCCAGCCGCCCGCGACGCCGAGCGCGCCACAGTCGATCCAATGGCTCTGGCCGTCGCGGCTGACCTCGACCCGGGTCAGGCCCAGCCGGCCCCGGCTGTCGCTGACCACGGCGCCGTCGAACAGCGGATAGCTGCCCTGCGGGTGCACGCCCTTGCGGCTGTCGATCACGCCGGCGACCTCGACACCCTTGGCGATCAGATCGCGGGCGGTGCGGTGGCCGTCGTCGTTATTGGTGAAGATCGCCACCCGGCTTGCGGGGCTCACCGCCCAGCGATTGGCATAGGCGCGCAGCGCGCCGGCCAGCATGATGCCGGGGCGATCGTTGTTGGCAAAGGGGATGTGCCGTTCGGTGGCCCCCGCCGCCAGCACCGCGCGCTTGGCGGTGATCCGCCAGAGCGTCTGGCGCACGCCCTCGCCGGGGGTGGCCAGATGGTCGGCGACCCGTTCCACCGCGCCATAGATGCCGTGATCATAGACGCCGAAGACGGTGGTGCGCCGCATCACCCGCAGGTTGGGCAGGCTGGCGAATTCCGCCTCGATCTCGGCGATCCAGTCGGTGGCCGGGGCATGGTCGAGCTGCAGCGTCTCGGCCAGCAGCCGGCCGCCCAGGCGGAAATCCTCATCGGCGAGGATCACCTGCGCGCCAGCGCGCGCCGCCGTCAGCGCCGCCACCAGTCCCGCCGCGCCGCCGCCGATCACCAGCAGATCGCAATGCAGGAACCCCTTGTCGTATTGATCGGGGTCCGCCTGCATCGACAGGCTGCCGAGACCGGCGGCCTTGCGGATCGCCGGCTCATAGAGCTTTTCCCAGAAGGCCTTGGGCCACATGAAGGTCTTGTAATAGAAGCCCGCCGCGAAGAAGGGCGACAGGAAATCGTTCACCGCCAGCAGGTCGCGGTTCAGCGGCCCCATGTGGTTCTGGCTGCGTGCTTCCAGCCCGTCGAACAGCTCGGCCACGGTGGCGCGGGTGTTGGGCTCCTGCCGGGCGCCGGCGCGCAGTTCGACCAGGGCGTTCGGCTCCTCCGATCCAGCGGTAAAGATGCCGCGCGGGCGGTGGTACTTGAACGACCGGCCGACCAGCCGCACGTCATTGGCCAAGAGCGCCGAGGCCAGCGTATCGCCGGCATGGCCGTAATAGACCCGGCCGTCGAAGGTGAAGGAAAGCTTGCGGTCGCGGTCGATCAGACCGCCGGAAAGCCGGGTCATTTCACACCTCCCTTCCGGGCTGACAATTGGGCCAGAGCCACGTCGCGCGCGAGTTCGGCGCCAAGGATTTCATGGGTGGTGGTGTCGCGGGTGACGACCAGCCAGCTGCGGTCGCCCTGTTCGTGGAACCACAGCTCGCGGTGTACGCCGGCGGGGTTGTCGCGCAGATAGACGTAATCGAAGAAGGCCGCTTCGGCGCCCTCGGCCATACCGTCGGGCCGGTCGATCATCATCGCATCGCCAAGATAGGTGAACTCCTGCGCGTCGCGCGGGCCGAGAAGGGGATGGGGGATCAGCATCGTCTTACCTCAGTGCAGGTTCGGCTGGGCGCCGCGGCCGTTTTCGTCCAGCAGATGGCCGGTGCGGAACCGGTCCATCCGCATCTTGGCCGCCACCGGGTGCGGTTCGTCCTTGGCCAGCAGATGGGCAAAGCAGAAGCCCGAGGCCGGCGTTGCCTTGAAGCCGCCGTAACACCAGCCGCCGTTGAAATAGAGCCCGTCGATATCGGTGCGGTCGATGATGGGAGAGCCGTCCATGGTCATGTCCATGATGCCGCCCCACATGCGCAGCAGCCGCGCCCGGCCGATCATCGGCATCAGCGCCATGCCGCCCTCGGCCACCTCCTCGATCACCGGCAGGTTGCCGCGCTGGGCATAGGAGTTATAGCCGTCGATATCGCCGCCGAAGACCAGGCCGCCCTTGTCCGACTGGCTGATATAGAAATGCCCTGCGCCGAAGGTGATCACCCCCGGAATGGTCGGTTTCAACCCTTCGGAGACGAAGGCCTGCAGCACATGGCTTTCGATCGGCAACCGCGTGCCCGCCATCGCCATGACCTTGCCCGAGTTGCCGGCGACCGCCACCCCGACCTTCTTGGCACCGATATAGCCGCGCGAGGTTTCGACCCCCAACACCTTGCCGTTCTCGATCCTAAAGCCGGTGACCTCGCAATTCTGGATGATGTCGACGCCACGCATGTCGGCGCCGCGGGCATAGCCCCAGACCACGCCGTCATGGCGCGCGGTGCCGGCGCGGGGCTGCATCAACCCGCCCTTGATCGGAAAGCGCGCATTGTCGAAATTCAGGAAGGGCAGCATCTCGCGCAGCTCGTCGCGCCCCAGCATCTGCGCCCCGGCGCCGGCCAGCATCATCGCATTGCCGCGCCGGCGATAGGAGTCGCGCTGGCCGTCGGTGTGGATCAGGTTGATGATCCCGCGTTGGCTGACCATCGAGTTGAAGTTGGTCTCCTGTTCCAGGTTTTCCCAGAGCTTCATCGACAGTTCATAGAAATGCTCGTTCCCCGGCAGCAGGTAGTTCGACCGGATGATGGTGGTGTTGCGCCCGATGTTGCCCGAGCCCAGCCAGCCCTTTTCCAACACCGCCACCCGGGTCAGGCCGAACTTGGCCGCCAGATGATAGGCGGTCGACAACCCGTGACCGCCGCCGCCGACGATGATGATGTCATACTCGGGCTGCGGATCGGGCGTGCGCCACAGCGGCTGCCAGCCCTTGTGGCCGGTCAATGCCTCCTTGAACACGCGAAAGCCGGAAAAGCGCATCGGAAACTCCTGTTGATCGGACAGAATGTGGCACGGGGTGGCGTCGGGTGGTTTGACTGGAATTGACTCATTATTACATAAATGGGACATCTCTGGCCATCCGCCGGAAAGAGGCCTGTCATGCCCGCCCTCACGCCCGATACCGCACGCCCGAAACGCTATGGTTTCCTGCTGATCGACGATTTCGCGCTGCTCTCCGCCGCCTCGGCGGTCGAGCCCCTGCGGGCGGCCAATATGCTCAGCGGGCGGCTGCTTTATGATCTGCGCTTCCTCTCGGCCCGCGGCGGCTGGCAGCGCAGTTCGGTCGGCGGCGCCTTCGAGACCGAGCCGTTGGAGACGGCGGGGGCGGCGTTTGACATCCTCTTCGTCGTCGCTGGCGGTGATCCGCTGTCCTATGATGATCCGCATGTGCTGGGGTGGCTCAGGCGGCTGGCGCGGGGCGGGATCGCGCTGGGCGGCATCTCGGGCGGGGCGGTGATCCTGGCGCGGGCGGGGCTGATGCAGGCGCGGCGGTTCACCGTTCACTGGGAACATGCCGAAGGCCTGCGGGCGCTGTACCCCGAGGCGCTGATCGAGCGGCGGCTGTTCGTCATCGACCGCGACCGCTTTACCTGCGCCGGCGGCATGGCGCCCTTGGACATGATGCATGCGCTGATTGCCCGCGATCACGGCGCCGATCTGGCCGGGCGGGTCAGCGACTGGTTCATCCACACCGGTATCCGCACCGCGGAGGAGCCGCAGCAGGCCGGGGCGGCGGCGCAGTATGGGCTGAACCACCCGGCGCTCGCCGCGGCGGTCGATCTGATGACCAGCCATATCGCCGATCCGCTCAAGCTTGGCGATCTGGCGCAACTGTCGGGGATCGGTGCGCGGCAGCTCGAACGCCTGGCGCAGGAGCAACTGGGGCAGAGCGTTATGGGATTTTACCGCCAGCTCCGGCTGGAGAAGGCCGACCAGCTTCTGCGCCGCTCCACCCTGCCGCTGGCCGATGTGGCGCAGGCCACCGGCTTTGCCGGTCCGGCGCATTTCTCCCGCGCCTTTGCCGAGGCTTATGGGATGCCGCCGGGCGCGCGACGATCCGAGCGGCGCGAAGCCGCGCGCTGAAATGCCCCGCATCCGCATTGGCCGAGTGCGCCCGGTTTCGCCGGCGACCACCGAGGCCGGTTGACAATCCGGGGGGCGGGCAGTTGGGGTATATACTGCAGGACAGGGCCGGATTTGTCGCGCAATGGTTGAGTCGTTTGCCGATCCGACCACTCTCACGTCCCTGTTCACCCAGTGTTTTGGGGATCCGGCGCTGACGCCCCGGTTCCCGGTAAGGCGGAAGAGAAATGAAAGAACGTTATGATGTCGTGATCGTGGGTGGGGCGGTGATCGGCTCTTCCATCGCTTATCACCTGATGCAATCCGCCGATTTCAACGGCTCCGTGCTGGTGGTCGAACGTGACCCCAGCTACGCGCAGGCCTCGACCTCGCTGTCCGCCTCGGGGATCCGGGTGCAATATTCCAATCCGATCAACGTCAAGGTCAGCCAATACGGGCTCGAGGTGATCCGCAATTTCGCCGAAACCATGCAGGTGGGCAGCGACAAGCCCGATCTGAATTTCCATTCCGGCGGGTATCTCTATCTCGCGCGCAGTGCCGAGCAGGCGCAGACGCTGAGAGAGGCGCATGAGGTGCAGATCGCCTGCGGCGCCGATGTGGTGCTGTGGACCCGGGACGAACTGGCCGAGGCCTTTCCGCATCTGCGGGTCGAGGATCTGCAGCTCGCCTCCTATGGGCGGTCGGGCGAGGGCTGGTTCAACAACACCGGGCTGATGTACGGGTTCCGCAACAAGGCGCGTGATCTCGGCGCCGATTACGTGACCGATTCCGTGGTGGGCATCGGCCGCGATGGCGGCCGGGTGACCTCGATCACCCTAGCCTCGGGGCAGGTGGTCAAGGCCGGCACCATCGTCAATGCCTCGGGGCCGCGCGCGGCGCTGACCGCGCGGATGGCCGGGCTCGATGTGCCGATCGAGCCGCGCAAGCGCACGCTTTTCGTCTTCGACTGCGCCCAGACGCCCGAGGGCAGCGCCAGGGTGAACGACGGACGGTTGCCCCTGATGATCGACCCCACCGGTGTCTGGTGCCGGCCTGAGGGCAAGTATTTCCTCGCCGGCGGCGTACCGGAGGACGACCGCGCCGTCGACTGGGACGATTTCGAGCCCCGCTATGCCGAATTCGAGGATCAGATCTGGCCGGCGTTGGCCGAACGCTCGCCGCAGTTCGAGGCGATCAAGGTGGTCAACCAATGGGCCGGGCACTACGCCTATAACACGCTCGACCACAACATGATCGTCGGCCGCCATCCGGAGGTGGAGAATTTCATCTTCGCCAACGGCTTCTCCGGCCACGGGCTGCAACAGGGGCCGGCGACCGGCCGGGCGGTGGCTGAGCTGATCGCCTATGGCGAATACCGCACGCTCGATTTCTCGGAAGTCGGGTACGAGCGGGTGGTCGAAGGCCGCCCCTTCCTGGAAAAGGCGATCATCTGATCCCGCGCGTCCCCGTCTGCCGTGGCAGGCGGGGCGTCATGGCGTGGCAGGTTTGATCCGCAGCGCGCGCAGCGCGTTCAGGATCACCGCCACGTCGATCGCCTCCTGCAGCACGGCGCCCTCGACCGGCGTCAGCCACCCGAGGGCCGCGGCGATCATCCCCAGCACCGACAGGCCGATCCCGGCCACCACGCTTTGCATCGCGATGGCGCGGGCGCGCCGCGCGATCTCCAGCCCGGGGGCGAGCCCGTCGATCCGGTCCTGCACCAGCACCACATCGGCCGCCTCGGCCGAGGCGGGGGGGCCGCGCGCGCCCCTCGCCCCGCCGGCACCGGCGGGGGGCGGCGCCGGGGCGGGGGGCACCCCCGCGCCCCCCCCCCCCACCGCGCCGGGGCTGCGCCCCCTCCCCGCCGGCC
>NZ_JBLWVT010000030.1:0-8147 GCF_048268305.1 Pseudodonghicola sp.
GCCTGCAGGGCCGCGGCGGCCTCGGCGGCGGGCTGCCGGCCCGACCAGGCAGCGATGGCGGTCTCGATCTCATCCTCGATGGCACGGCGATCGGCGGGATCGGCAGGGCGGGCCCAGTCGGGGCGCCCGGTCGGCCGCGCCAGCGCGCGCCAAGTCTGCGGCCCCTCCACCGCAAGGGCAAGCCAGCTGTCGGTCCCCGCAGCGGGAAAGATCCCGTGCGGTACCATGCCGACATGACGGTTGCCGATCCGCGGCGGTTCCGCTCCGGTGGCGCCGCGGGTCAGCAGGGCGGCGCCGGCAAAGGGCAGCAGGGTTTCGATATGGCTGAGGTTCAGCCACTGACCGCGGCCGCCGTTTTGCCGGTGATAGAGCGCTGCCAGCAGCGCCGCCGCGCCATAGAGTCCACCCACCGGATCGCCATAGGCGATATGCCCCATCACCGGCGGCTCGTCCGGCTGGCCGCGAAAGCTGGGCAGCCCGGCCCCCTGTTCCAGCGTCGAGCCATAGGCGCGGGTCTCCGACAGCGCGTTGCCCGCCCCATAGGCCGACATCGACACCATGATCAGATCATCGCGCCCGGGGCTCAGATCCTCCCAGCCCATGCGCAGTTTCTGCATCACGCCGGCCGCGTGATTTTCGAACACCACGTCGGATTGCGCCACCAGCCCAAGCGCCAGATCGCGCCCTTCCTCGGTGGTCAGATCAAAGCTCACGCTCTTCTTGCCGCGGTTGACGGCGGCGAAGCGATAGCTTTCCTCGTATTGCTTGCGGGCGATCGCCTCTGGGGTCCACTGCGTGGTGCGCCACCAGTCGGGATATCGCCCGGCTTCGATCTTGATGACCTCGGCGCCCAGATCCGCCAATATCCGCGTCGCCAACGGCCCGGCCCAGCCCATCGAGAAATCCGCGACCCTGAGCCCGGCGAGGATCGCGGTGGCGTCGTCGGTCTCGGCCAGGCGGCGGGGGGGGGGAGAATCAGGCCCCGCCGGGGCCGCCACACGCAGCGGCGAGGCGGGAGCGCGCAGCGGTCCCCGTCTGCTGGCCACCTCGCGGAGCGCCCCGCGTGCGGCAAAGACCGGATGGGCCAACAGGGCGCCGGCGTCGGGGACTTCGACCAGGGGAATTTTCCGCGCCCGCGCCTGTGCCGCCCAATCCGCCGCCGTGCGCGCGGCAAGCTTCGCGTCATAGATCGGCTCCAGCTCGTCCTGACGATGTTCGCGCTGATAGATCGTGGCGAGCGTCGGGTCGGCAGCCAGCTCGGGCATGTCGAGCATGTCGCAGAAGGTCTGCCATTGCGCCGGGGTGATGATCGTCATCCCCACCCAGCCCTGCTTGCAGCGGTGAATCCCCACCGGGCTGGTGGGCGAGAACCGGTTGATCCCCAGCCGTGGCACCGGGCGGCTGAGCAGATGCACGTCCGCCGTCTGCAATTCGCCGAGGATCATGCAGGCCTCGAGGATACTGACCTCCATCTGCCGGTGCCCCTCGGGGGCGAGCAACCCGATCAGCGCGGCGATCGCGCCTGTCGCCCCACCCAGCAGCGCGGATTGCAGGTCGCCCAACTGGCGAGGTGGGCCGTCGACCGGGCCGGCCGGATGGATCATCCCACAGAGCGCCTGCGCGATCAGATCGCAGCCTTGCCAGTCGGCGGCGGGCCCGGAGCGGCCGAACCAGGACAGGTCGATCGTCGCCCGCCGTGGCCTTGCCGCGATCTCCAGCCTCGGGGCACTTTCTCCCAGGATCAGCAGATCCGCCCCGGCGATGGCCCGATCCAGCCCGGCCGCCGCCAGATCGGCCTTGCCCGCGTTCAACCAGGCATCGACCAGACCGCGGCTGCGCCGATCGCCGGGGATTTCCTCGCGTTCGGCCAGCCTATCTCCGGCCGCGTGGCGGGCCACCTGCGCGCCCAGATCCGCAAGAATGCGCCCGCACCAGGCCCCGCCCGCGCCGCCGCCGATTTCCACCGCCACCACCCCATCGAGCGGCCCCGCTGCTTTCGTCATTCCATCCTCCTCCCAACGACGCGCGCCGGACCCTCCCGTGGCGGTGCGCAATCATGGTCAGCCTATCCTGACATCTGTCAGGACTCAAGCCGCAGGACAGTGGCGGCCGCGATCGCGGCCCGGGCGGCAGGCGCTGCCGGGTCAGGACTGGGGTTGGCTGGGTGTGTCGTCGGGGATCGGGGTCTCGATCAGCTCGCGCACCATCGCGGCGACACCGGCGGCGATCACGCGGATGAATCGCTCTTGCGGAATCCCCTTGTTCAGCCAATCCCGCATCGGGCCGAAAGAGGCCTGGAACACCAGGAAGTTGGCCAGGATCTCCAACTGCCCATCAGTGATCTCTTTGTCGGTGCGGCGCTGCAATTCGTCCGCAACGTCTTTCATGTTGGCGATCTCGCGGGCGTGCATGGCCTTGCGATCCTCCTCCAGCATGTAGGGGACCGACCGATAGACCAGCAGCGTGCCCTTGCGCTTGGTCGTCCAGGTCGCCTGGAAATAGCGGATCAGCGCCTCTTCCAGAGACAGGCTCTGATCCTCGAGGATCTCGGGCAGCGAGGGCACGTCGCGCCGGAACCAGACCTGATTCATCAGCCGCCGCATGATGTCGTTCTTGTTGGCGATGTAATCGTAGATGCTGGCCTGGTTGATGCCAGAGCGGGCACAGATGTCGCGGATCGTGGTCGAGGCAAAGCCCTTTTCCAGGAACAGTTCCAGCGCGGCATCGCAAATCTGCTCGCGCCGCTTCTGGACCAGGTCGGCGTTCTGGACGCTGTTGATCTCGGCCTCTTCCAGCAGCTTGTCCCGCACGGCGGACACCCGCCGGTTTGGTTGGCTCACGGTCAAAGGGCACCTCCTTTGGAACTCCAGCCCGCAGGCAAGTTTACGTGGGGCCTTGCCCCCGTACAACGGCCAAATCTCTGGCCGGGCGGCTTGGTTCGCCGCGCGACGGCTTGACCCGATTCTGTTCGGTCTCTAACCTGACATATGTCAGTCTCATCGGAATGAAAAGGCGCAGAGGCGCGATTTTCCCGTGTGCAACAGGACTTAGTTGGGAGGAGCCAGCATGACGGACGTATTGATCAAGGACCTGCGGGACGGGTTGCTGATCCTGAAGATGAACCGGCCCGAAAGCCGCAACGCCTTGAATCCGGAACTGACGCAGGCGCTGTGCGAGGCGACTGCCAGCGCCGCCGAAGACCCGGCGGTGCGGGCGGTTCTGCTGACCGGATCGGCCGGGCATTTCTGCGTTGGCGGTGATGTGAAGGCGATGAATGCCGGCAAGGGGCGGGAGATTTCGCTGGGCGAACGCATCCACGCGCTGCGCGAGCGGATGACCGCGTCGCAATATCTGCATGAGATGGCGAAACCCACCATCGCCCTGATCGAAGGTTCCTGCGCCGGGGCGGGCCTGTCGCTGGCGCTGGCCTGCGACCTGCGCATCTGCGCCGAGAGCGCCAAGATCACCACCGCCTTCGCGAAGGTCGGATTGTCGGGTGATTTCGGGGGAACCTGTTTCCTGACCCGGATGCTGGGGGCGGCGCGGGCGCGGGAACTCTATCTGCTGTCGCCGGTCCTGTCCGGCCGCGATGCCGCCGAACTGGGGCTGGTGACGCGCACCGTGGCCGATGATGCGGTCTGGGCCGAGGCGATGGCGGTGGCGCAATCGCTGGCGGTGGGGCCGACGCTGACCCTGGGACGGATCAAGCGGAACATCGCCCTGGCCGAAGGTGGCGGATCGCTGGGGGACTGTTTCGATCAAGAAGCACGCAATCACATCCTGTCGTCCACCACCAACGACCATAAGGAGGCCGCCGCCGCCTTTGTCGCAAAGCGCAAACCGGTTTTCATTGGCACCTGAGACAGGCCGCGCTGCCAGCCGGTCCCGCGCCGCTCCTGCGGAGCAATGCGGGACCGGCCGGATCAGGCCTGCAGGTAGCGCCGCTTGATCGTCTCGTCCGCGGTCAGCTCGGCCGAGGTGCCGGTCCAGGGCGTGCGCCCCTTTTCGACGATCACATGGCGGTCGGCGAGCTTCAGCAGCGACTTGATGTTCTTGTCGATCAGCAGGATCGACTCGCCCTCTTGCTTCAGCCGGGCGAGGCAATCCCAGATCTCCTGCCGGATCAGCGGCGCCAAGCCCTCGGTCGCCTCGTCGAGGATCAGCAGCTTGGGGTTGGTCATCAGCGCGCGGCCGATGGCCAGCATCTGCTGCTCGCCGCCCGACAGCTCATCCCCCATATTGCTGCGCCGCTCCTTGAGACGCGGGAAAAAGCCATAGACGCGCTCCAGCGTCCAGGCCGGCTTGCCATCGCGCGACGCGGCGGTGGCGATCAGGTTCTCCTCGACGCTGAGCGAGGGGAAGATGCGCCGCCCTTCCGGCACCAGCCCCAGACCCCGCTGCGCGATCCGATAGGAGGGCTGGCCGGTGACCGGCCTGCCGTCGAACGACACCTGGCCGGCTTGGGTCGGTAGCATGCCCATGATCGTCCGCACCGTGGTGGTCTTGCCCATGCCGTTGCGGCCGAGCAGGGTCACCACTTCGCCGCTGTCGATATGAAAGCTCATGTCGAACAGCACCTGCGCCGGCCCGTATCCGGCCTGAAGATTTTCGACCCTAAGCATGGATGTCCTCCAGTTCGTCACCCAGATAGGCCGCGATGACCTCGGGGTGGTCGCGGACCTCGGCCGGGGTTCCGGTCATCAGGATACGCCCGTAGATCAGCACGGAAATCCGATCCGCCAAGGCGAAGACGGCCTCCATGTCGTGCTCGACCAGCAGCATCGGGAACCGCCCCTTGAGCCGGTCGAGCACCTGAACCAGACGCTCGGTCTCTTCCGGGCCGGTGCCGGCCATGGGTTCGTCCAGCAGCAGCATCTTCGGCTCCATCGCCAGCGCCATCGCCAGTTCCAGCGCGCGTTTCTCGCCATGCGACAGCCGGGCGGCCGGGACATGCGCCCGGTCTTCCAGCCCGACCTCGACCAGGGCCGCCAGCGCCGGTTCATTCAGCGCCGCCTCGGTTCCGGCCCGGCCGAAGAACCGGAAGCTGGAGCCGCGCCGCGCCTGCACCGCGATGGCGGTGTTTTCCAGCGCGGTGAAGGCCGGCAGCACGGAGGTGATCTGGAACGACCGCGCCAGCCCGTGCATCGCCCGGGTATCGGGGCCGGCATGGGTCACGTCGCGGCCGGCAAAGAAGATGCGGCCGCTGCTGGGTTTCAGAACGCCCGAGATCTGGTGGATCAGGGTGGTCTTGCCGGCCCCGTTGGGGCCGATCAGCGCGTGCATTTCCCCCGGCAGGATATCGAGGGTGACATTGTCGGTGACCTGCAGGCCGCCGAAATTCTTGCACAGGGCCTCAAGTCTCAGCACAGGGTCAGTCACGTTCCGCCCTCCCAAAAAGCCGGTTGCCGATGCCAATCAGCCCACCCGGCACGAACAGGACCGCCAGCACCAGCAGCGGGCCGAAGATCATCTTCCAATGTTCGGTGATGCCGGCCAGCCATTCCTCGAGGATCAGGAAGACCGCGCTGCCGATGATGGCGCCGATCAGCCGCCCGGTGCCGCCGAGGATGATCATGATCAACAGCTCGCCCGAGCGCTGCCAGGACATATAGGCGGGGCTGACGAAATTGGTCGCATTGGCCAGCAGAAAGCCCGCCAGCCCCGCCATCATCCCCGCGATCACATAGGCGGTGAGCTGGAAGCGGAAGACCTTGAAGCCGATCGTCGCCATCCGGGTGGGGTTCTCCTTGGTGCCGCGCAACGCCCGGCCGAACCGCGAGGCGACGATGCTGCGGCACAGCAGATAGATCCCCAGCAGGCTGAGGAAGACCAGGTAATAGAGCACCCGGTCGTTTTCCAGGATGTCCCAGCCGGCGATGGTGCTGCGGTCATAGATGGTCATCCCGTCGTCGCCACCGTAGATCGACAGCGAACTGGCGGTGAAGAACACCATCTGCCCGAAGGCGAGCGTGATCATCAGGAAATAGGCGCCCTTGGTCCGCAGGCAGATAAAGCCCGAGATCAGCGCGAAAAGCCCCGAGGCGGCCAGCGCCACCGGCAGCGCGATCAGCGCGTCGCCGACCCCATGCGCCGACAGGATGCCGACGGCATAGGCGCCGATGCCGATGAAGGCCGCATGGCCGAAGGAGGTCATCGCCCCATAGCCCACCAGCAGGTCGAGCGACAGCGCGGCGATGGCGAAGATCATGATCCGGATGGCGATGCCCAGCAGATAGGTCTCGGCCCCGAAGGTCGACAGGATCGGGATGACGGCAAGGCAGCCGAAGATCACCACCGGCAGGACGGCGGCGAGGGATCGCGGCGTCGCGGCGGCGATGCCGACGGCGGTGGTCTGGTCGATATTCGCCATGGCTACCTTCCCTTCGCCGGAAACAGGCCGGACGGGCGGATGAACAGCACCGTCGCCATCAGCAGATAGATCAGCATCGAGGCCAGCGCCGGGCCCACCGTGCGCGCGCTCGACGACGACATGAAGAGCCGCAGGATGTCGACCGCGAAGGCGCGGCCCAGCGTGTCGACCAGCCCGATCAGCAGGGCGGCGATGAAGGCGCCGCGGATCGAGCCGACGCCGCCGATGACGATCACCACGAAGGCGAGGATCAGGATGCCGTCGCCCATGCCGGGTTCGACCGACAGGATCGGGGCGATCATGATACCGCCGAAACCGGCCAGCATGGCGCCGAAGCCGAAGACGATCATGAAGAGCTTGCGGATATCGACCCCGAGCGCCGAGACCATATCGGCGTCGGTGGCGCCGGCGCGCACCAACATGCCGATGCGGGTCCGGGTGACCAGAACGTAAAGCAACAGCGCAACCACCAGCCCGGCGCCGATGATCACCAGCCGCCACACCGGATAAAGCACCCCGGGCATCAGCTCGACCGAACCCGACAGCGCCTCGGGCACCGGCAGCGACAGCGGCGCGGCGCCCCAGATCAGCTTGACCGCCTGATTGAGGAACAGGATGATCCCGAAGGTCGCGATCACATGGTCCAGGTGGTCGCGGTCATAGAGATGGCGGAACACCAAGAACTCAAGCAGCAGGCCGAACACCAGCGCCGCGGCCAGCGCAAGGATCAGCGCCAGAACGAAATTCCCGGTCAACCCGAAGAACATCACCGCCAGATAAGCCCCCAGCATATATTGCACGCCATGGGCGAGGTTGATGAAATCCATCACACCGAAGACCAGCGTCAGCCCGGCGGCGATCAGGAACAGCAGGATGCCGAATTGCAGACCGTTGAGGGTCTGGACGAGGAACAGAGCAGTATACATCGGCCTATTCCCCTGCTGCGGCGCGACGTCTCGGCGTCGGCACCTCTGATATGGAGAGGCTCGGGGTTATCGAAGATTTTCCTGGCGCTTCGGTCGCCGGTGTCCGGCTGTCCCTCATGATTGGCCCGTGGTCCGGGTGGTGTCTGCGTGTTCCATCTTTCCCCCTGTTCGGTACTATGGATCGAGTTTTGGCTCCGGCCGATCGTCTGGACCGGGCTCGTTCTTGTCCGCCGCCTCCTGAGGCTCGCGGATATTCAGGATGATGTGCCGCAGGGTGCCCAGGAAGTTGTCGACTTCCGTTTCGGACAGTCCGGCGAGGCATTTCTCGTTGGTGGCGATGACGAAGGGCAGCACCTGCTCCAGCTTGGCCTCGCCCGCGGGGGTCAGCGACAGCACGACACTGCGCCGGTCCGACTTGCGCTGGGTCTTCAGCACCAGCCCCGCGTCGGTCATCAGCCGCACGGTATGGGTCAGCGTGGTGCGATCGACGCCGGCGGCGTCCGAGAGGAACTGCATCGTGCAGCCGGGCCATTCCTTCAGAACCGCCATCACCCGCCAGCGCGGATAATCGACATCATGGGGCGCCAGGCTTTGGTTCAATTCGCGGCCGCGATGCAGCACGATATAGGTGAACCAGTAGAAAGGATGCTGTTCGAGCGAAAAGGTTTCTGTCCTCAATTCGTCTTCTTTGGGGTGGTTATTCAGGTTGCTGTCGGGCAATGCACCGGCTCCGTTTTCCAGATCTGTCTGCCGGGCGTGGCGGGGAAACGCCGCGCCTGTGATGCCGACCTCTCTACGGCGGCCCGGGCCTTGAAGAAAGTGCACCCGCCGGGGGTGGCGCCGATAGGATT
>NZ_JBLWVT010000031.1:0-5638 GCF_048268305.1 Pseudodonghicola sp.
GGCTGCCCGAGAGAGGGTGTCCGGGCCTGATCCTGTCCTTCATTCCGGAGTTTCCCGATGACCCATCTTGCCCCTGTTGCGCAGGCGTCCTTGCCTGCGCCCATTGTCCCGTTGGCAGCAAATCCTGCCCCTGCGATCGTTGCTGTTGCCGAAGCGCTGCAGCCCGATCTGGCGCAAGGGCTTCAGATCGACGCGCTGCGCCTGCGCCGCGAGATGGAACATGCCTTCGGCGGTTCCGATGCGACCGGTGCTTGGGACTGGAAGCTCGCCTATGAGGCAGGCGAGGTGGCGCTGATCCTCTTTCTGCGAAAGTTCGGTCGGGCGCTGCTTGCGCGTACCGGCTCGCCTGCGGCGCTCTTGCCGATCCTCGCCAAGGTGGCAGGCCTCTTGCCCACGCACACCCGGCGGTCGGAAGAGATGGAGCGCTTTCAGCAATTCTCGACGCCGCTGCCCATGGGGCTCGCGGCTGTGGCGGCAGCACAGATCACGCCCCGTGATCTTGTCCTAGAGCCGTCTGCCGGGACCGGGCTTCTGGCGATCCTCGCCGAGATCGCCGGCGGCACTCTGGCTCTGAACGAGTTGGCGGACACCCGCGCCGACCTTCTTCGCTTGCTGTTCCCGGGCCGACCGGTCACGGGGTTTGATGCCGCGCAGATCGATGATCATCTCGATGCCTCCTCAAGCCCGAGCGTCATTCTGATGAACCCGCCCTTCTCGGCCCAAGCCAATGTCGATGGTCGGTCGACCGAGGCGACGGCCCGACATCTGCGCTCGGCCCTCGCACGGCTGGCGCCCGGCGGGCGGCTCGTTGCCATCACGGGTGCCGGTTTCGCGCCGGACGCGCCGGCCTCGGCCGAGACCTTCGACCGTCTGACCGAGACGGCCCATCTCGTCTTCACCGGCGCGGTGTCGGGCGCCGCTTTCGCCAAACACGGCACCAGCTTCGAGACGCGGATTTCTGTCTTTGACAAATGCCGCGGCGGCGAGCCGGGCGGCATCACCGCAGACCTGCGCCAACCCACATCCCCGGACGTGGCACATCTGATGTCCCGGGTCACTGCCGAGGTTCCGCCGCGCCTCAAGTGGGATCCGACTCCTGCTGCGGGGCAGGGCCATTCTTCCCCCCTTCCGGGAAATTCTCACCTCACCATCCGCAAACCCGCCAGCCGATCACACGCGACCTCTGCAGCTCAACCGGCGAAACCAGACACGCCGATCGAGGCCGAGGACCTAAACTACGCACTTCGCGACGCCGCCGAGGACGAAGACGCGACACGGCTGTCCGACGCGATCTACGAGACCTTCCGTCTGCAGGCTATCGACATCCCAGACGCCGCATCGCACCCGACCAAGCTTGTGCAATCGGCGGCCATGGCCTCTGTCGCACCTCCGAAACCCTCCTATCGCCCCAAGCTTCCGGCGACCATCCTGCGCGACGGCATGCTCTCCGACGCGCAACTCGAGACCGTCATCTACGCAGGGGAGGCGCATGGCGCGCATCTCTCTGGGTCTTGGACCGTCGATGAGACCGGAGACGTGGTCTCCGCAGCACCAGACGATGCGGCTGACGCCGTCCGTTTCCGCCGGGGCTTCTTCCTTGGCGATGGGACCGGGGCCGGCAAGGGCCGTCAGTCGGCCGGGATCCTGCTCGACAACTGGGCCCGAGGAAGACGCAAGGCGCTCTGGATCTCGAAGAGTGACAAACTCCTAGAGGATGCACAGCGCGACTGGTCGGCGCTTGGCCAGGAGCGGCTTCTGGTGACGCCGCTGTCGCGTTTCGCACAAGGCCGCGACATCCCGCTGACCGAGGGAATCCTCTTCACCACCTATGCGACGCTGCGCTCGGAAGAACGGGGTGCCAAGAAATCCCGCGTCGACCAGATCGTCGACTGGCTCGGGGCGGATTTCGACGGGGTGATCCTCTTCGACGAAAGCCATGCCATGGCAAATGCTGCCGGAGGCAAAGGCGAACGGGGCGATACCATGGCCTCGCAGCAGGGCAGGGCGGGCCTGCGCCTGCAGCACAAACTTCCGAATGCCCGCGTGGTCTATGTCTCGGCCACGGGCGCAACGACGGTCCACAACCTCGCTTATGCTCAGCGTCTCGGTCTCTGGGGCGGGGAGGATTTCCCGTTCGCAACCCGCGCCGAGTTTGTGGAAGCCATCGAGGCTGGCGGTGTCGCGGCGATGGAGGTTCTGGCCCGCGACCTCCGGGCGCTCGGCCTCTACACGGCGCGGTCGCTGTCCTATGACGGTGTCGAATACGAGATGCTGGAGCACGCGCTTAGCCCCGAGCAGCGCGGTATCTACGATGCCTATGCCGGGGCCTTCGCCATTATTCACAACAACCTGACCGCGGCGTTGGAAGCGGCGAATATTTCCGGTGAGAGCGGCACGCTGAACCGTCAGGCGAAATCCGCCGCTCGCTCGGCGTTTGAATCCGCCAAGCAGCGCTTCTTCGGCCACCTGCTAACCAGCATGAAAACCCCCGCCCTCATTTCCAGCATCGAGGAGGATCTGGCGGCAGCCCATGCCGCCGTCATCCAGATCGTCTCGACGGGTGAGGCGCTGATGGAACGCCGCCTGTCGGAGATCCAAACCGAGGAATGGAATGATATCCGTTGTGACATCACGCCCAGGGAATACGTTCTGGACTACCTCGCCCATTCCTTCCCGGTGCAGCTCTACGAGCCTTTCACCGACAGCGAAGGTAATCTTTCGTCGCGCCCCGTAACGCGAGACGGCCAACCGGTCGAATGCCGCGAAGCCGTCCGCCGTCGTGACGCGCTGATCGAAAAGCTGGCCTCGCTGCCGCCCGTCCCTGGTGCGCTCGACCAGATCGTCCAGCGCTTCGGCACCGATCTCGTGGCCGAAGTCACAGGGCGCTCGCGGCGCATCGTGCGGAAGGGCGAAGGGCATTCGGCACGGCTCGTGGTGGAGAACCGGGCCGGAGCCGCGAACCTCGCGGAAACCCAAGCCTTCATGGATGACGAAAAGCCTATCCTGATCTTCTCGGATGCCGGCGGCACCGGGCGCAGCTATCACGCTGATCTCGGCGCGAAAAACCAGCGCTTGCGGGTCCACTACCTCCTGGAGCCGGGCTGGAAGGCCGATGCGGCGATCCAGGGCCTCGGACGCACCAACCGGACCAACCAGGCGCAGCCGCCGCTGTTCCGGCCGGAGGCCACCGATGTGAAGGCGGAGAAGCGGTTCCTGTCGACCATTGCGCGCCGCCTCGACACGCTTGGGGCCATCACCCGCGGCCAGCGGCAGACCGGCGGGCAAGGGCTGTTCCGCCCAGAGGATAACCTCGAGTCGCCTTATGCCCGAGACGCCCTGCGCCAGCTTTACCGCCGCATCTATCGCGGCGATGTTGCGGGATGCTCACTTGGGGCTTTCGAGGATGCCACAGGCCTTAGCCTGACCGATGACAACGGGCTGAAGGATGATCTGCCGCCGATCACGACCTTCCTCAATCGCCTGCTGGCGCTGACGATCGACATGCAGGCCGTGCTGTTCGCGGGTTTCGAGGAGCTGCTCGATCAGCGAATTGAGGGCGCCATCGCCGCCGGGGTCTATGATCTCGGGCTCGAGACACTCCGTGCCGAGAGCTTCCGGGTGACCGACGCACAGGTCATCTACACCCATCCCGGCTCCGGCGCGGAAACCCAGCTGCTGACCATCGCGGAAAAGCGCCGCAACACGCCGACTCCGCTCGCGGATGCACTCGATTGGCTGGATGGCCCGCAGGCGCGGTGTCTCATCAACAGCCGCTCCGGTCGGGCGGCGGTACAGGTGCCCGCGACCAGCCTGATGCTGGACGATGGCACCATCGAGCCGCGCCTGCGCCTGATCCGCCCGCTTGATGCCAGCACGGTCCCGGCCAAGGTCATGGAGGACACTCACTGGCTCGAGGCCGACCGCGCGGCCTTCACTGCGGCTTGGACTGCGGAACTGGCCGAGGTGCCGGAGTTTTCGGACTCCACGCTGCACATCGTGGCAGGTCTGCTGCTGCCGATCTGGAAGCAGCTTCCCCAGGATGAAACCCGGGTCTATCGCCTGCAGACCGATGACGGGCAGCGCATCATCGGGCGCCGCGTCTCGCCCGCCTGGGTTGCGACCACGCTGGCGGATGACGCGCCAAAGCTCTCGGCGGCGCAGGTCCATGCCCTCGTTCTGGAGGGAAAGACTGTCGTGCGCCTGTCCGAAGGGATGGAATTGCACCGCTCGCGCGTCATGGGCGCGCACCGGATCGAACTGTCGGGCTTCTCGGAGGCAGCCAAGGATCGGCTCAAGGCCGATGGCTTCTTCTCGGAGATTATTAGTTGGAAGCTTCGGCTGTTTTGCCCGACCGACGCCGATGGCGTCGCGATACTGGACCGTCTGCTTGCACGTTGTCCTGTCGCAAGGCTACATGATCGCGGAGGCTGTTGACCCATGTATTCCGAGACCGAAGACCTCGTGCGCGATTTGGCAGAAAATGCCGAAGGCGTCTGTCGTGCCTACCTTCCCGCCGGACGGCGGGAAGGATCCTACTGGATCGTGGGTGACCTGCAAAACAATCCTGGCCGCTCGCTCTTCGTGCGGCTGACCGGGCCCGCGTCGGGGCCGGGGGCAGCGGGCAAGTTTACGGATGGGGCCACAGGCGAGCATGGCGATCTCCTGGACATCATCCGCGCCCGGACGGGGATTACGCGCTTCCCCGACCTTCTCGCCGAGGCCCGAGCGCATCTTGGCCGTCCGCAGCCGGTCGTCCCGGATAGGCAAGAGCCGAGGAAGGCCAAGGCGCCCGGTGGCACTCCCGCGGCAGCGGCGCGCTTGTTTGCTGCCTCGGTGCCGGTCGCAGGCACGCTTGCTGAGACCTACCTCCGTTCCCGAGGCATCACCCAATTCGGGGCGAACGGCGCCTTACGCTTCCACCCGAAGTGCTGGCATCGGGAAGAGGGGCAGACCCGGAGCATCCCCAAACCGGCGATGATCGCGGCGGTTACCGATGGGGCAGGGGCCGTGCAGGGTGTGCATCGCACCTGGCTGGCGCCTGACGGACAGGGGAAGGCGGCAGTGAATCCACAGCGTCGGGCTATGGGTCACCTCCTCGGCAATGCCGTCAGGCTGACCTCGCAGGATGACATCCTCGTTGTCGGCGAAGGCATCGAGACCATACTGTCTCTATCCGAGGCGATCCCCGGTCTGCCCGTCTGGGCGGCGCTCTCTTCGGGTCACCTCGGGGCGGTCCTGCTGCCAGAGGGGCTGAAGCGCCTCTACATCGCGATCGATCGCGATCCGGCCGGGCAACGCGCGGCAGAGAGGTTGAGCGCCAGAGCCTCCGAGGTCGGGATCGGTTGCCATGTGCTGGAACCGAGGCTCGGGGATTTCAACGATGATCTTCGGGCGAACGGCAAGGACGCACTGCGCCAGCATCTGGCAGGTCAGATCGGGCCAGAGGATCGGCATCGCCTGCCCAGCTGAGCTGCATCGCGCAGGGGGTCTGGGAGTGCGGAGCAGGGGGCAGCATCCCAGTCGTGGCTCTGGATCGTCGTCCTCACCCCATCCCGGGCCTTGCGCATCCACCCGTCAGCCCTGCGCGGCCTTCAAGAGATGGGCAGGCCGTCAAAGCGGTTGCCCCTGCAAGGTCGGC
>NZ_JBLWVT010000032.1:0-5008 GCF_048268305.1 Pseudodonghicola sp.
CCCGTGCTGGTGATCGAGGAGGCCGCCCGGGCGGCCGCTCTCGGCCAGGCGCTGGTCGCCGGTGGTTTGCCAGTGCTCGAGGTCACCCTGCGCACCCCGGCGGCGGCGGCTGCGATCCGGGCGATGGCCGATCTGCCGGGCGCGGTGGTGGGGGCCGGCACGGTGATCACCCCGGCCGATGTCGATCTGGCGGTGGCGTCGGGCGCGCGCTTTGCCGTTTCCCCCGGGGCCACCGACGAGCTGCTGGCGGCCTGCGAGGCGGCGGGGCTGCCGCTGCTGCCCGGGGCGGCGACCGCCTCCGAAGCGATGCGTCTGGCCGCGCGCGGTTATGACATGCTGAAGTTCTTTCCCGCCGGTCCCGCTGGCGGCGCCAAGGCCCTGGCGGCGCTTGCCGGGCCCTTGCCGGGGATATCCTTCTGCCCGACCGGCGGGGTCAGCGCCGAGAACGCGCCGGATTATCTGCGGCTGGCCACGGTTCCCTGCGTTGGCGGCAGTTGGGTCGCGCCGAAAGCTTTGATCGCCGCTGGCGACTGGGCGGCGATCGAGGCGCTTGCCCGCCAGGCCCGGGAGCTTACCCCCGCGCCATGACGCGGCCCAGATACCAGCCGAAGGGCAGGGCCAGCAGCAAATTGACCAGCGGTTCCACCAGCAGGGCGAGCAGGCCCGCGGACAGCGCCGGAGAGATCAGCACGCTGCGGAACACCGCCAGATCCATCATCAGCAGCACCGCCCCGGCGGCCAGGGCGGCAATCCAGCTTTCGGGATGGCGCCTGAGCGCGATCAGCGCGATCACATAGGGCAGGGCGGAGAACAGGAAGACCGCTGCGGCGAGCGGGGAGCCTCCACCGGCCAGGATGAGATCGCCGTGGGCGTGCAGCAGGATGCCGAAGGTCAGGACCGCGAAGGGAAGCGGTCGGAACAGCTTTGTCATGGCGGGGAAAGGGGTTTTCTTTCGGAAGGGGCGCGGCTGGGGCCTTGGCACCACCCGGTGAGGTCCGGCGCTGAGGCTGGGAAAAGGGAGGGTCGGTCAACCTTCTTTCCGCTATGAAGAAGGGCGGGTGCGGATATCGAAATCCTGTTCTGGGGCCGGCGCCAGGGGCTGGGCATTCTGCCCGAGGGATCGAAAAGATCCATCCTCTGTGGCGTGGGGGCTGCGGGCGTGGGTCGATCTATTCCTTCGCGGTCGGGGAATATCCAAGCCCATACTCCCTCCGGGACCGGGGGTTCAAGGGCGGCGGCGGTTTTGCCGCTGAAAGCCGCAGGTTATGTCTTGGCCAGGCGGGTGCGGGCCGGCCTCTGCGGGATGGGGGCCGGTCAATCGTTGGTGGCCAGGCTCTGGGTCAGGCGGGCGTGGGTTTCGACGATGATGGCATGAACCCGCGCCGGTGAAAGCCCTTCGTCCCGGGCGATCTCGTTCTGGCGGCGGGCGCCGAGCCGGTGGGTGCGAAAGATCCGCTGGTGCCGCGGCGGCAGGGTTCGCAGCGTCCCAAGCACGGCTTGCAGCGATTGCCGGTCGGCCAGGCTCTGTTCAGGACCGGGCCGGAGACAGGCAGGTTCGGCCAATGCGCTGGTGTCGCCGCCAGATCGTGCATGCCGCCGCTGCTCGTCGAGCGCGAGGTTGCGCACGATCCTGCGCAACATGGCGCGCAGGCAGTCGATCTCGGGGTGGATCGCCGGGCTGTTGAGACAACGTATTGCCGCCTCTTGCAGCACATCTTCGGCCTGATCGCGGGCGCCGAGGATCCGCATCGCATCGCAGAGCAGAAGCTCGCGTTCGTGGATGAGATGAGCGAGCAGGCTTCGGCGAGCGGCCGCGCGGGCCTCTGTGGGCAGGGGGAATGGAAGGGGAGACAGATCTGACATCATAGCCCGGGCATGAGGGGGAGCTGCCGGGCGAAACGCTGAGTAGATGCCGTTTGATATCACAGGCGCGGTGGCGGCGGCAACCGGCGGGGCGGCTTACGACACCTGGAGAATATCTTGTTTTCAAACCATTCTCTTATCAGTGCCGCCCCGCCGATGCTGGCTGATCACTCCGCGGCGACGGAGGCCGCATCCGGCCGTGCAAGCGTGGCGAGCGACCGGGTCAGTTCCTCCGCCCGCAGTGCCAGCACCGACAGCAGCGTGTCGCTCAGCCCATGGGTGGGTTCGCTATAGCCCTGAACGAAGATCGCCGGGGCGAAGTCCGACTGCATCGGCAGGCAATAATCGCGGTCAGGCGGCGCGCCGGTGGCAAGGCGGGCAAGCCCGCGCAACACCCCGGCATCCAACGTCCGGTCGTAGCCGGTGGCCAGCAGGATCATGTCGACCATCAGGTGCGCGGGCCGTCCGGGCAGTTGATCTCGATGCACAGCCCTTGCGGCGTCTCCCCGACCGCGCGCAGCCCGGCCTCGGCATGAAGGGCGAGGCGATCGCTTCCGGCCACGCTCTGTTCATAAAGCATGTCATAGATCGCCTGGATCAGATCACCGTCGGCGACGGCGTAGTTGGTCGCGGCCAGCGCGCGCAGGGTCTTGGCGCGGTCCTCGGCCGGGCGGGCATGAAAGCGGTCGGTCTGGGCGGGATCGAAGATCTCGTTCACGAAGGGGGTGTCGTCGGATGGCCGGATGGCACGGCCGCGCAGGATCAGATCGACCTTCGGCGCCTCCTGACGATTGGCGAGATCGGCGAAAATCTCCACCCCGCTCTGGCCGCTGCCGATCACCGCGATGCGTAGGCCGGGCTCCAGCCGGGGCAGGGCGGCGGCGATGTAATCGTTGGAATGGATCACCCGGGGGTGACCCCGCAGCCCCTCAAGCGCGTCGGGCCAACGCGGTTGCCCGCCCGGCGCGATCACCAGATTGCGGGCGTGATAACAGCTCTGCTCGCCCGACCGGCTCTCAGCAATCACCTCGATCATCCGCACCTGACCGCCCAGCGTCACCGGCTCCAGCCCGACGACGCGGCGGTCGTAATCGCAGACCGGCATCTGCGCCGCCACCCAGGCGAGGTAATCGTTGAACTCCACCCGGCTGGGAAAAAAGGTCTTGCGGTTGATGAACCGGCCCAGCCGACCCTTTGCATGCAGATAGCTGACGAAGGAAAAGGCGCTTTGCGGATTGCGCTGGCTGACCAGGTCTTTCAGAAACGACACCTGCATGTCGGCGCCGGGGATCATCATGCCCGGATGCCAGGCGAACCTTGGTCGGGCCTCGAGAAACCGCGCCGAAAGCGGGCTGCCGGTTTCCTCCAGCGCCACCGCGAGGGCGAGGTTCGAGGGGCCGAAGCCAACCCCGATCAGGTCGAAGGGCGTATCGGATGCGGTCATGTCCAGTCTCCTTGCGTGATGAGGCGCGCGGGCGAGAGCGTCAGCGGCGTGCCGCGTCCGGTCCCGGGTCGTGCCCAAAGGCGGGATTCAAAGAAATGCTGGCGTTCGAGACGGACGAGGCTGGCGCGTTTGTGGGAAAAGTCGAAGTCGCGGACATGGGCAAACCCGCCGCGGCCCAGGTTCTTCAACTGCCTGAGGTGGCGGGCCTTGGGTTCGCCCAAAATCGCCTCGGTGCGCGGCTCGGCCAGGAACATGTAATGCATGAGCGAGGGGAGCCAGGCGGTGACGTACTCGACGCCGCGGATGTCCTCCTCGCCGACCAGCACATGCCAGCCGCGATCCCAGGCGGCGGCGTCGCATTGCGCGCCCAGCCGGTTTTCGCGCACCCAGTAGAGTTCGAAATAGGCGAAGTCGCGCCCGTCGAGCGCGGCGATGACCGGCAACATATGCGGATCGGCCAGCAGCCGTTCCAGATCGGCGCGATGCTGTTCCAGCGTGCCGGCCTCCTCGAAGAACTCCGCCACCCGGGGATCGTTCTGCCAGCGGTGGAAGGTTGGCAGATCGGCCGTCGCCCAGACCATCGGCCTTGCCAGCAGGCAGAAGACCAGCGCCAGCGCCGTGCCCAGAGTGAGTCCCCGGGCGATCAGATGGCGCAGCACCCGCGCCCCGCGCTCGGGCTTGGCGGCACCGAAAGCATGGGCCAGCACCGGCTGCACTCCGATGGCGAAACCTTCGAGCGGCAGGATGACGATCAACATCAGCCTGAGCGCGATGCCAAGCGCCGCCACGGCCTCGGTTCCGCCGGTCTCGGCGGCGAGCCGCAGCACCGCCATCATTCCGAGCGTGGTGATGGCCACGGCGGCGGCCTCGGGCAGACCGACGCGCAGCACCGGACCCAGCAGTCGCAGCGGCCCGAGCGCGGGGCGGCGATTGGGGGCCCGGAACCACCAGGCCCAGACCGTCAGCGTCACCCCCTGCGCCGTTAGCGTGGCCTAGGCGGCGCCGTTCAGCCCCAGACCGAAGCCGAAGATGAAGAGCGGATCGAGCGCGATGTTGAGCCCGAAACAGAGCACGAGGGTTCTGAGGCGCATCCCGACCTCGCCGCGCCCGATGGCGAGGAAATCGCAGAGGATTTGCAGGATGGCGCCGCCGATGGTCAGGCTGAGCACCGGCAGATAGCCGGCGGCGAGGGGGCGCAGATCGCCGGGCGTGCCAAGGGCCACGAGCGCCACCTCCCGCCCGGCCCAGAGCCCGCCGCAGAGGACCAGCTCCAGAAACAGCGCCGCGAGAGACCCGATACCGGCGATCTGCCGCGCCCGCAGCGGATCCGCCGCCCCGAGCGCCCGGGCGGTGGCGCTGGCCGCGCCGATGCCCAGCCCGATGCCCGCCGCCGCCACCAGACCGGCGAGCAGGGCCAGAACCGCCAACGGTTCCGCCCCCAGCCGGCCGACAAAGCCCGCATCCACCACCTGATGGGCGGCGTTCAGCGACAGCCCGGCCATTGCCGGCAGAGATCAACCAGTAGGTGTTTGATCCCAGGGTTTGATGGTGCGATCCATTCGCAGGAATGGAAGCAAGCCCTATGGGGCTAGTTCGTCACGGCAGCGCCACGACTAGGCACGCTGTCCGAGCAGCAATAGAGCGATCCATTGGCCGGCAGGCGATTGCGCAGCAATCTGCCGAGAGGCGCAAGCTTCGCTC